>NZ_BAAGVH010000004.1:0-275634 GCF_054780975.1 Tsukamurella serpentis
CAAGACCCCGATCGTGGTCAACGACAGCCGCGGATTCTTCACCTCCCGCGTCATCGGCACGTTCGTCAACGAGGCCCTCGCGGCCGTCGGCGAGGGCGTCGATCCGGTACTGATCGAACAGGCCGGCCAGCAGGCCGGCTACCCCGCGGCGCCGCTGCAGCTGATGGACGAACTGACTCTGACCCTGCCGCAGAAGATCCGCAAGGAGACCCGGGCGGCGGCCGAGGCCGCCGGTACCCCGCTGCCCGAGCACGGCAGCGATGCCGTGGTCGATTCGATGGTGGAGGCGGGACGGACCGGCCGCAAGGACGGCGCCGGGTTCTACGAGTACACCGACGGCAAGCGCACCGGTCTGTGGCCCGGGCTGAAGGACCTGTTCCCGGCCGGCTCGCCGATACCGCTGCAGGACATGATCGACCGCATGTTGTTCGCCGAATCGTTGGAGACGGTCAGGTGTTTCGACGAGGGCGTGCTCACCTCGGTGGCCGACGCGAACGTGGGCTCGATCTTCGGGATCGGCTTCCCCGCCTGGACCGGTGGCGTGATGCAGTTCATCAACGGCTACCAGGGAACCGGCGCCGCCGAGGGGCTGACCGGTCCGGCGGCCTTCGTCGCTCGCGCCCGCGAGCTCAGCAAGTACGGCGAACAGTTCACCCCGCCCGCCTCGCTGGTCGCCAAGGCCGAGGCCGGCGAGACCTACGAATAGGCGGTAGCGAGTAGGGCCGTCGCACACTACAGCGGCCCGGCATCGTCGAAAGACGCTGCCGGGCCGCTGGTCTCGATACCCGAACATCGTGTGAAGCGTTCTGTGATCGGCGACTCACTCGGCGAAGCGGGCGGGGCGCTTACTCAGGAGGGCGTCGACGCCCTCCCGGTGATCGGGCGTCTGCAACAGATTCACCTGCTGTTCGGTCTCGCGGCGCAGCGCACCGTCGAGCCCGCCGAGGGTGGCCGCGTTGACGCCCCGCTTGGTGGCGGCGATCGCCTCCCGCGGCCCGGCGGCCAGACCGGCTGCGACGGCCGCCACGGCGTGGTCGAGCCGCTCCGCGGGCACTACTGCGGTGACCATGCCCGCAGTGAGGGCATCGGCCGCACGGACCCGCTCGCCGAGCAGCGCCATCCCCATCGCCCGGACCCGGCCCACCGCAGCCGGGACCAGGGCGGTGGTGCCCGCATCCGGCATCAGGCCGATACCCACGAAGGGCAGCAGGAAATAGGCCTCCTCGGCGGCGAAGATCACGTCGCAGGCCAGGGCCAGCCCGACCGCCATACCGGCGCACGGCCCGTTGACCTTGGCGATCACCGGGATCGACGCATCGGCGATGGCCCGCACATAGGAATTCACCGCGTCCATGGCACGCTCCGGCGCGGCCGGTTCACCGGCGAGATCCGCGCCGGTGCAGAAGGCCCGGCCCGCACCGGTGATCACCACCACCCGGATCTGCGGGTCGGCGTCGGCACCGGCGATGATCCCGGCGAGCTCGGCCGCGGCGGTCACACCGAAGGCGTTCATCCGCTGGGGGCGGTTGATGGTGACGGTGAGTACACCCGCGTCCACGCTGCGCAGCAGATCCTCACTCATGCGGCGAACTCCTTCGCCGCGAGCATCCCGGCGAGCCGTCCGGTGACGATCCGCTGGCCGTCCGACACCATCCGGTCGATCAGCTGCGCCACCGTGGGCACGTCCCGGATCAGGCCCTGGCACAGGCCCACACTCCAGATTCCGGCCTCCACATCCCCCTCCTCGAAGACCCTCCGGCCGCGGGCACCGGCGACCAGGTGCCGGATGTCGGAGAACTCGCAACCCTCCGCCTCGGTCCGGACCACCTCGACCGACACCGAGTTCTTCGCGACGCGGGCGGTGTTGCCCAGGGTCCGGAAGATCAACCTGGTATCCAACTCGGAGTTCGCGACGATCTGCGACTTCACCTCGGGCGCGATCGGTGATTCAGCGGTGCACAGGAAGCGGCTGCCCATATTGATGCCGGCGGCGCCGAGCGCGATCGCGGCGACCAGACCGCGGGCGTCGGCGATGCCGCCGGAGGCGAGGATCGGGATCTCGAGTGCATCGGCCACCGCGGGGATCAGGACCAGGCCGGGAATGTCGTCCTCGCCGGGGTGACCGGCGCATTCGAAACCGTCGATCGAGACCGCGTCCACGCCGATCGCCTGCGCTTTGAGCGCGTGCCGCACGGAGGTGCACTTGTGGATCACCTTGACGCCGTTGTCCTTCAGATACGGCAGGAACTTCGCAGGATTCGAGCCGGCGGTCTCGATGATCCGCACCCCGGACTCGACCGCGGCGCGCAGGTACTGCTCGTACGGCGGCGGGTCGATGGTGGGCAGCACCGTGAGGTTCACCCCGAAGGGTTCCGAGGTGAGCTCGCGGGTCCGCGCGATCTCCTCCCGCAGCGCCTGCGGGGTGGGCTGGGTGAGGGCGGTGAGGATTCCGAGGCCTCCCGCCTCGGACACCGCCGACGCCAGTCCCGCGCGACCGACCCACATCATGCCGCCCTGGACGATCGGGTACCGGACGCCGAACTGCTCGGTGAATGTTGTCGATAACATGCTGCGAAAGGTAACACAAACAAGAGAACAGTCTCTAACATATTGAGGTGATTCGACCGCAACCCGAGAGGCCACGCCATGACCGCACCGTCGAACACCGCCACCGGTGAACTGATCTCGACAGATCCGCGTACCGGCGCCGAGGTCGGCCGATTCCCGGTGGCGGACGACGCCGCGACCACCGCGGCGGTCGTCACTGCGCGCGATGCGGCGCAATGGTGGGCCGGGCTTCCGCCCAAGGCCCGCCGGAACTGGCTGCTGCGCTTCCGCGGCGAACTGGCCCGCAACTCCGAGGAACTCGCCACACTGATCTCGGCGGAGACCGGAAAGCCGGTCGACGACGCCGTACTCGAAGTGATGCTCGCGGTGGTGCACCTGGACTGGGCCGCGACGCACGCCGAGAAGGAACTGCGCAGGCGCGCGGTGCCGTCGGGACTGCTCGGCGCGAACCTCACCGCCACCGTCGAGTACCGGCCGTTCGGGGTGGTCGGCGTGATCGGTCCGTGGAACTACCCGGTGTTCACCCCGATGGGATCGATCTCGTACGCGCTCGCCGCCGGGAACGCGGTGGTCTTCAAACCGAGCGAGCTGACGACCGCGGTCGGACGGTTCCTGGCCGATGCCTGGGCCGCCACCTGCCCGGGCACGCCGGTTCTGCAGGTGATCCAGGGCGGAGGCGAGACCGGAGCCGCGCTCTGCCGGTCCGGCGTGGACAAACTGGCCTTCACCGGTTCAGCGGTCACCGCGCGTGCGGTGATGACCACCTGCGCCCGGACCTTGACCCCGGTCACCATCGAGGGTGGGGGAAAGGACGCCTTCATCGTCGCCGACGACGCGGACATCGACGCCGCGGTGGACGCTGCCGCATTCGGGGCCTTCGGCAACGCCGGCCAGACCTGCGCCGGAGTGGAGCGGGTGTACGTCGTCGCCGACCGGTACGAGGAGTTCGTCGAGAAGCTCGCAGCCAAGGCCCGGGCCCTGCGCGGCGGTGACGACGAGGCCGCCGACTACGGTCCGGCGACGATGCCCGAGCAGCTCACGATCATCCGCCGGCACATCGACGACGCCCTCGACCGTGGCGCTCGCGCCCTGGTCGGTGGGCGCGACTCGGTGGGCGCGACCACGGCACAGCCCGTGGTGCTGGTGGACGTGCCGCACGACAGCACCGCCGTCACCGAGGAGACCTTCGGCCCCACCGTGGTGGTCACCGCTGTGGCCGACGTGGACGAAGCGATCGACCTGGCCAACACCAGCAGTTTCGGGCTCTCCGCCGCGATCATGACCCGCGACGTCTCCCGCGGGCGGGAGCTCGCGCGGCGGCTGCGCACCGGCTCCGTCGCGGTGAACTCCTTCCTCTCGTTCGCCTCGGTTCCGGCGCTGCCCTTCGGCGGACTCGGCGACTCCGGTTTCGGGCGGATCCACGGTGCCGACGGGCTGCGCGAGTTCAGCCGCCCGCAGGCCGTCGCCGCGCAGAGGTTCAAACCCCCGATGAACCTGCTCACCTTCGACCGCAAGGCCCGCGACATGACGACCGTGCGGATGATGCTCAGACACGTCTACGGACGCTGAGCCGCACCCGCGGTGGGCCGGGCCGGGCCCGCCGACCGGGGCCGATAGGGTGGGGAGCATGTCCCGGCCCAGCTTCCGCCCAGACCGGCTGGCGTGGACCGTGCTCGGTCTGAGCATCCTCGCTCTCGTCATCGGCTACCTGATCAAGGCGCAGTGCACCGGTGCGCCCTTCGACGAGGTCGGCCGCTCAGCCGGATTCGCCTCCATGCCGGAGCGGATCTGCTACTCCGACGTGCAGTTCCTCTGGAGCGGACGCGAGGTGAACAACCACGTCTTCCCCTACCTGACCGGCTCGATCGACGAGAACGGCAAACTGCAGGGCGGGGCCATCGAGTACCCGGTGCTCAGCGGGCTGCTGTTCTGGCTGGGCGCGATCGGGGCGCAGAACGACGCCGAGTTCCTGGCACATATGGCGCTGCTGCTCGCCCCGTTCGGCATGCTGACCGCCTGGGTGCTGGCGAAGATCTCCGGCCGCACCGCCGCGCTGTGGGCCGTCGCCCCGCCGCTGGCCTTCTACGCCTTCCACAACATGGAACTGCCGGTGGTGGCCGCAGCCACCGTCGCCCTCGGCATCATGATCTGGGCCGATCGCACGGGCCGATCGATCCGACTACCCGCCATCGCCACCGCCGCAGTGCTCGCCGTCGGCTTCGACCTGAAGATCTATCCGGGGCTGTTCGTGGCACCGCTGGTGCTGTACGTGCTCACCCACGGCAGGCTGGGCACCGTCGCCCTGCCCGACGGTGCCGGCCGCCGCGCCCGGGTCGATTGGCGGCTGCTGGACTGGCTGGGTGCCGCCGCGACCGCGGCGACCGCGATGGTGGTGGCCGTGGGCATCAACGTGCCGTTCATGGTGCTCGGTTTCGAGGGCTGGCGGGCATCGCTGAAGTTCCAGGAGCTGCGCACCGCGGACCTGTCCACCAACTCGATCTGGTACTGGGGCGTCCTGGAGTTCTTCGACGATCCGAAGGCCTACGACGACCTGGTGGCGTTGCTCTCACCGCTGCTGATCCTGGCGTCGATCATCACCGTGCTGCTGCTCGGCTGGCGGCTCTACCGTCGCACCGGGGTGTACCCGTGGGTGGGGGTGAGCGCGGCGATGCTGGCCGGGTTCATGCTCTTCCACAAGGTGCATTCACCGCAGTACGTGCTGTGGCTGCTGCCCTTCTTCATCCTGCTCAAGGTGGACTGGCGGCTGGTCGCGGCCTACCTGCTGTTCGATCTGAGCCTGGAGCTGACGGTGTGGAGCTACTTCGCCGAGCACGCCGCGAACTCCCCGATCACCTGGTGGGTTCAGTGGGGTGTCTGGATCGGGGTGTGGGGCCGCGCCGCGCTGCTGGCCTTCTTCATCTGGTACCTGCCCGGGCGGGCGCTGCGGTTGCGCCAGGACCGCACATCGGGCGCACCGTCGAGCACGCCACCGGCCGGGTCGTCCGCCGGCGGTGAGTACGGTCCCGGGAACGTGGATCGGACCAGGTCCTCGTCGGGGCGGTAGATCTGCCGCACGACCAGCGCGCACAATCCGACCACCGCGATGTCGCGCAGGAGGACGGTGGCGGTGAACGCCTGCTCCGGCAGGCCCTTGTTCTGCACGCCGAGGAAGTACATCATCCGCGGCACCCAGACCAGGGCGTCGATGGTCATCCAGGCGAGCAGGATCCTGGTGTGCGGAATCGCGAGCACCGCCAGCGGCACCAGCCACAGTGAGTACTGCGGGCTCCACACCTTGTTGACCAGGAGGAATCCCGCGACCAGGAGGAAGGCGAGCTGTGCCACCCGAGGCCGGCGGGGCGCCCGGAGCGCCAGGTACGCCACCCCCGCGATCACCGCGAGGAACAGTGCCAGGGTGATCGAATTGGCCAGCGACGACGCGCCGCCGCGCGGGCCCTGGCCGCCGAAGACCCAGTTCCCGGTGAAGGAACTGACCACGGCGTAGATCGAGTCCATATCGACCGCGCGGATCGAGTTCCGGTGGAAGAACTCCCACCAGCCCCGCGGCCAGAGCACCGCCACCGGGAGGTTCACCGCCAGCCAGGCCGCCACCGCCATCAGCGTCGCGGTCAGCCAGGGCCGGAGTCTCCCGGCTCGCAGGCACAGGAAGAACAGGACGATCAGCAGGAACGCCGGATACAGCTTCGCCGCGGTTCCCAGGCCCAGGACCACCCCCGCCCAGCCGGGACGGTCCCGGGCCCACAGCAGCATCCCGACCGCGGTCGCAGCGACTGCGATCGCATCGAAATTCGTGAAGGCGTGCACGATCACCAGTGGTGACGCCGCCATCAGCATCACGTCCCAGGGCCGTCCGCCGGCCCGGCCCCGCCCCGACGAGCCGGCCGCCGCTCGGGTGGTGGCCCAGATCGCGATCAGCCAGAACATCGCCAGGCCCACCGCCACCACGGTGAAGAACAGCACCACCTCGATCGCACCGGGGACGCCGTACTGCTCGTGCAGCGCCGACCACAGTTTGGCGATCCGCATCGCGGCGTACTGGTACATGCCGGTGAGCACCGGGTACTCCATGTACCGCTCCTGCTGCGCCCCGGTGGGATCGGTGTCGAAGAACTGCGTCTGGTACGGCAACAGGCCCTCGTTGAGCCGTTCGGCACCGTACAACGGCACCGTGTCCGAGTAGCACAGGGCGGTGTAGGGACGGTTTCCCGACCAGTCCAGCACCAGTTGTCCACCCTCGGACCGCTGCTGCAGACAGGCCGCCTTGGTGGTCCAGCCCAGCGCCAGGAACAGCACGGCCACCAGCAGGATCAGCCGCAAGGGCGTGAAGAAGCGCTGGAACCCGACCAGGGCATGGGCGCCGACGGGGCCTCCGACCGCCGTCGAGAAGTCCCGGGCCACCGCATCGGTGTGGCTCGGAACGACCCGGTCGGGTTCGGCCGCGGTCGCCGGGTCGAATCGGCCCGGGCTCAGGTACAGGCGATCCTCACCACCGTCGTCCGCGGGCGCGATCACCCGGCCCTTGCTCACGGCGCCGGGTTCGTCACCCGCGGGCCGCCCTGGGAGTCGCCGCCGCCGGGGGCGCCGCCGCCGGGCCGCGGACGCGTCGGTCCCTGACCGGTGGGGTTGCCGGCACCACCGGGCTGCGTGGTGGTCGGGTCCCACGGGAACGTCGGCATGGGCACACCCGGCAGGCCCGGCACCGTCCGCGTCGCAGAGGTCCCGGAGGTCTCGGCGCCACTGCCGCCCCCGCTGCCGGAGGTCGCGATCGCCGAACCGGTCTGTTGAACGCTGGTGCGGACCCGGGTCTCGACCGGCACGCCGGCCTGGCCGCCGATCGCGCCCGGTGTCGGGAACGACTCGTAATCGGTGCCCGAGAGCGCGCCGTCCATGGTCTGCTTCCAGATCGTCGACGGAACGCCGGAGCCGTAGATGATGCCGCCCCACGAGTTGGTGATCGGCTTGCCCTCGTCGTTGCCGACCCAGACCGCCGTCGAGATCGACGGGGTGTAGCCCACCATCCACGCGTCCTTGTTCTGTCCGGTGTCCTGGTACTGCGCGGTACCGGTCTTGGCGGCCGAAGCGCGTCCACCGGCCAGGCCGTTGCCGTTGGAGTACGAGGCGATCGGCTGCAGCGCCGCGGTGGTGTTGGCTGCGACGTCCTTGCTGAACCGTCGCTCGCCCGGGTCGTTGGCCCGGTCCAGCAGGGTCCGGCCGTCAGCGGTGGTCACCTTGGTGATCAGGTGCGGCTTGCGGTACACGCCCTCGGCGGCCAGCGTGGCGTAGCCGGAGGCCATGTCGATCGGCCGGCTCTGGTACTGGCCCAGCACCACGCCGCCCTCGACGCCGGTGCCGTCGGTCTGCTCCAGAGTCTTCTTGATCCCGCCGAAGCTCTCCGCGATACCGGCCTTGTGCGCGGCGTCCGCCACGTCGCGGGCCTGGTTGTTGAGGTCCATCATCAGCCGGTAGTAGACGGTGTTGAGCGACATCTTCATGGCGGTCGCCAGGTTGCAGCTGCCGCAGGACAGGCCCTCGGAGTTGGTGACGGTGACACCGGTGGCCTTCAGCGGCGCCGAGGAGTACACCCGCGACAGGGGGATGCCCTGCTGCAGTGCCGCGACCAGTGCGAACACCTTGAACGAGGAGCCGGTCTGCAGGCCGGCCTGAACGCGGTCGTAGCCGTTGCCGTCATCTCCGCCGTAGTAGGCCAGCACACCGCCGGTCTTCGGGTCCACCGAGACGATGGCGGTCCGCAGATCCTTCGGCTGGTTCTCGGCCATGTTCTTGGCGGCCTTGACGGCCGCGTTCTGGGCCTGCGCATCGATCGTGGTGGTGATCTTCAAGCCCTGGGTGCTCAGCGTCGACTCATCGATGCCGGCGTCCGCGAGTTCGCGCAGCACCTGCGTCTTGATCAAGCCGTTCGGACCCGCGGAGAGCTCGTCACCGTCGGTCTTGCCGGGCGGGACGGTACGCGGGAACTGCAGCTTCTGCCGCTGTGCCGGGTCGACGGTCTTCATCGCGACCATGCCGTCGAGCACGTAGTTCCAGCGGCCGGTGGCGTCCGCGAGCTTGGTGGAGGGCTCGTAGAGCGACGGTCCGCGGACCAGGCCGGCCAGCAACGCCGCTTGCTCGACCTTGAGGTCCTTGGCGTTGACGTTGAAGTAGGCCTTGGAGGCCGCCTGCAGGCCGTATGCGCCGCGCCCGAAGTAGATCGTGTTCAGGTAGGCGGACATGATCTCGTCCTTCGACCAGCTGTTGGACATCTTGGTCGAGACGATCAGTTCCTTCCACTTGCGCACCAGCGAGGACTCGTCGCCGACCAGGGCGTTCTTCACGTACTGCTGCGTGATCGTGGAACCGCCGCCGGCGTCCTCGCCGTCGTCGGCGACACCGGGGATGCGCTTGAACACCGCTCGCGCGAAACCCTTGAGCGAGAAGCCGGGGTTGGTGGCGAAGTCGCGATCCTCCGCTGCCATGATGGCGTTCTTCATCACCTCGGGGATGTCCTGCGCCGGGATGATCTCGCGGTTGCCGTCGGTGGGGACCACTCGCGCCAGCGGGGTGTTGCCGTCCTTCATGACGATCGTCGCCACCTGGTTGGTGGGGATCTCGCCGGGCTGCGGCACATCGGTGCGCCAGTAGCCGATCAGGAAGGCCAACACGGCGAGCACCATGATCAGTGCGACACCGGCGACACCTCCGGTCAGCACGCGCCGTAACAGGGAACCACTCACAAGCCCTCGAAGGCCCTTCTTCTCGGTGTCGTCATCGCCGTCCTGCGGCTCGTCGGGACCGCCGCCCCCGTCCGGACCATCGGGTCCGTCCGGTCCGTCGCCACCGGGGCCGTCGCCACCGGGACCGTCGGGTCCGTTCCCGCCCGTACCGGTGCCAGCCGCGGCGGCTGCTGCGGCGGGTCGCTGGATCTGCACCGGATCCTCGCCCGCGGACTGCGAGCGGCCGCCCCGGTCAGCCTCGGCGGCCAGCTCGGAGTCCTCGACCGGGCGGCCGGACAGCGGCTGGTACACCGAGCGCGCGGTGCCCGACGATGCCGGACCGGGCCGGTTGGGCCCTGCGGGCGCGGACGGTGCGGGCGGTGCGGGCGGTGTCCCGGGACCGCTCGCCGGGGGCGTGGCGGCGTTCGGGGGGACCACCGGGATACGCGTCGTCGGCACGGCGTCCGATGGAACGGGGCCGTTCGCACCGGGGCGCGGCGATCCGCCGCCGAGCCCGTTCCGCTCGTCGTTACCACCCGGGTTCGTCACCGCTGGTTCTCCGCTCGTCCGTTCGTTCTCATCCTTGTGCGCCCTGCGCCGCACTCGCTGTGCGGCGCGCTTCCGCCGGTCAACCGGGGGCCGCGCGACGCTTGCGCCGCGGCCGCGGGGGAAGCCCCGCGACGTAGGACTGCACCAGATGATTCCAGTTGCACGACCTACAGACCTCCACGACATGCACGGAGAACTCCACTCTGGTGGATTCGAGTTCCGTGATCTCGGCATCCGACCGGGCTGATCCGGACGTCGTGCCGAGCGAATCCCCGAAGACCCAGGACACCAGGGTCAGCTGCTCCTTGCGACAGATGGGGCACAGCACCTCCGACGGGCGGCCGTGGAACTTGGCCGCACGCAGCAGGTACGGGTCGGCATCGCACACCGACTTCACCGCTGCGCGGCCGACGTTGACCGACGCCAGCAGCGATCGCCGCTGCAGCGCGTAGTCGACCGTTTGCCTCTGCGTCCGCACGGATCCAATGTACGTGCCCTGGCGCAGTAGTACCGCGACAAGGGCGTACGCACGCCGACCGGGACCAACCGGGCGTTCATCCCCGATTCATCTTTGCGGTATCGTCGTATATATCGGCTCGATACATTTGCCGATCCCATTGAAGAGATAGATCCACTCGCGTCAGTCGCTCGCGGCCCGGCGTCGTGTCCTGAAGGGAGGCGGCATGCTCGAACTCGCAGTCCTCGGCCTGCTGCACGACTCCCCGATGCACGGCTACGAGATCCGTAAGCGGTTGACGGAACTGCTGGGGCCTTTCCGCGCCTTCTCCTACGGATCGCTGTACCCCGCCCTGCGCCGCGCGCAGGACGCCGGGTACATCGCCGAAGAAGAGGCGCGCGGTCCCACTGCAACGACCCGGAAGCGCCGGGCGCGCCGTGTCTACGGACTCACCCCGGCCGGCAGGGAACGGTTCTCCACCCTGGTCGCCGATACCGGTCCGCAGAACTACACGGACGACGGGTTCGGGGTACATCTCGCATTCTTCACCGCCACTCCCGCCCATGCCCGGTTGCGCATCCTCGAAGGTCGCCGCCGGCAGGTCGAGGAGCGTCGGGAGGAACTGCGCCGGGCCCTCGCGGCCGGGGGCGGGAGCGAGACGTACACGCGGCAGTTGCACGAGCTGGGACTGGAGACGACGGAGCGCGAGGTGCGGTGGCTCAACGAGTTGATCGCCGCCGAATCCCGCTCCGACCGACTGACACCGAATGAAGGGAATAACGGTGACTGACAATTCAGCCAAGGTGCGCGTTGCCATCGTGGGCGTGGGCAACTGCGCCAGCTCGCTCGTGCAGGGCGTCCACTACTACAAGGACGTGGCCGACGACGCAGAGGTCCCGGGCCTGATGCACGTGAAGTTCGGCCCGTACCACGTGCGCGACGTCGAATTCGTCGCGGCGTTCGACGTGGACGGTAAGAAGGTCGGCTTCGACCTCTCGGACGCCATCAACGCCTCCGAGAACAACACCATCAAGATCGCCGACGTGCCGCCCACCGGCGTCACCGTGCAGCGCGGTCACACTCTGGACGGTCTGGGCAAGTACTACCGGCTCACCATCGAGGAGGCCCCGGGTGAGGGCGTCGACGTGGTGCAGGCGCTCAAGGACAACGAGGTCGACGTGCTGGTCTCGTACCTGCCCGTGGGCTCGGAGGAGGCCGACAAGTTCTACGCGCAGTGCGCCATCGACGCGGGCGTGGCCTTCGTCAACGCGCTGCCGGTGTTCATCGCCTCCGATCCGGAGTGGGCCGCGAAGTTCCGCGACGCCGGCGTCCCGATCGTCGGTGACGACATCAAGAGCCAGGTCGGTGCCACCATCACCCACCGCGTGATGGCGAAGCTGTTCGAGGACCGCGGCGTGGTGCTCGACCGCACCTACCAGCTCAACGTCGGCGGCAACATGGACTTCAAGAACATGCTCGAGCGCGAGCGCCTGGAGTCGAAGAAGGTCTCCAAGACCCAGGCCGTGACCAGCAACCTCACCGGTCCGCTGGCCGGCAAGGTGCAGGACCGCAACGTGCACATCGGCCCGTCGGACTACGTCGAGTGGCTCGACGACCGCAAGTGGGCGTACGTGCGCCTGGAGGGGCGTGCCTTCGGCGATGTGCCGCTGAACCTGGAGTACAAGCTCGAGGTGTGGGACTCCCCCAACTCGGCCGGCATCATCATCGACGCGGTGCGCGCGGCGAAGATCGCCAAGGACCGCGGAATCGGCGGCCCGGTGATCCCCGCCTCGGCCTACCTGATGAAGTCCCCGCCGGAGCAGATCGCCGACGACGTCGCGCGCGCTCAGCTCGAGGAGTTCATCATCGGAGCCGACTAGTAGCTCCCCCGGAACGGCCCGTCACCGATCTCTCGGTGGCGGGCCGTCCGCGTTCTGGTCCACGCTCGCCGGACCAGCTCTCACCTGCGGATACCGGCACTGCTCGCGGGTGATCGGTAGCCTGTGGGCATGGAATTCGTGCTCGTCATCGTCGTGATCGCGATCGTCGCCCTGGTCGTGCTGAACGTGCTGCGCAGCCGCGGGAACCGGGCGACCGCCCTCTCGGACGCGCAGGCCGATGCGCGCGCCACCATCGACCGGCTCGCCGGGCAGGTCAACAACCTGATCGGCTCGAACGACGCCGCTCGCCAGGCCCTCGCGGACGCCGGCGAGCGGTACACCGCGGCCGGCGCGCAGGTCGGTGGCGCGAACACCCCGGCGCAGGCCCGCCTGGCGAAGCAGACCGCGATCGAGGGTCTGTACTACGCGCGCGCCGCTCGGGTGGCGATGGACATGGACCCGGGGCCGCCGATCCCCGAGCTCGACGGACAGCGGTCGGCCGGCTCGGTCTCCGAGGATCGGTCCGTGCAGGTGGAGGGCCGTTCGATCGAGGCCTCCCCGGCACCGTCGGACCGCACACCGAACTACTACCCCGGCGGGAACGTCGCGGGCCGGCCGGTGCCCGCGGGCTGGTACAGCGAGCCCTGGTGGAAGCCTGCGCTGGTGGCCGGCGCGTGGGGCGTGGGCAGTTACCTGCTGTTCAGCTCGCTGTTCTCCGGAATGGCCGGGGTCGGGCCCGCCGTCCTGGCCGGTGGCGACGGCGGCTTCGACGGTGCCGGTGTCGCCGACTCCGGGGCTGACGGGGGCTGGGACTCCGGTGACTTCGGTGGCGATCTCGGCGGAGGTGACTTCGGCGGCGGTGACTTCGGCGGCGGCGGCGACTTCGGGGGCTTCGACTTCTGAGCGCGGCGAACGTCGAGGCGAGGACCGGCGGCCGGTACGGCGTACTGTGAGTCCCGCACGCGGGTAGGCACAGCCGGCCGATCCCACCCGGGTTGCGTCCTCGTCACTTCGTCGAAAGGCCGACGTGTTCCGGATCTTCGGACTCAGCTTCGCGATCACGATCGCCGCGCTCGTGGCCGCGTTCCTCTACGGCGGCCCGCAGGCGCTGATCCTCACCCTGATCCTGGGAATCCTCGAGGTCAGCCTCTCGTTCGACAACGCCGTCATCAACGCCACGGTGCTGCAGCGGATGAGCCGGTTCTGGGTCCGCATGTTCCTCACCGTGGGCATCCTGATCGCGGTCTTCGGCATGCGCCTGGTGTTCCCGCTGGCCATCGTGTGGATCACCGCCGGCCTGTCTCCCGCGCGGGCACTCGACCTCGCGCTGAACCCGCCCGCGGACGGCGCGGCCTACTTCCCGGACGGCCGTGCCAGCTACGAGACGCTGATCACCGACGCGCACCCGCAGATCGCTGCCTTCGGCGGCATGTTCCTGCTCATGTTGTTCCTGGACTTCATCCTCGACCCGGAGCGGGAGATCACCTGGCTGAGCTGGATCGAGCGGCCGCTGCAGCGGATCGGTGCGCTCACCCGGCTGCCCATCGTGGCCGCACTGCTCCTGCTGCTGCTCACCGGCACCGTCTTCGCGCACGAGGGCGAGCAGTCGATCGTCTTCATCGCCGGGATCCTCGGCCTGGTGACCTACATCGTGGTCAACGGGCTCGGCGATCTGTTCCACGTCGAAGAACTGGACGGTGAACGGGGGCAGGAACAGGGGCAGGCGCTGGACGAGCAGAGCCGGCCCACCCGCTCCGGCCCGTCCGAGTTGGCGAAGGCCACCGGTAAGGCGGGCTTCTTCCTGTTCGTCTACCTGGAGGTGCTCGACGCCTCGTTCTCCTTCGACGGTGTGATCGGTGCGTTCGCGATCACCGCGGACCCGATCATCATCGCCCTCGGACTGGGCTTCATCGGCGCGATGTTCGTGCGGTCGCTGACCGTCTACCTGGTGGAGAAGGGCACTCTCGCCGAGTACGTGTACCTCGAACACGGCGCGCACTGGGCGATCGGCGCACTCGCCGGCATCCTGCTGTTCTCGATCATGACACCGGTCCCCGAGGTCATCACCGGTCTCGTGGGAGTGACGCTGATCCTCGCCGCGTTCGCGTCGAGCATCCTGCGCAACCGCCGCGAGCGCGCGCAGGACACCGCCCGGGAGACAGCCTCGCCGTAACCGGCCCGGAGACCGGCGCAATGCCTCCGTAGGGTGGGATCCGTGCGATTCGGAATCGTCATCCTGCCCCAGTACCCCTGGCCCGAGGCCCGCCGACGCTGGCGCAAGGCCGAGGAGCTCGGCTTCGATCACGCCTGGACCTACGACCACCTGTCCTGGCGGACCCTGGTCGATCAGCCCTGGGGAGCGACGATCCCGCTGCTCACCGCCGCCGCCACGGCCACCGAGCGGATCCGGCTGGGCACGTTCGTCAGCTCCCCCAACTACCGCCATCCGGTGCCCTTCGCCAAGGACCTGGCGAGCGTCGATGAGATCTCCGGCGGCCGGTTCCTGCTCGGCGTCGGCTCCGGCGGCACCGGGTTCGACGCCCACGTACTCGGTCGGCACGAGCTCACCCCACGGCAGCGGCACGACCGGTTCGCCGAGTTCACCCGCGACCTCGACGTTCTACTGCGGTTCGAGACCGAGACGGGCGGGATCAGCTTCGACGGTCAGTACTACCGCGCCGTCGACGCCCGGATGGTCGGCGAACCCGCGCAGGTGCCGCGGATGCCCTTCGTGCTCGCCGCGAACGGGCCGAAGGGACTGCGCCTGGTCGCCGACCTGGGACAGGGCTGGGCGACCACCGGTCCGGACGGTCTCCGCGGCGACGATTGGTGGGCCGGTGTCGCCGGGCTCAGCCGCAGGCTCGACGACGCCCTGGCCGACGCCGGACGCGACACCGTCGACCGGTACCTCGCGGTCGACTTCTGCGGAACCTATGCGCTCAGTTCGCCCGATGCCGTCGACGACGCGGTGGGACGGGCCACGGAGCTCGGCTTCACCGATCTGATTCTGCACTGGCCGCGCGAGGGCGACCCGTACCGCGGCGCCGAGTCCGCACTCGACGATCTCGCCACCCGGCATCTGTCCGGGAACTTCCGGGGTATGCGCTCCGACTAATAGATCGGATGCGTGTGCAACCTACGGGAATGAGATTTCATGAGTGTCGACAATGCAAGTAGCGGTTCGCCCGCGCCGGCCACGGGCGGCGTGATGCGAAGGCTGCTCACCGGTGTGGCCGTACTGCTCGGGCTGACTCTGATCGCGAGCTGCGGCTCGTTCCAGGGATCGGGCGGCACCAGCGGCGGCAACGGCGACACCCTGACCATTTCCACCAGCTACGCCTTCGACGATCTCGATCCGATCAAGAGTGCCTACTGGGGTGTGGAGTTCGGCTACGTCGAACTGCTGATGCGGCCCACCAAGACCGGTGTCCCGGAGCCGTGGGTGCTCTCCAAGCTCGAACCGGTGGATCCGACCACCTGGAAGCTCACCCTCAACGACGGGGTCAAGACCGCGAACGGCCGCGCCTTCGACGGTGCCGCGCTGGCGCAGGTACTCACCTGGAGCGCGGAGCAGAAGTCCCGGTTCAAGCGCAGCTCGAACTTCGGATCGGCGGAGGTCACCGGACCGCTGGAGGTCACCCTCAAGACCACCAGGCCCAGCCCGACCATGGCGAACCTGCTGGCCGACGAGACCAACGTGGTGGTCATGGACGTCGACGGCTACCAGAAGTTCCGCGATGAGAACAAGCCGATCGACCAGCTGATGAACGCGGGCATCTACTCCGGCCCGTACCGGGTGACCCGGCTCGACAAGCAGGGTGCCGCGATGGTCCCGGTCGAGGGCTACTGGCGGGGGAAGCCGGCCCTGAACAAGATCGACGTCCGGTTCGTCACCGACTCCACCGCCCGGCTGCAGTCGGTGCAGTCCGGCGAAGTCGACATCGCGCTCTACATGCCGGTCAGCGCGGCCCGGGTCACCCAGGGACGCACCGATTCGCAGTTCCTCCAGGGCGACGCCTCCGGCCTGGTCTTCGGCCTGATAAGCCGGGTGCCGTCGCCGGTGATGCAGGACGTCGCGGTGCGGCGTGCGGTGTACCGCTCGGTCGACTACCGGCAGATCGCCGAGGGCGCGCTGCAGGGTCACGCCGGGTACGCCAAGAGCGTCTTCCCGCCCAGCTACTCCTACGCGGTCGACACCCAGGTCACCGACCCGGCTGATGCCGGCCGTGAGCTCGACCGCGCGGGCTGGGCGATGGGTCCGGCGGGGGTGCGGGTCAAGAACGGCCAGGAGCTGGTGGTGCGGGTGCTCAGCAGCCCGCTCATGCCCGACGGTGTCGCGATCGCCGAGGCGATGCAGGCTCAGCTCAAGCCGGTGGGTATCCGGGTCCAGGTGATTCAGGTCGACGATCACAGTGCGGCCCGCAAGGGTGCCGATTGGGACGTCTCGCTGTCGTCGTCGCTGCTGTCCTTCGGCGGCAGCCCGGATCAGGCGATGTCGGAGCTGTTGACCAGTACCGGCAGTGTGAACTACGCGAAGATCAACGATCCGGAGCTGGACACCCTGATCGCCGACCTGGGCGTGACCGCGGGTGAAGCCGAGCGGCGCGCGCTGCTGGAGCGGATCCAGCGCATGCTCTGGGACCGCGGCTACTACGGGGTGGCCGCGAACCGGCTGCTCACCGCGGTGGTTTCCCCGAAGTGGAAGAACTACCCGGTCCCGGTGAGCAACCTGTGGATCGACTACCAGACGGCACCGTCGAAGTAGCCGGATGACGGTGGCGATCACGCGGCGCCTCGCCGCGGCGGTGATGAGCGCGGTGGGCGGGGGCCTGGTGGTCTTCGCCCTGCTCGTCGCCGCGCCGGGCGATCCCGCCCGGCGGATCCTCAACCTGCGCGGTATCGAGGAGCCGCACGCCGAGGAGATCGCCGCGGTCCGCCGGGAGCTGGGCCTCGACGATCCGCTACCGCTGCGTTTCCTGGCCTGGTTCACCGGCCTGTTCCGTGGTGATCTCGGGGTGTCCTGGCGCACCGGTCGGCCGGTGGCGGAGGAGTTCGCCGACCGGCTCCCGGCCACCCTGATCCTGGCCGGTACCGCCTTCGTCATCGCGGTGGCGCTGGCGCTGGTACTGGGCGTGCTCGCCGGGTGGCGCCCGCGGACCTGGGCCGATCACCTGTGCCGGCTGCTCAGCACCCTGGCTCTGGCCTTCCCCACCTACCTGATCGGGGTACTGCTGCTCGATCTGGTGGCGGTTCGCCTGGGCTGGGGAAAGGTGATCGCCGACGGCGGCTTCGGCACCGTGCTGCTACCCGCCCTGACCCTGTCCCTGGCCTCGGCCGCGGTGTGGTCTCGGGTACTGCGGACGGCACTGCTGGAATTCGACGGTGCCACCTTCGTGGACGTCGCGGCGACCCGTGGCTCCGGTGATCTGCGGAACCTGCTGCTGCACAAGCTGCCGAACGCACTGCCGCCGTTCCTCGCGGTGGTCGGGCTGGGCGGGGCGGCGCTGCTCGGCGGCTCCCCGATCGCAGAGACCGTGTTCAGCTGGCCGGGTGCGGGTAAGTACACGGTGGAGGCGATCACCGCGCGGGACATGCCGGTGGTCACGGCGTTCACCATGGTCGCGATCCTCGCCTACGTCGGTGTGAGCCTGCTCGTGGATCTGGTGGTGGCCGTGATCGACCCGCGCCGGCGCACCGGCGAGCTCCGCCCGGAGCGGGAGGCGGCTCGATGACCTCGATCGGAACCCTCGCCGCGATCAGCGGCCGCCCGGAGACCGCCCGGGCCGCGATCGACGCCCGCGGAACGCTGCGCCGGCTCACCGCCCGCCTCGACGCCCGGATCGCGCTGGGGGTGCTACTGCTGATCGCACTGACCGCGGTGATCGGTCCGCTGTTCACCACTGACCCGGATGTACCCGCCTACGGGGCGACGCTGCGCTCACCCGACGGCTCGCACCTGCTCGGCACCGATGCCACCGGGCGCGACCTCCTGGCCCGCACCCTCGCCGGTGCGCGGATCTCGCTCGGCTCGGCGCTACTGGTCACGGCGATCACTGCGGTCGCAGGTGTGCTGATCGGTGTGCTCAGCGGCTGCCTCGGAGGGCTCGTCGATGCGGTGGTGTCCCGGCTGATCGACGTGCTGCTCGGACTCCCCGGACTGATCGTGACCCTGGCCATCGTCGGGCTGCTGGGCCCGGGATTCGGGAACCTGATCGTCGCGATGTCGGCCACCGGGTGGGCTCCGCTGGCGCGACTGGCCCGGATGATCAGCCGGCAGGCGATGCACCGCGGCGATGTGCAGGCCGCCCGGATGGCGGGACTGCCGCTGCCGCGGGTCGCGCTGACGCACGTCCTCCCGACCGCCGCCACCGGTGTGGCTGTGGTGGCCACCCTCGGTCTCGGCGAGGTGATCGTGGCCTTCGCCGGACTGTCGTTCCTCGGTCTCGGGGTGCAGCCGCCCGCAGCCGAGTGGGGCACCATGCTGGCGCAGGCACGCGGCACGCTCTCCTACGCACCGTGGCAGATCCTGGGCCCGGCGACGGGGCTGGTGCTCACCGTGCTCACGGCCACCATCCTCAGTGAGGCGCTGCGGGACGTCACCAGCGAGAAGGTGTCTCAGTGAGCGACCCGGTACTGCAGATCGTGGACCTGACCGTGCACTACCCGGACGGCTACCGGGCACTGGACGGGGTGAACCTCACCGTCGAGGCCGGTACCTCGGTCGGTGTGGTGGGCGGTTCGGGCTGCGGGAAGACGACACTGCTGCGGGCGGTACTGGGCCGGCTACCGGCGGGCAGTGAGGTGACCGGCCGCATCCGGTTCGCCGGGCGGGATCTGCTCGGGCTGGACCGGCGTGCGCTGCGCGCGATGGCCGGGACCGAGATCGGCTACGTGGGGCAGAACCCGTACAGCTCGTTCGATCCGCTGCGCACCGTCGCCCACCACATCGAGGAGAGCTGGCGGGCGCACCGGATGCGTCCACCGGCCGGTCTGGCCGTCGACGGCATGACGGCACTGGCGATCGCGCAGGCGCGGCAGCGGGTGCGCCAGTATCCGCACCAGTGGTCGGGTGGGATGCTGCAGCGGGCCACCACCTTCGCCGCCACCAGTCACCGCCCCGCGCTGACCCTGGCCGACGAGCCCACCAGTGCGCTCGACGCGCACCTCACCGACACCGCGCTGGAGCTTCTCGAACGCACCTGCGGGGCCCTGCTGTTGGTCAGCCATGACCTGGATTCGGTGGCCCGCCGAGTGGATCATGTCGTGGTCCTCGACGGTGGCCGGGTGGTCGAGACCGGTTCCCCGACGGCCCTGTTCAGCGCACCCTCCAGTGCGGTCACGCGCCGGCTGATCGCGGCATCCACCCCGGCCCCGCTGCGGCGGGAGCCGGTGGATCACGAGCCCGCGGTGCGACTGCGGGAGGTCGGCAAGAGTTACGGCACCGACTCCCCGGTGGTCGTGGCCGACGATGTCGATCTGACGGTGCGGCGCGGAGAGATCGTGGGGATCGTCGGACCATCCGGTACCGGTAAATCCAGTCTGCTGCGGGTGATCTCCGGCCAGGAGCGGCCGGACTCGGGAACGGTGCACGTGGGTGAGCGTCCACTGTGGAGCGGCAGGCGCCCCCGGCCGGACCTCTCCGGCTGGGCGATGCCGGTGTTCCAGGACCCGGTGACCAGCCTCGATCCGCGATGGCCGCTGTGGCGCACCCTGGTGGAGCCGTTGCGGGCGGCCGGACGGAGGATCGGTTCGGCGCAGGCTCGCCGGATAGCGCGCGCCGAGCTCGACCGGATAGGCCTGGACCGGATCCCGGTCGATCGGCGACCGGGGGCGTTGTCCGTGGGACAGGCGCAGCGGGTGGCGATCCTGCGTGCGCTGATCGCGCGGCCCACGCTGGTCGTCGCCGACGAGCCGACCGCCAGCCTGGATGTGCAGGCGGCGGCCACCGTTGCGGAACTCCTTCGGCAGGAAGCTGATTCGGGGGTGGCGATGGTCGTGGTGAGCCACGACCGGGTGCGGCTGGCCTCGTACTGCGACCGAGTCCTCGAACTCCAGCACGGGCGGCTGTCCCCCGTCTGACTGCGGATCAGGGTGTGGGCAGGTGAACATCCGCCCCCTGCTCGTTCACCTCAGCTTTGCCGTCTGATCACGTCTCGCTCCTAGATTGACGACGCTCAGCATCAGCCACCCCCGTTCAGCCCGAGGGAGAACACATGCGCCTGCCCAATCTGCGTCTACTCGATCACGACGGAAAGTCGGCCCGCTCGCACACCACGTGCCAGTACAAGTGCGGCAACCAGTGCTTCCGCCCGCACGACAACACCTCCGACAACGAGTACTTCGGCGATATCACCCGCCGCTCGGTGCTTCGCGGCACCGGTGTCACCGTCCTGGGTGTGGGTGCGGCCTCCCTGCTCGCGGCCTGCGGCGACTCCAGCGGCGGTGGGGCATCGCCGTCGTCCAGCACGGCCGCCGGCGGGGCACCGTCCGCCGATGTGAAGGCCCCGGGCCTGAACTTCACCTCCATCGCCCCGAACAAGGCCGATGCCGTGACCGTTCCGCAGGGGTACGAGCAGGCCGTTGTGATCCGCTGGGGTGACCCGGTACTGCCGGGTGCACCGAAGTTCGATTTCGACAACCAGACGCCCGAGGCACAGGCGCAGCAGTTCGGCTTCAACAACGACTTCACCGATCTCATCCCGATCGACGGCAAGCCGGACACCTTCCTGCTGGTGTGCAACCAGGAGTACACCACCGGTCCCGCGATGTTCAAGGGCTACAAGGAGAAGGAGCCCACCGAGAACCAGGTGCGCGTGGAGATGGCCGCGCACGGGATCAGCGTGGTGGAGGTCAAGGGCGAGCCCGGCTCGGGCAAGCTGACTCCGGTCCTGGGCGAGTACAACCGGCGGATCACCGCATCGACGCCGTTCGAGCTGCGCGGTCCCGCCGTCGGCTTCTTCACCAGGACCGCCGCCGACCCGAGCGGCGCCAAGGTGCTCGGCACCATCGCGAACTGCTCCGGCGGAATCACCCCGTGGGGCACCATGATCTCCGGCGAGGAGAACTACACCAACTACTTCTCCGGTGCCGACAAGCCCCCGGTGGACGGCCTGAAGGAGGGCTGGAAGCGCTACGGCGTCGGCAAGGACGAGGACTCGCACCTGTGGATGAAGTACGAGGACCGGTTCGATCTCTCCAAGGAGCCCAACGAGATCAACCGTTTCGGCTATCTGGTGGAGGTCAACCCGCACGATCCGAAGTCGACGCCGGTCAAGCACTCGGCGCTGGGCCGGATGAAGCGCGAGGGCGGCAACATCTACGTCACCCCGGCCGGCGAGGTGGTCACCTACTGCGGTGACGACTCCAAGTTCGAGTACATCTACAAGTTCGTCAGCTCGCGGAAGATCGTGCCCGGCAAGGGCGCCGCTGCGATGGAGGCGAACATGCGGATCCTGGACGAAGGCACGTTGTACGTGGCCAAGTTCGAGGGCCAGAAGGTGGAGAACGGCACCGTCCCCGAGGGCGGTTACAAGGGCACCGGCAAGTGGATGCCTCTGCTGACCACCAAGGCCGACGGCAGCGCGCAGTCGCACGTCGAGGGTATGCCCGCCGAGAACGTGGCGCTGTGGACCCGGGTGGCGGCGGACAAGGTGGGCGCCACGAAGATGGACCGGCCCGAGGACATCGAGCCGAACCCGAAGACCGGCAAGATCTACTGCGCGCTCACCAACAACAGTGACCGAGGCACCGAGGGCAAGGCCGGTATCGACACCGCGAATCCCCGGGTGAAGAACAAGAGCGGCCAGCTGCTGGAGATCACCGACAACCACACCGGTACCGACTTCTCCTGGGACCTGCTGCTGGTGTGCGGTGATCCCGCTGCGGCGGACACCTACTACGGCGGTTTCGACAAGACCAAGGTCTCGCGGATCAGCTGCCCGGACAACGTGGCCTTCGATTCGCACGGCAACCTGTGGATCTCCACCGACGGCACCAACGACACTTTCGACAGCAACGACGGCCTGTTCGGCGTGGTGCTCGAGGGTGCGGACCGTGGCCTGACCAAGCAGTTCCTGACGGTGCCCTTCGGCGCCGAGACCTGCGGGCCCGTCATCCGGGACAACCGGGTGCTGGTCGCGGTGCAGCACCCGGGCGAGACCGACGATGCGAACGCCGACAAGCCGTCCTCGCACTGGCCCGACGGCGGCGATTCGCAGCCGCGGCCGGCGGTGGTCGCGGTGTGGAAGAAGTCCGGCGACATCGGCTCCTGAGCGCCTGAGCTCCCGCTTCGACGGTGCCGGTCCCCGAGTGGGGCCGGCACCGTCGCTGTCGCGCCTAGGATCGACCCATGAACCCCGCGTCCGAGGCGCCCGGCGCGTCGAATCACCAGTCCGACGCCGAGGTGGCCGAGCTGGCCGCTCGCCTGCGCTCTCCGCTCAATCAGTTGCACTTCCTGATCAGGCGCAACACCCCCGGTCCG
Organism: Tsukamurella serpentis; assembly: GCF_054780975.1. Classification (NCBI taxonomy): domain Bacteria; kingdom Bacillati; phylum Actinomycetota; class Actinomycetes; order Mycobacteriales; family Tsukamurellaceae; genus Tsukamurella; species Tsukamurella serpentis. Next base: position 22,666 of record NZ_BAAGVH010000004.1, read on the forward strand.
GATCTGACGCCCGCCCAGCAGTCCGCGTTGCAGAGCCTGCTGCGGCTGGGACCGGTGCGCATGGGTGAACTGGCCCGCTTCCTGCGGATCCGACTGCCCTCCGCGACCAGCGCCGTCGACGGTCTCGAAAGGTTGGGACTGGCCCAGCGAACTCCGGACCCGGATGACGGCCGTGCGGTGGTGGTGCAGCTCTCCGAGCACGGCCAGGAGCTGACCTCGCAGCTGGTCGCTGCTCGTAACGAGGTGCTGACCGGCTATCTGCACGAGCTGACCGAGGATGAGCTCGGCCATCTCGACCGAGCCGTGCCCGCGCTGAACCGGTTGATCGAGCTGTACCGCGACGGCGACTGAGCGGCCGCTGCGGAATCGATCACAACCGCTTGCTCCGCCCGCGCCCTCTTAATTAGAGTTTCGTAGTAATTGAGAGGAGCAGCGATGCCGATCACCGTCCAACGCCACCACCCGGGCCACGCCCACCCGGGCCTGCGGGACACTCTCGCGGATCAGCCCCGAGCGGTATGGGTGACGGCGTTCGCCGCGGTGATCGCGTTCATGGGCATCGGCCTGGTGGATCCGATCCTGGTCTCGATCGCCGAGTCGCTGAACGCCACGCCCGGCCAGACCACCCTGTTGTTCTCCTCGTACCTGGGCGTACAGGTGGTGGCGATGCTGTTCATCGGGTGGTTCACCTCGGTCTTCGGCGCCAAACGGACGGTGATCGCCGGCCTGCTGCTGATCGTGATCGCCGCCGGCGCCTGCGCCCTGTCGGATTCCATCGGTGCACTGGTCGCCTGGCGTGCGGTGTGGGGCCTGGGCAATGCGCTGTTCATCGCCACCGCGCTGGCGGTGATCGTGGCTGCGGCCACCGGAGGGCAGCAGGGCGCGATCCTGCTGTACGAGGCGGCTCTGGGTCTGGGCCTCGCGGTGGGGCCGCTGCTCGGCGCGGTGCTGGGCGGGATCTCCTGGCGCGGCCCGTTCGCCGGTACCGCGGTACTCATGCTGATCGGTGCGGTGCTGTGCGCGACGATGCTCCGCTCCGATTCCGCGGAGGCCCGGGTCGCTCGACAGCGCACGGGCACGGTCTCACCATTGGCTCCACTGCGGGCGCTGCGGCAACGGGGACTGCTGCTCACCGGGCTCGGCTCGGCCTTCTACACCGCCGCCTTCTTCACGGTTCTCGCGTGGTCACCGTTCGTGCTCAACCGCAGTGCCTACTTCGTCGGCGCCGTGTTCGTCGGGTGGGGCCTGTTGGTGGCGGTCAGCGGCGTGTGGCTGGCTCCGCGGATCGCGGCCGCGGTCGGTGAGCGCGGCGGCTCCATCGCAGCGGTGCTGGTGTACGGCGCCCTGCTCGTGGTGGCGGCGCTCGGGCACCAGCACGTGGGTGTGGTGGTGCTCGTGGTGATCGCGTCCGGCGTCCCGTCCGGGGTGCTGAACACCCTGTTCACCGGCACCGCGATGTCGATCGCCGACGCCCCGCGCGCGGTGGCCAGCGCCGGTTACAACTTCCTGCGCTGGGCCGGCGGAGCCCTGGCCGCAACCCTGGTCGCGCATTTCGCGACCTGGTTCGGAGGGCCCGCGGCGCCGTTCTTCATCGGCGCCGGTGCCTGCGTGATCGCCGCACTGATCCTGACCCGGGTCACCCGCCGCGCAGCAGCCTCCGCGGTGGTCCCCACCGGCGCCGCCCTGGTGGGCGATGCCGAGTTCTGATCGACTCGGCGCCGGCGCCTAGGGTGGAGTGATGAGCTCCGACTCCCGGCCCACGGCGCTGATCACCGGCGCCTCGCGCGGGCTCGGCGAGCACATCGCACGCCGGCTCGCTCCCACCCATCGACTGCTGCTCGGCGGTCGCCCCTCCCCCGCGCTCGATGCTCTGAGCACCGAGTTCGACGGTGCCGAGGCCTTCGCCGTGGATCTCACCGACCACGCCGGCGTCGCCGAACGGGCATCGTCGATCGAGCGGCTCGATGTACTGGTGCACAACGCCGGGGTCGGGCGGATCGGGCGGATCGAGGACACCCCCACTGCGGATTGGCGGGAGATGTTCGAGGTGAACCTGCTCGCGGTGGTGGAGCTGACCAAAGCGCTGCTGCCCGCGCTGCGCGCCACCGGCGGGCACGTGGTGCTGGTCAACTCCGGAGCGGGTAAGCGCGCCAATCCCGGTTGGGCGGCCTACGCAGCGAGCAAGTTCGGGTTGACCGCGTTCGCCGAAGCGCTGCGGGCCGAAGAACCGTCCTTGCGGGTGACCAGCATCTTCCCCGGGCGGATCGATACCGATATGCAGCGCGGGATCTTCACCGCCGAGGGCCGCGAGTACACAGCCGAGGGTCTGCTCCGGCCGGAGACGGTGGCCGCCGCGGTTGCCGGTGCCATCACCGCCCCGGCCGATGCCCATCCGACCGAGCTGGTACTGCGGCCTCGCTGACGCCCGTCACCGCCGGTACTCCGGCAACGTGATCGGGGACTTGTACAAGGAGTTCACCCGCTCGCCCGCGAGCCAATCCTGGAGCCGCGCGGCCTGTGCATCGAGCGCGGCTCGGCCTTCCCGTGGCACTCCGGGCGCCGTCACCGGTACCACTGTGCCGTCGTCCTCCTGGATGTACGCGCCGACGATCCGGCCGTCCCACCAGGCAGTAGTACCGGCATTACCCGCGCGGTCGAAGACCGCCGGTGCGAACGCCGGATCGAGGTAGAAGGTGCGCTCCTTCCACCCCATGGGTGTCGGATCGAGTGCGGGGAGCAGCGCCGCCCACGGTTCGACCGGCTCCACCGGGGCGTCATCGCCGGGCAGCACCCAGCCGGTACCGTCACGCTCCAATCGCACTGGAACGGCATCGATCTCGGCGAGAGCCGCACGGATCACTGTCTTTGTAGCGCCGAACCACCACACCACATCGGCCTCGGTAGCCGGGCCGAAGGCCCGCAGGTACTCACCGACCATCACCGCGTAGGCCCGTCCCGGATCGATCCGTTGCGGTGACCGCCCGAGCCACTCGTCGGTCCGGGTCCACAGGTTGCGGTTGACCCGCCAGTGGCTCTCGTTCTTCGAACGCACCAGATCCCCTGCTGCCCCCAGCCAGTTCAGAACCCGCGGCGCCAGGTGGAACTCCCCGCCGTACGGCTTGCCCTCGGAGATCGTCACCCGGCCGTCGAGTTCGGGCAGCCTCCGGCGCAGTTCCACGGCGCTGAGCTCCCGGCCACTGAGCTCAGCGAGCACGGCCCCGCGTGCCCGCCGGAGCCAGGCGGCGCCGTCGGCGGCGATACCGGCACGAACCGCGTCCTTGGCGATCTTCGCGTGCTCCTGCGCCGCCACGCGCTGCGACGGACCGCTGAGGGCCGCCGGGTGCAGCTCGGCGGGGAAGACGAACATGGTGCGCCGCATGGCGAGTTGCTTGACCAGGGAGCGACGCTCCCACAGTTCATGCTCGTAATCGGCGCGGGTCACCGAATGCGTGCGCGCGTGCACCGAGAGGTACGGAGTGGCCGGCTCCGTGGCGTGCAGCACGGCGACGGCCTGCACCGCCTCATGTACCGACGTGACCCGGTGGACGGGGGCGAGGGCGTGACGCCGTGCCATACGGGCCCGGCGTTGCGCATCGTCGATCAGACGCATCCGGCGCTCCTGTCCTGCGAGTTCGCTTCCGTCCCGGATCTCCGGATCGAGGATACACCCACTCGCCCTTGTGTTCGATGTTATTGCATTCTCTCGTACACCGGAGTAGGCTTGGTTCAGCGGAAGGAGGCCCAGCATGTTCGAGAACACTTCTGCTGCTGATTATCTCGCCGCACTCAGCGCTTTCGAACATGCCGCCGAGCGATTGGCTCAGGCGAACCCCATCATGCTGTCCTCGGAGCAGTTGCTCGACGGGCTCCGCCGGCTCGAACGCGCTGCGCGCACGGTACCCAGTTGCCAGCACTGGCTCACCGAGGTGGGCATCGAGCAGGATCTGCCATATCGCTTGGGCTACACCGGGGTCAAGGAACTCCTGGTCGATCAACTGGGTCTGGCCGGCGCCGAAGCCCGGGAACGGATCATGGGTGCGCGGTCACGGGCACCCCGGCAGGAGCGCGGTTTCGCGCCCGAGCCTCGTCTGCCCCGGGCGGCGTCGGCACAACGCGCCGGTGACATCTCGGACCGGCACGCGCTGGCTATCGAACGGGCGCTCGGCAAATGCTCGCGCCGGCTCTCCCAGGCCGACCAGCAGGACCTGGAGGACATGTTGGTCACGGCCGCGGTCCGGGGCTGCACACCGGACGACATCACCCGTCTCGGGCGCCGCGCGTACGAACTTCTCGATCCGGACGGGGCGGAGCCCTCCGCGCAGGACGTCGCCCGCGCCCGTGACCTCACCGTTCGTCGGCAGGGTGACGATCTGATGTCGGAGTTCGGTGGCGCCCTCTCCCCCGAGGCTCGGGCACTGCTGGACGTGGTGCTGGAGAAGCTGGCACGTCCCGGAGTGATCAACCCCGAGGAGGAGCGGCCCGTCGACATCGACGATCCGGCCGCCGTCGCAGAGGCCGCTCGGCGTGATCGCCGCACCGCTGCACAGCGGAACCACGATGCGCTGGTCACGGCGCTGCGCACCGCGATCGGTTCGGGTGCGCTGGGCCGGCACCGGGGCCTCCCCTGCGTCCCGATCATCACGATGGGAATCGATCGACTCACCGCCGAGACCGGTATCGCGACCACGGCTACCGGTGGGCGGCTTCCGGTGGCGGACGCCCTGACGATGATGGGTGCCAATCCCAAATACGCTCTGCTGCTGGATCTCTCCGGGCGGCCGCTGTACCTGGGGCGGGAGAACCGGTTGGCTTCCACGGATCAACGGATCGCGCTGTACGGGTCGGAGAAGGGTTGCAGTGCACCGGGGTGTGATGCTCCGGCCACACGCTGCCAGGTGCATCACAAAACGGAGCGGAGGAACGGCGGAGCCACCGATATCTCGGTGCTGACGCTCGCCTGCGATGCTCACCACGGCAAGGTCGTCCCGAGTGACGACGAGATCCGCCGAGGTTTCGAGACCGTGACCGTGCCCGATGACGACGAGTTCTCCGGGCGCACCGGGTGGCGCCGCTCGGGTGATCCCGCCGGACGGTTCCGGGTGAACCACCTCCACCACCCACAGGAGCTCCATCGATTGGCGCTACGTCACCACCAGCAGCGACGTAGGCGATTCGCCGATGCTTGGCGCGCGGAGGACCTGCGGGTTCAATACCGGGACCTCGTCGGCACCATCTACGACGACATCAGCGCCACCCTCGACGGCCCGAACGGGCCTCCCCTACTCGAAGCCATGCTTTCCGAACACGACGCCGACAACATCTGGCGCGTGAACTCCCCGTGGCCGCTCGACGCCGCGGCCTGAACCGGAGTCGCTGCTCGCACCGGAACCTCGGATCACCGCACGCCCAGGTTGTGGGCGAGGCGATTCCGGCCGGGGCTACTCACCTGCGCACCGGCGCCGAAGCACCGGTCCACGTCGTCCGCGACCAGTCGAACCCCCGCACACGCCGGCCCGCGCACGGACTCGCCGCACCCCACTGCTCCTGGGTGAAGTCCTGGACGAGTTCGAGCAGGCTACGCCGCTCGGCCGTCGCCAGGTCCATCACCGATACGAGCACAGGGCCTCCACTACGGAACGATGTTCACCAGCTTGCCGGACACCACGATCACCTTCCGCGGAGCACCGTCGAGCAGCTCCACGATCTTCGGGTCCGCCAGGGCGGCCGCCTCCAAAGCCGAGTCCGAGGCATCCGCGCCGACCGTGATCCGGCTGCGGACCTTGCCCTTGACCTGCACCGGGATCTCCACGGTGTCCTGCACCAGCCACTCGTCCTGGGGCTGTGGGAACGGACCGTGCGCCAGCGACTCCTCATGACCCAGGCGGCTCCACAGCTCCTCCGCGATGTGCGGCGCCACCGGAGCCAGCATCAGAGCCAGCGGCTCGGCCACCGTCCGCGGCGCCCCGCCGGGATACTCCTTGGTCAGGTGATTGGTCAGCTCGATCAGTTTGGCGATGGCGGTGTTGTCGCGCATCTCCGAGAAGTCCTCACGGACACCGGCGATCGTGCGGTGCAGCAGGCGCATCGTCGCGTCCGACGGGGTCTCCTCGGAGACCCGCACGGCACCGCTCTCCTCGTCGACCACTGTGCGCCAGGCACGCTGCAGGAAGCGCTGCGCCCCGACCACGTCCTTGGTGGCCCAGGCCCGGTCCTGATCCAGTGGCCCCATCGACATCTCGTACACCCGAAGCGTATCGGCGCCGAAGTCCCGGGCGATATCGTCCGGAGCCACCGAGTTCTTCAGCGACTTGCCCATCTTGCCGTACTCGCGACGCACCTCCTGATCTCCCAGGAAGAACTTGCCGTCCCGCTCCACGACCTCCTCCGCGGGCACGTAGACACCCCGGGAGTCGGTGTAGGCGTAGGCCTGGATCATGCCCTGGTTGAACAACTTCCGGTACGGCTCCCGCGACGTCACGTACCCCAGGTCGAACAGCACCTTGTGCCAGAACCGTGCGTACAACAGGTGCAGCACCGCGTGCTCCACGCCACCGACGTACAGATCCACACCACCGGGATCCTGCGCACCGTTGCGCTCCGGCCGCGGCCCCATCCAATAGGCCTCGTTCTCCTTGGCGCAGAACGTCTCCGAGTTGGTCGGGTCCACGTACCGCAGCTGGTACCAGGAACTACCAGCCCACTGCGGCATCACATTCGCATCCCGGGTGTAATCCTTGAGGCCGTCGCCCAGATCCAACTCCAGGTGCAGCCACTCCACGGCCTTCGCCAACGGAGGAGAGGGCTGCGAATCGGAGTCCTCCGGATCGAAGGCCACCGGAGCGTAATCCTTGACCTCCGGAAGCAGCACCGCCAGTTCGGATTCCGGCAGGGCGTGCGGGGCACCGTCGCCGTCGAAGACGATCGGGAAGGGCTCCCCCCAGTACCGCTGACGGGCGAACAACCAGTCCCGGAGCTTGTACTGCACGGTGCCCGCTCCCGCACCGGTCTTCTCCAGGTAGTCGATCACAGCCTGCTTCGCCTCGGCGACGGCCAGACCGCTCAGGTCGATCTCGTCGTTCACCGAATTCACCAGCGGGCCGTCGCCGGTGTGCGGCTCGTCCGCCACGCCGGCTTCGCTGCCGATCACCTCGACGATCGGCAGCCCGAACTTCGTCGCGAACTCGTAGTCACGGCCATCGTGCGCGGGCACCGCCATGATCGCGCCGGTGCCGTAGCCCATCAGCACGTAGTCGCCGATGAACACAGGTACGGGAGAGCCGTTGACCGGGTTGACCGCGGTGCTGCCGAGGAACACACCGGTCTTCTCCTTGCCCTCCTGGCGTTCCAGGTCGGACTTCGCGGCGATCGACGCCCGGTACGCGGCGACCGCCTCGGCGGGCGTACCGGCCCCACCGGTCCACCGCTCGTCGGTACCCTCCGGCCAGGCCGCCGCGGTCAGCGCATCCACCAGCGGATGCTCGGGGCTGAGCACCATGTAGGTCGCGCCGAACAGGGTGTCCGGGCGAGTGGTGAAGACCTCGATCGGATCGACCCCGGAAACGCCGGGGGAGAACCGGACCCGGGCACCGCGGCTGCGGCCGATCCAGTTGCGCTGCATGGACTTGACCTTCTCCGGCCAGTCCAGCACGGCGAGATCGTCGATCAGACGATCGGAGTACGCGGTGATGCGCATCATCCACTGACGCAGCTGCTTGCGGTACACCGGGAAGTTGCCGCGTTCGCTACGCCCCTCAGCGGTGACCTCCTCGTTGGCCAGCACCGTCCCCAGTCCGGGGCACCAGTTCACCAGCGAATTGCTCTCGTACACCAGACGGTGATCGTCGAGCACCGCGCCGCGCTCGGCCGCAGTCAGGGCCGACCAGTCCCGGCCGTCACCGACGGCGCGGGCACCGGAGGCGAACTCGGCCTCCAGCTCGGCGATCGGCCGCGCCCGGTCCTGCTCGGCGTCGTACCAGGCGTTGTAGATCTGCAGGAAGATCCACTGCGTCCAGTGGTAGAACTCCGGATCGGTGGTGGAGACCCGACGCCGCTCGTCGTGCGCGAGACCGAGCGAGCCGATCTGCTCCAGATACCGGGCGATGTTCTTGTCGGTGGTCTCGCGCGGATGCGTACCGGTCTGCACCGCGTACTGCTCGGCCGGCAGGCCGAAAGCGTCGAAACCCATCGTGTGCAGGACGTTCGCACCGTTCATCCGGTGATAGCGACCGAAGACGTCGGTGGCGATGAAACCGAGCGGATGTCCCACGTGGAGGCCGGCTCCGGACGGGTACGGGAACATGTCCAGGATGAACAGCTTCTCGGCGGGCAGAGTGCCCTCGCCGCGCAGCGGCCCGACGGGATTCGGAGCGTTGAACACGCCACCGTCGCGCCACCGGTCACGCCAGCGCTGTTCAATGGCACCGGCGAGCTCGGCGGTGTACCGGTGGGCGGGCCCGGCCGAGAGAGTCTGATCAACGTTCTGCGTCACCCCACCAGCCTAAATCGTGCCCCTGGTCGGACGAAATTCGCGCCGAACCTACACTGGAGGGGTGTTCGTGCTGGTCGTGATCCTCGCCCTGGCTGCTCTTGCAGCCGTCCTCGTGGGTGCCGCCGGGCTCTCCGGCCGCCTCCCGGAGAACGGATTCGTGGGGGTCCGCACCGAACAGACCCTCTCCGATCCGCTGCTGTGGCGCACCGCGAACCGGGTCGCCGGGCCCAGTCTGATCGCTGCGGGCCTGATCTTCGCAGGTGGAGCCCTCGTCGGGCTGGTGATGGACGCCCCGTGGGGCTACGCGGCCGTCGCGATCGCCGTGCTCGCCGCACTGTTGCTGGCCGGTTTCGGTGCGTTGCAGGGGTCGCGGGCCGCATCCATCCAGGCGCGCCTGCAGATGCCCCAGTCCACCTGCTGCAGCGCCGACGGTGCCGACGGCGCCGGCGCTAAGAGCACCGCCGGGGGAGCCGGGGGAGCCGGGGGAGCCGGGGGAGCGCCGTCGGTCGATCCTGCCGCGGACTGCGGCGTGACCGGCGGTTGCGGCGCGTGCGCACTCAAGGGGATGTGCGATCACGAGTCCCACCCCGCCTGATCGATGAAGCGACTCCTCGACCGATTGTCGCTGGACGGTTTCGTCCTGACGATCATGGCGACGGTCGCCGTCGCCGCGGTGATCCCGGCCACCGGCAGAGCCGAACCGGTGGTCGGCTGGGGAGTCACCGTCGCGATCGCAGTCCTGTTCTTCCTGTACGGCGCTCGGATCCATCCCCGCGAGGCGATCTCCGGACTCACCCACTGGCGCCTGCACCTGGTGATCCTGACCTGTACGTTCGTGGTCTTCCCGATCCTCGGCGTACTCGTACGGTTCGTCCCGGACACCGTGCTGAGGCCCGAGCTGTACGCCGGTGTGCTGTTCCTGACCCTGCTGCCCTCGACGGTCCAGGCGTCCATCGCGTTCACCTCGATCGCCGGCGGCAATGTGCCCGGGGCGATCGTGAGCGCGTCGGTGTCGAACCTGCTCGGCGTGTTCATCACTCCGCTGCTGGTGCTGGGCCTGATGGCCACGACCGGTCAGGTCGGCTTCCGCAGCAGCTCGATCGTGGACCTGTGCCTACAACTGCTGGCGCCGTTCCTCCTGGGTCAACTGATGCGACCGTGGATCGGCGGCTTCGTCACCCGCCACGCGGCGACCCTGAAGTACGTGGACCGGGGTTCGATCGTGCTGGTGGTGTATTCGGCGTTCTCCGCCGGGATGCGCGAGCACATCTGGAGCCAGGTCTCGTGGGTCGGTGTGGTGCAGCTGGTGCTGCTCTCGGCGGTGCTGGTGGTGTTCATGCTGTGGCTGACCCGGCTGATCGCCGAACGCGCCGGTTTCGACCGGGCGGACATGATCGCGGTCCAGTTCTGCGGGTCCAAGAAGTCCATGGCCACCGGCCTTCCGATGGCGGCGGTGCTGTTCGCGGGTCAGCCGGTGGGTCTGCTGGTACTGCCGCTGATGGTCTTCCACCAGGTGCAACTGATGATGTGCTCCTGGCTGGCCGCCCGGTACGGCCGCGAGCTCCCGACTCCCACGACCTAACTGAATCGACCGGATCAGGGTTCGTGCAGCACCCGGGGCAGCGATCTCGGCGCAGGAATGTCGGTGGGTTCCCCGGTTCAGGGGACGGTTCGCTGTTCGGCGACCAGCCTCAGCGTCGGCTCCACCCGCTCGATGAACCACTTCCTGCTCAGCGATGTCGGCTGGTACACCGAGTACGTCAGGTCCAGATCGGCGACGACGGTGCTGTCCCGCTGCACCTGCGGCAGCGCGGTGTAGCCGGGCAGGCGCAAGAGGTCGGCGCCGGTGGCCCCGTTGGGGTAGATCGCCATGAAGTTGGCACCGATCCGGGGAAGCAGTTCCAGCGAGACCATGCCGCGGGTGGCGGCGTCGGTGAACCGTGGCTCGTCACGGATGGCCTGCGGCACCGTCAGTCCCAGCTCGGAGAAGAAGCGATTGGTGGGGTCCTGAGGGTCGGCGATCACGTTGAAGCTGCTGGACGCGGCCACGTACTGGGCGACGAAACCCGTCTTCCCTTTCAGGCCCGGGTACCTGCGAGCAACCTGCGCGATCTGCTCCCGGTCGGCGTCGATCACACCACGGGCCCGGCTCTCCTGTCCGAGGATCTTCCCGAGCGCCAGCAATTGCGTGTCCCAGCCGGCGTCCTTACCCGATGCGCCGATCCCGCCGAGCACCTTGGTCACTCCGCTGACCTGCTTGTAGTTCTCTCCGCGCACCACGCGATGGTCACCGACGAACAGGTCCGGGCGGAACTTCGCGATCTCCTCCACCGGCAGCGCGGAGCCGGTGCCCTTGATCACCGGCACGTCCCGCAGCAACTCCCGCTGCCAGGGCGCCGGCAACTCCTGGGTGAGCTGCACGATCGCGACCGGTTTGAGGCCGAGGGCGAGCACGTTGTCGATCGAGTAGCCCGAGGCGACGATCCGCTTCGGTCCCACCGGGTAGTCGATCGCCCCGTTCGCCTGGGAGACGGTCACCGTGGCCGAGGTCTGAGGGCCGGTTGCCGACGGTGCACCGCCGCACCCTCCGATCACCAGGGCCATCACCGCGGACACCGCCGCCACTGCGAAGCGAGACACACACCCTCCTAGGTTCAGGAGGTAAGCCTAACCTAATAGGCGGTCAATTGGTAGCGACGTCCACCGGGTGCGTGGCCAGCATCGACAACGGGAAACCCTGCCTGCGCAGCACGGCACCCCACAGATCCACCCGGGGCGGCGCGAGCACGTCCGCGTGCAGCGACCGGCAGGGGATCCAATCGTCCCGGGCCAGTTCCTCGTCGAGCTGCCCCATTCCCCAGCCGCTGTATCCGGCGAAGATCCGCACCCCGTCGAGCAGCTCGTCCATCATCTCGACGTCCGAATCGAGGTCGACCAGCACGACCCGGCCGGACACCGGCTGCAGTCCGCGAATGCCCTCCACGTCGACACCGGCCTTCACCACACCCAGGCACAGCGCCGCGGACTGGTTGACCGGGCCGCCCACGAACACGGCCTTCGGCTTGGCGGCCATCTCGTGCCACTGCGGCAGCACTCCGTGAACCGCCGATTCGCTGGGCCGGTTGAGCACCACGCCCAGCCCACCGGACTCGTTGTACTCGATCAGGTACACCACCGAACGGGCGAAAGTGGGCTCGAGCAACTCCGGAGAGGCCACCAGCAGCGTCCCGGACGTGACCTCGAAGGAGACGTCGTCCGCGGGCGCATCCGAGCTCTCCCCTGAGGACGCGTCACGGGGAGAGGATTCGTTCGAACGATCGGGACCCACTCGTCCATCATGGCACGTCGACCGGGCTGCCGGTCCGCCCCACGCAACCCGATCCACATCGCTAGGCTGTCCGGCGTGACGAGCAGCCGTCCGGACGCCGGCGCGGCGGCCGCGAAACCCGCGTGGCGGACCTTCCGCGACCTACCGGACCTGCTGCGACTACTCGGGGTGCGGCTCCTCAGTCAGTACACCGAGGGGCTGTTCCAGGCCGCTCTGGGCACTGCGATCGTGTTCAACCCGGAACGCAACGCCACCCCCGCCGACATCGCCACCGGGCTCGCCGTCCTGCTCCTGCCGTACTCCGCGATCGGCCCGTTCGCAGGAGCACTCCTGGACCGCTGGGACCGTCGACGGGTCTTCATCGTCGCCAACCTGGTACGTGCTCTGCTGATCACGTTCTGCGCAGCCGTCCTCGCCTCCGGTGCGGGGGAGACCGCGATCTTCGTGGTAGCGCTCGCGGTCGGCGGCGCCGGCCGGTTCGTGGCCTCGGGGCTGTCCGCGGCACTGCCACACGTGGTGGACAAACCGCAGCTGGTGGCGATGAACTCGGTGACCACCACGCTCGGGGCCGGCGCCACCGCACTCGGCGCCAGCACCGCCGTGGCACTGCGCGCGGTATTCGGAGCCGACGACGCCGGCAGCGGCGGGGTACTCGGCTGCGCGGCTCTGATCGCCGTCGCCGGGGCGCTGCTGGCAACCCGCTTCCCGTCCGGCGTACTGGGCCCCGACCACGATCTGCCCGGGCAGGACCGGCGGGCCACCGCGATCCGGGACTTCGCCGCGGGCCTGGCGCACGGCGCACTCGCGGCGTGGCGGGCACCGTCGGTGGCGGCGGCGCTGACCGGGATGGGGGCGCACCGGGTGGTGTTCGGGTTCAACACCCTCATGTTGCTACTGCTCACCCGGCACCACTTCACCGACGGCACGCTGGGCCTGGCCGGCTTCGGTTCGGTGGCCGCCGCCACCGCGATCGGCATGTTCGTCGCCGCCGTGGTCACCCCGTTCGCGGTGATCCGGGTGGGCCGGCGCACCACAGTCCTCGGCGCACTCGTCCTGGCCGGCCTCACCCAGCTCACCGTGTTGACCTTGAGCTTCCCTGTGCTGGTCGGCGCCGCCGCGGTGCTCGGGCTGGCCGGACAGGTGGTCAAGCTCTCCGGCGATGCCGCCATGCAACTCGACGTCCCGGACGAGCGGCGCGGCCAGGTCTTCGCCTTCCAGGACGCGATCTTCAACGTCACCTTCGTCGGTGCGGTGGCGCTCGCCGCAGCGCTCGTCCCGTTCGACGGTGCCGATCGCACCCTCGCCGCCGCGGGCGCCGCGCTCTACGCCGCGGCGCTGGCCGCGGTGCTCGTGCTGTACCGGCGGGGAACCCCGGCGGGTCCCGGTGCGTCCAATTGATATGGGGGATTCGGGGGAGGGTCCGCACCTCGTCGAGTACTGGTTCGGCGACGGCACCGGCCCGATCACGCACTGGCGGTCACCGTCGATCCGGGGTTCGGTGCTGCTGGACTTCGACGGGGACGGGCGGGTCGACGACGCCATGATCGACCTCGACGGGGACGGGCGCGCCGAGATCGCGGCCCTCGACCTCGACGACGACGGTGGCGCCGAGACCCGGTTCCGCGACGACGGCTCCGGACTGTGGTCGGTGCCGGACCGGGAGCCCCGCACACCCTCCACCTGCCGGGCACCGGACACCGCCGATCAACGGCCCGAACCTCCGCCGCAGCCGGTGACCCCGCTGGCCTCCGATCCCGGGCAACCACCCCGTCAGGCGCTCATCGACACCGACTCCGACGGCACCCCCGACCTGCTGCTCTTCGATTCCGATGGGGACGGCGCCGCGGACGGCGCGACGGCCACCCGCTGACCGCTACGAGCCCTGACGCTCGGCCCACCAGCGCTGGAGTTCGGCCTCGGCCTGATCGCGGTCCAGCGGTCCACGGTCCAGGCGCAGTTCCTTGAGGTGCTTCCACGCCGCACCCACCTCGGGACCCGGCGGCAGCCCCAGCAACTCCATGATCGCGTTGCCGTCGAGGTCAGGACGCACCCGCGCCAGATCCTCCTTGGCCGCGATGTCGTCGATCCTGCGCTCGAGACCGTCGTAGGTGGCCTGCAGCCGGGCGGCGCGCCGCTTGTTGCGGGTGGTGCAGTCGGCGCGGACCAGCTTGTGCAGACGGGGCAGCAGTGGTCCGGCGTCGGTGACGTACCGGCGCACCGCCGAATCGGTCCACTGGCCGTCGCCGTAGCCGTGGAAGCGCAGGTGCAGGAAGACCAGCTGTGCGACGTCCTCGGTGACGGCCTTCGGGTAGGCCAGCGCCCGCATCCGTTTGCGCACCAGCTTGGCGCCGACCACCTCGTGGTGGTGGAAGGAGACGCCGCCGCCCGGCTCGTGCCGGCGGGTGGCAGGCTTGCCGATGTCGTGCAGTAGGGCTGCCCAGCGCAGGATCAGGTCCGGATCGGACTCCTCCAAGTCGATCGCCTGCTGCAGAACGGTCATCGAATGCCAGAAGACGTCCTTGTGCTGGTGGTGTTCGTCGATCGCGAGCTTCATCCCGGGGATCTCCGGGATCACCCGCTCGGCGAGCCCGGAATCGACCAGAGCCACGATCCCGTCCACCGGGTACCGGCCCAGGATCAGCTTGTCCAGTTCGGCCCGGACCCGCTCGGCGGTGATCCGATCGATCTCCTCGGCCATGTCGGTCATCGCGGCCTGCACCCGGGGCGCCACCGCGAAACCGAGCTGGGAGACGAAGCGGGCCGCCCGGAGCATCCGCAGTGGATCGTCGGAGAAGGACTCCTGCGGTGCCGCCGGCGTGTCGATCACACCGGCGAGCAGGGCGTCGAGACCGCCCAGCGGGTCCTCGAAGTCCTCGGCCCCGTCCCGGCCCACCCGCACCGCCATGGCGTTGATCGTGAAGTCGCGGCGCACCAGGTCGTCGTGCAGGTTCTCCCCGAACCGCACCACCGGGTTGCGGGTGACCCGGTCGTAGGCCTCCGCCCGGTAGGTGGTGATCTCGATCTGCTGACCGGCGAACGCGGCGCTGACCGTGCCGAACTCGATGCCGGTGTCCCACATGGCCTCGGCCCAACCGCGCAACAACCGCTGCACCTGCTCCGGACGGGCATCGGTGGTGAAGTCGAGATCGCTGGTCAGACGACCCAGCAAGGCGTCACGGACCGACCCGCCCACCAGGAACAGTTCGTGTCCGGCGTCGGCGAACCGGGCGCCCAGCGGCGCCAGCACATCGGACAGTTCGCGCAGTGAGATGTGTGCCGCCGCCAACAGGCGGGTGCGGCGCTCGGCGCGGGCCTGGTCTCCGGTCTCGGTCACATCGCGCCAGTCTACTGCCGCGCCAAAAGACCACGGTGGCGTATCGAACCCCGACCGGCCAGTAGCATCGGGGAGTGACCTCCGCCGAATCAGCCGACTCCTCGGGCAGCCCGCAGCGCCCGGGTTCCGTCGGCGACTCCGCGGGAAAGGGTGCCGGTCGGCCCCGCCGACGGCGGCGGCGCGGAGGACGCGGACGCGGTCGTGCCCAGCTCTCGGCCGTCACCGAACAGAAGACCGCGCCGGACTCCGCTGCGCTCGCCTCGAACGCGTCGGGGAAGGCACCGTCGGACGGGTCCGCGCAGACCGGTCAACCGGCCCGCAAGCAGGGCGAGAACGGTCCCAAGCCCAAGCAGAAGCGATCGGGTACCGGGCGCGGCCGCCCGGACCCGCGGGTACGAACGGTCCGTGAGACCTCCGCCGGTGGCCTGGTGATCTCCGGCCTGAACAGCGATGACGAGCTGCGGGCGGCGCTGATCGGTCGGGTGGACCGCCGTGGCCGCACCCTGTGGTCGCTGCCCAAGGGGCACATCGAGGAGGGTGAGACCGCCGAGCTCACCGCGATCCGGGAGATCGCCGAGGAAACCGGTCTCACCGGCTCGGTCCTGGCCCCGATCGGCAAGATCGACTACTGGTTCGCCGTCGAAGGACGCCGCGTGCACAAGACCGTGCACCACTTCCTGCTGTCCTGGGAGAGCGGTGACCTCTCCGCCGAGGACTACGAGGTCTCCGAGGTGGCGTGGGTGCCGCTCACCGAGCTCGCGACCCGCCTGACGTACTCCGACGAGCGCAAACTGGTGGCCGCCGCGCGCACCGTCATCGACGATCTCGCCTCCGACCCGGACGAGCTGGCCGCGCGTGTCGCGGCGCTGCCGCGCAGCGAACCGTCGGCCTACGAGCGCGCCGCGGCCGAACGGAACGCGGTCCGCAACGATCCGCCGAAGCCGCGGCGCCGGCGCGGTGGTCGCCGGGCCCGTGGCCGGCGCGGTAGTGGGAGCGGACAGACGTGATCCGGTCGGCTCGCCTGCTGTGCGTGCTGACGCTTCTGGTCGCGATGACCGGCTGGGCCGTCCCCTCCCGGGCGGGCCTGCCGGATGCGCAGTTCGTACGGATCACCGTCGACGAGATCACCTCGTCGGTCACCGAGAGCTCACCCAACGAGGTGACCGTGCGCGGCTCGGTCGCGAACTTCGGGGATCGGGACGTCAGTGACCTGGACCTGCGGATCCAGCGCGCGCCCGCGGTCGCGACCTCGGCACAGCTGCGTTCGGATCTGGTGGCCGACAACAACGCCTACGACACCGTCGGACGTTTTCAGCCGGTCTCGAAGGTGCTGCGCCCCGGGGAACGCAGCGCCTTCGCCGTCTCGATCCCGGTGCGGCCCGGCGGCGCGAGCAGCGGCCCGACCCTGGGCATCAACCGTCCCGGGGTGTACCCGCTGCTGCTGAACCTCAACGGCAAGCCCGCGTACGGCGGCGTCGCGCGGCTCGACGATGCACGCACCCTGCTGCCCGTCTATTCCCTGCCGGCGGGCACCACCGCCGCCGCCGGTGACGTCGACCGGTCGATCACCAGCTCGCCGACTCAGCTGAGCCTGCTGTGGCCCCTGGCCGACAATCCCAAGCTCGCGGGCGGTGTCCCGGGCGGCGGCGACACCCCGATCCGGTTGGTCGACGATGCCCTGGCCGGGTCCCTCGGCTCCGGTGGCCGGCTCGACGGCCTGCTCTCGGCGTACGAGGAGGCCACCCGCGGTCCGGATCCGCGCCGGACCGCGCTGCGCGCCGCGGCCTGCCTGGCCATCGACCCCGACCTGCTGGTCACCGTCCAGGCCATGACCGGTCCGTACCGGGTCAGCCGCAATCCCGCCGACCCACGCGGTCCGACGGTCGCCGGGAGGGGTTCCGAGCAGGCCGGGGCCTGGCTGGAGCGGCTGCGCCGGGTGGCCGCCGATTCCTGCGTGGTGGCGCTGCCCTTCGGCCAGGTCGACCTGGAGGCACTGGGCCGCTCCGCGGAACCGTCCCTGCAGCGGTCGGCCCTGGATGCCTCGTCGGATGTGATCGACTCGATCCTGGGGATCAAGTCCGTCCGGGGCATCACCATCCCCGCGTCCGGGTTGTTGCTGCGCGACGGTGCCCGGCAGCTGCGGGCCTCCGACTCGTCGGCGACGGTGATCGCGGCGAACGCCGTCGCCCCACCGTCGGGCCGCCGGCCGCTGGCCTCGGGCATCGTCCCCGTCGGCCAGGGCATCGGGGCCGCGGTCTTCGATCCGAACGTCACCGCGGCGCTCGCTGCGATGGGCGGTGTCACCGACAGCGCCGAGCGGGGAGTGCTGCCCGGCGCCACCGGCACCACGATCACCGCCACCGTCTCCGATCCCGCCGAGGAGCCTGCGGTGATGCGCCGCCAGGCCGCGGTGGGCGCGGTGACCGCGGCCGCACTCGACCCGAGTCAGCGGTACGCGCCGGCCGGTGGCTGGGCCGCCAACACGGCCACCGATCCGATCGCCGATGTCACCGGTCGCACCACCCTGATCGTGCCGCCGCAGGTGTGGGCGGCAGGCCCGGCGGACGCCCGCGCCGTGCTGGACGCGGCGGAGTCGCTGCTGGGGGAGGGGCTCGCGGTGCCCCGGACCTTCCGCGACGTGGTGGCCTCGGCGCAATCCACCGGTCGTGACCCGGCCGCCGTCGCCTGGACCCTGCGCCAGCCCACCGGCAGCACCGCCTCCCTGGTTCCGGACGCCATCGTCGCTGCGGCCGCCGACCACGTGCGCCGGGTCGATCAGCTCGGTGCCGCGTTGCTGCCGCTGCCGAAGACCCCGCTCGGACCGTCGATCTACATCTCACCCATGCGGGAGGACGCCGTGCGCGCGCTGCGCTGGGCCCCGTCGCGCCAGGTGGTCGACGGTGACGCGAGCATCCGGATGACCGCCGCCCGGACCTCGCTGGACGCGCAGCTCGAATCGGTGCGGTTCGTCAATCCGGGCGGCGCGTACACCCTGGCCTCGGACAAGTCTCCGCTGCTGATCGTGGCGCGCAATGATCTGCCGCTGCCGATCCGGACCGTGATCGAGTGGTCGGCGCCGGAGGGCGTGACGATCGACGCCTCCGAGGTACAGGAGTTGCCGGCTCGCGGTACCCGGCAGATCGAACTGCCGACCACGGTGGACTACTCGCGGCAGATCTCGGTGAAGATGTCGCTGCGCACCAGTAGCGACATGCCGGTCGGTGATCCGATCTCCATCTCGGTGTACTCCAATGCGTACGGCAAATCGCTGTTCTGGATCACCTGCGCCGCCGGAATCCTGCTGGTCCTGCTGGCCGGGCGCCGGCTGTGGCGCCGATTCCGCGGCCGCCCGGACCCGTCCGACGCGGACCGCCCCACCGCGGACGAGCACGAGAAGCTGATCGCGAACAGTTACGCTGCACATCGACCAGCTGTACCCACAGAACACCCGGAACCGAAGGACTCATGAGCCGCGCCGAGCCCCGGCACATCCCGCCGAGCAGCAGACCCGTCGCTGCCGACGGCGGCGAGAGCGGCGAGGGCGGCACCGCGAGCCTGCTGCGTTCCACCGGATCCGTCGCGGTCGCCACACTCACCTCCCGGGTCACCGGGTTCCTGCGCACGGTCCTGATCGCCGCGATCCTCGGTCCGGCGATCGCATCGGCGTTCAGCATCGCCAACCAGATGCCGCAGCAGGTGTCCGAGCTGGTGCTCGGACAGGTGCTGACGGCACTGGTGATCCCGGTGCTGATCCGCGCCGAGATGGAGGACCGGGACCGGGGCCAGGCCTTCTTCGAGCGCCTGTTCACCCTGTCGGTCACGGTGCTCGGCCTGGCCCTGGTGCTCTCCCTGGCACTGTCCCCGTTGCTGGTGGGGTTGCTGGTCGGAGGCAGCAAGGTCGATCAGGGCCTGACGCAGGCACTGGTCATCATGTTCCTGCCGCAGCTGATGTTCTACGGGCTCTCGGCACTGTTCACCGCGGTGCTCAACACCCGCGACGAGTTCAAACCCGGCGCCTGGGCACCGGTGGCCTGCAACGTGGTGCAGATCGCCACGCTGGTCACCTTCTACCTGATGCCGGGCGAGCTGACCCTGAACCCGACCGCCATGGGGCAACCGAAGCTGCTGGTGCTGGGTATCGGCAGCACCCTGGGCGTGATCCTGCAGGCGATGATCCAGATCCCGGCGATGCGCCGCTGCGGGATCAGACTCCGCCTGCGCTGGGGCATCGACGACCGCCTCAAGCACTTCGGCAGCATGGGCATCGCGATCGTCGCCTACGTGTTCATCTCGCAGGCCGGCTGGTACGCCGTCACCCCGATCGCCGCGCACGCCACCGAGGCCGGGCCCGCGATCTACACCTACACCTGGATGGTGCTGCAGCTGCCCTACGGCGTGATCGGTGTGGCGCTGCTGACCGCGGTCATGCCCCGGTTGTCGCGCAACGCCGCGGAGGGCAACCGCAACGCCGTCCTCGACGATCTCTCGGTGGCCACCCGGATCACCATGGTCGCGCTGGTCCCGGTGGTCGCGATCATGACGGTCTTCGGCCCGTCCATCGGCCGCGCGCTGTTCAACTTCGGCGAGTTCTCGCAGACCAACGCCAACAACCTCGGTACCGCGATCTCGTTCACCGCGTTCGTGCTGATCCCCTACGCGATGGTGCTGATCCACCTGCGGGTGTTCTACGCGCAGGAGCGGGCGTGGGTGCCGACGTTCATCGTCATCGCGATCACCGCCGCGAAGATCTGCTTCTCGTACCTGGTGCCGGTCTTCGTCGATGACGGCAATCGGATCGTCGAACTGCTCGGCACCGCGAACGGGCTGGCGTACACGGCCGGCGCGATCATGGGCTGGTACCTGCTGCGCCGCACCCTGGGACCACTGCACCTGACCAACGTCACCCGCACCCTGGTGCAGACCGTATCGGTATCGGTGCTGGTCACGGTGACGGTGTACCTGGTCCTGCAGATCGACGGCCTGCAGCGGCTGGACAAGAGCGGCCCGCTCGGTGCGATGACCTACCTGGCGATCGCCGGGGTACTGTGCCTGACCCTGATCTACGCCCTGCTGGCGCTGTGGCGGGTCCCGGACGTGCTGGCCATCCTGGCGCCACTGCGCCGTATCGCGGCCCGGTTCGTTCCGGCGCTGCGCCCACCGCAGCCCTCGGAACCGGCGCACGAGCCGGTCCGGGCCCCCGACACCCGCGAGATGCGCCTGGATCAGTTGCAGGCGCAGGCGAACCTGCGGCGCGAGGAGATCACCGCCCAGCTTCCACGGATCGCCGACGATATAGGCCTCCCGTATGCTGGTCAAAGCCATGTTCCGCGGCGATCCCCGAGCAGCGCCACCCCACCGACCACGGGCCTGAGATACCGGAGAAGAGGAGCATTCGCAGTGACCGAGGACGACTCCGCACGTACCCCGGGCAGCGAAGCTCCCGGCACCGGCCAGATGCGCCTTCCCTCGGCTGTTCCCAACCCCGCCGTTCCCGGCGGCGCGCTGCCCGGCGAGGCGGTGCCGGGACCGCTCGACCCGGTCGACGATGCCCCGCGCGGCCCCGAGCTGATCCCCGGCGCGGTGGTGGCCGGCGGCCGGTACCGGTTGATCGAGCACTTCGGAGGTATCCGCGGCCTGCAGTTCTGGCAGGCCCGGGACATCAACCTCGACCGCGATGTAGCCCTGACCTTCGTGGACTCGGATCAGCGTGCCCCGGTGCCCGAGCGCGGCGCCCAGATCAGCCTGCGCGGTGAGGGCCCGCAGTCGATCCTCTCGCGCACCCTGCGCCTGGGCCGGGTGCACTCGAACGGCTTGGCCCGTGTGCTCGACGTGGTACGCGGCAGTTCGGGCGGCATCGTCGTCGCCGAGTGGGTACCGAGCAGTTCGCTGGCCGACGTGGCCGGCACCGCACCGTCGGCGATCGGCGCGGCGAAGGCGGTACGGGCACTGGCCGGGGCCGCCGAGGGTGCGCACCGGGCCGGGGCGGCACTGTCGATCGACCATCCGGACCGGGTGCGAATCTCTCAGGACGGCCACGCCTACCTGGCCTTCCCGGGCACGCTCGCCGATGCCACGAAGGAGTCGGACGTCCGTGGTCTCGGTGCGGTGCTGTACGCGCTGCTGCTGCAGCGCTGGCCGCTGGACGAGGCCACCGGCCGGGAGGTGACCTGTGGCTCGGGCACGGTCGCCGGGATCCGCCAGGCCCAGTCCGACGCCAACGGTCACCCGGTGGAACCGCGAGACGCCAAGAGCGACATCCCGTTCGAGATCTCCGCGGTGGCGACCCGCACTCTGGAGGGTGGCCAGGGCATCCGGACCGCGGCCACTGTGCAGCAGCTGCTGGACCAGGCCTCGGTGGTGGATGTGAAGACCGATCTGCTGACGCCGGTACGCGCGACCGACGGGCCCGTCCGGCCCGCGCCGGCTGGGAGGTCCGGCGCCGCAGCCGCCGCGGCATCGGCGGCTGAGCGGCCCACTCCGCCCAAGCGCATCCAATCGAAGTCGTCGCTCCTGTCCCGCGGCGCGGGCGGGAAGAAGAACGTTCCGCTGCTGGTGGTCGCCGCGTGCGCGGTGGCGCTGCTGCTGATCATCGGGCTGACTCTGCTGATCAGCAACCTCACCCGCAGCAGCGACACCCAGTCCAGTGTGGGATCGCTGTACTCCTCCTCGGCATCGTCCCCGGCGACTGCCACCGGTGACGTGCCGCCCGCGCCGGGGATGGGTGCACCGGTGAAGTCGGTCAACGTGGGATTGGTCGACTTCTCGACCGCCGGCCGCGAGTCGTCGGCGAACCTGGGCAATGTGCTCACCGGTCGAGCACCGTCCTGGAAGACCGACACCTATCAGTCGGGTCCCGCGTTCGGGAACCTGAAGAAGGGCGTGGGGCTGCTGGTGACTCTGGAGAAGGCCGTCTCGCTGACCCGCGGCACCATCACCTCCCCCAGCGAGGGCACCACGGTGGAGGTACGCACCTCCAACCGGGATTCGGTGAAGCAGCTGGACGAGACCTCGCTGGTGTGGTCGGGCACCCTGAGTAAGGGCGCCAACGATTTCCACGTCAGCACCGTGGCCCCGCGGGCGAAGTACGTGCTGGTGTGGATCACCGGACTGACCAAGGTCTCCACCACCGACTGGAACACCACCATCAATCAGGTGGCCTTCCAGGGTTCCTGAGAATCGTTGCGCGCCTGTGGTTTCGTCGGAGGTTTCGTCGGAGGATTCGTCCCCGCGCGATGACGGTGCGGTGATCGGCGCGGACGGACTGGCCCGTCCGGCGTGGGCCACGGACGGCCTCCTGCGCGAGTACTACGACACCGAATGGGGTATGCCCGTCCGCGACGAGCGCGGCCTGTACGAGCGGATCTCGCTGGAGGGTTTCCAGGCGGGATTGTCGTGGGCGACGGTGCTGCGCAAGCGTCCGGCGTTCCGCTCCGCGTTCGCGGGATTCGACCCCGAAGCGGTATCCCGCTTCGGCGACGACGACATCGAGCGGCTGATGAGCGATGCCGGGATCATCCGCAACCGGCAGAAGATCGAGGCCACGATCGGCAACGCCCGGGCGGTCCTGGCGCTGCGCGACGATGGCGGACTGGTCGATCTGGTGTGGTCGTTCCGGCCGGCGGTCACTCCCGCGCCGCGCACCGCGGCCGAGGTCGCCACGACGTCACCGGAGGCGACGGCGCTGTCGAAGGAACTGCGCCGCCGCGGATTCCGGTTCGTGGGACCGACCACCATGTACGCCCTCATGCAGGCGGTCGGGCTGGTGGACGATCACCTGGTGGGCAGCCACCGCCGGGGGTGCTCAGGGCTGTGGAGCGGTTGAGATGTGACCGTAGCGGTGGGTGGTGGTGCTCACCGCCTGCTCGCGGAGCACGGTGAGCAGTTCCCGCCGGCCGGAGAGCAGCACCGGCCCGCGCAGCACGCTGTGCCCGTACCGGGCGGCGGCCGCGAGCAACTCCGGCTCGGGCTCACCGAGGACCCGGATACGAGCCGGCTCGGTACGGCCGGCCAGTCCGGTGGCGTACTCAGCGGCGCTGTGCTCGGGCGCCTGGAATCCCTCCGGTGCGCCGGGGCCGGCGGTGACGTCGAGCCGGGTACCGGTGCGTGCCGCCGCGAGTTGCAGGCGCACCAGGTCGCGCGGCTTCGCTCCGGCACCGATCCTCACCTCCAGGCGGGGGAGCGGACGGTAGCGGAAGACGTTCGTCTCGCTCGCCAGGCCGGTGGGGTCGTGTTCGACGCCGAACTCGTCGTCCCAGGCACGCCGGTCCGAGGCCGCGGCGGCGTGCAGCCAGCGCACGTCGTCGGGATCGAGGAGGTCCGCGGCGGCGATGATCCGCTCACTGAACACGGTGGGGGCCTCCGCGGCCACGGCCGGGGTAGCCGCGTCCTTCCAGCGTCCGAACTGGGCCACGTAGTTCGGTCCACCGGCCTTCGCGCCGGGACCGATCGACGAGCGCTTCCAGCCGCCGAAGGACTGCCGCTCGACGATGGCTCCGGTCATGTGCCGGTTGATGTAGAGGTTTCCTGCCTCCACCCGATCCCGCCACTGCTCGATCTCGTCGGGGTCGAGGCTGTGCAGACCCGCGGTAAGGCCGTAACCGGTCGAGTTCTGTAGGCGCAGGGCATCGTCGAGCGTGTCCACTCGCATGATTCCCAGGACCGGCCCGAACAGTTCGGTGGTGTGGAACCAGCTGCCCTCGGCGACACCGTCGAGCACACCCGGACTGTAGCGCCGGCCCTCGTCGTCGAGTCTGCGCGGCTCGACCAGCCAGCTCTCGCCGGGGCCGGGTTCGGTGAGTCCGCGCAGCAGTTTGCCCGACGCCGCTTCGATCAGTGGGCCGACGGAGGTGCTCAGCTCGTGGCCCTCGCCCACCACCAGGCTGCGGACGGCGTCCTCGAGCTGGCCCAGGAAGCGCCGGGAGGTTCCGACGCTACCCACCAGGATCGCCAGTGAAGCCGCCGAGCACTTCTGTCCGGCGTGGCCGAAGGCGCTGCGCACCAGGTCACCGACCGCGAGATCGGGGTCGGCGGCGGGGGTGATGACCATCGCGTTCTTGCCGGAGGTCTCGGCGAGCAGGTCCAGCTCCGGGCGCCAGCCGCGGAACAGCGCGGCGGTCTCACTGGCACCGGTGAGCACCACCGCGTCGGCGTCCGGATGGGTCACCAGGCGCCGGCCGGCGGCGGCCTCGTCGGCGTTGACCAGCTGCACCAGCTCGGCCGGTACCCCGGCGGCGTGCAGGGCCGCTACCGCGACGGTGCCGCACTGCAGGGCCTGCGGGGCCGGCTTGATGATCACCGCGGCGCCGGCGGCCAGGGCCGCGAGCACACCGCCCACCGGAATCGCGACGGGGAAGTTCCACGGTGGCGTGACCACGACCAGGCGGTGCGGGGTGAACTCGGCCTCGTCGTCGGTCAGGTTCCGGGCGCTGTACGCGTAGTACCGGGCGAAGTCGATCGCCTCGGAGATCTCGGGATCGGCTTCGGCGACGGTCTTTCCGGCCTCATAGGCCATGACGGTCAGCAGTTCGCCGCGGCGGCGCGCGAGTTCGTCTGCCACCCGGTGCAGTTGCGCCGCGCGGTCGGCGGCCGGCAGCGCGGCCCAGGCCCGCTGCGCCCGCAGGGCGGTCGCGACCGCTTCGTCCACGGTCTCCGGCTCGGTGATCCTGGGCGAGACTCGCACGTTCGGCGGGGTGAGCAGCGCCGCCTTGGCCCATTCCCGGTTGCCCGGGGTGGACGGGTCGGTGTCCGGCTCACCGACGAACCGCCCGTCGGCGTCGGCACCGTGGCCGGTAGGGGCGAGGCTCCGGTCCTGCACCCGGTTGGGGCCGTCCTGCACCTCGTCGCGGCGAGCGGCTGCGGTGCGGAATCGGCGCTCCTCCAGGACGATCGCGCTGGTATCGGGGCTGAACATGGAGTACAGGAAGTTCTCGCTCGAGGAGTTCTCCTCGAGGCGGCGCACCAGGTACGACACTGCCACGTCGAAGTCACCGGCATGCACCACCGGGGTGTAGAGGATGAGCGTTCCCACATCGGCGCGCACGGCGGCGGCCTCCATCGGGGCCATACCCTGCAGCATCTCGATATCGAGCTGGCGCATGACGTTCCGGCGTTCGGCCAGCTCCACCGCGTAGGCCACGGAGAACATGTTCTGCGAGGCCACCCCGACGCGGATCGCGTCGGCGTTCTCGGGCTGCAGCACGGTGTCGACCATGCGCAGGTAGTTGGCGTCCACGTCGGCCTTGTTCCCGTACGTGGCCAGCGGCCAGTCGTGCAGTTCGGCGTCGACCCGTTCCATGGCGAGATTGGCGCCCTTGACCAGGCGAACCTTGATCGGCGCTCCGCCCTCGGCGACCCGGCGGCGCGCGAAAGCGGTGAGTCGCTGCAGCGCTGACATCGAATCGGGGAGGTAGCCCTGGAGCACGATTCCCGCTGTCAGTGAATGGAATTCGGGCTCACTGAGCAGGGTGGTGAAGACCTCGATGGTGAGATCGAGATCCTTGTACTCCTCCATATCCAGGTTGACGAACTTGCCGCCGTCACGGGCGGTGCGGTACAGCGGCCGGAGGCGTTCGACGATCCGGTCGCGGTTTCCCTCGAGATCCCACGGGATGAGCTGTGCGACAACGGAGGAGACCTTGATCGAGGCGTAGTCCACGGCCGGGTCGCGCAATAGGCGGTGAGTGCGGGTGAGCCGGTTGTCGGCCTCCCCGCTGCCGAGGACCGCCTCACCGAGCAGGTTCAGGTTCAATTGGACACCGAGTTCCCGGGCCCGGCGCAGTCGCCGCTGCAGCTTCTCACCTTCGGCGTCGAAGACCAAGTGCCCCACCAGCTGCCGTAGTCGCAGCCGGGCCACGGGCATGGCGATCGAAGGGGCGACCGCGGCGGCGACGGTGCCGGCGCGGAGCATGGCGGCGTCGAACGGGCTCATGAACTTCGAGCCCGAAGATCCGAGTGGTTCCACCAGCCGGCGCAGCGCTTTCGCGGCGACCCGATCGTCCTCGGGCCGGGCGACCTGATCCACGAATCCCATCGTGAATTCGACGCCCTTCGAATCATGCAGCAGTGCAGCGAGACTCGACGTGGCAGCAGCCTCCCGGCGGCCCACCTCGGCCGGACGCGGACCACGGCTGGTCCGGAGCCAGCGCTTGGCACGCGCGACGGTGGCGTCGACGATCTCGCGCTCGGCGGCAGGGGAGGATGAAGGGGAACGCTCGACCATGAAAGGCCTCCTGTAGCTCGCGTGGTGAATGGAGAATCCACAGCGACGGGTGCGCCACCTGGCCTGGTGAGGACTATAGACCCGCCCTCCGGGGAAGCGCCAGAGAATGTCCGATCGCAAAGTACGGACGGTCTCCGGTTGGCGGGATTGAATTGCAAAGTTCCGCCACCGGGGGTGGTCTGTTCGCCCTAGCATCCGTGCATGAACGAGTGGGGGAACACCATGTCGCGGCCGGCCGGGTCGGGGGACTCGGTAGCGGGCGGGACCAGCAGGAGCACCGGCTACAGCGGAAGCAGGGGCTACCGCATCCGTCCGGTCCCCGATATCGGGACCGACACCGAGAAGTCCCCGTCGGACGAGCGGTTGCTCGAACGTGCCGCACGCGGTGACCACGACGCCTTCACCCAGTTGTACCTGCGGCACCGTCGGCAACTGCACGCCACGGCACTGCGCACCATCCGAGCGCACGCCGATGCCGAGGACTGCGTCCAGGAGGCGATGCTGCGCGCCTACCAGCTCTCGCCGGGTTTCCGCGGCGATTGCCGGGTGGCCAGCTGGCTGCACCGGATCGTGGTCAATGCCTGTCTGGATCGCGCGCGCCGCAACCAGATCCGGGTCTCGCTGCCGATGCCGGACGATCTCAGCGGCCTCGGGTCCGACGAGGGCCGATCGGCGGCCGACCTCGACCGGCGGCTGTCGGTGGACGCCGCCCTGAAACTGCTCCCCGAGGACCAGCGCGCTGCGGTGATCGCGGTGGACATGCACGGTCTGTCGGTGGCCCAGGCGGCCGAACTCCTCGGGGTGGCCGCCGGCACCGTCAAGAGCCGGCGCGCGCGGGCCCGGTCGCGTCTCGCGCGTTTGCTGTACTGACGTGCGCGCCGCGCACCAGGTGGGACATCCATCCCGGTTCTCGCGGGAACCGAACGGCTCTCCGGTGCGTCCAATTGATGGAGGGGAGCGCTGACGATGAATCCACGAGCCGGGCGCACGAACGGGCGGCGCGAGCGAGCGCTCGCCCGTGCGCGCGAGATCCGTCTCGACGCCGCCCTGGCCGAGTACCGTGATCGCACCTACGCCGGTTGGACGGCCCCGGGGGGAGCCGCTGTGCCCGCATCGGTGGACCGACGGATCGTCGCGGCGTTGCGGGCCGCCCCGTCACCCGGGAGGCCACGCAGCCGGCTGGTCCTGGGCCTCGCGGCGAGCGCCGCCGCCGTCACCGCACTGGCCGTGACCGTTGCGCTCACCACTGTGGAGGAGACCACCACCGAACCGGAGACCGGTGTACTGCTGGCCGCGGCCGCCCCCGGCGGGGACCGCGGAGTGTTCGCCGATCAGGACGCACTGCGCCGGTGCCTGGACGCCGCCGCCGTACCCGCCGCGCGGCGCACCCTGCTGGGTTCCGGGCCGGTGGACGTGCTCGGCGATCACGCCACTGTGCTGCTGCTTCCCGGAACCCGCCTCGGCGATCTGACGGTGCTCGCCGTGACCCCCGACTGCGCGCGGGGAGCACCGTCGTCCATCGTGGTCAAGCGCACCCTCCCGGCCACCGCACGCTGACCTCCCGCCGCCGTAATCTGGAGACGGGGCAGCCCGGGAACACATCCGGGCCCGCCGCCGTTGGCACAGATGTCGGCCCGGAGCACCGGGCGCTCTCTACGAGGTTGGGTAGGTACATGACTGCAGCAGGCACCGAGATCGCGGACGTGATCATCATCGGATCGGGTCCGGCGGGGTACACCGCGGGCGTCTACACCGGCCGTGCCGAGCTGAAGACCATCCTGTTCGAGGGCACCGAGTTCGGTGGCGCCCTGATGACCACCACCGAGGTGGAGAACTACCCCGGCTTCCGCGAGGGCATCATGGGCCCGGAGCTGATGGACCAGATGCGGGAGCAGGCACTGCGCTTCGGCGCGGATCTCCGCATGGAGGACGTCGAATCGGCACAGCTCGACGGTGAGATCAAGGAGGTCGTCACCGCCGAGGGCACCTACCGCAGTCGCGCGGTGATCCTGGCGATGGGCGCCGCCGCGCGGTACCTCGGCGTTCCCGGCGAGGAGGCGCTGCTCGGCCGCGGCGTGAGCGCCTGCGCCACCTGCGACGGCTTCTTCTTCCGCGATCAGGACATCGCTGTGGTCGGCGGCGGCGACTCCGCGATGGAGGAGGCGATCTTCCTGACCAAGTTCGCCAAGTCCGTGACCCTGATCCACCGCAGCGAGAACTTCCGCGCCTCGAAGATCATGCTCGAACGCGCCCGCGACAACGACAAGATCCGCTTCCTCACCGACACCCGGGTCACTGCGGTGCAGGGCGAGAAGGCCGTCGAATCGCTGGCGGTCGAGAACACCGTCACCGGCGCCGCCGACACCCTCGCGGTCACCGGCCTGTTCGTGGCGATCGGCCACGATCCGCGTTCGGCACTGGTCGCGGGGCAGGTCACCGTCGATGACGAGGGCTACGTGCAGGTCGAGGGCCGCACCACCGCCACCGGCGTCCCCGGCGTCTTCGCCGCGGGCGACCTGGTCGATCACACCTACCGGCAGGCCGTCACCGCCGCCGGGAGCGGCTGCGCCGCGGCGATCGACGCCGAGCGCTGGCTCGCGCACCACCGCGAGACCGCCGGGGCGCAGTAACCCGCAGTACTGGCCTTTCCGGCTTCCCTCGTCGTACCCCACCGTCCCCCGTCCACGCCCCGTACAAGGAGTTCCCATGGCAGAGATCGTCACCCTGACCGATGACACGTTCGCCGAGAAGGTGCTGCAATCCGATAAGCCCGTTCTGGTCGACTTCTGGGCCACCTGGTGCGGTCCGTGCAAGATGGTGGCCCCGGTGCTGGAGCAGTTGGCCGCCGAACACGGCGACAAAGTGACCTTCGCGAAGATCGAGGTCGACGAGAATCCGGGCGCTCCGCGGGACTACCAGGTGCTCAGCATCCCCACGCTGATCCTGTTCCAGAACGGTGAGCCCACGGGCAAGCTGGTGGGTGCGAAGAGCAAATCGGCGATCCTCAAGGAGCTCAACGGGCTGGTGTGACTCGCCGATGCGTTGGGCGCTGAGCGCCCGAGGTCGTATCGTGTACTCGATTTACCGTCCTCGGGCCGCCGCCCGCGCCGACTACCGAAGGGTCGTCCATGCCACGCATCAGCCTCGGTGATCACGGTGGCGCCGTGGCGGAGATCCGCGGCATCCTCGCCGATCAGGGATTCCTCCGGGACCACGTGGCCCCGACCGAACTGGTGTCCGGCGGCTGGACCGCCCCCGAAGCGGTCTTCGACCGGCGTCTGGACCAGGCCACTCGCGCCTTCCAGCAGCAGCGCGGCCTGCTGGTCGACGGTGTCGTGGGCCCGGCCACCTACCGGGCCCTGCGCGAATCCACCTACCGGCTCGGCGCCCGCACCCTGAGCTACGTCGCCTCGGCCCCGCCGTCGGGCGACGACGTGGCCGCGCTGCAGGCCCGGTTGCAGAACCTTGGCTTCTACGCCGGCATGATCGACGGCCTGTTCGGCCCGCAGACCCACCTGGGCCTGTCCGCCTACCAGCGGGAGTTCGGGCTGGTAGCAGACGGCATCTGCGGTCCGGCGACGCTGCGCTCGTTGACCTTCCTGGGCTCACGCGTGACCGGCGGCTCGCCGCACGCGATCCGCGAGGAGGAGCACGTCCGGCGGTCGGGTCCGCGGCTGTCCGGTAAGCGGATCGTGATCGATCCGGGCCTGGGCGGACCCGACCGCGGCGTCACGATCACCGGTCCGGACGGAGCGCCGGTGACCGAGGAGGAGATCCTCTGGGACCTGGGTTCGCGGCTGGAGGGCCGGATGGCGGCCGCGGGTATGGAGACCTACCTGTCGCGGCCGCGGGGGATGGACGCAGCGGACAGCACCCGCGCATACACGGCCAACACCTTCGAGGCCGACATGATGATCGCGCTGCGCACCGCGCACTACCGCAACGACCGCGCGCACGGCGTGGCCTCGTTCCACTTCGGCAACAGCCACGGCGCGAGCTCGAACATCGGCCGCAACCTGGCCGGCTTCATCCAGCGGGAGATCGTTGCCCGCACTCCGCTCAGCGACTGCCACTACCACGGGCGCACCTGGGACATCGTGCGGCTCACGCGCATGCCCACGGTGCAGATCGACCTCGGATACGTGAGCAACCCTGCCGACGCGGCGGTGCTGGCCTCACCCGAGATGCGCGACACCATCGCCGAGGCCATCCTGGTCGCGGTCAAGCGGCTGTATCTGCTGGGCGAGAACGACCGGCCCACCGGCACCTACACCTTCGCCGAGCTGCTCGAGCTCGAGGAGAGCGCCGACAACCGCCGCTGACGGCGCCTCGACGCGCTGTACGGCCGCTAGAGCGATCGGCGCCGAGATACCCGGCCCACGGGTGCCGCAGCGTCTCCTGTGCCCTCCAGGGCCTCCCTGAGGGCCGCATCGCCGGCTCCGGCGGCGAGCAGCTGCTCCAGCGCGTGCTCCACACCCGCCTTCCAGCCCAAGCCCTCGGACAGTTCCAGTCGCAACCGGGGGAAACGGTGGTGCGGTGCCACCGTCTCGAACCCCATGCGCTCGAGGAAGCCGACATCGGTGAGTGGCACCTGCTTGCAGCCACAGGGACCGCAATCTAGTTGTGCCACAACGCTTTCCGTGGTCTGTCCGACGGGGGTGAGCAGCGCGAAGGCCTCCACGGCCCGGACACCGCGCCGCACCAGATCGGTGCACACCGCCGTCACCAGTTCCTCCTTGACCCGCTCGTCCACTCCCGGTTCGGTGCCGACCCAGGTCAGGAGCACCGCATCCGGTCCGACCGGCGCGGTGGGGAAGTAGGAGGCTCGCGGTACCCGCAGCGGAGGGGCGTAGAAGGCGACTCCGACCACGCGGGGACCGCCGTCGGCGGTGTGGTCGAGCGCCACCTGCCCGCACGACCCCCACTCCAGCATGAGCATCGACAGCCAGGCTTCCTTGTCGAACTCGGTATCGGAGAGGGTGGCACCGTCCGGCGCGATCTCCCAGTAGACGCACCGCCGGATGTGCCGGGGCAGATCGTCGAATCCCCCGAGGGTCAGCGGAACGATCGTCAGAGCCATCGGAGGTTACCGCTCGGCGAGCAGACCGACGATGCGCTCGAGATCCTCGGCGGATCCCACCTCGACCACGATCCGGCCCTTGCGCTTACCCATCGAGACCGAGACCTTGGTATCGAGTCGGTCCGAGATCCGGTCGGCGAGCTCGCGCAGACCCGGGTCCGCCGGTTCCCGCCGCTGGGGCCTGGCCGGCGCGGCGGGGCCGTCACCCCGATTGGCGAGGGTGACCGCTTCCTCGGTGGCCCGTACCGACATGCCCTCGGCCACGATCCGGGCGGCGAGCGACTCCTGGGCCTGCGATCCGGCCTCCAGGGCGAGCAGGGCACGGGCGTGCCCGGCCGAGAGGATTCCGGCCGCGACTCGGCGCTGTACCGCCACCGGCAGGCGCAGCAGCCGGATGGTGTTGGTGACCACGGGACGGGACCGTCCGATCCGCGCGGCGAGTTCATCGTGGGTGACGCCGAACTCCTCCAGCAGCTGCGCATAGGCCGCCGCTTCTTCGAGCGGGTTGAGCTGGACGCGGTGGATGTTCTCCAACAGCGCATCGCGGAGCATGTCGCCGTCGGCCGTCTGCCGGACGATCGCGGGGATCGTCTCCAGCCCGGCCTCCTGACTGGCGCGCCAGCGCCGCTCGCCCATCACGAGTTGGTACTGCACCTCACCCTGCGGGGAGGGGAGGGGCCGCACCACGATCGGTTGCATGAGGCCGAACTCGCGGATCGAGTGCACCAGTTCGGCAAGTGCCTCCTCGTCGAAGACGGCGCGCGGCTGCTGCGGGTTGGGCTGGATCGCGGTGGGGGCCAGTTCCCGGTAGACGGCTCCGGCCTCGGCGAACTCCTCGTGGTTCTCCTCGGAGGCACCCTCGGCACCGGGACGCGGGGACGTCGGCCGCTTCTGCTGCGCGGCGTCGGGACGCGGTGTGCCCTGATCCGGAGACTGCGCCGTCCGCGCACCGATGATCACGTCCGCTGCGGCGTTGCCCAGACGCGGCCCTTCCTGCGGTCCGGTGGGGATCAGCGCCGCGAGGCCGCGGCCGAGTCCGCCCTTCTTCTGCGTCGCCATCGTCAGACCGCCTGCGTCGCGCCGCGGACGGCGAGTTCCCGGCCCGCATCGAGGTAACTCATCGCTCCCCGCGATCCCGGGTCGTAATCGAGCACCGTCGTGCCGTATCCGGGCGCCTCGGAGACCTTGACGCTGCGGGGGATGGTGGCGCTGAGGACGCGCTCGCCGAAGTGGTTGCGTACTTCCGCTGCCACCTGATCCGCGAGCTTGGTCCGTCCGTCGTACATCGTGAGCAGAACCGTCGAGACGTGGAGGTCCGGATTGAGATGTGCCTGCACCAGTTCGATGTTGCGCAACAGCTGCCCGACGCCCTCGAGTGCGTAGTACTCGCACTGGATCGGGATGAGCACCTCGCGTGCCGCAACGAGCGCGTTCACCGTGAGCAGCCCGAGGGAGGGCGGGCAGTCGATGAAGACGTAGTCGATGTCGTCGCCGGCAGGGTTGTTGAGCGCGTTCTTGAGCCGGGTTTCACGGGCAACCATGCTGACGAGTTCGATCTCCGCGCCGGCGAGATCGATGGTGGCGGGAACGCAGAACAGGTTCGGCGAGTGCGGACTCTGCGCCATCGCGGCCTCGAGCGTGGTCTCGCCGATGAGCAACTCGTAGGTCGACGGGACGCCGGATCGGTGATCGACACCCAGTGCGGTGCTCGCGTTGCCCTGCGGGTCCAGATCGATCACCAGCACCCGCAGTCCCTGCAGTGCGAGCGCGGCGGCGAGGTTGACCGCCGTGGTGGTCTTGCCCACGCCGCCCTTCTGATTGGCGATGGTCAGCACCCGCCGAGCGCGGGGCTTCGGAAGCTGCCCCGCCGCTCCCGGCGTCAGGACCTGGCTCGCGCGGCGCGCGGCGGCGGCGATGGGGGTGTCGTCTTCGGCGGTTCCACGTGAAACGTCGAAGCCGGTTTCGTGATCAGTCACGCGCTCTCCTCAGCTGTTGCCCTCATCCTAGTGACTCCGGCTCGGTCCGTCAGCCCGGCATCCGCTTCCCGCTCCCAGCCGCCGCCGCTTCTGGACCGCGCGCCCGATCTCCGCGCGCCGCGACGAGTCCAGGTTCCCCGTGACACTCCCGCGGACGAGTGGCTCAGCACCGGGGCCGAGGGTCCGGAGCCTCCCTCGGTCGATCGGAGAGGGGGAGACGGGGATCTGCGGGGCGCGGTGGGAGCACCTGAGTCGCGTAGTTCGTCTCGTTTCACGTGAAACGCCGCTCCGACGGAGAGCCGCGGCTGGTCCGCCAAGTCTTCGGCCGACGTGATCGTCACGTGTCGTTACTGACCGCGGGTGATCACACATCCGAGATTGGGGTGCGAAATGCCGGATCTCGCCTCAGCGAGCGGCGCGCCCCCGCTTCGTCGTCGCCGGCGCACGGCGGGTCGCGCGCACCACGGTGGTCGCAGGATCGACGATCCCGATACCGCATTGGACCACCTCCGGGTTCTGGAAACCCGCCTTCGTCAACACGCCCCGGTGCTCGTCGATCTCCTCGGCCGCGCGCGATCCCTTCAACGCGAGGAGCCGACCGCCGTCACGGAGCAGCGGCCCGGACCACGGAGCCAACTTCGGGAATCCGGACACCGCCCGCGACGTCGCGGCGTCGGCACCGTCGACCGCATCGATCACCGACCGCTCCTCGGCGCGACCCCGGACCACCCGGACGTTCGGGAGCCTGGTCTCGCAGAACTCCTGCAGGAAGACCGCGCGGCGGAGAAGCGGTTCGACCAGGATCACGTCCACGTCCGGCCGAGCGATGGCCACCGGGATACCGGGCAGTCCGGCACCGCTGCCGATGTCGACGAGCGATTCACCGGACTCCAGCAGCTCCCCGAGCACGGCGCAGTTGAGGATGTGCCGTTCCCAGAGGCGCGGTACCTCCCGGGGACCGATCAGGCCGCGCACGACACCGTCGGTGGCGAGTGCCTGTGCGTACTCCACGGCAAGGGGGAGAGCGTTCCCGAAGACCTGCGCTGCGACCGGGGGAGTGGGCGGCAACGTGGTCGCGCCCTCGCTCGGTGCCTCTGTCGCGTCATCGCGCCGTTCCACGTGAAACCTCCGAATCACACCACTGTTATTCCTGAGGGGCCTGGCCCCGAGAACGACGATGGGCCCCAGGCGCACGGCCCGGGACCCATCGCTGACCTTCACGCAGTCTAGGCGTTCGGCAGAACCACCACGCGACGGTTCGGCTCGGCGCCCTCGCTCTCCGAGCGGACACCGTCGACCTTGGCGACCGCGTCGTGGACGATCTTCCGCTCGAACGGGGTCATCGGCTTGAGCGACTCCTTCTCGCCGGACTCCGCGACGCGTTGCGCCACCTCGGCACCGAGGCTGGACAGGCGCGTCCGGCGGCCGGCGCGCCACCCGGCGATGTCGAGCATGAGCCGGCTGCGGTCGCCGGTGGACTGCTGCACAGCGAGTCGAGTGAGTTCCTGCAGTGCGTCGAGCACATCGCCGCGCTGGCCGACCAGCTTGCTCAGGTCCTCGCCGCCGTCGATGGCGACGATCGCACGGCCACCGTCGACGTCGAGGTCGATGTCGCCGTCGAAGTCGAGGATGTCGAGCAGCTGCTCGAGGTAGTCGGCGGCGATCTCGCCTTCTTCGACCAGGTCCTCGTCCTCGTCCACCGGCGCCTCGGCAACGGCCTCGGCGGTGATGGTCTGCTCCTCCTCGACGGTCACGTCGTCAGGCATGGGTACTCCTTGGGTCATTCGTGGGGGGTTCGTGGGGGCGATCAGCGCTTGCGCTTGCGCCGCTGCTGGTTGCCCTGCTGCTGCTTGCGCTGCTGCTGACGGGGATTCTGCGTCGGGTGCGGCTTCTTCGCCGGCGCCGGCTTCGCACCGGCAGCGGGCTTGGCGCCGGGGGAGGGCTTCGACGGGGCCTCGGCATCGGAGTCCGCGTCCTCGCCAGGAGTCTCGGTACCGGTCACGTCCGCAGCCACCTGGGCGGCGCCGGACGCAGGCTTGCGTTTGGGCTTGGCACCGGGCTTCGGGGCGTTCTCGGCACGCTTCTCCTGCGCCAACCGCTTCTTCTCCTCGTCCTCCTTGTCCAGACGACCGAAGACGATGTGCTGCTGGAAGTACGTCCAGATGTTCTGCGTGACCCAGTAGATGAGAATCGCCACCGGCAGGAAGAAGCCACCCACCAGCACACCGATCGGGAAGACCCAGAGCATCAGCCGGTTCATGATGGCCGTCTGCGGGTTCTCCAGCGAAGCCACCGGCTGCCGGGAGATGGAAGCACGCGCGTTGAAGTGCGTAGCCAGCGCGGCGACGATCATCAGCGGCAGGGACAGCGCGATGATCCACCACTTCTCGAAGTTCGGCTCGATGTATCCCAGATCCGGTCCGACCGGCATGAACGCCTGGAACTGCGCGACCGGCTCCTGCACGTAGGACGAGAGCGGGACACCGAACAGGCGGGCGTCCAGGAAGCTCTGGACGTCCTGCGCGGAGAAGAAGTAGTTCGCGGTGTGCCGGGTCTGGTACGCGTTGAGGTCCGGTGACCCGAAGAACTGGGTGGTGCCGCCGCTCATCCGGTTGAACGAGCGCAGCACGTGGAACAGGCCGATGAACACGGGCACCTGCAGCAGTGCCGGCAGGCAGCCGAGCAGCGGGTTGAAGCCGTGCTCCTTCTGTAGCTTCTGCATCTCCAGGGCCAGCTTCTGCCGGTCCTTGCCGTACTTCTTCCGCAGCGCCTGCATCTGCGGTTGGAACTCCTGCATCTGCCTGGTCGTCTTGATCTGCCGGACGAAGGGCTTGTACAGGATGGCGCGCAGCGTCAGCACCAGGAAGATGACCGACAGGGCCCACGTGATGCCGCTATCGGCACCGAGGCCGGGGACGACGGAGAACACCTTGTGCCAGACCCACATGATTCCCGATACCGGGTAGTACACGTAGTCCAGCGATACTGGATTGAAAGCCACGGCTTCTAGCTCCTAGCTGTTTCTTGCGGAAGGTTCTCGGGCGCGGTGCTCCGCGCGATGGCACGAGGGGCGCCGGGGCGCCGGGGCGCCAGCGGCTATTCCGGGACGGGGTCCCACCCGCCGCGATGCCACGGCCCACATTTCAGCAGCCGAATGGTACTGAGGTACACACCTTTGACGGCCCCGTGCGCGGTGAGGGCCTCCACCGCGTATTCGCTGCACGTGGGAGTGAAACGACAGGTGGGCGGACGCATCGGGGAGATCCAGGTCCGGTACAGCTGTACCAGTGAGATCAGCGCCCGACGGGGCGCCGACCGGAGCTCCGGCGCGCTCACAGCGCACCCAGTTTCGTCAGGCCCTTGCGCAGTTGCCCGGCCAGCTCGGCGGCATCGTCATCGGCCGCCGGACGCAATGCACGGATCACCACCAGTGAGCCGTCATCGAGTCCGTCGACGACGGTACCCGCCGCTGCCCGCAGCCGGCGCGCCACCGCATGCCGGGTGACCGCGTTACCCACGGCCTTGGAGACCACCAGGCCCACACGCGGCGGCGCGGTGAGCAGTTCTTCGCCGGACACGACGATGCCCGGTTCCCCCCCGCGAGAGGGAACCGGGCTCGTCGCACCGCGTGCGTTCGCCACGTGCACCACGATGGATCGGCGACCGATGCGGCGCCCACCCTTGACGGCCGCCGCGAAATCACGCGACGAACTCATCCGATGGCGGGCGGGTAGCACTGCGATGGTCTGCCTTCTCTATCGCCTCTGCACGAGCGCCACCGCATCCCGGGGGACACGGTGGCGCTACGCGATGAAAGAAATCAGGCCGTCAGCTTCGCGCGGCCCTTGTTGCGACGCGCGGAGACGATGGCACGCCCGGCACGGGTACGCATACGAAGACGGAAGCCGTGAACCCGCGCGCGGCGACGGTTGTTCGGCTGGAACGTCCGCTTGCCCTTGGCCACGGTGACACTCCTTGTTCAGTAGGCGGCTCGTGCCGCCTGGTGTTGGACGGAAAATCTTCGGCGGCACATGAAGGTCGACTTGAGGTCGAACTCGCCCGACGAATCGGTGTGCGCACAGACCGGTCCAGCCTACTTACCGGCGTTGACAAGGTCAAACCGGACTCGGCCCGAACCGGTGGCGCAGCTCACATTCCAGATTCGCGACACGCCGAATGTCCGCGACATCCCACGGTGTCCTGGGCGTATGTGCTTCCTGTTGAGGACTGACTCCCTCTCTGTTAACTTTGCCGAATGCGATTGCTGAGCACGGACACGGCATCCCGTGAAGTCGGAGCACCGCAGCTTCGGGCCGCACCTGGCCGAGCCGGATGTGCAGCAGGTGCAGCGCCGTAGCAGCGAAGCGGCCAGCACCTACGTGCCATCCAGCTGAATCGATTCACGGTCGTCTTTCGCGACCGGATACACCTGTACTCACGGCACTCCACACCTGTGGATGAATCTGTGGAGTACAGTGCTGTCGCAGTTCGGACGGGGTTCCGATGTGCACAGAACGATGTTGGACGTATGTGAACGAGACTGCCGGAGGCACGGGGCGAACAGCCGCGAACCGGCGCGGAGGGCCTGATGATCGTTGATCCGCTGATCGAAACGTGGACGGCCGTCGTCGACGAACTCTGCGGAGACAACACCGAGCGGACCCTCACCAAACAGGAGAAGGCGTGGCTGCGTCTGGTGCAGCCACTGACCCTCACCGAGGGTTTCGCACTCGTCGCCGTGCCCTCCCAGCTGATGAAGGACGCCATCGAGCGGAGCCTGCGCGAGCCGATCGTGGCGGCGCTGTCCGAACGACTGGAGCAGCCGATCGAACTCGGCGTGCGCATCTCACCCGATGCCGCGCCGCCGGCGCCGGTGGTATCCGCGGCCCTGGAGACCACCGCGGCGGTGGACGCCGCAGCCGGACCGGAGACCCCGTCGGGACCGGCGACCGCGGATCTCACCGTTCCGATGACCCAGATCGGTGCCGGGATGACCGGGGCACCGTCGCCGACGGTGCAGTTGCCGCCGCCGATGACCGGACCGCACAGCGGTACCCACGTCGCCGCGCCGGACGGCACCGGGGGCGCGAGCCTGAACCAGAAGTACACCTTCGAGACCTTCGTGATCGGAGCCTCCAACCGGTTCGCTCACGCGGCCGCCTTCGCCGTGGCCGAGGCGCCGGCACGCGCCTACAACCCCTTGTTCATCTGGGGTGAGTCCGGACTCGGGAAGACCCATTTGCTGCACGCCGCAGGGCATTACGCGCGCCGGCTGTTTCCCGGGATGCGGGTGAAGTACGTCTCCACCGAGGAGTTCACCAACGACTTCATCAATTCGCTCAAGGACGACCGCCAGGTGCAGTTCAAGCAGCGGTACCGCGATGTGGACATCCTGCTCGTCGACGACATCCAGTTCCTGGAGGGCAAGCTCGGCATCCAGGAGGAGTTCTTCCACACCTTCAACACGCTGCACAACGCGAACAAGCAGATCGTGGTCTCCTCGGATCGCCCGCCCAAGCAGCTGGCCACCCTGGAGGACCGGCTGCGCACCCGCTTCGAATGGGGGCTGATCACCGATGTGCAGCCGCCCGAACTGGAGATCCGGATGGCGATCCTGCTCAAGAAGGCGCAGATGGAGCGGATCCACGTGCCGCCGGACGTGTTGGAGCTGATCGCGACCCGCATCGACCGCAACATCCGTGAACTCGAAGGCGCCCTGATCCGGGTGACCGCGTTCGCCTCGCTCACCCAGACCGATGTGACCTACGAACTCGCCGAGATGGTGTTGCGGGACCTGGTCCCGGACACCACCACCATCGAGATCAGCTCCAGCACCATCCTGTCGGTGGTGGCGGAGTACTTCGAGATCTCGGTCGCCGATCTCAAGAGCACCGAGCGTGCCCGCGCGGTCACGCACGCCCGGCAGATCGCCATGTACCTCTGTCGAGAGCTCACCGAGCTGTCGTTGCCGAAGATCGGCCAGATCTTCGACCGCGACCACACCACGGTGATGTACGCCGAGCGGAAGATCCGCAAGGAGATGCCCGAACGGCGCCGCGTCTACGACCAGGTGCAGGAGCTCACCACTCGGATCAAGCGGCGCAGCCAGTAGTCTCCGGCTCAGCGTCCGGCGCTGCAGATCAACGGGCCACCGCCGCTGGTCTTCTCCTGCGAGACACTGGCCCCCTCACGGGTGATCTTGCAGCTCACCTCTCCGGTGTAGCCGATCACCGTCACCGATACCAGGACCGCATCGGTGGTGAACTGCTTCGACCACGGAAGTGGTTGTGAGCCGAACAGACTCGCATCCGGTATGCCCACCGTGATCAGCTGCGCCGAGCCGGCGCCGGTGACCTCCACCGTCCACTTCTTGGCGTTGGGCCCGGTGGGCGAACCGCCGAAGATCGGCGGGATGGAGATCGACGACGGGATCCCCGTCGGCAGAGCGATCGCCGGACGAGAGGTGCTCGGTGCCGTCGTGGTGGTGGTGGTGGGAGTCGTGGCCGTCGCGCTCTCGCTCCGGTTCGACGAGCCGCTGGTGGCCACCGCGACCACGATCGCGGCCAGTACGAGCACGAACGCCACAGCGGCCACAGCGATCCACAGCGCCTTCTTGGTGCCACCGGAGCCGTCACCGCCGGAACCACCGCCATGGGACCCGTACGGGCCGCCGGGACCTGGTGGCGGCCCCTGCGGCGGCTGGCCGGGGTAGCCGCCGGCGCCCTGCTCGTAGCCACCCTGCTCGTACCCGTCCTGTCCGTACGCACCGGGGCCGTAGCCGAGTCGGTAGCCGCCCTCGGAGGACTGCGCGGACGGGTCCGCGGAGCCGGGCCGGTACTCCGGATCCGACTCGGGCGCGGTGCCCATGTCCTGACGTTCGTAAGCGCGGGTCGGTCTGGGCTGTCCCGGCGAGGCCGGGTAGTTCTGGCCGCCGGGGTGCTCGCCCGGGCGCTGCGGATCCGGATATCCCATGGTCACACCGTACGCGTTCGGCTATCGGGAGCGGGTTGCGATTCGGCTACCAGTTCCACCCCCAGCCTGTGGATGAACGTCCGAAATCCCAGGACTGACCTGGGGAGAGTTCCTCCACAGGTTTCCACAGGCAACGTTCCTCACCAATTACACGGATGTGCTTCCACATTCCGTGCGGCATTTCGTCAACACCCCGACACGCGGCGGATGCTGCGGCGACGCCCGTAATTCACAACATCCACAGGGCTTATGACGATGACATATTTCTTCTCTGGAGATCTCTTCTGAAAACAGGGATCCGGCCCGTCCAGGGCGCTGCGCACCCCCGGACGGAAAGGGCGGGGAGGCCGCGACGGCGCACGGAGTGCTCCTATAGCATCGGTAGTCTTACGGGCGTGATCGCCACGCCGTACCCGAACGCCCCTCACCGAAAGGCTCCGTCGGCATGAAGTTTCGCGTCCCACACGAGGAGTTCGCCGAATCCGTCGCGTGGGTGGCCCGCAGCCTGCCGTCGCGCCCTCCGGTCCCGGTGCTCGGTGGTGTGCTGCTGACTGCGGGTGACGACGGGCTGACCGTTTCCGGATTCGACTACGAGGTCTCGGCCCGGGTTCGGGTGGCGGCGGAGGTGGCCGACGAGGGTCAGGCACTGGTGTCCGGGCGACTGCTCGCGGACATCACCA
This sequence comes from Tsukamurella serpentis, assembly GCF_054780975.1. Taxonomy (NCBI): domain Bacteria; kingdom Bacillati; phylum Actinomycetota; class Actinomycetes; order Mycobacteriales; family Tsukamurellaceae; genus Tsukamurella; species Tsukamurella serpentis. Next base: position 63,742 of record NZ_BAAGVH010000004.1, read on the forward strand.
AGGCGCTGCCGAACAAGCCGGTGGATGTGGAACTCGACGTGACCCGGGTAGCCATCACCTGCGGTAGCGCCAAGTTCTCGCTGCCGACGATGCCCGTCGAGGACTACCCGCAGCTGCCGGAACTGCCGCAGCAGACCGGTGCGATCGAACGCAATACGTTCGCCGAGGCCATCTCGCAGGTCGCGATCGCCGCGGGCAAGGACGACACCCTGCCGATGCTCACCGGCATCCGGGTGGAGATCGAGGGCCAGAAGGTGGTACTCGCTGCCACCGATCGATTCCGGCTCGCGGTGCGCGAGTTCGAGTGGCAGCCGGCGGCCGCCGATGTGAAGGCGGCGGTGCTGGTACCGGCGAAGACGCTGTCCGAGGCGGCGAAGACGTTCGCGGTGGACCCGGAGGTGGGTATCGCGCTCGGGGCCGGCTCGGCGGTGGGCGCCGACGGCCTGCTGGGTGTGGTCGGCGCCGATCGCCGCACCACCACCCGCTTGCTGGACGCCGATTTCCCGAAGTTCCGGCAGCTGCTGCCGGCCACCCACACCGCGATCGCCACCATGGAGATCGCACCGCTGCTGGAGGCGATCAAACGTGTTGCGCTGGTCGCGGACCGTGGCGCGCAGGTACGGATGGAGTTCGGCGACGGCACGCTGCGGCTGTCGGCCGGTGGTGACGACGCGGGGAAGGCCGAGGAGGAACTGCCCGCGGACTTCCAGGGCGAGCCGCTGACCATCGCGTTCAACCCGGGCTACCTGGTGGACGGTCTGGCGGCCGTGCACACCGATTCGGTGACCTTCGGATTCACCACGCCGAGTCGGCCTGCGGTGCTGCGTCCCGCGGTGGACAATGGGTACCAGCCGGACGACTCGGGCGCGTTCCCCGCGCCGCAGAGCCCGTACACGTACCTGCTGATGCCGGTACGCCTGCCCGGCTGATCGAATCGCTTCTACACGACGGAAGGTGCTGCCGGTATGCAGTTGGGTCTGATCGGTCTGGGCAAGATGGGCGCGAACATGCGTCAGCGCCTGCGCAACGGCGGCCACGAGGTGGTGGGTTACGACCCCCGGCCCGAGGTGACCGATGTGCCCTCGCTGGAGGCTCTGGTGCCGGCGCTGGAGGCGCCTCGTGTGGTGTGGGTGATGGTTCCCGCCGGTGAGCCCACCCGGGACACCGTGCGTAAGCTCGCCGACCTGCTCGAACCGGGCGATCTGGTGATCGACGGCGGCAACTCGCGTTACACCGACGATCGGGTCAATGCCGAGATCCTGGCCGAGAAGCAGATCGGTTACCTGGACTGCGGCGTCTCCGGTGGTGTCTGGGGCCTGGAGAACGGTTACGGACTGATGGTGGGCGGCTCGGCCGAGCACGTCGAGCGGGCCATGCCGATCTTCGACGCGCTGCGCCCGGAGGGCGAGCGTGAGGACGGCTTCGCGCACAGCGGTCCGGTCGGCGCCGGCCACTACGCCAAGATGATCCACAACGGTATCGAGTACGGCCTGATGCAGGCGTACGGCGAGGGATACGACCTGCTCGAGGCCGAGCCGCTGATCGAGAACGTCGCGGGCACCCTGCGGGCCTGGAGCAAGGGCACCGTCGTTCGTTCATGGCTGCTGGACCTGTTGGTCAAGGCTCTGGAGGAGGATCCGGGCCTGACCGAGATCACCGGATACACCGAGGATTCCGGTGAAGGCCGGTGGACCGTGGAGGAGGCGATCCGGCACTCGGTGCCCGCCCCGGTGATCGCGGCGGCGCTGTTCGCGCGGTTCCAGTCCCGCCGGGAGGATTCCGACACGATGAAGGCGGTCTCGGCGTTGCGCAACCAGTTCGGCGGCCACTCCGTACGCCGGGCCGATTAATTCTTGTACATCCGCCGCCTGAGCCTGCACGACTTCCGCTCGTGGGACGAGGTCACCGTCGATCTCGAACCCGGAGTGAGTGTTTTCGTGGGGCGCAACGGATTCGGTAAGACCAACCTGGTCGAGGCGATGAACTACCTGGCCACTCTGGGTTCTCATCGGGTGGCCACGGATCAGCCGCTGATCCGGGTGGGGTGCGAGCGGGCCGCGGTGTCGGCGACGGTGCACAACGCCGGCCGGGAGTTGACCGCGGAGATCGACATCGTGTCCGGGCGGGCCAACAAGGCCCGGATCAACACCTCCCCGTGCCGCCGTCCCCGTGATCTGCTGGGCATCCTGCAGTCGGTTCTGTTCGCACCGGAGGACCTGGCGCTGGTGCGCGGTGAACCGGGCGGGCGGCGGCGGTTCCTCGACGATCTGGCGATACTGCGCACGCCGCGGATCGCCGCGGAGAAGGCGGACTACGAACGAGTCCTCAAGCAGCGCAACGCTCTACTGAAGACCGCATACTCGGCGGCACGTCGCGGTGGATCCGATGCCGAGGCGATGCTTTCCACACTGGACGTATGGGACGAACAGCTCGCTCGATTCGGTGCGGAGCTGCTCGCCGCCCGGTTGGAGGTGACAGCGGCCCTCGCTCCGCACCTGACCGAGGCCTACGCGGCGCTCGCACCGCACTCCCGTTCCGCTGAAATCGGCTATAGCAGTTCGTTGTTCGACGGCGGTGCTGCAATCGCGGCGCAGGCTTCGGTCGGCGAACTGGAGCAGCGCCTGCGGGAGGCACTGCTGGCCGCGCGGCCCCGGGAGATCGACCGAGGGCTGTCGCTGGTCGGTCCGCACCGGGACGATCTGGATCTGCGACTCGGTAACGAGCCCGCCAAGGGATTCGCCTCGCACGGTGAATCCTGGACGTACGCACTGGCGCTACGCCTGGGCTCGGTGGAACTGCTGCGCGCCTCCGGTGCGGAACCGGTGCTCCTGCTCGACGACGTCTTCGCCGAGCTCGACGCCAAGCGGCGCACCGCCCTGGCGGAGGTCGCCGCGGGTACGGAGCAGGTGATCGTCACCGCAGCGGTCCCCGAGGACCTCCCGCCGCAACTGCGGGCAACGATCTTCGAGGTCACCGTCGAAGGCCCTGCGGATGCGCGGATCTCACGACTGACGGCGCAGCAGGATCGCACCGATCACGCCGAAGATCCACGCGAGGACGAATCCGCCGGCCAGTCCTAGCGGGATCACCGGTTGTCCGTACTCCCGCAGCACGACCGGCGCCAGTACCGGTAGCGCTGCCGCGCCGGCGGTCACCTGCGCCCAGCGCCGGGCCGATACCGCTGAGCGGCGGACCAGTGCGATGTTCACCCACCAGCAGAGCAGGCCGACCGCGCCGATCAGGTACAGGTAGCCGTACAACGGCGCGGTCTCGCCGTACTTGCCGACCGGGCGGTACAGCTGGTCGAGGTGTTCTTCCAGGCCGCCGAGCGCGAGCTGATCGAGTACGACGTAGCCTGTCGCGGCCGCGTTTGCGAAGACTCCGAGGCTGTAGGCGGTGAGTGCGGCCGTTCGGGTGGATGACGGGACCGGGCGGAGCTCGGTGCGCTGGGACATGATCCTTCTCCTTCTTGGTACTCGGCGTACCAACTTGGTACACGAAGTACCATAAAGCCGTGAAGAGCAGTTCGGAACCCCGAGTACCAAAATCGGGGACAACCCCGACCCGTCGGCCGCGCCTGGCGCTGGACGAGACCCGCCGGCGGGTCCTCGGCCGTGCCGTGGACCGAGTCCTGACCGAGGGCATCGGCACCGGACTCGAGCATGTGCGACTCGAGGACGCGGTGCGGGACGCGGACGTCTCCCGCACCGCGGCGTACCGCTGCTGGCCGCAGCGTGAGGAGTTCCTCGCCGATGTGCTCGCCGAACTCGCCGAGCACGCATTGCCCATCGCTTCGACCCGCGGAGCACGCGCCACCACGGTGGTGCGCGCCGCCGTCGGGACCGACGCCGCTGCGCTGCGCACCGTGGACGGGCGCCGCAGCGCGCTGTTGCGTGCGGTGCGGGCGAGCGCGGACGACGATCTGCAAGCCGACCTGGACGAGTACCGCAGGTGGCGGCTCTACCTGACGCTCGCGATGGCCGTGCCGTCACTGCCCGAGGGGCCGCAGCGGCAGCGCGTCGTGGACGCCGTCGCACACGCCGAAGAACAGGTGATCCGGCGCCTCGACGGCAACTACCGACGACTACTGGACCTGTTCGGCTTCACCTCCACGATCGGGTACCGGGAGCTGGCCCGGATCGGACTGTCAGTGATGCGCGGCTATGTGATCGGCGGTCACGCCGGCTCCCGCGAGGCCTCGCCCGGGGAGGCCTTCGCACTGCTGGTCGACGGTGCCGCAGCACCGTCGGACACAGCGACCTGGAGCGAGCAGCGGTGCCGGCGGATGCTGGCCGAACTCGCCGCGGACGACGTTTTCGAGGCGGCGCCCGGCGGCCCGGCGGGCCCGGGAGTCGTCAGTGGCGGCGAGTAACGTTGCGGACATGACCGGATCCGAGGACGACGCCGGTGCGAGCCCGCGCGGTTCCGATATAGCGCGCCGCGCACTGGAGGAGGCGCGAGCGGCGGCCAAGGCCGCCGGGAAATCCGTCGGCCAGGGGAACTCCGCGCCGATGACCGGCGGTGTGCGCCGGCTGCGCCGCGGATCGAAGAAGTGGAGCGGACCGTCTCCGGACAGCCGTGATCCACAGCCCTTCGGTGCACTGGTCAGCGGTATCGCCAAAGCCCGCGGCTGGGACCGCAAGGTCGGCGAGGGCACCGTTCTCGGATGCTGGGAGTCCGTGGTCGGCGCGGATGTCGCCGCGCACGCCAAGGCCGTGAGCCTGCGGGAGAAGGTGCTGTACGTCAGTGCCGAGTCCACCGCGTGGGCCACGCAACTGCGGCTGATGCAGTCCCAACTGCTGGCCAAGATCAACGCGGCCGTCGGTCAGGGCGTGGTCACCTCGTTGAACATCACCGGGCCCAGCGCACCGAGTTGGCGCAAGGGTGCTCTCCACGTTCCGGGCAGGGGACCCCGCGACACCTACGGATAGTGACCGCAGAGGGGCAAAACGACAGGTTTCACCGCCCAGAACGGCCGTGCACGGTTCGAGATGCTGTTCGGACTGAACGGACCGAGAACTATTCGATCGCGTCTGCGAGGCGATCAGGGCGTGGCAAACGCTTTCATCGTCGTGGCGAGGAGTAGACTGGCGGGGCAAGAGCGACTCGCCCGGCGGGTCGCTGCCCGATCACCATCGAGGTGGCCTCGGCCGGTGGAGACTCACCGCCACTCACCCGGTGGTTTCGACGAAGGAGCGCCAACACATCGTGGCGGCTGACAACAACGCTGGGAAGTCCGGTTCGGGCTCGTACGGCGCAGATTCCATCAAGCAGCTCGAGGGCCTCGAGGCGGTGCGCAAGCGCCCCGGCATGTACATCGGCAGCACCGGCCCGCGCGGTCTGCACCACATGATCCAAGAGGTCGTCGACAACTCCGTCGATGAGGCCATGGCCGGTTACGCGACCCGGGTGGACGTGCGGCTCATGGAGGACGGCGGCGTCGAGGTGATCGACGACGGCCGCGGCATTCCGGTCGCCATGCACTCCAAGGGCATCCCGACCGTGCAGCTGGTGCTGACCTCCCTGCACGCCGGCGGCAAGTTCGACTCCGACGCCTACGCCGTCTCCGGCGGCCTGCACGGTGTCGGTGTCTCGGTGGTCAACGCGCTCTCCAGCAAGGTCGAGGTCGAGATCGACGTCGACGGCTTCCACTGGCAGCAGAACTTCCACTGGGACGACAAGAAGCGCGACGTCGTGGCCGGTGAGCTGCGCAAGGGCGAGGCGACCGATCGCACCGGCACCACGGTGCGGTTCTGGGCCGACCCGAAGGTCTTCACCGAGACCACCTTCTACGACTTCGACACCGTCTCCCGGCGCCTGCAGGAGATGGCCTTCCTGAACAAGGGCCTGACCATCACGCTCAGCGATGAGCGCGCGGTCGCGGCCGTGGTGCCCGACGAGGACATCACCGAGGAGGCCACGTCCGCCCGCGAGGAGGATGTGATGGCGCAGGAGGAGGACACTCCGAAGAAGCGCGAGCGGATCTTCCACTACCCCGACGGCCTGGCCGATTACGTCAAGCACATCAACGCGCGGACCGCGAAATCCCCGATCCACAGCTCGATCATCGCCTTCGAGGGCAAGGAGAAGGGCCACGAGGTCGAGATCGCGATGCAGTGGAACACCGGTTACTCGGAGTCGGTGCACACCTTCGCGAACACCATCAACACGCACGAGGGCGGTACCCACGAGGAGGGTTTCCGCACCGCGCTGACCTCGGTGGTCAAGGCCTACGCCAAGGACAAGAAGCTGGTCAAGGAGAAGGACGGCGATCTCACCGGTGACGACATCCGCGAGGGTCTCGCCGCAGTGATCTCGGTGAAGGTCTCCGAACCGCAGTTCGAGGGCCAGACCAAGACCAAGCTGGGCAACACCGAGGTGCGCGGCTTCGTGCAGAAGGTCTGCCGCGAGCAGCTGCAGTTCTGGTTCGATTCCAACCCGGCCGACGCCAAGACCATCGTGCAGAAGGCCTCCGCCTCCGCCCAGGCCCGGATGGCCGCGCGGAAGGCGCGAGAGTTGGTGCGCCGCAAGAGCGCCACCGACATCGGAGGCCTGCCCGGTAAGCTCGCCGACTGCCGCAGCAACGACCCGGCCCTGTGCGAGGTGTACATCGTGGAGGGTGACTCGGCCGGCGGCTCGGCCAAGAGCGGCCGCGACTCGATGTACCAGGCGATCCTGCCGATCCGCGGCAAGATCATCAACGTCGAAAAGGCCCGGATCGACAAGGTGCTCAAGAACACCGAGGTCCAGTCGATCATCACCGCCTTCGGTACCGGCATCCACGACGAGTTCGACCTGGCCAAACTGCGCTACAACAAGATCGTGCTGATGGCCGACGCCGATGTCGACGGCCAGCACATCTCCACCCTACTGCTGACCCTGCTGTTCCGGTTCATGCGCCCGCTGGTGGAGCACGGCCACGTCTACCTGGCGCAGCCGCCGCTGTACAAGCTCAAGTGGCAGAAGGGCGCCGAGCCCGAGTTCGCCTACAGCGATCTCGAGCGCGACGTGCTGCTCGCCGACGGCCTCAAGGCCGGCAAGAAGATCAACAAGGACGACGGTATCCAGCGCTACAAGGGCCTCGGCGAGATGAACGCCAAGGAGCTGTGGGAGACCACCATGGACCCCTCGGTGCGCGTGCTCAAGCAGGTGACCCTGGACGACGCCGCCGCAGCCGACGAGTTGTTCTCGATCCTGATGGGTGAGGACGTGGTGGCTCGCCGCTCGTTCATCGCGCGCAACGCCAAGGACGTGCGGTTCCTCGACGTGTGACCGCCTCCCGAGAAGGAAGGTCACCGTCGAACCGCTTGAAGCTGAAGGACTTCCATGACTGACACCACCCCGCCCACCGAGACCGGTGGCAACGACCGGATCGAACCGGTCGATATCCAGCAGGAGATGCAGCGCAGCTACATCGACTACGCCATGAGCGTGATCGTGGGCCGCGCACTGCCGGAGGTGCGCGACGGCCTCAAGCCGGTGCAGCGCCGTATCCTGTTCGCCTCGTACGACAACGGCTACCGCCCGGACCGCAGCTACGTGAAGTCGGCCAAGCCCGTCGCCGACACCATGGGCAACTACCACCCGCACGGCGACTCGGCGATCTACGACGCCCTGGTGCGCCTGGCCCAGCCGTGGTCCATGCGGTACCCGCTGATCGACGGCCAGGGCAACTTCGGCTCGCCGGGTAACGACCCCGCCGCCGCCATGCGCTACACAGAGGCGCGGCTCACGCCGCTCGCGATGGAGATGCTGCGCGACATCGACGAGGAGACAGTCGATTTCGTACCCAACTACGACGGCAAGTCGATGGAGCCCACGGTGCTCCCGGCGCGGGTGCCGAACCTGCTGATGAACGGCTCCGGCGGTATCGCCGTCGGCATGGCCACCAACATCCCGCCGCACAACCTGCGTGAGCTCGCGGACGCGATCTTCTGGTGCCTGGACAACTTCGAGGCCGACTCCGAGGCCACCCTCGAAGCCTGCATGGAACGGATCAAGGGCCCCGACTTCCCGACCTACGGCCTGATCGTGGGCAGCCAGGGGATCAAGGACGCCTACTCCACCGGCCGAGGCTCGATCCGTATGCGCGGCGTGGTCGAGGTGGAGGAGGATTCCAAGGGCGCAACGGAACTCGTCATCACCGAACTGCCCTACCAGGTGAACCCGGACAACCTCGTACTGTCCATCGCCGAGCAGGTGCGGGACGGGAAGATCGCCGGCATCAGCAAGATCGAGGACCAGTCCTCCGATCGCGTGGGTATGCGAATCGTGGTGCGGCTCAAGCGCGATGCCGTGGCCAAGGTGGTGCTCAACAACCTGTACAAGCACAGCCAGCTGCAGACCAGCTTCGGCGCGAACATGCTGTCCATCGTCGACGGGGTGCCGCGCACCCTGCGCCTGGACCAGATGATCCGTCACTACGTGACCCATCAGCTCGATGTGATCGTGCGGCGCACCCAGTTCCGGCTGCGCAAGGCCGAGGAACGCGCCCACATCCTGCGCGGTCTGGTCAAGGCTCTCGACGCCCTCGACGAGGTGATCGCCCTGATCCGGCGGTCCGCCACGACCGAGATCGCCCGGGCCGGCCTGATCGAGCTGCTCGACGTCGACGAGCTGCAGGCCAACGCCATCCTCGACATGCAGCTGCGTCGCCTCGCGGCACTGGAGCGGCAGAAGATCATCGACCAGTTGGCCGAGATCGAGCTGGAGATCGCCGACCTCAAGGACATCCTCGACAAGCCGGAGCGCCAGCGCGCCATCGTCCGCGAGGAGCTCAGCGAGATCGTGGAGAAGTTCGGTGACGAGCGGCGCACCAAGATCATCGCCGCCGACGGCGACGTCACCGACGAGGACCTCATCGCCCGCGAGGACGTGGTGGTCACCATCACCGAGACCGGCTACGCCAAGCGCACCAAGACCGACCTGTACCGCAGCCAGAAGCGCGGCGGCAAGGGCGTCAAGGGAGCCGATCTCAAGCAGGACGACATCGTGGCGCACTTCTTCGTGTGCTCGACCCACGACTGGATCCTGTTCTTCACCACCAAGGGCCGGGTGTACCGGGCCAAGGCCTACGAGCTGCCCGAGGCCAGCCGTACCGCTCGCGGGCAGCACGTGGCGAACCTGCTGGCCTTCCAGCCGGAGGAGCGGATCGCCCAGGTCATCCAGATCAAGGCCTACGACGATGCGCCCTACCTGGTGCTGGCCACCAAGAAGGGCCTGGTGAAGAAGTCCAAACTGGAGGACTTCGACTCCAACCGCAGTGGCGGCATCGTCGCGATCAACCTGCGCGACGAGGACGAGCTGGTGGGCGCCGTGCTCGCCTCCGAATCCGATGATCTGCTGATGGTGAGCAAGAAGGCCCAGTCGATCCGGTTCCACGCCACCAACGACGCACTGCGGCCGATGGGGCGTGCGACCTCGGGCGTGCAGGGCATGCGCTTCAACGACGACGATCAGTTGCTCGCGCTGAACGTGGTCCAGGAGGACACCTACCTGCTGGTGGCCACCTCGGGCGGTTACGCCAAGCGCACCGCGATCGCCGACTACACCCCGCAGGGACGTGGCGGCAAGGGGGTGCTGACCATCCAGTTCGACCCCAAGCGGGGCGAACTGGTCGGCGCGCTGATCGTGGACGACGAGACCGAGTTGTACGCGATCACCTCCGGGGGAGGCGTGATCCGCACCGCCGCGCGCCAGGTCCGCAAGGCGGGCCGGCAGACCAAGGGTGTCCGGCTGATGAACCTGGCCGAAGGCACTACGCTTCTGGCCATTGCACGAAATGCCGATGAGAGCGACGAGCCCGAGCAGACGGAGGGCGACGCATGAGTCGCCGTGACGTGAAGGAGCGCATGTGACTACCCCTGGAACCGGATCCGGCGGTACGCCGGAGACCGGGCCGGACACCGCACGCCAGCCCGTCCGGATTCCACGACGCGATACCGACGTGGGCCGCGCCATCGACGCGCCGACCGAGGGCGTCGAGCGCACCGAGCTGCCCAAGGATCTGCCGGATCTCGACAAGATCCACCAGGTGACGCCCGCGGCGGCTCCCACCACGCAGATCCCGGCCCAGCAGGCCGCCGCGTCGACGGGGACCGAATCCGGCCAGCATGCTCAGGCGACTGCGGCTGCTTCGGCCGCCCCGGCCGCCGCAGCGGCTCCCGCTGCCGGCGGTGCGGGGAAGGACGAGCCGGCACCGTCAAACCTGCACACCGTGGGCGGCGGTACCCCCACCCGGGCGGCGGGTGTGAAGACGGCGCCCTCGGGCGGCCCGGTCCGGGCCGGGATGCAACTGCGCAGCATCGATCCGTGGACCACGTTCAAGCTGGCCGGTGTGGTCTCGGTGGTGCTGTTCTTCGTGTGGATGATCGCCGTCGGCGCGCTGTACATCGTGCTCAACGGTATGGGTGTGTGGGCCAAGATCAACGACAGCTTCCAGACGCTGGTCAACGAGCAGGCCGGTGCGACGCTGCTCAGCGCGGGTGACGTGTTCACCTACGCCGGCATCGTCGGACTGGCGAACGTGATCCTGCTGACCGCGCTCGCCACCGTTGGCGCGTTCATCTACAACCTCTGTGCCGACCTGGTGGGCGGCATCGAGGTGACTCTGTCGGATAGGGACTGACCAGCAATTTTGTAGAATCCGAGGTGCGCTGGTAATCTTTCACCTCGGTTCACGGGCCTATAGCTCAGGCGGTTAGAGCGCTTCGCTGATAACGAAGAGGTCGGAGGTTCAAGTCCTCCTAGGCCCACCATCCCGATCCCGGGGCCTTAGCTCAGTTGGTAGAGCGCCGCCTTTGCAAGGCGGATGTCAGGAGTTCGAATCTCCTAGGCTCCACAGATAGAACAGCAGGTCAGAGCCGGTACTCGATCACTCGGGTACCGGCTCCTTCCGTTACGTGCCCACCCAGTGCTTAGCGAAACCGCTGAATGAACCCTTCAATCATCCGCCGCAGAGACGCCGCCATGTCGCCAGTGTCCGTGTCCGACGGGTACAGGTGGCCGTAGCGGTCCAGCGTCAGGCTCGCATGCTTGTGCACGAGCCTGTTCTGCACACGCGTGTGCTGTTCGCCCCGTTTGCGATAGCCAGCGATCTGAGCCCGGAACAGCCTGAATACTCTCGGTGGGAAGATGGCCGGAGCTTCCGCTTCCGATTGTGGATCGTGGACCGCTGATACGGTTCGTTCATGCCGGACGAAATTCCAGATGACGGTCAGGTCTACATCACGACGGATGCCCAGCAACTGATCAAGGCGATTAGGAGCGCAGCGGCCCTGATCTTCGGCGGCATGATCGTGCTTGGTCTGATGATCTGGCAGCCGTGGGCGTCGCCGATAATCGAAGATGTACAGAGGGGCGGGATCGCGTACACGTGTGTCACGTACAAGACCACGGCTGATTGCGAGTAGTCCGCTCTACGCGGCGGTGACAAGCTCGCGCGCGGACGCCTTGATCCGCAGCACGCCCGACTTGGAAATCCGCACCTGTTGTCGGCGATAGCGCGGGAAGCGGTGCCACGGTCCAGGCGCGCCAGGACCGCAGTGACCCGATCGCGGCTCACAGGCTCGGGGGATTGCACGGACCACAACGGGGGTGGACCGCTGAACTTCGGGAGCGGGGCCTACGTCCTAGTCACCTGGTCCGGGGGAGGGGCCGCCGTCATGTGGTCCTGGGAACGGGCTGGTTCACGACCGTCAGGCGGTGTTGCGCCGGGTGTCGCCAGGGGCGGAGGAGTGGTGGGCCACCGTCGACGGAAGATCCGGGCGTAGGCCGAAGGGCGGGGGAGGCCCGGCCTGATGGGCTGCGTCGACGAACCGGTCGAGATCATCCGGGGAGATCCCGTGCAGTAGCACCCCGAGCAGGCTGAGCAGATTCCCCACCACCAGATCCGGTTCCGAACTGGTCTGCAGTAGGCGCCACGCGCTCTGCTGGCGGCCCTCGCGGACCGCTCCGAACAGGCCGATGGCTTCGAGCCACGCCCCCTCGCTGCCGGTCTGGTGGTCGTTCTGCGATGGCATGCGTGGTCCTTCCGGGTGGACAACGGGTCGTTACCGAGTATAAGTTCGGGAGGCCGAAAAGAAAATAGAGTTAAGCCGAATCCATCCGGAACCGCGAAGGAGAGAGCGTGTCGAAGCAGGTCAGCGTGATCATCGGAAGTCTGCGACGGGAGTCCATCGCCCGCAAGATCGCCCTCAACGTGCTCCCGCTGTTCCCCGCCGGCTATCAGGTCGAGATCGTCGAGATCGGCGATCTACCGCTCTACGACTTCGACTACGACGACCCGTCGGTCACCGACAAGCCGACCCCTGCCGCGTACACCGAGTTCCGTAACCGGATCAAGAACTCCGACGGCGTCCTGTTCATCACCGCCGAGAACAACCGCACCATTCCCGCGTGCCTGAAGAACGCCATCGACATCGGATCCAAGCCGAACGCGGATGTTGCCTGGAAGAACCGCCCGGCCGGCCTGATCAGTCACTCCGTCGGCCGGATGGGCGGCTACTCGTCGCAGAAGAACCTGCGGCTCGCGCTGTCCTACTTCGACATGCCCACGCCCGGGCAGCCCGAGGTCTTCCTGGGACAGTCACCGTCGTTGCTCGATGAGCACGGGGCCATCGCGAACGCGGCCACGGTCGAGTTCCTACAGGACTACGTGACCCGTCTCGCGGCACTGATCGACACCCGCGAGCCGGTCAGAAATTAGGGCAGGCTAAATTCGGATGGTTGCCCGAGACCCGTCTGGAAGGCCACCACCCGATGCCCCGAACGTTTCGCTCCGTCCTCGCCATAGCCGTGACCGCGATCTCCGTGCTGGCAGCAGGGTGCGCGAGCCCGGGCGGTCAGGGGAAGGCAGCCGGTGAGACCCGTCAGGTGGCCCACGCCCGCGGCACCGCCCAGGTCCCCGTCGAACCGCGGCGGATCGTGGCACTCGAACCGTTGGAGATCGACACCCTGGTGGCCCTCGGCATCACCCCGGTCGGTGCCGCCGTCGCCGCCAACGTCACCGAACTCCCGAAGTACCTCGGAGTCACCGGTGTGACCACGGTGGGCACCGTGGTCGATCCGTCGATCGAGGCGATCGCCGCACTCAAGCCGGACCTGATCCTCGGCACCCAGGCGCGGCACGCCCGGATCTTCGACCGACTCGATGCCATCGCTCCGACCGTCTTCATCAAGACACAGGCCGATCCGTGGCAGCAGAACGTCGCCCTGATCAGCGATGCGCTCAACCGTCGGGCCGCCACCGATGCGCTGCTGGCCAGGTACAACGAGCGGTGCGCGCAGATCAAGACCGCGGCCGCAGTCGACGGTAAGACCGCACAGGTCATCCGGCCCCGCGGCGACGGACAGTTCAGTCTCTACGGTCCGGACTCGTTCGCCGGCAGCGCCCTGCGCTGCGTCGGACTGACCATCCCCGAGCAGGCCTGGAAGGACGGCCTGATGGCCGACCTCTCCCTGGAGAACCTGAGCGCGGCGAAAGCGGACTTCGTCCTCGTACCCACCCTCAAGCCCGGCGACCCCGCCTCGGTGCCGGCGTCGATCCGCGACAACCGGGCGAGCTTCCCCAGGGTCGACGCCGTCGACACCGCCTATTGGATCTCCGGAGTCGGTCCCAAGGGCGGCGGTCTGGTGCTCGACGACCTCGAACGGATCCTCCGCGCACCCCGGTGACGGGCGGGGTCACCTGCGGTGATGCCGGATCCGCCGGTTTGACCTAACCTTTACGCAGGTACGGATCCACCCCGCACCGTCCCACCGGAGCAGAGAGACTCGATGAGACGCGCCTCGCGCAAACGCCGAAGACCCGCCCCCGCGCACGCTGAGCACCGCCGGAGGTGGGCGAACCGGTGATCACCGTCCTGACCGTCCTCGCGGGCATCGCCGTGGTCCTGCTGATCACCGCGGTCACCGGCTACTTCGTCGCGCAGGAATTCGCCTACATGGCCGTGGACCGCTCCCGGCTCAAGGCCCGCGCCGCCGACGGTGACGAAGCCGCCGCCCGCGCCCTGAAAGTCACTCAGCGCACCTCGTTCATGCTCTCCGGTGCCCAGCTCGGCATCACCGTGACCGGCCTGCTCGTCGGCTACGTGGCCGAACCCCTCATCGGCCAGGGGATCGGGACCCTGCTCGGCGGCACCGGAGTACCGGCCGCGGCCGGTATCGCCGTCGGCGCCGTGATCGCCGTCGGCTTCTCGACCATCGTGCAGATGGTCTTCGGCGAACTGTTCCCCAAGAACCTCGCCATCGCCCGCCCCGAACCCGTGGCCCGGGCGCTCGCCCTGTCGACCACCGTCTACCTCGGTGTCTTCGGCTGGCTGATCAAGTTCTTCGACCAATCGTCGAACCTGCTGCTGCGGGCGGTACGGATCGAACCGGTGCACGATGTGGAGCATTCGGCCACACCCCGCGACCTCGAACACATCGTGGCCGCCTCCCGCGACGCCGGTGAACTGCCCCGGGAACTGTCCACTCTGCTCGACCGCATCCTGGACTTCCCCACCCACACAGCCGAGCACGCCATGATCCCCCGCTCGCGGGTCGACGTGGTCCCGGCCGGCGAACCCGCCGCGCAGGTACTCGAACGCATGGCGCGGGGCCACACCCGCTACCCGGTGATCGGCGCCACCCCGGACGACCTGATCGGCGTGATCACGCTGCACGACCTGCTCGGCGACACCTGCGGTGACGCCCGCTCGCGCTGCCGGCCAGCGGTGATCGTGCCCGGGTCCATGCCGCTGCCCGCAGTGGTGGCCGCGCTCGCCGAGGGCCGTCAGGAGATGGCGCTGGTGATCGACGAGTACGGCGGATTCGACGGCGTGGTCACCGTCGAGGACATCGCCGAGGAACTCGTCGGCGAGATCGACGACGAGCACGACGGTGCCGGCGCCGAGCCCATCACCGCCGACGGTGACGGCTGGCTCGCGCGCGGTGAGCTGCACATCGACGAGGTGGAACGGCTACTGGAGATCGACCTCGAACCCGGCGACTACGAGACCCTGGGCGGTGCCGTCACCGCCCACCTCGAAGCCCTGCCCGAGCCCGGCGACGTGGCGCAGCTGCTGATCGCCTCCGACCCCGCCGTGTTCGGCGCCTCGCCCCGCCGCCATCTCCGGGTGCAGGTGCGCACCGTCGAACGACGAGTGCCGGCGTCCGTCCGCCTGAGCATCGTCGAATCCGATCCGGAACAGGAAGGGGGAGCAGATGAGTAGCCCGTGGGTGATCGTGGCGATCACGGCGCTGCTGATCGCTGCCAGCGCCTTCTTCGTCGCGGTCGAGTTCTCGCTGATCGCGGCCCGCCGGCACCGGCTCGAGGACGCGGCCGCAGCCAGCGCCTCCGCCCGGGCGGCACTGCGCAGCTCGTCGGAGCTGTCGGTGCTCCTGGCCGGTTCCCAGCTCGGCATCACCGTGTGCACGCTGGCCCTCGGCGCGATCACCAAACCCGCCGTCGACGGCTGGCTGAAGGCTCCGCTGGCCGCCACCGGTATGCCCGGCTGGCTCGCCGAGGTGGGCTCGTTCGTCCTGGCCCTGCTGATCGTGACCTTCCTCCACCTGGTGGTGGGAGAGATGGCGCCGAAGTCCTGGGCGATCGCGCACCCGGAACGATCGGCCATCCTGCTGGCGCTGCCGATGCGCGTGTTCATGGTGCTCACCCGGCCCCTGCTGATCGTGCTCAACGACGCAGCCAACCGGTGCCTGAGGTGGGCCGGCGTGACTCCGGTGAACGAGGTCGAGACCGGCCAGGACCCGGCGGCGCTGCGGGAACTGGTGGAGCACTCGGCCACCGTCGGTGCCCTGGACGAGCAGTACTCCGAGCACCTCAGTAGCGCACTGGAACTGGAGGCACTGACCGTCGGTGACATCGCGCCCTGGGGCGTGCCACCGTCGATGGTCGACGGGGACGCGACCTGCCGGCAGGTCCGCGAGGTCGCGGACCGGACCGGTCACCTGCGGCTGCTGGTCGCGGCCGGCGGTGATCTCGGCGTGGTGCACGTGCGGGACTGTCTCACCGCCGGTGCGTGCACCACCGCCGCGTCGCTCATGCGTCCGGTGCTGATCCTCGGTGCCGACGAACCTGCGTACACCGCACTGGCGACCATGCGAGAGTCCCGCACGCACCTGGCCGTCGTCGAACGCGACGGTGACCGCGCCGTGGTGACCCTCTCGGACGTGGTCGGCCGGTTGATCCCGGTGTGAGTGGCTCCCGCACAAGGGCGCAGCGGCGGCCTACCCTAGGGGTATGAACCGCCGCTGCGCGCTGTGCTGGGCCGCCGCCCTGCTCACCCTGATGATCTCGGCGACCGCGCACTACCGGGGCGGCTGGGCGGGTGTGGACGGGCTCTTCCTGGTGATCGCTCTGGCCTGCTCGCTGCTCGCGATCCAGGCGCACCAGCCGGTGGGCTGGCGGGGCTGACTACTCGCCCTTCTTCCGGGGATCGTCGTCGACGGCGTGGGCGGCCGGGTCGACCACCTCGATCTCGATCTCGTCGGCGGTGAGCGGTGCGCTGTCGCCGGTCGCGCCGCTGGCCGGACGCACCCGCGGCGGCTCCGGAGCGACCGGGGGCGCGGACGGGGTGCGCAGCAGCTTGAAGGCCACGCCGCCGATCGCCAGCACCACCGCCAGGATCACCCCGATCAGCACGGGCTTGCGCCACGCCGGGCGGGAGGGGGCATCGTCGGACAGCGTGATCGCACGGTCCGGGTCGACCTCGGCCGGGGAGATCCAGGACCGGATCAGGCGCTCCAGTGTGCACAGTGTGCGGCCGGCCAGCGCCAGGCCGATGCCGGAGAGTCCGCGGGCGATGTTGATCGGTCCGGTGACGCTCTGATTCAGACCGGAGACGATGCGCTGGGAATCGGTCGGGCGGATACCGGGTGCTGCGTCGTCGTCAAGGGTGGGCGTGGCCATCGGGCGGTTCCTTTCGGCGGACGGGCGATCATGGCGCACCGCCGGTTCCGCGATCTCCTCCGGTTCGGGGCTGGGGAGAATGGCAGAATGGCGGTGTGACCAACTCCAACGCTACCGCCCACGCGACTCTGCACACCTCCGAAGGCGACATCCGCATCGCGCTGTTCGGCAATCACGCTCCGGTGACCGTGGCGAACTTCGTCGGACTCGCCCAGGGGACCAAGGACTACACCACGACCAATGCCTCCGGTGGTACCTCCGGTCCCTTCTACGACGGATCGATCTTCCACCGCGTCATCGACGGGTTCATGATCCAGGGTGGTGATCCGACCGGCACCGGTACCGGCGGCCCCGGCTACGACTTCGTCGACGAGTTCCACCCGGAACTCAAGTTCGACCACCCGTACCTGCTGGCCATGGCGAACATCGGCCGCCCGGCGACCAACGGCTCGCAGTTCTTCATCACCGTCGGCAAGACGCCGCACCTGAACAACCGCCACACGATCTTCGGTGAGGTCGAGGGCGAGGAGAGCAAGAAGGTCGTCGACGCGATCGGCAGTGCGCAGACCGATCGCGCGGACCGTCCGGTCAAGCAGGTGACGATCAACTCGATCACGATCGACTAGATCCGCATACGCCGTAGGCGCCCGGCCGGGTTCGATCCGGCCGGGCGTTCCGCGTTCCCGCGCGGGATCCACCGCCGTACAGGTCACGGAAACACATCGACCGATTCGCAGAACTGCAGTCAATTGCGCCCAGTATTCACGATCGTGGCGAAATGTGTGTGAGGCAGCTCGCAATCAGCGCAGGTCGGTGAGCACCTTCACCGCTGACCAGGCAGTTTCAAGTGGACACCGGCTGTTCAGCTTCCGTAACCTTTCCGTGATCTTGTGGAGATGAAGGCGTGACCAGCACGCCGCTCCACGGAGTCGGGAGTAGAACGAAAGTGTCCAGCGACAGTACGAAGACCATCAAGCACACCGTGCGCGCCGCCCTCGGGGTGACGCTCGCAGTGACCGGACTCGTCGCAGCGCCGGCAGTGGCGCAAGCAGCTCCCGCCCCGCAGGCCCCCGTCGGCGCCCAGCAGGCCGGCCCCGACCGCTCGGCCGTCGCGAAGGCCGCGCTCACCCGCCTCGGCATGCCCTACTCGTACGGCGCCAGCGGCCCCGGCTCCTTCGACTGCTCCGGCCTGGTGTCCTGGGCCATGAATCAGTCCGGCATCAGCGTCCCGCGCTCCAGCTACGCACTGATGAACGCCGGTACCCCGGTCTCGCGGGCCGATCTGCGCCCCGGCGACGTGGTGATCACCAACGGTGGCGGTCACGCCGCCGTGTACGTGGGCAACGGCCAGGTCGTCGAAGCCGTGATGTCCGGTGTCCCGGTGCGCGTCGGCTCGATCCGCGGCTTCGTCACCGCCCGCCGCTTCTAAGGAGCGATCGGTCTGCGCCCGCGGGATCAGCCCCGTGGGCGCAGACCCTCGAGCTGCTGGGCGACCAGCGTGGGGGCCTCACCCAGTTCCCAGCGGCCGAGGAACAGCAGATCGTCGCCGCGGCTGAGTTCGAGCAGGACCGATTCACGGCCCCAGTGCCGGGTGGACGTGCGTTTGATCTCCAGCCCGTCCCAGGGGAGCACCTTCCGGCCGAACAGGCCACGGTAGGTGACCCCGGCGTCGTCGGCAGCCAGGCGCGGCCGCAGGATCAGCACAGAGGCGCCCAGGTACGCCAGCAGGACCGTGCCCGCGCCGACCAGCAGGATCCCGATCGGATCCTTGATCGCTCCGAACCATGCGGTGGCCGCGCCGAGCGCGAGCGCGGCAGCGATCAGAACGATGCCCACCCCACGCGGGGCACTCCAGTTATCCACAGGTTCATCCACAGCTGGGGATTAATGACATCGGTGTGTTTTCGCTGGTGATGGCTACTTCCACCACATCGTCATCAACAGGCCGACGATCATCAGGCCGAAACCGATCGCGAAATTCCAGGCGTCCAGGTTCGCCATCCACTCCAGCGGCTTACCCGGACCACCGAGGCCCTGCGGATCGGCGCCGACGTAGTACACGAGCAGCCAGGCCAGGCCGGCCAGCATGAATCCCAGGAACATGACCACGAACCAACGCCCGGACGGGGCAGCGACCTTGACCGGCGTGCGCGAATCCGTCGACGCGTTGATCGTGTAATCGGTCTTCTTACGGACCTTCGACTTCGGCATGGCTTCCTTCTACCGGGGTGCGTTTCACCAGCAAGGTTATCGGATGTACCTTCGCGGTCCCACCCCGCTACGCTTGTTCGCGTGCGAATCCTCGTCGTCGACAACTATGACAGCTTCGTCTTCAACCTGGTCCAGTACCTGGGCCAGCTCGGAGTGGAGGCCGACGTCTGGCGCAACGACGATGCCCGGCTGGATGATCCGGCCGCCGCTGCCGCCGGATACGACGGTGTGCTCCTGAGCCCCGGCCCCGGTACGCCGCAGCGCGCGGGCCGGACCATGGCCATGGTCGAGGCGGCCCGTGCGGCCGGCTCACCGCTGCTCGGCGTGTGCCTGGGGCACCAGGCCATCGGCGCCGTCTTCGGCGCCACCGTCGACCGTGCGCCCGAGCTGCTGCACGGGAAGACGTCCCTGGTGCACCACACCGGCCGCGGCGTCCTCGCCGGCCTGCCCGACCCGTTCACCGCGACCCGCTACCACTCGCTGACGGTCCTGGAACCGACCATCCCGGACGAGCTGGAGATCACCGGCCGCACCGAGTCCGGGGTGGTGATGGGCTTCGCGCACCGCGAACTGCCCATCCACGGGGTGCAGTTCCACCCGGAGTCGGTGCTCACCGAGGGCGGGCACCGGATGCTGGCGAACTGGCTGGCCGTCTGCGGGCTCGAGGTGCCGCAGGCCCTGGTCGCCGAGCTGGAGGCCGAGGTCGCCGCAGCGCTCGGCTGACCATCGCAGAGGGGTCTGCGCTACGGCTGACGGACGTGCAGTACCACCGTGGTCGAGGAATCGACCTGCGCCCCGGCCTTCGGTTCGGTGTTCCACACCTTGTTCCGGTCCCACGGCAGCCCGGCCGGGGCGTCGGTCACGGTGCGGACGTTGTCCGGGGCGAAGCCGGCCGCGATCATCGCCGCACGGGCGGCGTTGACGTCCTGGTTGATCACGTTCGGCATGGTCAGCGGCTTCGCCTTGGCCACCTGCAGGGTCACCTTGCTGCCCTTGGTCAGGGTCTGCCCGCCGGACGGGTTCTGCCGGATGACGGTGCCCGGCGTCGCCGAGTCCTCGACCTGCTGGACCACCACCTGGAAGCCCAGGCCCTCGAGGTTGGCCGTCGCCTGCGCGACCTGCGTATCGGTCACGTCCGGCACGCGCACCTGCTCCGGACCGGAACTGACGGTGAGCACGATCGGATTGTTCTGCTGGGTGTTGGTGCCGATGCCGGGGTTCGTCGAGATCACGTTCCCGGCGGCCACCGTCGCCGACGGTTCGCGCTTGGAATCCTTCGACACCGCGAAGCCGGCCTTGGCCAGAACATCGCGGGCCTCGGTCTCGGTCCGCCCGGCGACGTCGGGCACCGGCGCGATCTTCGGGCCGGACGAGACCTGCATGATCACCGTCGAACCCTGCTCGACGGTGGCGTTCGGACCGGGGACGGTGGAGATGACCCGCTCCGCCGGCACGTTGTTGTCCGGAACCCGCTGTACCTGCACGTTGAACCCGAGCTTCTGCAGGGCCACCTGCGCCTCGGCCGCGGGCTCACCGATCTGTGAGGTCACCGTCGCGGTCTTGACGCCCTCGCTCTTGCCGCTGCTCAGCAGGTACCAGGTGGTACCGCCGACCAGGACCAGGGCGATCGCCGCCACCGAGAGCAGCATGATCAGCCTGGAGCGCCCCCCGGACTTGGCGGGTGTGGAGTGACGGCGCCGCACCGGCGCCGGCGTGCTCTTGGGCACGGCCTCGGTCTTCGGCTCGTCCGCGCCGGCGGTGCCCGCGGCCGCCCCGAGCGCTGCAGTAGCCGCCGGAGCGGCGGTCTTCGCGGGCTCCCGGCGGCGGGGCTTCGACGGTGCCGTCAGCAGCGCATCGCGCTCCGCGTCGGAGAGCACCATCGGCGCCTCCGGCTTGCGGCCGGCGAGCACCCGGATCAGGTCCTGTCGCATCTCCCCGGCGGTCTGATAGCGGTTCGCCGGGTTCTTCGACAGCGCCTTGAGGGTGATCGAGTCCAGTTCCGGAGGAACCGTGTCGAGGATCGACGACGGGGTCGGCGGATCCTCTCGAACGTGCTGGTAGGCCACCGATACCGGGGTGTCACCGGTGAACGGGGGCTGGCCGGTGAGCAGTTCGAAGAGCACGCAGCCGGCCGCGTAGACATCGGAGCGGGCGTCCACGGAATCACCGCGGGCCTGCTCGGGGGAGAGGTACTGCGCGGTACCGATCACGGCGGCCGTCTGCGTCATACCCGCCGACGGATCGCTCATCGCCCGGGCGATGCCGAAGTCCATCACCTTGATCTCGCCGGAATGGGTGAGCATCACGTTGGCCGGCTTCATATCGCGGTGCACGATGCCGTTGCGGTGGCTGAAGTCGAGGGCCGCGCACACGTCTGCCATCCAGGTCATCGCCGCCTGCGGGGCGATCGTCCCGTCGCGGCGCAGCACGTCCCGCAGGGTCTCGCCGTCGACGTACTCCATCACGATGTACGGCAACGGCCCGGCCGGGGTCTGCGCCTCACCGGTGTCGTAGACCTGCACGATCGTCGGATGGTTCAGCGAGGCGGCGTTCTGCGCCTCCCGGCGGAAACGCTCGTAGAAGCTCGGATCACGGGCGAGGTCGGCACGCAGGATCTTGATCGCGACGTCCCGTGACAGGCGTGTGTCCCGAGCCAGGTGCACCTCGGACATGCCACCGAACCCGAGCGTCTCGCCCAGGTCGTAGCGGTCGTTGATGCGACGCGGCGGGGTCGTCATCGAGCCTGGCCCCCGTCCATGACCGCCCCGGGGATGGGCAGCCCGAAGATGCCGCGCGGCGGCGGGGTGGTCGTCGGCTCACCACCGGTGATGGTGGAATCGGCCGTCGTGGTGGTCGGCGGCGGTGTGGTGGTCGGGGGTGGTGTGGTGGTCGGCGGACGCGTGGTGGTCGGCGGCGGCGGAGGCGGCGACGGAGTGGTGGTGCTCTGGGTTGCCGTCGACGTCTCGGTGACGGTGCGCGTGGGTTGCGTGGCCGGCGGCAGGTTGCGCGCCGAGGTCGCGGCCCCGGTCGGCGGCGGCGCCACGGTGGTCAACGCCGAACTGGACGGCGACACCGGCGTCTCGGTCCCGGAGTCACGGAACAGCAGGTAGCCGCCGACGATGCCCGCGGCCAGCAGCAGGAGCAGTACCGAGACACCGAGGATCGTCTTCTGCGCCCGGGTCCAGCCGCCCTTGTCGGCGTACCCGGTGCTCGCAGCCGCACGTGGGACCGGGTTCGAGTGCCGGACCACCGGCTGCGGGCCGGGACGCGCCGGCGGCGGCACGATCGCGGTGGCGGCGGTCTCCGGTCCGCGCGCAGCGGCCTGGCCGCCGCCGGTGTAACCGCGCGGCATGGGCGGGCGCTGGCCGGCCTTCACCGCGGCGACCGCGTCGGCGAACTCGCCGCCGTTGGCGTAGCGCTGGCGAGGGTCCTTACCGAGGGTCAGCGTGATCAGCTCGCGCACCGCCGCGGGCAGGTCCGTGGGCAGCGGATCGGGCTGGTCCCGGATGTGCTTCATGGCGACGGTGATGGCACCGTCGCCGGTGAACGGACGCTTGCCGGCCAGGCACTCGTAGCCGACCACGCCGAGCGAGTAGACGTCGGAGGACGCGGTCGCGTCCTCACCGGAGGCCTGCTCGGGCGAGATGTACTGGGCGGTGCCCATCACCATGCCGGTCTTGGTGACCGGCGCGGCGTCGACCGCCTTGGCGATGCCGAAGTCGGTGATCTTCACCTGGCCGGTGGGTGTGATCAGGATGTTGCCGGGCTTGACGTCGCGGTGCACCAGGCCGGCGCTGTGCGCGACCTGCAGTGCGCGGCCGGTCTGCTCCAGCAGGTCGAGGGCCTGGGCCTGGCTGAGGTGGCCCAGCCGCGAGAGCACGGCGTTCAGCGGCTCACCGTTGACCAGCTCCATCACCAGGTAGGCCAGCGGTGCGCCACCGGACTGGTCCTCGGTCTCGCCGTAGTCGTAGACGCCGGCGATACCGGGATGGTTCAGCGCTGCGGTGGTGCGCGCCTCGTTGCGGAAGCGGGCCAGGAACTCCTTGTCGTCGGAGAACTCGGCCTTGAGCACCTTGATGGCCACACGGCGGTCGAGGCGCGTGTCCATCGCCTCCCACACCTGGCCCATTCCGCCGGTCGCGATGAGCCGGAGGAGTTCGTACCGGTCGGCGATTACGGAGCCGGTCTGCAGACTCATCAGTTCCCCTGCCCATTCACCGCGGCGTTGATCACCGCACGTCCGATCGGCGCAGCGAGCGACCCGCCGGTCGCCGCCTCGCCCTGGTTTCCACCGTTCTCAATGATGACCGCCACTGCTACCTTCGGATCGTTGACCGGCCCGTACGCGATGTACCAGGCGTGCGGGGCCTCACCGCCGCGCTGGCCCTGGGAGTGTTCGGCGGTGCCCGTCTTGGAGGCGATGCCGACCGGGCCGCCCGCACCCTTGGTGCTGCGTTCGGAGGCCACCATCAGATCACGCATCTGTACTGCGACGGCGGGCGAGATGGCCTGCCCGACGCGCTTGGGCGAGGTGACGCCGAAGGTCGACAGGTCGGGAGCCTGGTAGCTGTTCACCAGGTAGGGCTGCATGCGGGTTCCGCCGTTCGCCAGGGTCGCCGCGATGACGGCGTTCTGCAGCGGCGTCAGCGCGACGTTGAGCTGACCGATCGCCGACTGCCCGACCTCCGCCGGGTAGCGCAGGTCGCCGGTCACCGACTGGGCCACCCGCAGCGGGATGGGGTCGGGCGTCGAGTTCACGCCGAAGTTGTTCGCCATCTGCTTGATCGCCTCTCCTCCGTCCTGCAGTTTCGTCGTGGCCAGATCCACGAAAGCGGTGTTACACGAGTGTTGGAACGCCTGCAACAGGCTGACGGTACCGCCAGATGCGCTCGGACAGGTGGTGCCCGCGTAGTTCTGCAGTGTCGTGCCGCCGCCGCCGGGCAGTGTGATCTGCTTGTCGGCGGTGAGCCGGGTGTTCAGGTCGACGCCCTTGTTCTGGGACAGCGCGGCCGCGGTGGTGATCACCTTGAAGGTCGAACCCGGGGGGTAGGTCCAACCGGTCGCCCGGTTGTCCATCGGCTTGTTCGGGTCGTTGGTCAGCTTCTCCCACGCCGCGCGAACCACCTTCGGATCGTGCGAGGACAGCGGGCTCGGATCGTAACCGGGCGTGGAGACCATCGCCAGGATCTTGCCGGTCTGCGGCTCGATGGCGACCGCGGCGCCGTGGCACGGTCCGGCGGTACCGCACGCCGAACTGAGTTTGTCGTAGGCCACCCGCTGCAGCGTGGGGTTGATGGTGGTGACCACGGTGCCACCGCGCGGATCGCGGCCGGAGAACATGTCGATCACCCGCCGGCCGAAGAGCCGGTCGTCGGAGCCGCCGAGGATCGACTCCTCGGCGTGTTCGAGCCCGCCGGAGCTGTAGATCATCGAGTAGTAGCCGGTGAGCGGTGAGTACGCGGCGGCCATGTCCTTGGGATAGGTACGCAGGTACTTGTACCGGTCGTCGGTGGAGATGGACTGTGCCATCACCTGCCCGCCGGCCAGGATCGAGCCGCGCTGGCGCGAGTACTCGTCGAGCAGCACCCGTTCGTTGCGCGGGTCGGCGCGCAGCTCGTCGGCCTGGAAGACCTGGACGTAGGTCGACCGGGCGAGCAGCGCGATGAGCAGCACCACCACGACGGTGCTGACGCGTCGGAGCGGGCCGTTCATATCTTCTTCACGATCTCGGTCGGGCGGTCCGGGACCGGTGCGCCGGGCTTGCGGGTCACCTTGGGTTCGCGCGCGGCGTTGGAGATGCGCAACAGGATCGCGATCAGGGCGTAGTTGGTGAGCAGCGACGATCCGCCGTAGCTGACGAAGGGCGTGGTCAGGCCGGTGAGCGGGATCAGTTTGGTGACACCGCCCACGACCACGAACAGCTGGATGGCCATCGTCGAGGCCAGACCCGCCGCCAGCAGCTTGCCGAAGCTGTCGCGCACCGTCAGGCCGGCGCGGAAACCGCGGAAGATCAGGATCAGGAACAGCATCAGGACCGCGGCGAGTCCGATCAGTCCCAGCTCCTCACCGATCGCGGCGATGATGAAGTCGGTGGAGGCGAAGGGAACCATGGTGGGCCGTCCCGATCCCATGCCGGTGCCGGCGAGACCGCCCGTGGCCAGGGAGAACAGTGCCTGCGCGGGCTGATTGCCGACACCGTAGAAGTCGGCGAACGGGTCCTTCCACACGGCCACGCGGACCTGCAGGTGCGGGAACAGCTGGTAGGCGATCACGGCGCCGATCAGCGCCAGGCTCAGGCCCACCACGATCCAGCCGACGCGCTCGGTGGCGATGTAGACCATGGCCAGCACGGTGAAGAAGATCAGCAGCGGGGTACCGAGGTCGTTGGCGTAGCCCAGCACGGCGAGCGCGACCACCCAGACCAGCAGCAACGGTGCCAGGTCGCGGGCACGGGGCAGGTCCACGCCGAGGACCCGCTTACCTGCCGAGGTGAACAGGTCACGCTTGGACACCAGGAAGGCCGCGGTGAAGATGATCAGCAGGATCTTGCTGGCCTCGCTCGGCTGGATGTTGAACAGCGGGGTCTTGATCCAGTTCTTGGAGCCGTTGATCTCCGACAGGCTCGACGGCAGTACCGCCGGCAGGGCCAGGAACACCAGACCCGCGAGCCCGATCGTGTACGCGTACTTCGACAGCGTGCGGTGATCGCGCAGCAGTGCCAGCACGCCGATCAGCACGGCGACCCCGATCAGGGTCCACAGGATCTGCTGATTGGCCTCCTGGGTATCGACGATCCGGCCGTTCTCGCCCTTCTGATTCCCCAGGTCCAGGCGGTGGATCAGGACCAGCCCGAGCCCGTTGAGCAGGGCCACGACCGGCAGGATCAGGGGGTCGGCGTACGGGGCGAAGCGCCGCACCGCGACGTGCGCGGCCGCGTACAGCACGATGAACGCCGCGGTGTACTTGAGCAGGTCCAGGGTGAGCCGCTGCTCCTGCGCCCACTCGACGATGGCCAGGGAGGTGCCGGTGACGACGGTGGCGGCGCCGAGCAAGGCCAGCTCGTAGGTCCTCGATCGCCGGTTCGGGTCAAGCGCGATACCCGAACCGGGAGTGATCACGGCCGACGTCACGAGGCGCCCCCACGGCAGGGACGTTCGGGCGTGGAGGTCTGGGTGACCACCTTGGTGACCGGGGCGGGCGGCGGCGCGACGCTCTCACCGGGCGGCGGGACCGGCGGCGCGGTGGTCACCGGGCCGGGTGCCGGTGCCGGGGCGGGTTCCGGAGTCGGTTCGACGACGGTGCTGATCTGGCACCGTTCGATCAGGTTGTCCTTGTCGGTCAGGGCCCGGGCCTGTTCGCGCGCATCGTCGAGCGATCCGGCGTAGGGCAGACCGTCGAGGTTGGCCTTGCCGCGCGGGGTCAGGTCCTTGACGGTGAGCGGGGTGCAGCCCTGTGAGCTGGGCACGCCGTCGGCGGGAGTGTCGGTGATGCACACGACCTCCTGCTTGGAGTTCAGCGCGCGGCCGAAGATGGAGACCTTCACGCCGTGCGATATCGCGATCGTGCCCTCGTCGGTCGGCCCGACGAAGTAGTTGGAGTTGACCACCGAGCGGGTGGCCAGTAGGCCGACGGCGCCGCCGATCAGCAGCACCAGCAGCGCCCCCACGGCGATCCATTTGCTGCGGGGCCTGCGCTCGGGCTCGTCGTCGGTGTCGGTGGAGACCACCCTGCGGGGAGCCTTGCGCGGGGGCCGCAGCGCGGCGGCGCGGCTGGCGGCGGTGTTGCCGGGCGGGATGTAGTCCTCGTCGTCGTCGTTGACCGCGCCGCCCACGATCGGGCGGCTCTGGCCGAAGCTGGTGTCCTCGACCCGGGCCACCACGACGGTGACGTTGTCCGGACCGCCGGACCGCAGCGCCAGTTCGATCAGGCGGTCCGCGGAGGCGTCGACGTCCTCGACGGCCATGCGCAGGGTCTCGCCGATGGTCTCGTCGGTGACCACGTCGGACAGGCCGTCCGAGCAGAGCATGTAGATGTCGCCGACCTTGGCCTCGCGCAGGGTCAGCGTGGGCTCGACCTCGTGGCCGGTGAGCGCCTTCATGATCAATGAGCGCTGCGGATGCGAATGGGCCTGCTCGGCGGTGATGCGGCCCTCGTCGACCAGGGTCTGGACGAAGGTGTCGTCCTTGGTGATGCGGGTGATCTGCCCGTCGCGCAGCAGGTACCCGCGGGAGTCGCCGACGTGGATCAGGCCCAGCTTGGACCCGGCGAACAGGATCGCTGTCAGGGTGGTGCCCATGCCGTCCAGTTCGGGGTCGTCGGCCACCTGATCTGCGATGGTCTCGTTGCCGGCGACCATGGCCTCCTCGAGGGTGCCGAGCAGGTCGCCGCCGGGCTCGTCGTCGTCGAGTGGGGCCAGCGCGGTGATCATCAGCTGCGAGGCGACTTCACCGGCGGCGTGACCACCCATGCCGTCGGCCAGGGCCAGCAGGCGGGCGCCGGCGTAGACGGAGTCCTCGTTGTTGCTGCGGACCAGCCCGCGGTCCGAGCGCGCCGCGTATCGGAGAATCAGGCTCACGGTCGCAACTCGATCACTGTCTTGCCCACGCGCACCGGGGTGCCGACCGGGACTCGGGTGGGCGTGGTGACCTTGTTCCGGGCCAGGTAGGTGCCGTTGGTCGAGCCGAGGTCCTCGACGTACCAGTCGTCACCGTCGCGCGCCAGACGCGCGTGCCTGGTGGAGGCGTAATCGTCGTTGAGCACCAGGGTGGAGTCGTCGGCGCGGCCGATCAGTACGGGTTGCTGCCCGAGCGTGATGCGGGTGTTGGCCAGCGGTCCGTGGGTGACCACGAGGTACTTGGCCACCTTGGAGGGCCGGGAGAACAGGCCGCGACGGGGCGCCTTGGCCTCCTTCTGGCGCGGGCGCAGGCCCGAGGCGAGACGGGCGTCCGAGCGCAGCGCGCTGATCACCATCCACACGCACAACCAGAGCAGCATGAGGAAGCCCGCCCGGGTCAGTTGCAACACGAGTCCCTGCACGGTGCCTCCCTCCTGGTCCGTCGACGCACACTCGGCCGGCGTCCGTGACCGGACGCGTCTTGCGGGTCTGCTCTCGCCAGCCCGAAGTGAAATCTACTGGAAGCGCACCACGATATCTGAATGGCCGACCCGGATGCGGTCACCGTCGGCGAGCTCCCAGTTGGAAACCGGCACGTCGTTGACCGAGGTCCCGTTGGTGGAGCCGAGGTCGTTGAGCACGGCGGCGTAGCCGTCCCAGTGGATCTCGACGTGCCGGCGCGAGACGCCGGTGTCGGGGAGGCGGAACTGTGCGTCCTGGCCGCGACCGATCACATTGGTGCCGTCGCGGAGAGCGAAGGTGCGGTTGGAGCCGTCCTCCAGGTAGAGCGTCACCGACTGCGGCTGGCCGTACCCGCCCTGCTGGCCGTAGCCCTGGTCATAGCCCTGCTGACCGTAGTTCTGGTCGTAGCCGGGCTGTCCGGGCTGCTGGTAGCCCTGGTCGTAGCCGCCCTGGCCGGGCTGCTGGTAGCCCTGCTGGTAGTTCTGGTCCTGGTAGCCCTGGTCGTATGCGGGCTGCTGGTACCCCTGGTCGTAGCTCGGCTGTCCGGGCTGCTGGTAGCCCTGGTCGTACCCGCCCTGGCCGCCCTGGCCGGGCTGCTGGTAGCCCTGCTGGTAGTTCTGGTCCTGGTAGCCCTGGTCGTATGCGGGCTGCTGGTACCCCTGGTCGTAGGACGGCTGTCCGGGCTGCTGGTAGCCCTGGTCGTAGCCGCCCTGCTGACCCGACTGCTGCTGGTAGTTGGGGTCGTAGGTGGGGGGCTGGTAGTTCTGGCCGTAGCCGCCCTGCTGGCCGTAGTTCTGGTCGTAGCCCTGTTGCTGCTGCTGACCGTAGCCCTGCTGCTGGTAGCCGCCCTGTTCGTACTGGCCGCCGTGTCGTCCCTGGTTGTATCCGGGGTTGTTGCTCATCGAATCGGCTCCTGATTCTGCAGGTGGTCGCTGGGGTACTAGGTTCTGGGGAACTGCGTCCGGATCCACGGTGCCGCGGGCCCGGAACTGGCCGGTGTGCAGACCAGGTGACTGTTCGAAGTGAATGACCACGTCACCATAAGTCTGCCAGCCGTTGTCGTGGATGTATTCATCGAGGTGCTTCGAGAAGGCTCGTATAGCCAGCTCACGATCAGCCTCGAATGTCTCCCTGTCGGTCGGCGAGACTGCGATGACGTACTTGTTCGGGACGAGGTAGGCACCGTCGCCGAGAGCCTGTAGTTGGTCCTCGGCCTCCCGTTGAAGCGCGGCCTCGACTTCCTGGGGAACGACCTTGCCGCCGAAGACCCGAGCGAAGCCGTCGCCTACCGCTCCTTCGAGCTTGCGCTCGAACCGCTGCAGGATTCCCATGGAACGACTTCCTCCTTCCTCAGCGTGTCGCAGTGCAGGTCCTGACCAATGATGATAGCCGCGATCACGACATGACGGGGTGAGCGTAACCCCATCCGTCCCAACAGCCCCTTTGGTAGCACGCTCGACGGTGCCGGGCAAGAGTGATCTGCACGCTGACGTCCGATTTCGTCGGATCCGTCGTCTTGTGTTAATCTTCTCCGGTCGCTCGGGCGAGTGGCGGAATGGCAGACGCGCTGGCTTCAGGTGCCAGTGTCCTTCGGGACGTGGGGGTTCAAGTCCCCCTTCGCCCACCGCACGGAGTCCACAAGGACTCCATAACCCCGGGTCGTGAATCCACGGCCCGGGGTTTTTCGTTCGTTTCGGAATGCGGGCATTCGTACTCCCGCGGTGGCAACTCGTCGGTCGGGCGGTCGCGATATTCGTCGTGAACCAGTTCGCTGTCTGGGAGGCTGCGGCTTCCCGGGGTTGAGGGCAGGCCTTTCGGGTCCATACCGGACTCGGTGAGAACGGTCGCCGGGCGGGCACTGTTGCGTGAATCCCGGCTCAGTGATGTGGTGGTGATGCGCCGTGTACGGCGCACTCGTTCCTGTTCCGTCCGGGGATGGGGTTCCTGTTCCCGGCAGGGCGGCCATGAGGCCGCATGTTCCGAGTCTGTGTTCCCGAACGTCCCAGGTTCCCCGTAGCAGCATTGTGGGCGGTGTTCTTCCTCAACGGCGCCGTCTTATCGAGCTGGGCGCCACGCATCCCGGAAGTCGCGTACCGTTTGGACCCCTCTGACGTCGAGCTGGGCGCTGCACTGTTCGGCGTCGCCGCCGGATCGGTCCCAGCGCTGCTCGTAGCCGGGCACTGGCTCCGCACAGACGACAGCACAACGATGTGCTTGGCCTCGGCTTCGGCTTTCGCGTCCGCGCTGGTATTGGTCGGATCCGCGACCACCGCGTTGCAGCTGGGGCTGGTCCTGGCGCTGTTGGGGACGGCTGCGGGCGTTCTGGACGTCTCGATGAACACTGCCGCCATCGCCTTCCAGAATCAGCGGAGATCGGGGCCCGTCATCTCACGCCTGCACGGCGGATACAGCCTGGGTGTGCTCGCCGGAGCAGCCGGAGGGGCTGCGGCGACGATCGCCGGCATCCCCGTCCAGACGCACTTCCTCGCAGTATCGGGAGTCCTCCTCGTTCTGCTCTTCGTCGCAGGTGGGCACCTGCCGCGCATTCCGGCACAGGCACGACGAAGGGCCGCGCCGAGAACGCCGATGGGTCGGGTGATCACCTTCGCCGTCGCAGCGCTCGCGATCGCCGGTCTGCTATTGGAAGGACTGCTGACGGACTGGGCCGCGCTGGTGGTCTCACGTGATCTCGGTGCAGGCACAACGGTGGGCTCGACGGTGGTGGTCGCCTTCAGCCTGGCGATGTTCGTCTCTCGCTCGGTGGGCGACTGGATCGTTCCGCGCCTCGGACGTCTGCGATACCTGGTCGTCGTCGCCATCGGCTCGGCGGTGGGTACGTCCGTCGGAGTGCTCATTCCCGGGTGGGTCGCCGGGTACGTCGGGATCGTCATCGCGGGTCTCGTTCTCGGCCCGGTCTTCCCACTTGCGATCAGCGTCGCGACCGAGCGTGCGACAGGGCCTGCCTCAGCGACCGCGGCGGTGAGCGCGATCGGCTACACGGCCAACCTGGCCGGCCCGCCACTGATCGGATCGGTCTCCGTGGTGATCGGGTTGCCGACGACGATCTCGCTGTTCGGGATCGGCTGCGCAGCAGCGATCGCGGGAGCGGGGATCTCGCTGCGATTGCGCGAGACCGCCCGTTCCCGCGACCGGTGAAGCCGTCTTGTGACCGGCGGCGCGCCACCGGGTTCGCGGCGCCGGGTCAGTCGCCGGTGATCTTGCCGACCACCTCGTTGGCCTTGTCCTTGACGTCCTCGACCTTCTGCTTCACGCCGGAACTGGCCTGATCGGCCTTGCCCTCGTTCTTGAGGCCGTCATCGCCGGTGGCGGACCCTGCGGTCTCCTTGGCGCGGCCCTTGAGCTCCTCGGCCTTGTTCGTGAACTTGTCGCCGATTCCCATGTCGATCATTCCCTTCGGGTTGTGTGTTCGGAGATGGTCTGCGGTTCGCTGCGCGGCCACGGGCCGCCGGCGATACGGGTGACGATGAAAAGCAGAGTGCAAGCGCCGGCGAGACACGTCAGGAAGCTGAACACCCAACGGCCGCTGGTGGTCTCGACACCGAACAGGTGCAGTACGAAGCCGCCGAGAACTCCACCGACCACACCCACGAAGATGTTGAGCACGAGACCCTGCTGCGCATCGGTGTTCGTCAGATTCGACGCGAGCCAACCGGCGATCGCACCGAAGACGATCCACCCGATAATGCTGAGCGACAAGGTCATTCCACACGCCTTTCTCCAGTCAGGCACTCACACAGCGAATTCCAGTCCTCGCTGCGTCAGCGTCTCCCGCTCTGGGCTTCGGTATGCGGCAGGCTGTGAGTAGTGATTCATCGACGCCGAACCTCTGCTTACCCAAGTGGTACACCACCCCGACCGGGTTGTATTCACCCCTAGGGGTGAAGCGGCCGTCGGTACGATGACCTGGTGAGACCAATCCGAGTGGCAGTCGTCGATGACTACGAAGTGGTGGTTCTCGGGGTGGCGGGAATGTTGCGCGCCTACACCGATCAGATCGAGGTCGTCGAAATGGTGGTGAACACCGCAGTGAACGAATCAGTCGACATCGCGCTCTACGATTCGTACGCCAACCCGCAGAGTGATACCGCCGAGGTGCGCCGGCTCTCTCGCAACCCGTCGATCTCGAAAGTCGTTGTCTATTCCTGGGATCTGAACCCCAGTCAGATCGACTCGGTTCTCGACAACGGAGCCAGCGGGTACATCGCCAAGGGTCTCCCCGCGTCCGAGTTGGTGGGTGCCATCGAATCGATCCACCGAGGCGAGCAGGCGGTGCACGTGGGCGTGCGACGGCGCCGTGTGATGGCCGGTGATTGGCCCGGACGCGAGGAGGGCCTGACCCAACGCGAATCCGAGGTGCTCGCACTGATCACCCAGGGGATGAGCAACATCGAAGTCGCCGAGCACGCCGGATTGTCGATCAACTCCGTCAAGACCTACATCAGGTCCTGCTACCGCAGGATCGGCGTGACCACTCGACCGCAGGCCATCCTGTGGGGAGTCGATCACGGCTTCCTCCCGGACCGGGGCCGGATCAGGGACTGACCAGCGGCTCAGCGCACCTCGAACCAGGCCGCGGAGTAGCCCCCGTCGGTACCGCGACCCTGCATCGCGAGTTCCATCGGTCCCATGTCCATCGGATTGACGGCATCGGGCTTGTGCTCGTCCCAGCCGACGATCACCCGCAGCATGTACCGGCCCGGCCGCAACGCCGGCAGCCGCACGGTCTCCGTCGCCAGTGCGGCGGCCGGGGCGACGCCGATGTCGGAGTACGGCAGCGTGGAGAACAGGTCGCGCAGCGGGGGAGCCCCGTCGACCTGCGCCACACGGTCCCCGGATTCGGTGACCACCTCGTACCGCACCTTCCACTGATCGTAGGTGGGTGCCGAACCCTGGTTCGCCCAATGCACCTCGGCCCGCAGGCCCGCTCCATCGTCGATGACGGCGGCACCGGTCACCGAGTACCGATAACCGGAGTAGGTGGTGGCCCGGCGCCACAGTTCGTACTGTTCGTCGGTCATCACCTCGGGCCGGCTCTGTGCCGGGAAGCCGGTGCTGGAGACCATCGATACGTGGGAGTTCACCACGTCGAGCAGGCCGCGCCGGTAGTAGTCGAGTTCCGTTCCCCCGCTCAGCAACTGCGGGGGCCACTCGGTGATGACGGGCGCGGTGCGATAGCGGTCGGCGAGCAGCGCGATCAGCGGATCCCCCGCCTGCACGTACTGCGACCACTCGTTCTCCGCCCAAGCGGGCATCACCGGTAGTGCCCCCAGCGCATCCGATCGGACCCCGACCGGCCGGCGCAATCCGGGCAGCTCGGGACTGTCCCGCAGGAGCATGCCCGCGATCGCGGGGTTGCCCATGGTGGAGACGATCCGGGTGGACCGGAAGGCACGCAGCGTGGCATCGACCAGTGACTGCGCCGAGGCGCGGGTGATGTACTGGTCGCGGTACTGGCTGAAGTACCCGAGCTCCGCGATACTGCGCTCCGGGGACGGACCGGGCATCTGCAGGGTGTCCCGCGCGAAAGCCACGTGGTTCTCGCTGAAGTCTCCGTACCCCGACATCTCGAACACCCCGAGACGTTCGTCCCGGTCGTACCGTTGCCCGAGTGCGGCGATCAGGCCGATGAACTCGGTCAGGTAGACGGGGTTGTTCCAGTCCGGGAGCACGTAGGTCACCCCGTCGACCACCCGGGTGACGGTGGCGCCCGCGACGGTGCGCAACCAGTCCGGCACCGCGATCACCGTCTGACCGGAACGAACCGGTTCGCAACAGGACTCGAATGCGGTCACCCGCAGGCCGAACTGCCGGCCTTGGGCGCCGGCTGCGGCGATCAAGGAGTCGAGCGCGGAGAAGTCGTACCGCTCGCTCGCGGGTGCGTCCGCGGCGACGGTCCGCGGATCCTTGGGCTGCAGCGCACGCCAGGGAAGCCGCACTCCGGTGAATCTGGTTCCCGGCCACGCCGGACGTCCCTTGTTCGGCTCGCTGGCCTGCGGGAACAGGCCGAACCCGAGGTTGTCGTACTGCCCGCGCATCGGATTGACCAGATCGGGCACCTCATAGCCGACGGTGCGCGGCTGCGGTACGAGAGTCCCGCCGCATCCGGCGGCGGCGAGCAGCACGATCACCAGGAGCGCGCCGAATCGCCTCATCGGACACCACCCGCAGCAGCGCCGTCCGCGGCACCGTCGTCCCGCCCGAGCCGATGCGCCACCGCCGCCGAGGCCACCAGCAGCCAGGTGAGGTACCAGATCTGAATGAACCCGGAGGTGTCCAGGATGAGTGAGATCACGATCACCGCCGCGACCGCGCCGGAGATCCCGCTGCCGAGTTCGGCCGTCGACGGGTCCTTCGCGGCCGAAGACCGCACCGCCAGTACGAAGGCGACCACCAACACCACGACGAACGTGACCAGTCCGATCGCACCGGACTCCATCAACCGCGAGAGGTACTGATTGTCGAGTACCGGCTGTTTGAGCGCCGGATAGGCGCCCACGCCCTGTCCGAGCCACGGTTGCTTCCAGAACTGGGAACTCGCGTACTCCAGACCGATCCGGCGGGACTCGATCGACGAGTCCGTTCTCGCGCCGAGGAAGGTCTGCACCATCGCATCGATCAGTTGCACTTTCAGAACCACACCCAGGCCGAGCACCACCCCCACGATCGTCACGATCGCAGCGATCCGCTGAATCGGCCAGCGCCAGCACATCACCAGCACCGCCGCGGCCGTACCGATCACCGCGGAGCGCGAGATCGTCAGCATCGCTCCGAGTCCGAGGACCGTCAGGCACCCGGCCCACAGCCACACCACGGGGCTGCGGCGGCGAGCGGCTTCCAGCATCAGTGCCAGAGCGAGCGGGATGAGAACCGTGAGCACCGCGCTGAGTTCGAGCGGATGACCGGCACTGCCCTGCGGTCGCGAGATGCCCTCGCGCAGGAGGTTCTTCACGAGCAGGTAGTCACTGGTGTTGAGTCCGGGCAGCCGGAACCGGGCCGCCAGATCGACGCCGGTTCCCACCATGACCACGGCGAACGTGGCCGACAGCGCGCCGCCCAGCACCAGTCCGCTGAGCATCGTGCGCAGTCCGTTCGCGGAGCGGACCACGGTGAGGATGAACAGCACCAGGCCCAGCAGGGTCAGGTCCACGATCACGTACCGGTCCGCCGGACCCTGCGCCACCGCGGGCATACCGCGCTGCATCGCTGCCGCGAAGGACAGCACTGAGGCGGTCACGTAGGAGAGCACCGCGATCACGACGGCGCGGTCGGGCACGAGCCGGGTGTGTCCGGTGAGGATCGTCGCCAGCCAGAGGAACGCGGCGCAGGCGAACAACGTCTGAGACAGGCTCAGCCCGTACGTGCCGGGCAGGGTGAAGGTCTGCCGCATCGACAGCAGGAAGAACCCGGTACCGCCGAGGAGGGCCGCGGCAGGACCGCCGAGCGGTTCCGCCCGCCCGGGCAGATCGAATGCCGTCACCCGCGTCCACAGGCCGGTCGACGGTGCGGGCCTCGACGATGCCGCTGAGGCGCTGCTACGCGCAGCCCCGGTGCCCGGGATCGTCATCGCCGGATGCCGGCGGCGCCTTCTGCGGCGTTCTCGGCGTCCGGATCCGGGAGCGGGATCTCCGAATCCTCCGGGACCTCCTCGACGTGTTCGCGCCACCTGGTCAGCGCCCGCTGCGCGGCCCGGCCCGGAGGCTTGGGTCCCGGTTCGACACGGCTCGGCAGTCGGCGTGCAAGACCCGCCAACGGTCCGCTCGGCTCCTCGTCATCGAGCATCGGGCCGGCCGCGCCGGAGGAGCCGGATCGCTCGGCACCCTCGGTCCGGCGGCGGCGGGATTCCAGGACGGCGGTGACCACCAGGCACAGCAGCAGGGCGAGCAGGGCGGCGCCCATCGCCAGGCCCACGGCCGCCCGCAGTGGATTGCCCCCGACCTCGGTACCGGGGCTGGGTTCGGTGGGCACCCGCAGATCGGCCATCGTGCCGTCGACGACGCCGGCGTCCTGCTGCATCGATCGCAGCTGCGCCCGCATGTGATCGATCAACGCGATAGCGCCGGCCTTGGACTTCCACTGATCGGGACCGGAGACCACGAACGTGATCTGAGAGGACAGCTGCGCGACACTGCCCTCGCCGGCCATCGAGGTGATCACGTACTCGGCCGAGGCGCCGGTCTTCGCCACGGCTTCGCGGGCTTGATCGGACTGCGCGCCGGTGGCCAGGATGTTCGCGATCTGCGCTGTGCCCTGCGAGAGGTTGACGAACGGATTCAGGCCCGCGTCGGTGTTGCCGGCACCCGGCGGAATCACCACGACGGCACCGGCGGTCTCGAAGGTGCTGGTCGTCGAGCGGTACCCCTGCACCGCGCCGAGCAGCGCGCAGACCAGCACGATGACGATGATCACCGGCTTGCGGAGAGCCCACCGGAAGAACTCCAGAACATTCATCCGCTTCGTCTCCATTCGCTGCGGCGGCCCGCGTGTGCACCGGCAAGGGCAACACATCACTGTGTGGCATTGCAATAACGAGAATCCAGGGATTGACCATACTATGAACTTGTGAGAACTGATATCGCACGTCCCAGACGCCGTGAAAGCACGCTCCTGGCCGAGCCGCGTATGGTCGGCGGCACCTGGTTCAGCGTGCGCACACCGGTGATGAGTGACTACTCCACCTGGCGCGATGCGCGCCTGGACAACCGTGAGCACCTGGCGCCCGCTTTCGGCTCGTCCGAGCGGGACTGGGCGGCGCAGAGCTCTCCGCAGGCCTGGGTCGAATGGCTCGGCGCGATGCGCGATGGCGCACGCGCGGGTACGGCGCTGCCGTCCGTCGTGGTGGAGCAGCGCGAGGGGGCGGAGCGGGTGGTGGGGTCGATGGGGATCTGTGCGGTGGACCCGGTCACCCGCTCCGGGGAGTTCTTCGCCTGGTGCATCGCGGAGGACCCGTCCGTGGTGCCGTGGGCGGCGTCGAACCTGGTTCTGCGGGCCTTCACCGGTCCGCTGGAACTGGAGCGCGTGGTGGGACCGGTCGCGATGGTCAACCCCGCTCCCGGTCGCGCGCTGCACCGCATGGGCTGGACCCGCCGGGCCGGACGACGCGCGCTGCGCGTCTACGACGGTGCCCCCGCGGATCACGACCTGTGGGTGCTGGAGAACGATCCCGCGGTGCGGGACGCCCTGGCGGCGGTGGCGCGATGAGTAAGCGCACAGCATTGCTCCTGGAGAGCGGGCCGGTGGTCCGGGTGTCACCGTCGGAGGTGATCGGCCGGATCCGGCTGCGGATCGACGAAGGCGGCGACCGGCCGCTGGGCGTGTGCTCGATCAACGTCGACCACCTGCACCACTTCCGAGCCGGACGCAGCCGGCTCGGTACCGATGTCGAGTGGTTGTCGGTGGCCGACGGTGCTCCGGTCGCCCGCCGCGGTGCCGTGCTGGCCCGCGCCGCCTGGCCCCGGGTGACCGGCGCCGATCTGCTCCCCGTGCTGGTTCTCGCCGCAGCGGAACACGGCTGGCGGATCGGCTTCGTCGGCGGCACCGCCGAGATGCACGAGCAGCTGGTCGCGGTGTTGGGAGAGCTGAGCCCGGACCTCGTCATCGCCGGCTTCTGGGCCCCGGACCGTTCCGAGATCGAGGATCCGGCGGCCCGCGCCGCCCTGCTCGAGGAGATCCGTGCCGCGGCGCCGACGGTGCTCGTCGTGGGTCTGGGCAAGCCCCGTCAGGAGCAGTGGATCGACCAACTCGGGCCCGCGACCGGCGCCGAGGTCCTGTTGCCCTTCGGGGCGGCGGCCGACTTCCTGGCGGGCACCGTCGAGCGCGCTCCGGAGAGCTGGCGGCGTGCCGGTGCCGAATGGCTCTTCCGGTTGATCGCCGAGCCGCGCCGGCTGGCCCGTCGCTATCTGGTGCAGGGCCCTCCCGCCCTGCTGCGGCTGCGGCAGGCCACGCTCGCCGAGGTCACATGGCCCGAAGCACCGCTGCCAAGTGAGCGGCCATGAGTTCGGAGGTGAACCGGGACCGCGCTGCCGCCGCTGCCCGGCGTCCCATCTCCACCCGCATGTCCTGGTCGACGAGCAGCGACTCGATCGCGGTGGCCAGGGCATCGACATCACCGGGTGGCACCAGCAGGCCGGTCACGCCGTGCTGAACGTAGTCACTGACGCCGGGATTGTCGGTCACCACCACCGGGCGGCCGCTGGCCATCGCCTCGAGAACCACCGTGAGGCCGGAGCCGGTCACCGTCGGGCGCAGTGCGATCGCCACCACCGCGGCCCGTGCGTACAGTTCCCGGATGCGTCCGTTGAGTCGTTCGGTGTGCACGGTGACCAGGCCGGCAGGCGCCTCGAAGGGCAGGCTGGAGGCCAACTCCAGGCAGGTGCCGGGGATTCGCCGGGCGACCGCCGATACCGCACGCACCAGGGTCGCGTGATCGCGGTAGCGGTCTTCGCCGGCGCTCATCACGGTCAGCGGAGTCTCCGGCAGTGGCTGCTCCGGGTAGAAGTCGGTGTCGATACCGAGGGGGACGAAATGCAGCCGGTGCGCGGCGACGCCCCACTCCTTCGCCATCAGCGGCAGCACCGCCGAGCACTGCGACCACACCGCCGCGGCGCGGGGCAGCGCCCGCCGGGCCAGCAGCTCGTGCAGCCGGCCGGCTGCGCGACGGGTGGTCAGCCAGCCGATCCCGGCCGCGACGGGGGCACGATCCCGCAGCATCGCCGGCACCCCGGTGCGCTCGTCGTACGCCAGCACCGCGTCGGCGACGGAGCGCGCGCCGAGCGTCTCGATCAGCTCGTAGCCGCCGGTCCGGTGCCGGACCGATCGGGCCACGCGTGCCGTCAGGCGCGATCGGTCACACGCCGCCGGTGCGGCGAATCGCAGGTCGATGCCGTGATCGGCGAGACGATGGAGACCGTACGGTGACCGATCAGGAACCTCGCCGGCGCGGTGCCGCACCGCCCAATCCGCAGGGCACAATCCCCCCGCGAGCGGAACCTCCACCCGCATCGGATCCTCCTCACCCGGTTGCGACCGACCCTGTTGCGATCGGCTCTGATGATGAACCTACATTGCGTGGACGTGCCTCCGCCCGCCGGATCGCGCACGCCTTCAGCATGCAGATGGTCGCTCGGGTCCTGGGACTGGTGGCGTCGATCGGAACCGTCGCTCTGACCATCCGGTACCTGGGTCCGCAGCAGTACGGCCTCCTGACCGCCGCGATCATGTTCGTCGGTCTGTGGACGAGTCTCACCGAACTGGGAATCGGCTCGGTGATCGTGCGGCGGGTCACCAGCGGCTCCGCCGAACTCTCCCGGCTGGTCCGGGTGAACGGCGGTCTCTCCCTGGCGTACTGCCTGCCGCTCGGCGCGCTCACGGTGTTCACCGGCTGGCTGCTGCATCGCAGTGAGCCGGTGCTGGTCATGATGATCGCGATCATCAGCGCCGGCCTGGTTCTCACCACGCTGAGCAGCTGCTTCCAGCCGGTGTTCGTGACCGACGTGCGTTTCGCCGCGGTCGCCGCGTCGGACCTGTTGGGCCGGATCGTCTCCTTCGCCGGCACCGTCGCCCTGGTGCACATCGGCGCGCAGGTGTACTGGTTCGCCGCGGTTCAGGTGATCCCTCCGCTGCTGGTGCTGCTGATCCAGGGCGCGGTGGCGCGGCGCGTGGTGGGCCTGCGTCCGATCTTCTCCGCCCGCGAGAGTTGGGACCTGGTGCGCGAGAGCCTGCCGCAGACCGGTGTGCTGATCATCGCCGCCCTGTACTGGCGTTCCGACGGTGTGCTGCTCTCGGTGCTCAGCACACCGGAACAGACCGGTGCCTACGGACTGGCGTACACCGTGGCCTTCAACGTCACGGTGATCTCCACCGTCTTCCTGTCGTCGACCCTGTCGACCATGACGAACCTGTACGCCTCCGCGCCGGCCGTATTCGCCCGGTTCACCGAGCGCAGCATGCAGGCGATGATCTTCGTGGGCGCACCGATGGCCGCGGTGGGAATGCTCCTCGGCCCGGGTCTGGTGGAACTGCTGGGTTCGACGGAGTTCGTCGCCTCCGGAGGAACCACGCTCGGCCTGCTGTTCGTGGCGGTCGCCATCCGCCTCATCACCGGCACGCTGAGCCAGGCCCTGTTCGCCGCGCACGACCAGGTCTTCCTGCTGCGCCTGAACATCGTCAGCCTGCTGGTGAACATCGCCCTGAACCTGGCACTGATCCCGATGTTCGGGGCCGAGGGCGCGGCCGCGGCCCTGGTCGCCAGTGAACTCCTCGGTTTCACCGTCGCCACGTGGCGGCTCACCGCCCGCACGCCGTACCGCACCCCGTGGGGATTCGCCCTGCGGCTGATGCCCTCGGTGGCGGCCGCGGTAGCGCTGTGCGCGCTCGGCGAGAACCTACCGGTGCTGGTGGTGGGCGTCGCAGCGGCCGTCGCGTACGTGCTGGTCAACCAGCTGCTGGGGCCGGTCCGGGCGCGCGATGCCCGGAGGCTACTGCGCCCGAGCGTCTCCCCGACGGTGTCCGCGGACGCGGTCGGAACCACGAACCCCGGACGGAGCGACCGATGATCATCGACCGCGAACAACTC
This sequence comes from Tsukamurella serpentis, assembly GCF_054780975.1. Classification (NCBI taxonomy): domain Bacteria; kingdom Bacillati; phylum Actinomycetota; class Actinomycetes; order Mycobacteriales; family Tsukamurellaceae; genus Tsukamurella; species Tsukamurella serpentis. The sequence continues at coordinate 104,530 of NZ_BAAGVH010000004.1, forward strand.
GACGGTGGCCCGCGCACCGCGCCCCCGCCGGCCGAACCGACTCACCGGGACATCGCCGTACTGGTCGTGGCGTACCGGAACCCGGACGACCTGCGCCGGTGCCTGGCTTCGGTGCGCGAGCACCTACCGGCCGCTCCGATCCTGGTGTGGGACAACTCCGGTCCCGACTACCCGGGCATCGACGCCGTCCGGGCAGGTTTCCCCTCCGCCCGCTGGCACGGCAACGGGAAGAACCTCGGCTTCGCCGCCGGAGTCAACCGGCTCGCCGAACAGGTGCCCGATCACGATCTGCTGCTGCTCAATCCAGACGCCGTGCTCCTCGGCGGACTGGAATCCACGCGCGGCGCACTGCGCCGCCCGGGGGTCGCCGCGGCGGCACCGCCGGTCCACGACCGGCAGGACGGGACCGGTGACCGCCGGCCCTGGGACGTGGCGCACCGGCACCGCGGTGTGGTGCGTGCCCTGATCTCGCACGCCGGGTACGCCGAAAAGCTGCGCGGCACACCCTTCTCGGATCTCTACGCCGCCGCACCCGGAGAGGTCGGCGGCTACCTCACCGGCGCGTGCCTGGCGATCAGCCGTGACGCCTGGGAGGCTCTGGGACCCTTCGACGAGGAGTTCTTCCTCTACGGTGAGGAGACCGACTGGCAGGCCCGGGCCCGGAGCAGCGGCTGGACGCTGCGACTAACCGACGATGCGGGCGTGGAGCATTCCGGGCACGGCACCGTCCGCGACGATGCCGTCGCCTGGCAACGGTCGGCGGACCTGCTGCGCGCGAACGTCGCCCTGAACATCGAGCACGACGGAGGTCCGCGCGCTGCTGGCGCCTTCCTCCTGGGGAACTCGCTGCTGGACCGGCTGCAGCGCAGCAAGCGCCGGGACCGGAGCGCCCGGAGGTCCCGAGCGGTCACCGATGCCGAGAACCGCCCGCCGAACGTGGTGATCACCGTGAACCGGCTGGTCTTCGGTGGCGCCGAACGCCACCACCTGGTCCTCGCCGGTGAACTGCACCGCCGCGGCCACGACGTAACCGTGGTCTGTCTGCAACGCTTCGGCCCGCTGATCGCCGAGACACCGCCCGGGGTGCGCGTGGTGCGTCAACCCTGGTGGGGGCCGCTGCTCGACCTCCCGCCCGGTCCGACGGTGCTGATCAGCGGCGACACCAATACCGAGACCGGCTTCGCGAGTCTGTGGCGGTGCGCCGGACGCCGTCGCAGTTGGCTGGTGGCCGCGCACATACCGCCGCAGGTCGACGGCCCGACCTACTCCGCGCCGCTGGCCGCCGCCATGCGCCGTGCGGACGGTTTCGTCGCGCTCTCTCCGGCACACCGGGACCAGGTGCATGCGCACCACGCGACCGCGGCCGCCACGTTCACCGCGCCGAACGGGGTCGCGCGGGCCGGCCGGCCGATCGGTGCGCCGCGGCCACCGGTGGGCACACCACCGCGGCTGGTGATGCTGTCCCGGATCGTCGAACACAAGAACCCGCACCTGCTGGTTCAGGCCCTCGCCGGGCTCACCGAACTGGACTGGGAACTCGACATCTTCGGCGACGGCCCGGACCGGCAGCGGCTCGAAGCGCTCACCCCGCCCGAGCTCGCCGGGCGGGTGCGCTGGCGGGGCTGGTCGCCCGGGCCGGATCAGGCCCTCGCGCAGGCGGATCTGCTGTGCGTGCCCAGCGGATCCGAGGCATTCCCGATGGTGATCCTGGAGGCGATGGCGCGACGGATCCCGGTGATCGCGTCGGCGGTGTGCGCGGTCCCGGACATGCTCGACGACGGCCGCGCCGGCACTCTGGTCACCGACATCACCGTCGACGGCTGGCGGGAGGCGCTGCGGCGGATGCTCAGCCACACGCAGCGGTGGAACGAGCTCGGCGAACGCGGTTTCGAGCGGATGAGCCGCCAGTACACGGTCGAAGCGATGGCCGATGCCTACCAGGTGGCGTTCGAGGCGGTGCGCCGATGACCGGCCGGGTGCTGTGGCTCTCCCCGTGGATGCGCCCGCTCGCCCGGGTGCACTGCGAGCAGTTGCTCGGCGCGGGCTGGCAGGTCCGGCTGATCACCTCGGACCAGCACCCCGAGTCCGACGCCGCGCGCCCCTACGAGCGGGTCCTGCGGCCCGCCCCGAAGACCCTCGCCACCTGGCCGGAGTTCGCCGGAGAACTGCGCCGGGTGCGAGCCTTCCGGCCCGATGTGGTGGTCACCGAGCTGGTGCGGGATCCGCGGTGGACGGCCTTCGCTGGAAGGGTTCCCCGGGTGGACCTGGTGCATGACGACCGCCCGCACGGCGCGGAGGAGGAATTGCCCGGCTGGGAGCGCGCACTGTTCGGTCGGTGGCGGGCATCGTCGACGGTGACGGCCGGCTTCAGTGAGTACGTGGCGCGCGCAGTCGGCGCCGATGCGGTGATACCGCTGACCAGTGACCTCGACGAGGCCCTGGTTCCCGCGCCGGTACCGGCCGTGGGCCGCCGGAACTTCGTGGCGGTGGGCCGGCTCAGCGACTACAAGAACCTCGACGTCACCCTGCGCGCCTGGCGGCGCCACATCGAGGGACCGGGCTGGCGCGGCGACGAACTGGTGCTGATCGGTGACGGCCCGGACCGCGCCCTCGGTGACGCCGTGCAGTGGCGCCGCGGACCGTACTCGTATGCGGACGTGCTCCCGGTGCTGGCGGCGGCGAAGGGCTCGGTGGCCCACTACCGGCGTGCCTCGCAGAGCGGTGTGCAGGTGCTGTCCATGCAGCTCGCGGTGGTGCCGATCGTCTCACCGGAGGGGGCGCTGCCGCAGTTCCAGCCGCCGGGGGAGTCGGCGATCGGCGTCGACGACGTCGCGGGCCTGGCGGCCGCGTTCGATCGGCTCGCCGACCCCGAGCTGGCGGCGCGGCGCGGTGCGGCCGCCCGCGAGCACTACCTCGACCGTCATGCGGCGCCGGTCGCCGGTGCCGCATTGGACCTTGTCCTGTCCGCTGCTCTTTCGTAGAACCCGCCCGCCGGCCCGGCGCGCTGAGCGGCCCGCCGCCCGGTCTGCGGCGCGCTGAGCGCTCACCGCGCGGCGGTGCGCCAGATCTCGCCGAGCCGGGCGTACCAATCGGCGATGTCGAAATCCGCGGCGCGCAGCCGGGCACCGTCGGACAACCGGGCCCGCAACTGCGGCTCGGTGATGATCCGAGCCAGGGCAGCGGTGAGCGCGGGAACGTCACCCGGAGGCACCAGCAGCCCGTCGGCACCGTCGGTGATCGCCTCCGGAATCCCCCCGACCGGGCTGGTGAGCGGCACCAGTCCCGCGGCCATCGCCTCCAACAGGGCCATGGGCAGGCCCTCCTCGTAGCTGGGCAGCGCGAACACCGTGGCGGTGGAGAGGAGTTCGTCGCGCTCGGCCGGGGTGAGCCAGTCGCGGACGGTGACCGCGCCACCGAGAGCGCTCGCCGCGGCCCTGACCCGCTCGACCTCGCCGTCGCCGGCGAGCGTCAGATGCATGCGTGCGCGCAGTGCGGGATCGAGTGCGGCCACGGCGTCGATCAGGTCGTAGCTGCCCTTGCGCCGGCCCAACCTGCCCAGGGCCACCACGTCGATCCGGCCCCCGGTGGGCAGGGCCGGGAGAGCGGGCGGGACCGGGTTGTAGAGCACCTCGATCCGGTCCGGCGCGAGCCGCAGGGCCTGCGCGTACTCGGCGGCGAGCCGGGAGCCGAGCACCAGCCACCGGTCCGCGGGCAGTGCCCACCGCACCACCGGCCGGGCGGCCCGCGGCAGGGAGGCGACCCACCCGGCGAAGTCGTAGCTGTGGCCGTGCACCACCGCGGGCACGCCGCGCAGCCGCGCCGTCCACAGGATCGGGGACTTGCGAACCACACTGCCGCCGTGCGAGAGGTGCACGTGCACCACGTCCACCTCGCGGCGAGCGAGCGCACACATCCCACGGAGCATCCCGCGCAGACCGGTGGTCAGCCGCGTCCACGGTGCGGCATCGACGTAGGTGGTGAGCAGCCGGATCCGGACCGACGGACCGGGATGTGCCGCCATGTGGCCGATCACCGTTGCCATCCCGCCGCGACTGGTGCGGCCCGGTGGTGCCGGACCGACCACAAGCACCCGCGTCTTTGCAGTCACACATATAGACTATCCCCTGTGAGCGTTCGGCCGAGCAGTACCCTGATGCCCCTCGTACTGGCAGCCGCACACATCCGGGTGCGGCGCGTGCGGCGGGAACTGCGCCGACGGCTGCGGCCCGCCACGCACGCGATCGACCCCACTCTGCGGATCGAGGCCGACGGCACCCGCCTGACGGTCCTCGGCCCGGACGCGGCGATCACGGTCGCGACCATGCTCGGTCTGGACCGGGGCGCATCGCGCCGCGACCTGCACGACGGCGCCCTCACCGCTTTCGCGATCGACCAGACCCACGGGCGGGGTGCCGTCGCACTGTGCCGGGTGGACCGCGGAACCGCCACCGCGGAACTGCACCTGACCGGAGATCTGGACCGCCGCGCGGCGTCACCGCTGCACGCCGCGGCGCTGCGACTCGCGCACGCCCAGCCCGACCTGCGCCGCATCGCGATCACCGTCCCCGATGAACACGAACTCGGCGGCGCGCTGGTGGCGGCCGGACTGACCGACGAGGGCTGGGCCCCGCCGGTCCGCGGTGGCGGACCGGCCCGGATGGTCACGCACCTGTGCTGACGGCCCCGCGTCAGCCCGGCAGCCGACGCGGTGCCGCGGTACGGCGCAGCGCAGGCGCCACCGGACGGCCGCGCAGCAGACCGTCGACGGTGCCCGCATCCAGCGCTGCGCGATACACCGTGAGCGCCTGCGCCACCGCCTCGATCGTGTGATCGACATCGGCGTCGGTGTGCGCGGCGGAGATCACGAAGGACTGCCCGAGCACGCCGCGCCGGAGCAGTTCCTGCAGGAACAGGGTGCGGTAGGCCTGCGACGGTGCGCCCTGCGCATCACGAGTGGTGAACACCAGGCAGGACGGGCGTCCGACGGCCTGCACCGCGGGCGCGACCCCGGCGGCCGCAGCGGCCCGATTCACCCCGTCCGCCAGGCGCCTCCCGGCCCGCTCCATCGCCGCGACCGGATCACCCTCGCGGTAGGCCCGAGCCACGGCACGGAACGCGGTGAGCGAGACCGATTCCGGACCGTGGGTGGTGGACAGCAGGAACACCCGGTCCTGGTCGGTGGCCAGCCCGCCGCGTTCGAGGAATTCACGCTTTCCCGCCAGCGCGGAGATCGGGAATCCGTTGCCCATCGCCTTACCCCAGCAGGACAGGTCCGGGGTGACCCCGTAGACCGCCTGAGCACCGTGCGGTGACCAGCGGAAACCGGTGATCATCTCATCGAAGATCAGGAGCGCACCGTGCTCGTCGCACAGCGCCCGGACCTGCTCCAGGAACCCCGGCTCGGGCTCCGCCAGAGCCGTCGCCGCCTCCAGGAAGACCGCGGCGATCCGGCCCGGGTGCTGCATCAGGCGCTCCCGCAGCGAGTCGGCGTCGTTGAAGCCGAACCGCACCGTCAGCCCACGGGTCGCGGCATCGATCCCGGCGTTCATCGCGGTGGCGCCGATGAACCAGTCGTCCACCGAGAAGAAGGGCTGATCGCACACCGCCACCATGTCGCGGCCGGTCACCGCGCGGGCCAACCGCAACGCCGCGGTGGTGACATCGGAGCCGTTCTTACCGAACTTCACCATCTCCGCCGTCGGCACCAACTCCAGGAAGTCCTCCGCGGCGGCCAGTTCGGTCACCGTCGGGCGACTGAAACTCAGGCCCTGATCGAGGCATTCGCGGACCGCTTCGATCACCGGGGGATGGGCGTGACCCAGAGTGACGGCACGCAGGCCCATCCCGTACTCGACGTACTCGTTGCCGTCGGCGTCCCAGACCCGTGCGCCGCGGCCGTGGGTGAGCACCGGCGCCATCGACTCCGGGTACTGATCGCAGCCGCGGGCGTAGGTGTGAGCGCCACCGGGAACCAGCCGGTGCAGCTGCTGTTGCAGCGCGTTCGATCGCTGGAAGTGCGGTTCACCGTTTATAGTTCACGCTCCGTCACCAGGCGGCCGCGGAGCGCGGGCAGCGCCTCGGTCACCTCGTCGGCCAGATCGGGCAGGGTCAGGAAGACGGGACCGGAGCCCCCGGCGATCGACTGCGGCGCCACGATCGGGATGTCGGTGCCGGGCATCCGGCGTCGCTGCTTCGCCGGCGAGGCGTCCGCCACCGCGGCGATCAGGTCGCGGTTCAATCCGGCCAGCGCGAACAGTGCCACTGCCCGCGAGGCCGCCCCGTAGGCATGGGCGGGTCCGCCCCGGCGGCGTACCCGTTCGGCCCATCGTCGCAGCGCACCGGCCTGCTCGTACGGTGCCTGCGCCAGCGGCAGCAGGCCCGCGGGTTCGGTGAGCCGGCGCGCCGCCTCGTTCCGCAGGATCGCCTCGACGGTGCCGTCCGAGTCATCGTCGCCGGCGGGCGGATCAGCGATGTGCCGAGCGGCCACCAGTACCGTCCCGCCGTACAGATCGAACTCGAAGGCACGCACCGGCGTCATCCCCGCGGCGGCCAGCAGCGGCACCAGTGCGGTGAGCGTGTAGTAGCCGAAGTGACCGTGCCGCAGCGCTGTCCACTGCCGCTGCTGCACGATCGAGCCCAGGCTCTGGTACTGCAGCAGCAGGATGCCGCCGGGCGCCGTGGCCGCGGCGCGGGCCGCGAACGCGGCCTGCTGATCCGGCTCGTGCATGATCCCGAAGCTGTCCAGGACCAGATCCGCAGGCGTGGTGGCATCGGCCACGGTGAAACCGCGCTGGGCCAGCAGCGGCAGCCAGGTGCCGCCGTGCGGGCTGGCGAACTCGCGCACCGTCGAACCGGTGAGCAGGCCCGCCGCCCGCACCCGGGCCACCGCGTCAGCGGCCTGCTCGCGCAGCGCCCGCGGCTCCACCCCCCGCGGCTCATCGGTGACGGTGTCGTCGTCGGCGAGTTGCGCGAGCCCGCATCCGGCACACAGGTCCATGGCCAGTGGAAAGCCCGATTCCTCGCCGCTCACCTCCGACGCGGCGGGTGGGAAGCAGTCCGCCGCCGGCATCGCCCCGAGATCGAGCACTCGGTGCAGGTCCGCGGATCCACAGCCGCGGCACGTCCGCCCGCCGTTCATGGCACAGTGCTCTCATGCGGATACAGGAGACCGACCTCGCGGACGTTGTGCTCATGGTGCCCACCGCGCGCCTCGACGATCGCGGCCTGTTCACCCGGACGTTCGACGCCGTGGTCTTCGATGATTACCTCGGAGAGTCCGGCGCCGCAGCACGTTTCGTGCAGGATTCGCAGTCCCGCTCGGTGCGCGCGGTGATCCGCGGAATGCACGGCCGCTCCGGCCGGGGTGAGGCGAAACTGGTGCGATGCGCCCGCGGTGCAGTGCACGACGTACTGGTCGACGCCCGGCCCGCCTCGCCCACGTTCGGTCGCTCGCAGGCCTTCCGGCTCGACGACGAGAGCTTCCACACGCTGTACGTGCCGCCCGGGTTCCTGCACGGATTCCAGGCACTGACCGATGTGGCCGACGTCTGCTACCGGATCGACCGTCCGCACGATCCGGCCGAGGATCTCGCGGTGCACCACCGCGATCCGGAGCTCGCCCTGCGCTGGCCGCTGCAGGCGTCGATCGTGTCCGCGCGTGACGAAGCCGCCGGCAGTTGGGCGCAGTTGCGCGAGCGGCTCGGCTGAGACCGGCATCAGGTGCGCCGCATCGAGGCGTCGATGGACCCGTCCCGCTGCAACTGCTCGAGCCGGGCCAAGCGGGTGAAGTCCCGGGTGAAGGCGTGATCGGTGAGCCCGAGCCCGGTGTAAGCGCGGTGCAGCTCCACCGCACCGTCGGGCACCGTCCACTGCGCTTCGAAGCCGAGTTCATCACGGGCACGGGAGAAGTCGACCCGGTAGGAGCGTGGATCGGCGCCGGCCTCGCCGGTGATGCGCACCGTCGAACCTGGCACCACGTCCACCACGGACTGCGCGATCTGCGCCACCGTCACGTTGTTGCGCTCAGTGCCGATGTTGTACGCCCGCGCGGAGACCGTCTCCTTCGGAGCGGTCAGGCACGCCGCGAAGGCGCCGGCGATGTCCTGAGCGTGCACCAGTGGGCGCCACGGCGTCCCGTCGGAGAGCACCAGCACCTGGCCGGTGAGCACGGCGTGCCCCATCAGGTTGTTGAGCACGATGTCCGCGCGCAACCGCGGAGAGAAGCCGAAGGCGGTGGCGTTGCGCAGGAAGACCGGGGTGAAGTCGGCATCCGCCAGCGCGGCGGCGTCGTCCTCGACCCGGACCTTGCTGATCGCGTACGGAGTGATCGGGTTGAGCGGGGCGTCCTCACCGACCAGGTTTTCGCCCGCGGCGCCGTACACCGAGCAGGTGGAGGCGTAGAGGAACCGGGACACCCCCGCCCGCTTGGCCAGTCGCGCCAGGCGGCTCGACGCGTGGTGGTTGATGTCGTAGGTGATCTGCGGTGCCAGCGAGCCCAGCGGATCGTTCGACAGTGCCGCCAGATGGATCACGGCGTCGAAGCCGTGCAACTGATCGACGGTGACATCGCGCAGGTCGACCTGCAGGGTCGGCGGGTCGGTCACCGGCGGTCCGAGCACCCGGTCGGCGAACAGACCCGAGTCCAGGCCCGTCACCTCGTGGCCCGCGGCCCGCAGGACCGGCGCCATCACCGTTCCGAGGTATCCCTGACTGCCGGTGAGCAGCACCTTCATCGTTGATCCCCCAGTCGCACGATCGCCTTCTCCAGCACGAAACCCTCGGCGTAGGTGGCGCGGCACTGGATGCCGCGCAGCCGGGCCAGTCCGAGGAAGGATTCGTCGTCGAACCAGTCCCGGCCCACCTGTGACGGGTAGTGCTCGCCCAGCAGCCGCGCCTTCGCCATCGCGGCGTACGCCGAGAGCGGGTTGAAGACCGTCGGACGCGGAGTGTCGGTCTCCCACTTGAGGATCTCGTAACCGAGGATCAGGTGGTCGCGGAACTCCGTCGGCACCAGCTCCGCGAGTTGACGGTGGTCCTGGTGCGCATCCCCGCGGTGCGGGGCGAACACCAGATCCGGTGCGCAACTGCGACGGAACTGTGCCAGCTGGTCCTTCGCCCGCTCCCAGTGACCCGGTGCCCGGCCGTCCGGCAGGTCGTACACGGTCACGTGCAACTGTGCTTCCGGAGTGAAGGCCGCGAGCGCGGCCCGCTCCTCCTGCTCCCGCTCAGTGCCGCCGCCGCTGCCCACGAAGGCCCGCACCCGCAGTCCGCGGTTGGCCTGCGACAATTGCAGCAGCGTCCCGCCCATGCCGATGGCGATGTCGTCGCAGTGCGCTCCCAGGACGGCGATCTCGGACAGGGGCCCGGTCTCGAGCGGATGCATCAGGCGGACTCCTTCCACAGCATCCACGGTCGATCACCACGGGCGTAGCCCGCGTCGAGCTCGGCCCGCTCCTTGAAGGTGTCCGCCGGCTTCCAGAAACCGCGGTGCTGGAAGCCGAGGAGCTTCTCCTCCTTGGCCAGTGCGGTGCACGCGTCCGCGACCAGATCGCCGCCCGGGGGCAGGTGGTCGAAGACCTCCTGGGTGAGCACGAAGTAGCCACCGTTCTCCCAGATCGGGAACTCGGAGACCGGGGTGATCGCGGTGACCCGGGAGGCACCGTCGATATCCACGCAGTGGAACGAGGACTGCGGCGGGACCAGCAGCATCGACGCCGCGGACCCGCTCTCACGGACCTGGTCGACGATCGTGTTCATCGGGGCGTCGCTGAGCACGTCGGCGTAGTTCGCGAGGAAGTAGTCGTCGCCGCCGAGGTGGGGGCGCACCCGGCGCAGCCGCTCACCGATCGCCGACTCCAATCCCGTGTCGACGAAGGTGATGGACCAGTCGCTCATGTCCGCCGAGAGCAGTTCCACGTCACCACCACGGATCACGAAGTCGTTGGACTCGGTCTCGCGGTAACTGAGGAAGTAGTTCTTGATGTGTTGCGCCCCGTAGCCCAGGCACAGGATGAAGTCGGTATGACCGAAGTGCGCGTAGTAGCGCATGACGTGCCAGATCAGCGGTCGCGGCCCGACCAGCTGCATCGGCTTGGGAACCACGTCGTCGGCGCTGTCGCGCATACGCATGCCGTACCCACCGCAGAACAGGACCACCTTCATGTGTTGCAGACCCTTCTTCAGACTTCCGTGACCGCGGGCGGTCGCTGTGCGCAGTGCACCTGCGGCATCGGATAGATCACGTCGGTTCCCTGCTCGATCAGCGGGAGCAGTTGTTCGGTGATCTCGGTTTCGAGGTTCCACGGCAGTACCACCACGACGTCCGGCCGGTCGGCTTCCAGGCGCTCGGGCTCGTGGATCGGGATGCGACTGCCGGGGGTGAATCGGCCGTGCTTGTACGGATTCCGGTCGACGGTGTATTCGAGCAGGTCGGGACGGATACCGCAATAGTTGAGCAGGGTGTTGCCCTTGCCGGGGGCGCCGTATCCGACGACCCGCTTCCCGGCGGCCCGGTACTCCAGGAGCAGCCGCAGCAGATCGTGGCGGGCCCGCTCGGCCATCGCCTGCAGCCCGGTGTAGCCGCTGAGCTCGTGCAGACCGGCCGCACGTTCGGCGTGCAGTACCTCGTCCACCCGCTGCGACGGCTCACCGGTCACCGCGTCCGGCCGCGCCCAGACCCGGATCGAGCCACCGTGCGTGCTCAGCCGCTCCACGTCGACCACCGTCAGGCCGGCGGTGGCGAGCGCCCGCTGGGCGGTGAGCACGGTGTAGTACTGGAAGTGCTCGTGGTAGACCGTGTCGAACTGGCCCTCGGCGATCAGCGGCAGCGCGTGGTGCACCTCGATGCTCAGCCAGCCCTCGTCCGCGAGCAGGGTACGTAGACCGCGGGTGAATCCGAGCAGGTCCGGGATGTGCGCGTAGACGTTGTTGGCCACCACCAGATCGGCCGCGCCGTGCTCGTCGCGGATCTCCGCGGCGGTCTCCGGGCCGAGAAAGGCGGTCACCGTCGGTACGCCGCGTTCGCGGGCCGCGGCACCCACGTTGGCCGACGGCTCGACGCCGAGGCACCGGACGCCCGCCGCGACCGCGTGCTGGAGCAGGTAGCCGTCGTTGCTGGCCACCTCGACCACCAGGCTCTGCGGCCCCAGGTTCAGCCGGGCGATGGACTCCTCGACGAACCGCCGGGCGTGCTCGACCCAACTGATCGAGAACGACGAGTAGTAGGCGTACTCGGAGAAGGTCTCGTCCGGGAGGATCAGGGCCGGGATCTGCAGCAGCAGGCACTCCTCGCAGACGCGCAGATGCAGAGGGAACGTCGGCTCCGGCAGGTCCAGTTCGGCTGCTGTGAGGAAGCTCTCACACGGTGGTGTGGCGCCCAGGTCGACGACACTCCGCAGCCGCGAAGAACCGCAAAGACGGCACGTCATGATGGATTCCATAACTTTTGAGAATTCCTTGACTCTCGGAGCATAGCGCTCTCGGCTTTCGGGTTGCAAAGACCTAGAAACGTTGCGATCGCAACATCCTGGCGCTAGCGTAACGCACGACAGCCACACGGGAGGCGGGCCTCCCCGGAACCCGATAACGGTGTTCACAAGGGGTGATCGCGGCGAGACCCGGGGGTGACGACGCCCCGGGCGGAGTGCCGGCAGTCCGTCATATCACGGAATGGCCGAGACACCTGTGCCTGCCGGGAATTCGGGATTGCAATATCAGATCGCTGAGGGGGATCATGTCGACCGACATGTGGACCGGTGCGCGGGTCGAACCGGCGCACGCCACCATTGATGTACCCCTGGACGCGGTCGACCTCGACGCCTACCCGGATCTCGCCGTCTCCCCGGATCCCGGGTTCGCAGCCCGAGCCGGATCGGGCCCACGGCTCGCCCTCACGGACCTCCCGCCGCTGTCGCTCGCCCCGCCGGACCGGACCGTTTCGCGCGAGCGCGCGACCAGCCACCGCGAGCGGCTGACCAGATGGCTGATCGCCACAGACGCCGCGATCGCGGTCGCCACGGCCACCGCCGGAATCCTCGTCGCCCTGAGGAACGGCGCGAACCCGGTGCCGCTGATCCCCCTGGTGTTCGCGGTGCACCTGCTGTGGCTGCACCGGCTGACCCGCTCTCGACCGCTCGCCGCGCCACTGATGCATCCGGGATCGGCAGAGCTGCGCCGGGCCTGCGGCACGGTGCGGGACGTCTTCGGCCCGGTTCTGGTGATCGAGGTCTTCCTCCCCGGCCTGCTGCCCACGGAGCTCGCGGTGATCTGCGCGCCTGTCGCCCTCACCGCGATCGTGGTCAGCCGGGTGTGCCTGCGGTACCGGCTGCGGGTCGCCGGGGCCTCCGTCGCCGCGGCTCCGACGCTGGTGGTCGGCGGATACGCCGCCGCGGTCGCCACCGTCCGGGATCTGCTGCGGGCCGAGTACGCCGGCGCTCGCCCGGTGGCGGTGTGCCTGCCCGCCCCGGACGCCGCGGTGGTCGACGCGATCGAGGTCGACGGGATCCGCCTGCCGGTGGTCGGTACCGACCGCACCGTCGCCGAATCCGCCCGTGAGGCGGATGCCGGACTGGTGGTGCTCTCCGCCACCGATTCCCTGGGCCCGGACGATGTCCGGGAACTGATGTGGGCGCTCGCCGGACAGGAGATCGAGCTGGTGGTCACCGCCGGTGCCACCGATATCGCTCCATCGCGGGTGGCCTACCGGAATCTCGCCCGCACTCCGATGCTGAGCCTGGCCGCCCCGCGACCGGACCGCTCCTTCGGCGTCGGTAAGCGCACCCTCGACCTCGCCGTCGCCGGGCTGGGCGTGGCACTCGCCGCACCGGTCATGGCCGCGATCGCGATCGCGATCAAGCTGGACAGCCGTGGCCCGGTCTTCTACCGCGCGGCCCGGGTGGGTCTCGGCGGCGAATCCTTCCAGATGATCAAGTTCCGCAGCATGTACGTCGACGCCGACGCCCGCCGCGATCACCTCGCAGGCGCGAACATGGGGGCGGGGCCGCTGTTCAAGGTCAAGGACGATCCCCGGGTCACCCGGGTGGGCCGATTCATCCGGCGCTACAGCCTCGACGAACTACCCCAGTTCTTCAACGTGATCCGCGGTGAGATGGCCGTGGTGGGCCCCCGCCCGGCGCTGGCCCACGAAGTCCAGCAGCACCCACCGGTGATGCGCCGCCGAATGCTGGTCAAGCCCGGGGTCACCGGCGCCTGGCAGGTCAGCGGGCGCTCCGATCTGACCTGGGAGGAGTCCATCCGGCTCGACGTCGGTTACGTGGAGAACTGGTCCCTGGCTGCGGATATCGGCATCATCGCGAGGACCGTCCGGACGGTCCTCACCTCCGACGGCGCCTACTGAGTCCACGAGCCGTATGGTCGATTCCGTGCCGGATCCGACGCCCGAGATCACCGCTTCCGACGGTGGACGGTTACCCACCGACCGCGGAACCCTCGCGTGCGTGGCGCTCGGCGGCGCCCTGGCCGCGGTGATCGCCAACCGGATGACCTCGGCACCGGCCTGGCGCAGCCTGGACGCCGACTCCCGGCTGATCGGCCTGGCCGGCGTCGCCGTGCTGGTCGGCGTGTTGTTCGGGTTCCACGACCGGCTCGGACCGAGGTGGATGGGGTTACTGGTCTTCGGCTTCCTGGGCGGATTCGCCTCAGTCGGGGTGTACTCACTGGTCGGCATGCTGGGTATGCCGCCGGAGGCAGGGGTGCGTTTCCTGCTGTGCGCGCCGCCGGTCGCGGCAGCCGGGATCGCGGCCGGACTGTGGCCGGTCCGGCGTTGGCGGCGCCGGTGATCGCCCTGGTGGCGCTGGGCGGGGCGTGCGGAGCGGTCTTCGGCTACCGCCTGATCGCCGCCGGCGGCAGGGGGACGGCGCTGCTGATCACCACGCTGGTGGTGTCGCTTCTGCTCGGCGGGGTGGCGCGGATGGTGCGGATACTGGGCGATCTCGGGGTGGCCGCCCTGCCGATCGCCGTGCTCGGCCCGGCGGTCACCTTCGTCGGTCTGGGCTGGTGGGTGCTGCGAGCGCCGCGCCGGGCACTGCCGCGGGCACTGGTGATGGTCAGCGGAGGTGTGGTCGCCGCGATGCTCGGCTATCTGTCGATCGATCTACTCGGATTGGCGTACATCAAGTTCCCCCGCATCGGCTGAGCGCCCGCGCACCGGGCCGGTGCGTGCGGCTCGTCAGCCGCAGGGGCCCTGCAGCACGGCCTTGAGTGTTCCGGTGAACTGGTACAGGTAGATCAGCGTCCAATCGGCGGGCCCGTACTCGTACTTACGGGGTACCGCCTGCATCACCGTCTGGCCCGAGAAGCAGTTCGAGTAGATGTAGCGGGCCCGGGTCAGGTGGTAGCTCCAGCTGATCACGATCACCGAGCGCCAGCCGAACCTCTCGGACAGCCGCTCGGTGATCATCGCCTCCCCGCGGGTGGTGCTCGGTTCGGGAGTCTCGCAGCGCACCGTGACGCCGTTCTGCGTCCGGTCGCACAGGCCGGACATGACGTGATCGCGTGAACCGTACGGATTGGACAGCACGACGGTGCTCGCGTACCCGGCCTCCGCCAGCGTGATCCCGTACTGCTCGCGCCCGTCGTGCTCGCCGCCGAGAACGATGATCGCGTCCACCTTGCGCAGCGGATCGCTCTGCGTTCCACCGAACAGCAGATAGCCGCCGCCTCCGACGCAGGCCAGGGCCACCACGGCGACGATTACCGCCGACCACAGCAGCCGACGCGGCCAGTGCCGCCCACCCTGTGGGCGGGTGACCGGAGCCGGTGTGACGTTCACTCCTCGATCCTGCCCGGTGCCCCGGTCCTGCGCCCGCCGGGCTCGGTCCGCTGTCCGCTCTGCACCGTTCGGTTGCTCCTACAGCAACAGGAGTGCTTCTCGGGTGACCGAGACCGCGCGACCGTCGTCGAGTTCGACGGAGACCACCTCACCGGTGTCGCGGAGCACCGTCCCGAAGGCGAGCGCCTCATCGCGCAACTGGACGCGGTCGCCAGGGGTCAAGGCGGTTCACCTCACATCTCTCGGGAGAGGTGAACATTAGCGACCCGAACGGCCGTGCGGGGGTGGTTTCGCCGGACTCGTCCCGGATCCAGGACGCACACCTGACACAAGTCCTACGGATTTGTCCCAAAAGCGTGTATGGTCGCTCCGACCGTTCGATCAGGAGGAATCCCATGACGGCCGTGCAGACCGGCACCGGGCCCGGGCTCGGAAACCAGGTGCGCACTTCACGCGCCGAACAGTGGCCCACCCCCGACACCCCCGACCACGTGGGGCGCGATCCGTTCTTCGACGCACCGTCGGGCTTCGAGACCGCACCCGAGGGCACTCTGCTGCGCTACCGGGACGTGCGGATCGGTTTCCTCGGCCGGGTCCGGCAGAAGGTGCGCGCTACCCAGCTGCTGTACCGCACCGTGAACATGCACGGCGAGCCCGAGGTCACCGCGACCACCGTGTTCAGCCCGCTGCGCGGCGCGAAGGCCGGAGCGCCCCTGGTCTCCTACCAATGCGCCATCGATTCGCTGCACCCGAAGACCTTCCCCTCGTACGTGCTGCAGCACGGGGTCAAGACCGAGGACGCCTCGTTCCCGCAGATCGAGTACCTGTTCATCGCGGCCGCGGTGGCCCGCGGGTGGACCGTCTCGGTGCCCGACCACGGTGGCCAGACCGGCCGCTGGGGCATCCCGCGCGAACCCGGCTACATGGTGCTCGACGGTCTCCGGGCGGCGCTGCAGCACCAGCCGCTGGGGCTCGACGAGACCACCCCGATCGGGCTGTGGGGCTACTCCGGTGGCGGCCTGGCCACCTCCTGGGCCGCGGAGACCGCACCGTCGTACGCGCCCGAGCTCAACCTGATCGCCGGTGCCGTCGGCGCACCCGTCTCGGACCCGGGCAATGTCTTCGTGTTCCTGAACAACACGCTGTTCACCGGCCTGCCGACGCTGGTGATCGCGGCGCTGGCCCGCGAATACCCGACGCTGCGCGAGGTCCTCGCCGAGCACGTCAACGACACCGGCCGGAAGGTCTTCTACCAGGACGCGCTGGACTGGTCGCCGGAGCGGGCGATCCGCAAGATGGCGCACAAGGACTTCGGTTACTACTGCGAGGGGCTCAGCTTCGAGGAGGTCGCGAAGCTGCCGAAGCTGCTGGACATCTTCGACGACATCCGCCCGGGTCAGTCCGCACCGACGGTGCCGATGCTGATGGTCCAGTCCACCAAGGACCAGATCTCCCCGGAGTCCGACGCCGTGGCCCACGTGCAGCGCTACGTCGCCGGTGGTGCCCACGTGCAGTATCTCACCGACGACTGGAGCGACCACTTCTCCATGCACTTCCTGTCGTCCCCGCTGCTGCTGGGCTGGCTCGCCGACCGCTTCGACGGTAAGCCGCTCGCCCCGGCCGGGCACCGGCACCGCCGGTCGATCATGGCCTCGCCGCGGCAGATCGCCCTCACCGTGCGGATGATCGGCACGCTGGCCCGGATCGCGGTGGGCCGGCGCGTCTGATCGGCGCGCACTCATGCGCAGCCGGCAATACGTGGTTTCTGGTTCCCGTGTCTTCCCAGGTAGCATGATCGGCGTGAAACACGAGCACGGGGGCAGCGCCGGATCGTCGCGCAGCATCCGGATCTGGGGCTGGGTGGGTGCGGCCGTCGCGCTCGCCACCTCACTGGTGCACGTGCCCCTTCTCGGCGACAAGAGCTGGGTGGTCTCGATCGTCGTCGCGGCGATGCTCATCGGGTGCGCGCACTGCTCGGTCTGTCTGTTCCGCAATCCGACGGTGAGCGCCTGGGTGCGGACCGCGGCGATGGGTGCGATCATGATCGCGTTGCACCCGGTGCTGATGTCGCTGATGGGCCGCGGCTCGTCGGGCATGGACCACTCGATGCCGGGGATGGACATGGGCGGATCCCACGCGATGGGTGGGATGCAACCCTGGATGACCTTGATGATCGTGTTCGCCGCCGCGGAGATCGTGGTGGCGGTACTAGCCCTGGGAATGATCGCGGTGCGCGGCCGGACCCCGGCACGGTAGCGACGGCGCTGTAATGCCGAGGACCTGAGAACGGATAGAGGATTCGATGAACGTGAACACTGACCCCAAGCGCGCCGGCTTTCGCCGCGCAGCCTCTCTGACCGCGGCGACCGCTCTCGCGCTCGGCATGACCGGCGGCATCGCCGCCGCCGAGCCGGACGCCTCCGCCAAGCCCTCCACTCCGGTGAAGGAGCTGCTGCTCAACTCCAGCGACTTCCCCGACGGTTACATCATCGTGCCGGCACCCGAGCAGCGTCTCGCTCAGGAGATCGGCGCCGACCCGCTGACCCTGGTCAACTCGGCCACCGTCACCCCGCCGGAGTGCAAGAACATCCTGGCCTCCGCCAAGAACGAGGGTGACTCGAACACCGTCGCCGGTCTGCACGACAAGGACCGCAAGACGCTCAGCGAGTCGCTCGTGGCCAAGAGCCTCGACGTGGACACCGTCAAGGTCGGACTGCTCAAGCTGTGCTCGGACGTGAGCATCGTCACCAACGATCCGCGGGGCGGCACCATCAAGGCCCGCGCGATCACCAAGGAGGTCTCCTCCGGTGACCAGCGCGCCACCTTCGAGATCGCGATCGACGGCACCCGCACCAAGGGCACCGAGTCGTTCCCGATCCACCAGAAGGTGCTCTTCGGAGTGGCTTCGCTGCGGGGGTACACCGTGGGCGTGCAGGGCACCAAGCTCGGTGGCGACCCCGATCGCGGTGAGTTCGACTCGTTCTTCTCCAAGTCGGTGAAGAAGATCAAGGACGCGAATTAACTTTGGTGACAACGGCGCGGGAGCCCGAGGCTGACTCGGTTCCCGAGCAGCGGCCGACCGCGCCGGTCAGGGGCGGTGTCGCCGCGCTGGTGATCGGCTGCGCCCTCGCTCTGGCGATGGTGCTCTACCTGCTGATCAGCGAGGGGGAGCTGCGTTACCTGATCAACGGTGACAGCTACCCCGGCGCGCTGACGGCCTACGGCGCGGGCGTCGGCCGGCTGATCGGCACCGTCGCGGCGGCCTTGACCTTCGGCTCGCTCTGGTACGCGGTCTTCCGCACCAAGACCCTCGACACCGCCGAGTTGGGACTGCGCGGCTACCTGACCCAGCTCCACGCCCGCCGGTACGCCGCGGTGTGGGCGCTGGTCTCCGGACCGATGGTGCTGCTGGCCGCCTCGGAGAGCGCCGGCCAGGAACTCATCGCCACCTACCGGGTGGGCGGACTGCCCGCGCTGGTCTCCGCGTCGGAGACGGCCAAGGGCTGGATCATCTCCCTGTTCTGCGCGATCGGCGTGTACCTGGCGCTGCGGGCGGCACTGAGCTGGATGGCGCACCTGTGGATCCTGATCCCCGCGGCCCTCGGACTGCTCGCCGTGGTGGTCACGGCCAACGAGGCACAGGGCCCGGACCACGACTACACCAATGCGGCAGTGATGTCGGTGGCCCTGTTCGGCGCGATCTGGCTGGGCGGCCTGTGGACCGCCGTGCGGTTGCCGCAACGGCCCGAACGACGCTGGATCGGCCCGGTCCTCGGGGCCTCGGTACTGGCCAACGGCATCGTCATCGCCCTGGTCATGGCGCCGGGCTCGGACCTGTGGGTCACCTGGTACGGCTGGCTGCTGCTGGCGACGGCGGCGCTGATCGCCGCCGCCGCGCTCGCGCACTGGCTGCGTGCCCTGCCGGTCGCGGTCGGGATGCTGATGGCCTCGGTCGGCACGATGATCGCCGCCTCGGAGATGACCCCGCCACCGTTCCTGCGTAAGCAGTTCACCGTCGGCGAGGTCTTCCTCGGCTACGAACTGCCGGACCCTCCCAGCTTCGTGCGGCTGCTCACGCTCTGGCGGATCGACCTGAACCTGCTGCCGGCGGCGGTGGTGCTCGCCGTCGGCTACCTGCTGCTGGTCCGGCGGGCCGGCGGCTGGCCCCGCTACCGCACCGCCCTGTTCCTGGCGGGATGCCTGTTCCTGGTGATCCTCTCCAGCTCGGGGCTGAAGACCTACGCGAACGCCATGTTCAGCGTGCACATGGTGGTGCACATGCTGATGACCTCCCTGGTCCCGGTGTTCCTGCTGCTCGGCGCCCCGATCACGCTGCTGCGCGAGACCCTCACCGGCGCCCCCGCCCGATGGCTGTCGACGGTGCTGGACTCGCGCTCGTTCGCGGTGCTGATGCGGCCCTCGCTGCAGCTGCTGATCTTCGCCGTGGTGCTCTACGGTCTGTACTTCACCCCGCTGTTCAACGCCATCGGCCGCTATCACTGGGGTCACACCGCCATCTACGTGGTGCTGCTGGTGACCGGCTTCATGTTCTACTGGCGGGTCTTCCAGATCGACCCGGTACCCGGCGAGCTGCCGTTCATCGGCCGGATCGGGATGTTGCTGGCGATGATGCCGATCTCCATGATCTTCGCACTGATCGTGATGACCATGAACGGTCTCGTCGGCTCCCGGGTGTATCTGTACCTGGACTTCCCGTGGATGACGGATCTGCACCGCGACCAGTTCATCGGCGGTGTGGTGGCCTGGGCCACCGACGAGGCCGCGATCGCGCTGGTCACCCTGGGACTGGTGCTGCACTGGGCCTGGCGCAACCGGGACCGCGACACCGAGCCCGAATTGCTCTGACGGCTCCGGCGGCTGCGGGGGCTCCGCCGGCACGCGGGTTCAGTGGGAGCCGTACCGGCGCAGCCGCAGGCTGTTCCACACCACGAAGAACGAGCTGAAACTCATCGCCGCGGCCCCCACCAGCGGGTTCAGCAGGCCGGCCACGGCGATCGGCACCGCGGCCACGTTGTAACCGAAGGCCCACACCAGGTTCGTCTTGATCGTCGAGAGGGTGGCGCGGGCCAGTCCCAGCGCGTCCGGGACGGCCGAGAGCTCCTCGCGCATGAGCACCACGTCGGCGGCACCGCGTGCCACATCGGTGCCGGTGCCCATCGCCAGACCCAGATCCGCTGCGGCCAGTGCCGGACCGTCGTTGACGCCGTCACCGACCATCGCCACCCGCCGGCCCGCGGCCTGCAGCGCGCGCACCGCGTCGACCTTCCCGTCCGGGAGCACATCGGCGCGCACGTCCTCGATCCCCACCGCGGCGGCGACCTTCCCCGCGGCGGCGGCGTTGTCGCCGGTCAGCAGGACCGTGCGGATACCGTTGCGATGCAGCCGGGCGATCGCCTCGGCCGCATCGGGCTTGATCGTGTCGGAGACCTCGAAGACCGCGGCGATGGCCCCGTCGACCTCCACCACGGCCACGGTGCGCCCGGCCTCCCCGGCCGCGCGGACCTCGCCTTCCAGGGCGCCCGGCGGAACGAACCGGGGGCTTCCCACCCGAACCTCGGCGCCGTCGACGACGCCGGTCGCGCCGAGTCCGGGCACCGCCCGGAAGTCGTCCACCGCGGCCACCTCGATCGTCTCGTCGCCGGCCCGCGCGAGTACCGCCCGTGCCACCGCATGCTCCGACGCCGCCTCCACCGCGCCGGCCAGGCGCAGCACCGTCGGCTCGTCGAAACCGGGCGCCACCGTCACCGAGGTCACCTGCAACCGCCCGGTGGTGACGGTGCCGGTCTTGTCGAAGACGACGGTGTCGATGGATTCGGTGGCTTCGAGTGCTTGATGCCCGCGCACGTAGACCCCCAACTGTGCGCCGCGGCCCGAGGCAACCATGAACGCCACCGGCGTGGCCAGGCCCAATGCACACGGGCAGGCGATCACCAGCACTGCGATCGCGGCCTTGACCGCGTTGTCGACCGAACCGCCCAGCAGCATCCACCCAGCGAAGGTCGCCGCGGCGATGGCGAACACGCACGGCACGAAGACCGCCGAGACCCGGTCCGCGAGACGCTGCATCCGCGCCTTCGTGGCCTGTGCGTCCTCGACCAGCCGGAGCATCGCAGCGAACGTGGTGTCCTCGCCGACCGCGGTGGCCCGGACTGTGAGCCGCCCGTCCTGGCAGACGGTGCCGCCCACGACCCGATCGCCGGGACCGGCCGGCACCGGTCGGGACTCGCCGGTCATCGTCGAGTTGTCGACGAAGGCACTGCCGGATTCGACGATGCCGTCGGTGGCGACGGTCTCGCCGGGCCGGACCACGAACAGTTGTTCCTCGCGCAGTTCGCCGATCGGTATCCGCAGTTCGGAGCCGTCGCGCACCAGGACCGTCACCTCGCGGGCGCCGCGGGTCGCGAGCTCACGGAGCGAGGCCGCCGCCTTCGCCCGCGCGGACGCCTCGAAGTAGCGCCCGGCGAGCACGAACACCGTCACTCCCATCGCGACCTCGAGGTAGATCGGGTCGGACGAGAGGATCGCGTTCCAGAAGCCGTGCGGGTCCGGACGTTTCCGGCCGGGGGTGAGCACCGTGACCACCGACCACGCGGTGGAGGCCACGATGCCGACCGAGACCAGCGTGTCCATGGTCGCCGAGCCGTGCCGCGCCCCGAGCAGGGCCCGCTTGTGCAGCGGCCACGCGCCCCAGGTGACCACCGGCAGGCTCAGCGCCAGCAGTACCCACTGCCAGCCTGGGAACCGGGTGGACGGGATGGTGGCGAGCACGATGGAGAAGTCGGCGGCCGGTACGAACAGCACCAGCGAGACGATCAGCCGGCGCAGGACGTCGCGCCGCTCACGCTCCTCGGCCAGTACCACCCGGGCCGGGTTCGGTGATTTCGGGGCGGCGGTGTACCCGGCGGCCTCGACGGTGCCGGTGAGCTGCTCGACGCTCACCTCGGAGGCGTGTTCGACGGTGGCCGTGCGGGTGGCCAGGTTGACCACCGCGCGGACCCCGTCGAGCTTGTTCAGTTTCCGTTCGACCCGGCCCACGCAGGCCGCGCAGGTCATCCCGCCCACTTCGAGGAACGTGCGCTGGGCGGCGTCCGGCTGCGCAGGAGAGGCCGCAGGCGGGGCCTGGTCGGCGGCCTGGTCAGCCTGGTCAGCCTGGTCGAGGTCCGTCACCCTTCCAGTATCCACCCGACGCGCCGGGACCCGAAAACCGCGAAGACGAGGAACCCGCACTACGAAGCAGCGAGAAGGGGTGAGA
Organism: Tsukamurella serpentis; assembly: GCF_054780975.1. Taxonomy (NCBI): domain Bacteria; kingdom Bacillati; phylum Actinomycetota; class Actinomycetes; order Mycobacteriales; family Tsukamurellaceae; genus Tsukamurella; species Tsukamurella serpentis. The sequence continues at coordinate 126,591 of NZ_BAAGVH010000004.1, forward strand.
AGGGGTGAGAAGGGGTGAGAAAGGGGAGTGTGAACCCCTGGAGAAGGAAAAGCCTTGATACCGGCTCCCGGAATGGGGGGAGGAGGGGGAGCCGGTATCAAGGCTCAATCGCGCGGCCGCCGACGTGGGGGGAGACGTCGTGTGGCGGCCGCGGGACCAACGATACGTGGTATACGCGTACGCCCGCTACATTTCTCGTGATGCGACCACCGGGAACTTCCGACGGTGCGCTCAGCTCTGTCGTGCGAGCTCATCGCGCAGCACGTCAAGCGCGGTATCGACCTCCGAACGGGCGTCCGCACTGACCCCGACCATGTTGATGAAGCCGTGCAGCGAACCCGGCGCCAGCTGCGTGGAGACCTGCACTCCGGCCTCCCGCAACCGGCGCGCGTAGGCGATGCCCTCGTCGCGCAGCGGATCGAAACCGGCGGCCACCACGTGGGTGCGGCAGATCCCCTCGAGCCGGTCCGCGTGCAGCACGTCGAACCGCGGATCGGTGTCCTGTCCGGGCTGCGGGGTGTACTGCTCGCGGAACCAGTCGATGTCGAGCCGGGTGAGGAAGTAGCCGGCACCGAAGGTGGTGCGGCTGAGGTTCTCCGGATCGGCGCCGGTCACCGGATAGAACAGGATCGCCAGGGCAGGCTGCGGCCCGTCCCGCAGGGACAGCTCACGAGCGGCCACTGCAGCGAGGTTGCCACCGGCACTGTCGCCGGCGACGGCGATCCGCTGCGGATCGGCGCCGAGCTGCTCGGCGTGCGCGAGGGCCCACGCGGTGGCGGCCACCGCATCCTCAGCGGCGGCCGGGAAGATCGCCTCCGAGGCCAGTCGGTAGTCCACCGACAGCACGCGGACCCGGGCCCGGTCGGCGATGTACCGGCACGGGGCGTCGTGCGAGTCGAGGTCACCGAGTACGAAGCCGCCGCCGTGGAAGTACACCACCAGCGCCGAACCGGCTTCCAGACCCGCGGGGGTGTACAGCCGCGCCCGCAGCGGTCCTTCGGCGCCGTCGATCGTCACCGAGCGGGTGGCCACCGTGGGCGCCGGGTTCCCGCCCACCACGGCGCTGAGTCGGCGCATCGACGCCCGGGAGTGAGTGAGGTCGCGGACCGTGACACCGGCCACGCCCTGCATCTTGAGCAGCAGCAGAGTCAGCTGGGAGTCGGGGTCGAGCCGGTGGCCGTCGATGGTCTGCGCCGAACCCAGTTTCTGCTTGACCCGCGGGGGCAAACCGTAGAGCGCCTTCGCGGCCACGGAGACCAGCGCGGTGGGCACCATCAGGGACAGGCGATGAGCGAGGGAGGTGGGCTGCACGGCTACTGATAGTAGAACCCGTATTACATATCAGTGAGGAGCGGGGCGCGCCGCGAGTCCCGTGCGCGCGCTCGTCACGCGGACTCAGCGATCCCGGGGGCCGTGCTTGGCGATGTACTCGGCGTGCAGATCGGCCTCCCGTTCGCGGGCGATCTGGTCCACCAGGTCCGGGTCTAGGCCGTGATGCCGCAGCCGGGCGCGCCGGTAGATCTTGTTGAGCGCGATCGAGAAGTACACGAACGGGATGAAGATCGGCACCGTCATATTGGCCCGGACCAGGATCGAGGTGTCCACGAACCAGAACGGCAGCAGCATCAGGAGACACGGGATCGCGAACCGGACGACGGTGCGCAGCCCGGCCCGCGGGCCGGCCAGATCCTGGGCGACCCACTCGTTCATCGACGGCGGCAGGACCCTCCGGCCGTACGAGTACAGCACGTACTCCCAGGGCCCGGGTCTGCTTCGTCCGTCAGTCATGGGTCAATCATCGCACCGCACGGCTGCGGCCCGGAAGCCGGTGGGCGCGGGGTTTCCCGGGCCACATCGGACTCATCACCCGGTCCGGTCCGGCGTAAAGCCTAGAATCGGACGATGTGAGTCCCGGCAGAAACGATCAGACCGCGCAGAGCATCCTGTCTGCGGCGGTGGCGAGCATCGGCAGCGTCGGCATCTCGCGTACCACGATGGAGCAGGTCGCGAATCTGGCCGGTATCGGGGTGGCCACGGTGTACCGGCGGTTCAACCGCAAGGACAACCTGATCCAGCAGGCGATCCGGTACGAGGCCGAGCAGTTGCTCACCGCGGTGAGCCAGCAGGTCGCCGGCCTGGCCACGGTGGAGCAGGCACTCACCGAGGGCTTCGTGGCGTTCCTGCGAGAGGCGCACCGCCGGCCGCTGATCCGCGGCATCGGTGACGGCAACGTGGTGGTGGGCCTGCCCATGATCGCGCAGGGCGGGGCGATGGTGATCGAGATCGGCCGGGAGTTCGCGGCGAACATCATCGCCGGTTTCCAGCAGAGCGGTGACCTGCCCGAGTTCGACCCGAAGCCGATCGCAGAGATCTTCGCCAGGCTCGGCCACTCGGTGCTGCTCGCACCCGATGGCCTGATCAGCTTCGACGATCCGTACACCGCGGGCCGGGTGGTCCGCGAGTGCCTGATGCCCGCGATCGAGGCCCGTACCGCGGCGGTCGAGGGTCCGGCGTGATCCGGGCGGCGGCACCGTCGGACGTGCCGGAGATCCTGGTGATGATCGCCGAGCTCGCCGCCTACGAGAAGGAGCCCGAGTCCGCCGTCGCCACCGCTGAGCAGCTGCACACCGCACTGTTCGGCCCGGACCAGGCGGTCTTCGCGCGGATCGCCGTCGAATCCGGCGCCGACGGCGGGGAGCGGATCGTGGGGATGGCGGTGTACTTCCTGACCTTCTCCACCTGGACCGGCACCCACGGGATCTGGCTGGAGGACCTGTACGTGCGTCCCGCCTCGCGGAGTGCGGGCCACGGTAAGGCCCTGTTGGCCGAGCTCGCCGCCCTGTGCCGGGAGCACGGCTACGAGCGGCTGGAGTGGACGGTGCTCGATTGGAACGCGCCGGCCATCGGTTTCTACCGCTCCCTGGACGCGGTCCCGATGGACGAGTGGACCACTCAGCGGCTCACCGGGCCCGCGCTGGCCGCATTGGCGGCACGGGCCGGGCGCTCCGGCACCGGTGGTGCGTGATGGACGTCTTCGAGGCGATCCTGCGGCGCCGCGACGTGCGCAACGAGTTCTCCGGTGAGGTGATCGACGAGGCCCGCCTCGAACGCCTGCTGCGGGCCGCACACAGCGCGCCCAGTGTCGGGAACACGCAGCCGTGGGACTTCGTCGTCGTCCAGGACCGGAGGAACCTCGCCCGGTTCGCCGAGCACGTTGCGCAGTGCCGGGAGGACTTCGCGAACTCGCTGCCGCAGGACCGGCGGGAGACGTTCAATCCGATCGTGGTGGAGGGGATCGAGAGCTCCCGCACGGGTGTGGTGGTCACCTACGATCCCACCCGCGGCGGCGGGCACGTCCTCGGCCGGCACACCATCGACGAGACCGGGCACCTGTCGGTGGCGCTGGCGATCCAGAACCTGTGGCTGGCGGCCACGGCGGAGGGCGTGGGCGTGGGCTGGGTCTCCTTCTACCAGGAGGCCTTCCTGCGGGAACTGGTCGGCGTGCCCGACCGTGATCATATTGTTGCCTGGCTATGTGTGGGCCCGGTGACGCACCTGCAGACCGTGCCCGACCTGGAACGATTCGGATGGCGGGATCGGCGGCCGCTGTCCGAGGCGGTGCACCGCGAGCGTTTTGCCGACTTCGGTGTCAGTGAGGATCGTTAGACTGCGGACCAAGCAGCGAGGGGATCCATCAGTGAGCATGTTCAACGGGCGCGTCGGTCGGCGCGCGGTTCTGATCGGTGCCGCCGCAGCGGTGCCGGTCGCGGTCGCCGGTTGCACGATCGGAGACACCGCAGGCAAGGGAGGCGCCGGGGGCCAGGGCGGCCCGCAGAGCCCGCCGGCGGATCCGGCCGAGGTCACCATCACCCCGGCCGACGCCGCCGTGAACGTGAGCCCCATTGCGCCGGTATCGGTTTCGATCGCCAGGGCCACACTCGGCTCGGTCACTCTCACCGACGCCAACGGAGTGCAGATCGAGGGCACCATGGCCACAGACATGCTCTCCTGGAAGCCGGCGAAGCCGCTGGCCTACAACGGCACCTACACCGTGCTCGTCACGTACGAGACCCTCGGGCAGCAGCGCGAGAAGCGCAGCACCTTCTCCACCGTCGCGGTCAACGACACCAACAAGACGCTGCCCTACTTCGAGAACACCGGCGGGCAGGCCCTCAACGACGGCGCCGTGTACGGCGTCGGGCAGGTCGCGGTGGTGCACTTCGACGAGCCGATCAAGGACCGCGCCATGGCGCAGCGGCTACTCACGGTGACCACCACCCCGCACGTCAACGGTGCCTGGATGTGGACCACCGACAAGACCGTCGCCTGGCGGCCGCGTGAGTACTACGCGCCCGGCACCAAGGTGAGCATCGCGGTCGACGTCTTCGGCAAGGAGGTCAGTCCCGGGCTGTGGGGTGAGAAGGACGTCTCCATCTCGTTCACCATCGGGGAGTCGCACGTCTCGATCGCCGACGACGCCACCAAGCAGGTGCAGGTCTTCGTCGGCGGGCAGATGGTCCGGTCGATGCCCACCTCCATGGGGCAGGGCGGTACCGAGGTGGTCAACGGGAAGACGCTGCACTTCTTCACCCAGCGCGGTGTCTACACCGTGCTGGACAAGGCGAACCCGGTGGTCATGGACTCGTCCACGTACGGACTGCCGATCAACTCGCGGCTGGGCTACAAGCAGACCATCGGCTGGGCCACCCGGATCAGCAACGACGGCATCTACCTGCACGCACTCGACAACATCGCGGCGCAGGGTGTGCGCAACGAGTCGCACGGCTGCCTGAACCTGAGCCCGGCGAACGCGGAGTGGTTCTTCGGGCTCTCCCAGCAGGGCGATGTGGTCGAGGTGCGCAACACCGGCGGCCCGCCGCTGGAGCAGTGGCAGAACGGTGACTGGTCGGTGCCGTGGGCCACGTGGGTCGCGGGCGGCGCGCTGCCCGAAGGTGAGGCGCCCGCTGCCCCGTCCTCGACGGCGGCTCCGACTACCGCCCCACCGACGACTCCGCAGCCCCCCGGCAACTAGTCGCGGCGGCACTGAGCACCAGCCACGCGGTCAGGGTGATGATCTGCAGGCGTTGGGCCAGGCCCAGGTACAGCACCGGTGCCGGCATGGCCGCCAGGGTCCACACCGTCGTCACCAGGAATCCGGCGCCCACGGCGAGCCGGGCACGGGCACCGTCGAAGCCGGTGCGCCGGCGCCACAGCCACCAGGCCAGCACCGCGACCACCCCGCCGAAACCGGCGATGCCGGACGAGACCGCATGGCCCATGTGGGTCAGGGGCACCTGGTAGGCGGCTTCCCGGGCGGCGCACGCGGCATCGGCGGTGGGGGTGCACGAGAGCGGCATCAACGCATCGCAGATCGTGGCGGTGCCGAGCACGATCACGCCGATGAGCCCCAGTCGGGGCCACAGAGCGGTGGGTCGGGCGGCGCGCCAGGCCAGCGCGGCCGCGATGACGAAGCAGGTCCCGGCCAGGATGTCGGTGCTGCGGAAGAGCTGCGCGTAGGGCTGCCCGGCGGCGCCGACCTCACTGACGTACGAGTGCAGCGGGCTCAGCGTGGAGCCGAGCAGCGGCGCGATGATCCACGCCGAGTAGAACGCCGCTCCCAGGAGCAGGACCAGCCGGGCGCGATGCATGCCGCCCAGGTTACCGGCGCCGCAGATCGGCCAGGTAGGCGTTGTAGGCGGCGCGTTCGTCCTCCTCGCGGCGGTCCGCCCCGGCGCGCTGGGTGTCACGGTGTTCGGCGCGGCGCCAGCGCAGCGCGAAGATACACACCGTGACCATGGCGATCGGCTCGCCGTAGGACCACGCCAGCGCGCCGGCGATGGACTGATCGCGGAGCGGGTCGATTCCCCACGCCGCCGGCGGATCGGCGAACATCGCGACCATCGGGGTGGTGGCCATCATCAGGATCACTCCGATGAAGACGTGCAACGGCATCTCGATGAAGATGTCGAAGAAGCGCATCAGCCACGAGTCCCGGCCGGGCAGCGGTCCCACCGACATGATCGGGATCGCGAACAGCAGGCCCGAGCCGAGGAAGAACAGTTGCAGCGCGGTGTGGCCGATCCAGGTGCCGCCGACCGCGTCCACCACACCGAGCAGGTAGACCCCGTAGTAGCTGGCCAGGAACAGCGGAATGGTGAACGCCGAGTGCAGCAGGATGCGTGAGGCCCGGCTGCGCAGCAGGCCCAGTGCCGCACCGAGCACGATCCGTCCGATCCCGTGGTGCGGGGTCGCGCGCAGCAGTAGTACCCCGGGAGCGCCGCCGACCAGCAGTGGCGGCACCAGGATGGACAGGGTCAACTGCTGGAACATGAAGGCGCTGAACAGGTGCCAGGAGTAGGTCTCGATCCGCAGACCGGTGACCGCGGCCAGTACCAGGCATCCCAGCAGGAAGGAGGCGATCCGGGCGGCGGGCCACTGCCGGCCCGCGCGGCGCACGGTGCGCACTCCGGCGAGGTAGAACAGCGCCGCCGCGCCGGCGAGAACCGGGAGCAGGGGGATCGCGGGCAGATCCCAGGCGAGCATGCCCAGGATCGTCGGAGCCTCCACCGGCGGCGCTGGAACAATCACATGCGCATATTACTATGTGATGTCTGGGGTGGACGAACCGGACTTTGCGACACGACTACCGAAAAGGCCTCCGGGGCGACGGTGACTGCGCCCCGGTGCGAGCGACGGCGACGTCACCGTCTTCCGGGCCCGGCTGGCCCGGTAATCTGGTCGACCATGCGGGTGGCGGTGATCGACTCCGGTTTCGGAATGGTCAACTACGCCGATGCGCTCTCCCGGGTCCGGCCGGATGTGGAGCTCGTGCTCGCCCGCGATCCCGACCACATGCCCTACGGGCTGCTCGCCCCGGAGCAGATCTCCGACTGCGTGGTGGCGATGGCCGGTGCTGCCGCGCGGTACGGGGTGGATGCGATCATCGTGGCCTGCAACACCGGCTCGATGTACGCCCTCGAGGCCGCCCGGGCCCGGTTCGAGCCCGGCATCCCGGTGATCGGGGTGGTTCCCGCGATCCGTCCGGCGGGCCTGACCGGCCGCCCGTTCGCGGTCTGGGCCACCGCGGCGGCGACGGTGAGCGAGTACCAGAGTTCGCTGATCGACGCCTTCTCCGATCCCGCGCTGGCGCACCGCATCCCCTGCTACGGGCTGGCGGAGGCGATCGACTCCGGCGATCCGGGCAGGGTCGGCGAGGCGATCGCCGCCGCGACCGCCGCGACGCCGCCGGAGATCGAATCGGTGGTCCTCGGGTGCACCCACTACGGACTGGTCACCGAGCACATCGTGCGGGCCTTGCGCGCGCGCACCGGCCGGGAGGTGGCCGTCTTCGATTCGCCGGAGCCGGTGGCCAGGCAGACGTTGCGCCGCCTCGGGGTCTCGCCGGGAGGACCCGCGGAACTCGGTGACGTGGTAGCCGTACTCGAATCCGGGAGGCCCGGCCGGCTGCCGGAGGCTCTGGCCGCGTACCCCGCCGGACGCCTGCTGCTCGACCGTTGCGACCCGGTCGAGAAAAAGGGATGACGACGGGCCCGCGATCAGATATATGCATGAGCGCAATCCTGCTGTTATCCTGAGAGTGCACTGACCGCAGCTGACTCGCTCGCTGCGGTCAGTAGTCATTTCCGGGGCGGTTCGAGGCAGTTCCGGCGATCACGGGGGATCCTGGCCTCCTGGCCGCAGGTCACTCGTCGATGTGGTCGATCGTGGCCAGGCCCGGATCCACCAGCAGGGCCGGGAACAGCTCTCCGGGAACCACGAGGAACTGCTCGTAGCGCAGGAGCAGCAGCACCATCGCCCCGAAGCGCTGCACCGAGACGACGTTCTCACGCAGCACGACCACGGTGGTCACCGGGTTGTCGACCCGGATCCGGGTCCGATCGCTGCCGGCGGCCCACCGGGCACCGTCGAAGATCAGTCTCCGGTTCCCGCGGTGCACCCCGATCAGGCACAGTAGGAGCATCTCCAGTGTCAGCAGGGCGAAGAAGCCGCCGCCGATGGCGAGTCCGAGGATCCAGCCGCTGCCGCCGATGATGCAGACGACGGCGGCGATCACGCCGACCGCGCCGCCGACCGCCAGGGGCCGTAGCCAGTAGCTTCGCCGGCGCAGATTGGCCAGCGTGATCGCGCGGGCATCAGCGGAGCGCGCGATCCACTCGGCGGTGATCGGCGGGATCGAATTCGGGTCGTCCGTCACGGATGCAGTCTCGCACGGTGACGATCCGTCATGGCGTGGTGACCGGAGTGCGCGATCAGGTGGCGAGGTCCCGGCGGGACTGCGCCACTGCCGTGACGATCAGCCCGCCGGCAGCGATCAGCACCAGGGCGATCGTGCCGCCGGTCAGTACGTCGGCCCCAGGGGTGGTGGCGACGTGGTCGAACGGCGAAACGCGGGAGAGCCACTCGGGCAGTTTGAGTACGTCGGCCACCATCATCAGCACGCAGCCGGCCAGCACCACCCAGCCCACCGAGGCCCATCGCGCGGAGCAGGCCCCGGCGAGCGCGGCGACGGCGGTGACCACCCACACCGCCGGCAGCGCCGCCATCGCCGGTGCGATCAGGTCCCGGGGTGCGGTGAGCGAGGCCCCCAGCCCCAGCGCGAAGGTGGCGACGGTAGTGCCCACCACCGCGGCGATCAGGTGCGAGACGTACCAGCGCAGTCGCGGCACCGGGGTCGCCAGCAGATATTCGGCGCGGCCGGAGACCTCCTCGGAGCAGGTGGTGTTGGCCATCGAGATCCCGAGGGCTGCGGTAGCCATCGCCATCACCGAGAATTCGGCCCCGAAGAACACGTCCAGCAGGTCCGAGCCGGACCCGCCGAGCCGTTCCAGCATCTCCCGGGTGCCCGGGTTGCCGGCGAGCGAGTCCACGGCGCTGCCCATTCCGCCGAAAGCCGTCCCCACGGCGAGGAATCCAACGCTCCATCCGATCAATTGGCCGCGGTGCAGCCGCCAGGTCAGGGCTTCGACGGTGCCCAGCAGTGCACTCGCGTGAGGGCGGCCCCGGCCCACCCGGATCAGCCCGGCGTCCAGGTCCCGCTGCGCGGCCAGGCGCAGCGCGGCGGCGGTGAGCACTGCGGTGAGGCCCACCAGCAGCAGGGCCGGCCAGAGCCGGTCGTCTGCGTAGGGTCGCAGTTGCTGGGCCCAGCCCAGCGGGGAGAGCCAGGACGCGGCACCGGGCTCGGGGGGCGCGCCGCCCGTGGGATCGAGCGCGGCCACGTCCCCCAGGGCGCGTAGCAGGTAGGCGGCGCCCAGCCCGACGGCGAACAGCCCGCGGGCCGCGCGTGCTCCCTCGGTGAGCTGAGCGCAGAGCAGCGCGAAGGCTGCGAAGACGATGCCGGTGAGCGACCACAGCAGTCCGAAGGTGAGGCTGCCCCGGGTATCGGCACCCATCCCGATCAGCGTCGACGCGCTGAGCACTCCGATCGCCAGGCTCAGGGCCACCGATTCGATGAGCGCGGCGATCGGGGCAGCAGTGCGGCTGATCGCGGCGGCGCCGAGCATTTCCCGGCGGCCGGACTCCTCATCGGCGCGGGTGTGCCGGATCACCAGCAACCCGGTCAGCAGTCCCAGGCCGGCGGCCATCATCACCACCATCTTGATCATGCCGACGGCGCCGACGGTGGCCGAGTACACCGGTCCGAACATCGCCACCAGCGACGGGTTCTCGCTGGCTGCGCGGGCCGCGGCGGACAGCGCGGCCGGATCGGGGTAGGTGGTCTCGGCGGTCGAATACGCCGAGGCGGCCATCGCCACGAACAGCAACAGCCACACCGCCAGCTGGATCCGGTCGCGCCGGAGCACCAGCCGAAGGGTGGGCAGCAGGCCGGTCATCGCGCGCTCCCCGCACTCTGGTAGTGACGCAGGAACAGCTCCTCCAGCGTCGGTGGGCGGCTGACCAGCGATGTCGGACGGCCGGCGGCGAGTTCACCGAGTACCCGCGGCAGATCGGCGGCATCGACGCTGAATGCCATCCGGTCACCGTCGGTCTGCAGATCGTGTACGCCGTCGAGCCGGACCGGATCGGTCAGGACCGCCTCCACGCGGGTGCGGGACAGGTGCCGCAATGCGGCGAGCGAACCGGTCTCGACGGTCGCGCCGTCCTTGATGATGGTCACCGTGTCGGCGACCCGGTCCACCTCGGAGAGGATGTGGCTGGAGAGCAGGACGGTGGTGCCGCCGGCCTTGGCCTCGGCGAGGCAGTCGGTGAACACCTCCTCCATCAGCGGGTCCAGACCGGAGGTGGGCTCGTCGAGGATCATCAACTCGGCGCGCGCGGCGAAGGCGGTCACCAGGGCCACCTTCTGCCGGTTCCCCTTGCTGTACGTACGGGCCTTTTTCGACGGATCGAGCGCGAAGCGATCGATCAGTTCGTCCCGGCGAGCCTGATCGAGGCCGCCGCGCAACCGGCCCATGAGGTCGATGATCTCTCCTCCGGAGAGGTTGGGCCACAGGGTCACATCGCCGGGGACGTAGGCGAGCCGGCGGTGCAGTTCGGGTGCTTGGCGCCAGGGGTCACCGCCGAGCAGTTCGACGGTGCCGGATGTCTTCTTGAGCAATCCGAGCAGAACGCGGATGGTTGTGGACTTGCCGGCCCCGTTGGGACCGAGGAAGGCGTGCACCTCCCCCGGGGCGACGTGCAGGTCGAGTCCGGTGAGGGCGTGGGCGTGACCGAAGGACTTGGTGAGTCCTTCGGCGCGGATGACTGAGGTGGCCATGTCCTCGACGCTAGACCTGTTTCAGAACTTTGTGAAGTGTCAGAATTGAAGATAGTCTCGCGGCATGGACGCGCCGAACTTCGTGGAGAACATGGCGGCGTCGCTCGCCGATGCCGGGATGCAGCGGATGGCGGCCCGGGTCTTCGCAGCGGTGCTCGCCTCACCGGACGGTGCGCTGACCCCCTCGGAGATCGCGCGTCGGCTCGCGGTGTCCGCCGGAGCGGTGTCCGGGGCGGTGTCGTACCTGGAGCAGGCGGGGATGGTCCGCCGCTCGCACGTGCCGGGCGCCCGGCACACCGTGATCGGGCTCGGTGACGACGTCTGGTACGAAGCCCTGACCTCCCGTAATGCGATCCTGCAGCGGTGGCTCGCGGTCGCCGACGAGGGCCTGGAAGAGTTGCCCGAGGACGGTGCCGCCGCCGAGCGGGTCCGGGTGATGCGCGACTTCTTCGAGTTCATGCTCGGGGAACTACCCGTGATGCTCGAACGCTGGCGCGAGGAGCGCGAGCGCAGGCACGGTTACTGACGTGTCCGCCGATTGGTTCCGCAGTAGCCGGTGGTCCGAGCGGATCGAAGCCGATTTCGAACAGCGTCTGCGCCGGGCGCGGGCGTACAACCGGCCGAGTTATCTGCGCATCCAGGGCGTGCACCTCTCGCGTGCCGGATTGCTCGAACCCGCGCGAGCGCTGTGGATGCGGGTGGTCGGAATGGGCAGTGGGCCGCAATCGCACGGGGAATGGGGGAGTGCGGTGGAAGCGCTCGCTGATTCGTACCGGATCGATGACCCCGCCGTCGCCGAGCGGTGGTATCGGCTGCTCCTGACCGAGATCCCGTCCCTGAACGGCACGTCGGGCTGCGCTGAACTCTCGCTCGCCGAGGTCCTCGCGGCGCAGGGCCGGCCCGATGAGGCGCTCGAAGCGGTGTACGCCTGGCGCACCCGAGCCACCTCCCCGTGGCCCGCGCAATTGTTCCGCTCCTGTGTGGTCTCAGCCGATATCGCACTGGCACAAGGTGATAGGAGAACGGCTCGAGACGAGGCGCGGCGTGCTCTGCGCGTGGCCCGGCTCTCGCCCTCGACCGGTCATCCCGCGATTTCAGTGGTGCGAACCGATGCCGCAACGCTGCGCCGGCTCCGCCGGATCGGCCGGCGGTGGTGGATACTGTGACCATGACAGCACCGACCCCGCCCGGGGGTACGTTCGACCTCGGCGGCGACCTCACCGTCACCCGCTTCGGCTACGGCGCCATGCAACTGGCCGGTCCGCACGTCTTCGGGCCGCCGGCCGACCGGGCGGCGGCGGTCGAGGTGCTGCGTCAGGTGATCGATCTGGGTATCACCCACATCGACACCAGTGACTACTACGGACCGTTCATCACCAACGAGATCATCCGCGAGGCGCTGCACCCGTACCCGCAGGACCTGCACATCGTGACCAAGGTCGGCGCCCGCCGGGATGCCACCGGAGGCTGGCCGCCCGCGCTCGAGCCGGACGATCTGCGCCGCGCCGTCGACGAGAACCTGGAGCGGCTCGGCCTGGACGTTCTGGATGTGGTGAATCTCCGTGTCGGTGACTTCGACACGCCGACAGCGGGTTCCATCGAGGAGCCGTTCACCGTGCTGGCCGGGCTGCAGCAACAGGGGCTGATCCGTCACCTCGGACTGAGCACCGTCGACGCCGAGCAGGTCGCGCAGGCGCAGTCCATCGCGCCGGTGGCGTGCGTGCAGAACTTCTACAACATCGCCCACCGGGTGGACGACGATCTGGTGGACTCGCTGGCCGAGCAGGGCATCGCCTATGTGCCGTACTTCCCGCTCGGGGGCTTCACCCCGTTGCAGTCCTCGGCGCTGGACGCGGTCGCCGCTCGCCTGGGCTCGACCCCGATGTCCGTGGCGCTGGCCTGGCTGCTGCAGCGCTCGCCGAACATCCTGCTGATCCCGGGCACCTCGTCGACCGAGCACCTGCACGAGAACATCACGGGCGCAGCGCTGGAACTGCCCGCCGACGCCGTCTCCGAGCTCGACGCCATCGGCGTGGCCGGGTAGGCACCGGCCGACGCCGGTCAGTGACCGGGTGCGCCGCTCCGGTATTCGCCCCGCGCCACCAGAGCGGTCACCGCGACCACCGCCAACGGCGTCACCGCGAGGATCGCCACCAGCACGTACAACTGCATGGCGGCAGCGGCCAACGGTGACGCGCCGCCGAGCACCATCCCTGCGAATGCTCCCGGAATCGATACCAGCCCAACGGTTCTCGCTTGATCCAAAGCGGGTGTCAGGGCCGCCGCAGCGGCCGTACGGCAGATCTCCAGCCGCACGAACGCCGGATCGAGGCCCAGCGCCAGGCCCGCCTCGACCTCACCCCGGCGGTCTCTCAGTTCCTCCTGTGCCCGCCGCCCACCCAGGCCGGCGGCGGCCATCGCCGCCCCGATGCCGCTACCGGCCACGGGGATCACCGCGATGCCCTGCGGTGGGAGGACTCCCACGGCGATCAGCGCCCCGGACAGCAGCACCGACGGAACCGCGACCACCGCCGTGGTGAGCGCCACCTCGCGCGCCCGCGGCCGGCGCTGCACGATCCGGCGCGCGGCGGTCCAGCCCGCGGCGGCGCTCATCAGCGCGACGAAGCCCGCGGTGAACCAGGCACTGCGCACGATCAGGCTCAGCGCGGCGCCGAGCACGGCCAGCTGGACGCCTGCGCGCACCGTGGCACCCAGCACGGCCCGGGCGGTTCCGGTGCGCCCGAGCCAGGACACCGCGGCACCGGTGAGGGCGAGCACCACCAGCACCGCCGCCAGGGCCGGACCGACCGTGAGCAGCCCGCTCTCACCTGTACCCGCGTTCATCGCTGGGAAGGTATCGCACATGCCGGGACCGCCTGCCTGTGTCCGAGCAACGGCGCAGGTCAAAGGCGGTAAGGATGCCCTTTCATTTGGTGATCCGTGGTGAGGAAACTACAGTTTTCCTACGCAGCCAACGATGCCTGTAGGTGCGCCGTGCTTTCGGACGGCAGTCCACCGCCCTCCATGTTCCCGTTCCGCCGTGAGGCGCTGCGCTAAGGCAGGTTTTCGATGAGCCGATTCGTCCCCCCGGGACCCCAGGGGCTGTACCACCCCGCGAACGAGCACGACGCCTGTGGCGTCGCCTTCGTGGTGGACATGCACGGGCGCAAGTCCCGCGACATCGTCGACAAGGCCATCACCGCGCTGGTCAACCTCGAACACCGTGGTGCGGCGGGCGCGGAGCCGAACACCGGCGACGGCGCGGGCATTCTGATCCAGGTCCCGGACCGCTTCTTCCGTGAGGTCGTCGACTTCGAACTGCCACACCAGGGTGCGTACGCCACCGGCATCGCCTTCCTCCCGCAGGCGGCCGCCGAGGCGACCCGCGCCGCTGAGGGCGTCGAGCGGATCGTCGCAGAGGAGGGCCTGGAGGTCCTCGGCTGGCGCGAGCAGCCCACCGACGACGGTTCGCTGGGCGCTCTGGCCCGCGACGCCATGCCCACCATGCGGCAGATCTTCATCACCGGGAAGGACTCCGACGGTGCGCCGCTGTCCGGCCTGGACCTCGAGCGCCGGTGCTTCGTGATCCGTAAGCGGGTCGAGCGCGAACTGGGTACCGACGGCGCCGGCGCCGGCTCGCAGGGGCAGGAGTCGGTGTACTTCCCGTCGCTGTCCGGCCAGACCTTCGTCTACAAGGGCATGCTGACCACCCCGCAGTTGCGCGGCTTCTTCGTGGACCTGCAGGACGATCGAGTGGAATCGGCTCTGGGGCTTGTGCACTCGCGTTTCTCCACGAACACCTTCCCGAGCTGGCCGCTCGCGCATCCGTACCGCCGGGTGGCGCACAACGGTGAGATCAACACCGTCGGCGGCAACGAGAACTGGATGCGTGCCCGCGAGTCCCTGATCGATCCGACCGTCTTCGGTCCGGGTGCGCAGGACAAGATCTTCCCGATCTGCACCGAGGGCGGCTCGGACACCGCCCGCTTCGATGAGGTGCTGGAGATGCTGCACCTCGGTGGCCGCAGCCTGCCGCACGCGGTGCTGATGATGATCCCCGAGGCGTGGGAGCGGCACCAGGACATGGACCCGGCACGCCGGGCGTTCTACGAGTACCACTCCTCGCTGATGGAGCCCTGGGACGGCCCGGCCTCGGTGTGCTTCACCGACGGCACCCTGATCGGCGCGGTGCTCGACCGCAACGGCCTGCGCCCCTCGCGGATCTGGGTCACCAAGGACGGCCTGGTGGTCCTCGGCTCCGAGGTCGGCGTGCTCGACATCGACCACAGCGAGGTGGTCTACAAGACCCGCCTGCAGCCCGGCCGGATGTTCCTGGTGGACACCGCGCAGGGCCGGATCGTCTCGGACGAGGAGATCAAGGACGAGCTGGCCGCGGCCGAGCCGTACCAGCAGTGGCTCGACGAGGGCCTGCTGCGCCTGTCCGAGCTGCCGGACCGGCCGCACCCGGTGATGCCGCACGATCGGGTCACCCAGCGCCAGCAGTTGTTCGGGTACACCACCGAGGAGCTGAATCTGCTGCTCACCCCGATGGCGAAGACCGGTGCCGAGGCCATCGGCTCGATGGGCACCGATACCCCGGTCGCCGTGCTCTCACTGCGCCCGCGGCTGCTGTTCGACTACTTCCAGCAGCTCTTCGCGCAGGTCACCAACCCGCCGCTGGACGCCATCCGCGAGGAGATCGTCACCAGCCTGGGCGGCACCATCGGCGGCGAGGGCGATCTGCTCAACCCGCTGCCGGGCAGCTGCCGGCAGATCCACCTGGACCAGCCGATCCTCAACAACGACGAGCTGATCAAGCTGGTCAAGGTCAACGACGACGGCACCCTGCCGGAGTTCCGCTCGGTGGTCATCCCGGGTCTGTACCCGGTCGCCGAGGGCGGTCAGGGCCTGCGCGAGGCGCTGGACACCGTCCGCACCCAGGTCTCCGAGGCCATCGCCGGCGGTGCGCGGCTGATCATCCTCTCCGACCGCAATTCGGACCGGCTGATGGCTCCGATCCCGTCGCTGCTGCTGACCGCCGCCGTGCACCACCACCTGGTGCGCGAGCGCAGCCGCACCCGGGTGGGCCTGATCGTCGAGGCCGGTGACGCCCGCGAGGTGCACCACATGGCCGCGCTGATCGGTTTCGGCGCCGCCGCGGTGAATCCGTACATGGCCTTCGCCACCATCGAGGACATGCACACCCGCGGTGAGCTCAACGGCACCCCGCTGGAGAAGCTCAACGCGAACTACGTCAAGGCGGCCGGCAAGGGCGTGCTCAAGGTGATGTCCAAGATGGGCATCTCGACCCTGGCCTCCTACACCGGTGCCCAGCTGTTCCAGGTGATCGGCCTGTCGCAGGAGATCGTCGACGAGTTCTTCACCGGCCTGCAGAGCCAGCTCGACGGCATCGGCCTGGACGAGATCGCCGTCGACGTCGCCGCTCGCCACAAGCGCGCCATGAACGACCGTCCCGAGGAGCTCGCACACCGCGAGCTCGAGGTGGGCGGCGAGTACCAGTGGCGTCGTGAGGGCGAGTACCACCTGTTCAACCCGGACACCGTGTTCAAGTTGCAGCACGCCACCCGGACCGGGCAGTACAAGGTGTTCAAGGAGTACACCCGGCTGGTCGACGACCAGAGCGAGCGCCTGGCCTCGCTGCGCGGCCTGTTCCGGTTCCAGTCCGACCGGCCCTCGATCCCGCTCGACGAGGTGGAGCCCGCCAGCGAGATCGTCAAGCGCTTCTCGACCGGCGCGATGAGCTACGGCTCGATCTCGGCGGAGGCGCACGAGACCCTGGCGATCGCCATGAACCGGCTCGGTGGCCGCTCGAACTCCGGTGAGGGCGGCGAGGATCCGGCCCGGTTCACCCCGGACGAGAACGGCGATCTGCGGCGGAGCGCGATCAAGCAGGTGGCCTCAGGCCGGTTCGGTGTCACCTCGCACTACCTGAGCAACTGCACCGACATCCAGATCAAGATGGCCCAGGGCGCCAAGCCCGGCGAGGGCGGCCAGCTGCCGCCGCACAAGGTGTACCCGTGGGTCGCCGAGGTTCGCGGCAGCACGCCCGGTGTCGGCCTGATCTCGCCGCCGCCGCACCATGACATCTACTCGATCGAGGATCTCGCCCAGCTGATCCACGACCTCAAGAACGCGAACCCGCAGGCGCGGATTCACGTGAAACTGGTCTCCGAGCTCGGTGTGGGCACCGTCGCCGCGGGCGTCTCCAAGGCGCACGCCGACGTGGTGCTCATCTCCGGCCACGACGGCGGCACCGGTGCCACGCCGCTGACCTCGGTCAAGCACGCGGGCGCTCCCTGGGAGATCGGCCTGGCCGAGACCCAGCAGACACTGCTGCTCAACGGTCTGCGCGACCGGATCGTGGTGCAGGTCGACGGCCAGCTCAAGACCGGCCGTGACGTGGTCGTGGCCGCACTGCTCGGCGGTGAGGAGTTCGGTTTCGCCACCGCACCGCTGGTGGTGTCCGGCTGCATCATGATGCGCGTGTGCCACCTGGACACCTGCCCGGTCGGTGTGGCCACGCAGAACCCGGTGCTGCGGCGCCGGTTCACCGGCAAGCCCGAGTTCGTGGAGAACTTCTTCCTGTTCATCGCGGAGGAGGTGCGCGAGCTGCTCGCCGAGCTCGGTTTCCGCACCCTGCAGGAGGCGGTCGGCCAGTCGCAGGTGCTCAACACCGAAGCGGCGCAGGAGCACTGGGGCGGCGCCAAGGCCGGCCGACTGGATCTGTCTCCGATCCTGGCGCAGGTCGACTCGCCGTTCATGAAGCAGGACCCGTTCT
The DNA here is from genome assembly GCF_054780975.1 of Tsukamurella serpentis. Taxonomy (NCBI): domain Bacteria; kingdom Bacillati; phylum Actinomycetota; class Actinomycetes; order Mycobacteriales; family Tsukamurellaceae; genus Tsukamurella; species Tsukamurella serpentis. The sequence goes on from NZ_BAAGVH010000004.1 coordinate 144,125, forward strand.
GCAGCCAGCCGCAGGAGCACGGCCTGGAGAAGGCCCTGGACCAGCAGCTGATCTCGCAGGCCCGAGTGGCCGTCGACACCGGCGCGCCGGTGAAGATCGAGACTCCGATCTCGAACGTCAACCGCACCGTCGGCACCATGCTCGGTCACGAGGTGACCAAGGCGCACGGTGCAGAGGGGCTGCCCGAGGACACCATCGACATCACCTTCACCGGCAGCGCCGGTAACAGCTTCGGCGCGTTCGTGCCCAAGGGCATCACGCTGCGCCTGGAGGGTGACGCCAACGACTTCGTGGGCAAGGGCCTGTCCGGCGGCAAGATCGTGGTCCGCCCGGCGCGCAACGCCCCGGAGGGTTTCGTGGCCGAGGACAACATCATCGCCGGCAACGTGATCCTGTTCGGTGCCACCGCCGGTGAGGTGTACCTGCGCGGTAAGGCCGGTGAACGCTTCGCCGTCCGGAACTCGGGTGCGCTGGCCGTGGTCGAGGGCGTGGGCGATCACGGGTGCGAGTACATGACCGGTGGTCACGTGGTGGTGCTCGGTGAGACCGGCCGCAACTTCGGCGCCGGCATGTCCGGTGGTGTGGCCTACGTCTACAACGCCGGCGGTCAGTTCGAGCGCGACCTCAACACCGAACTGGTGGAGCTGGAATCGCTCGGCGAAGCCGATATCGAGTTCGTCCGTGAGGCGGTGCTCAAGCACTACGAGTACACCGATTCCGCCGTCGCGGAACGGATCCTGGCCAACTGGGGCCGGGAGCGCCAGCTCTTCGCCAAGGTGATGCCGCGCGACTACAAGCGCGTGCTCTCCGCCATCAAGCGTGCCGAACTGGACGGCCGCGACATCGACGACGCAGTGATGGAGGCCGCTCGTGGCTGATCCCCAGGGCTTTCTGAAGAACAACTCGCGTGAGTTGCCGGTGCGCCGGCCGGTCCCGCTCCGGCTGCTGGACTGGAACGAGGTGTACAAGCCGTTCGACGGCGCGACCCTGCGCAAGCAGGCGTCGCGGTGCATGGACTGCGGTATCCCGTTCTGCCACAACGGCTGCCCGCTGGGCAACCTGATCCCGGAGTGGAACGACCTGGTCTACAAGGACCGGTGGCACAACGGCATCGAGCGGCTGCACGCGACCAACAACTTCCCGGAGTTCACCGGGCGGCTGTGCCCCGCGCCGTGCGAGGCCTCCTGCGTGCTCGGCATCAACCAGGATCCGGTCACCATCAAGCAGGTCGAGGTCGAGCTGATCGACAAGGCCTTCGACGAGGGCTGGGTCTCGCCGCAGCACCCGACCAAGCTGACCGGTAAGAAGATCGCCGTCGTGGGCTCGGGTCCGGCCGGCCTGGCAGCGGCGCAGCAGCTCACCCGCGGTGGTCACACCGTGACCGTCTTCGAGCGGGCGGACCGGATCGGCGGCCTGCTCCGCTACGGCATCCCCGAGTTCAAGATGGAGAAGCGGCACATCGATCGCCGTCTGGCCCAGATGAACGCCGAGGGCACCGTCTTCAAGACCGGTGTCAACGTGGGTGTGGACATCACCGTCGAGCAGCTGCGGGAGGATTTCGACGCTGTGGTCCTGGCCAACGGTGCCACTGTCTGGCGTGACCTGCCGATCCCCGGCCGCGAGCTGGACGGCATCCACCAGGCGATGGAGTTCCTGCCGTGGGCCAACCGCGCCGCCGTCGGCGACGACGTGGTCGACGAGGACGGCCTGCCGCCGATCCACGCTCGCGACAAGAAGGTCGTCATCATCGGTGGCGGTGACACCGGCGCGGACTGCCTGGGCACCTCGCTGCGCCAGGGCGCCGAGATCGTGCACCAGTTCGAGATCATGCCGGAACCGCCGCGCGAGCGCGCCGAATCCACCCCGTGGCCGACCTACCCGCTGATGTACCGGATCAGCTCGGCCCACGAGGAAGGCGGCGAGCGGAAGTTCTCGGTCAGCACCGAGGAGTTCATCGGTGAGGACGGCAGGGTCACCGGGCTCAAGGCCTACGAGGTCGAGTTCACCGAGGGCCGGTTCGAGAAGGTCGAGGGCACCGACTTCACCCTGGAGGCGGATCTGGTGCTGCTGGCCATGGGCTTCCTCGGCCCGCAGCGCGACGACCTGCTCGACAAGCTCGGTGTGGAGTACAGCGACCGCGGCAACGTCGCCCGCGACGCGGACTTCCAGTCGACCGTGCCCGGCGTCTTCGTCGCCGGTGACGCCGGCCGCGGACAGTCGCTGATCGTGTGGGCGATCGCGGAGGGCCGCAGTGCCGCCGCCGCCGTGGACCGCTTCCTCATGGGGGAGACCGCGCTGCCCGCGCCGATCGTCCCCACCACCGCACCGCAGCGGTAGAGACACCCCAAGACCCGGAGCCCGGAGCCGTTACGGCTCCGGGGTCCGACTCGGTTACAGGCGATTAACACCGCACTGACCGCGGCGCAATCGCCGGGTACCAGACTTCGCGCATGACGACGCACCCGCAGCCGGCGGACCCGACGCCGGGTACCGACCCGGCGCCGCCGGCGACCAAGAAGCGCTGGTACACCTCGCTGTTCCCGCAACTGCTCATCGCCATCGTGGCGGGCATCGCGGTCGGCTGGATCTGGCCCGGCCTCGGCGCCGACCTTAAGCCGCTCGCCGACGGTTTCATCAAGCTGATCAAGATGCTGATCGCGCCCATCATCTTCTGCACCGTGGTGCTGGGGATCGCGCACGTCGGTGATCTCAAATCGGTGGGCCGGATCGGGATCAAGGCACTGATCTACTTCGAAGCGGTAACCACCTTCGCCCTGCTGTTCGGAATCGTGGTGGGCAACCTGGTCAAGCCCGGGAGCGGTTTCACGGTGAACCCGCAGACCCTCGCCACCGGCGTCGACGCGGTGGCCAAGAAGACGAGCAACGGTGAGCTGCCGGACACCATCGCCTTCATCCTCGGCGTCATTCCGTCGTCGATCTTCTCCGCCTTCGCCGAGAACGCCCTGCTCCAGGTGCTGTTCTTCGCGGTGCTGTTCGGGCTCGCGCTGGCGAAGTTCGGCGAGCACGGGCCGCCGGTGATCTACGAGTTCGTCGACCACATCAGCAGCATCTTCTTCACCATCATCGGCTGGATCATGCGCCTGGCACCGATCGGTGCCTTCGGGGCGATGGCCTACATCATCGGTCAGTACGGGATCGGTTCCCTGGGCAGCTACGCGAAGCTGATCGCCGCCTGTTACGGCGCTGCGGTGCTGTTCATCCTGGTCCTCGCGGTGATCGTGCGGGTCTTCGCGGGGGTCAACCTGTGGAAATTCGTCCGGTACATCAAGGACGAGCTGTTCCTCGCGCTCGGTACCGCCTCCACCGAGGTGGTGCTGCCACGGATCATGACGAAACTGACCAATGCCGGTTGCTCACGCAGCACCACCGGTCTGGTTGTGCCCACCGGGTACTCGTTCAACCTCGACGGGGCCACCCTGTACCTGTCGATCTGCGTGCTGTTCCTGGCCCAGGCGCTCGGTGTGGACCTCAGCGCCGGCGAGCAGATCACCGCGATCCTGGTGCTCATGCTCACCTCGAAGGGGATGGCCGGGGTACCGGGATCGTCGTTCCTGGCGCTGTCGGCGACCATCGCCGCAGTGGGCCACGGCGCGATCCCGGTGGCGGCGGTCGCCCTGCTGCTCGGCGCCGACCGGATCATGGACTCGATGCGGGTCTCGGTGAACCTACTGGGCAACTGCGTCGCGACCTTCGTGGTCGCCAACTGGGAGGGGCAGCTCGACACCGACCGGATGCGCAGAGTGCTCGACGGTGAGACGGTTCCGGAACCGGCCGACGAACCGGCGGAGCAGCAGCCTGCGCAGCACGAGCAGGCGCGTCCGCAGGTCCCGGCGCACTAGCGCCCCGTCGAACCACGACGGCCGGCCCCCGTGCGGGAACCGGCCGTCGACGGTCAACGGGTGGTCACTTGCCCTTGAGCAGTCCGCCCAGGATGCCGCCGAGGACGTTGCCCGCAGCCCCCGAACCACCGGCTGCGGTCCCGCCGCCGAGCATATTGCCCAGGATGCTGCCCAGCAGGTCACCGCCCTGCGGTGCCGGTGCCGGCTGCTCCGGGGCCTGCTGGGGAGCCTGCTGCGGAGCGGCGCCACCGGACATCTTCTTGAGCACGAAGGAGATCACGATCGGTGCGAGGATCGGCAGCAGCTGCTTGACCAGATCCCCGGACACGCCCGAGGACAGCGGAGCCGCGGTGGCGGCGGCCACCTCGTCGGTCTTGTCGCCGAACAGGCCGCTGACGATCTGCTGCCCGTCACCGGAGTCGGCGTCGGCGAGCGCGGCGGGCTGCTCGGAGGTGGAGGCGTTCTGTGCCTGCAGGCCGGCCAGCAGCGTCGGAACCGTCTGGTTCACGGCCTCCGAGGCGACCTCGTTACTGACACCGAGCCGGTTGGCGATGTCGTCGATCGGAATGGTCTTGAGCAGTTCATCGAGATCGGACACGTGTTCTCCTTGGCGCTGGATCGAGAGCGGGAAGGGGGAGTGAGAGGGCCGAACACCTGACACAGTAGCGGCCCCCGGCCGGACCGAGCGTGACGTGTGCCACGGTTGGACCGCAGTGGTGGACGATGCCCGAACCAGCCAATACAGTATCTGTAACCAATCGTTGTTTGCGTCTAGATCGCCGCTCGGAGTGACCCGTGAAGCTGTACCGCCGCCCCGCCACCGTTCTCGGCTCCCGCACGATCAACCGCCTCCGCAACCGCCGCGTCGCGCGCCTGTTCGCCGAGGACGGCGAGCGTCTCGCCACCGCCGCTGACCTGCGCGTACTGCGCCTGAGCTAGTCCCGCGCAGCATCCAGGATCAGGGCCGCGCACTGGGCCGGCTGATCCACCATCACCTGATGCCCGCTGGGCGTGATCACCGCGAACCAGGCCCCCAGGAGATCCGCCAGGCCGCGTTGTTCGCGCAGCCAGGACAGGGCCGTCGGCGTGGGGCGCCCCGGATGGCCGGCGGCCACCGTCACCGGCACGCCGCTCGGCATCGGCGCCCGCTCCCGCAGTTCGGCGAGCCGGCGAGCCAGTTCCGAGTACCGTCCGTTCTCCAACACCGCCGCCCGCAGGAACTGCGGTGAGGACAGGATCTCCGCGTACTCGTGCGCGTCACCGCCGCCGATCATCCGGTGCAGCACCGGCCCCAAGCGCTGCACCCCGAGCGCGGTCGCGGCATCGGCGGTCCGTTCGAGCAGTCCGTCCCGTAGTCGCGCCGGCAGCAGCCGCCTCGGCGAATCCTCCACACTGCCGTCGAGCAGCACCAGCGCTGCCGTGCGCTGCGGGTACTCCCGGGCGAAGGCCTCGACGTAGAAGCTCGCCATGGAATGCCCCACCATCACCGCCCGGCGCAGATCCAGCGCGTCCAGTAACTCGGCCAGGCGGGTCACCTCGGTGGCGAGAGTGGGCAGAGCGCCGGCGGGCAGTGGCTCGGAGCGTCCGTAGCCGGGCCGGTCCACCCGGATCACGGTGCGGCGCACCGTCAGTAGCGCGGTGAGCGGGTCCCAGTCGAACCAGTTCCCGGCCAGCCCCGCCGAGAGCACCACCGGCGGTCCGTCGACCGGCCCACGGGCCTCGTCGATCACCACGTGGGTGCCGGTGCCCGCCAGATCCAGGACGTTGCCGCTCGCCATGGCAGTGACGGTAGCCCGGGCCGGGCGCGGGCGCCCGGATGTGCGGCATGATGGTCGGGTGAGCGATCCGATCGACGTGGCCATCTCCGACGAGGCGATCCGCTTGGGGCAGTTCCTCAAGCTGGCGGGCCTGATCGACTCCGGCGCCGAGGCCAAGGCGGTGATCGCCGACGGCGAGGTCCTGGTCAACGGTGAGGTGGATCTGCGGCGCGGCCGGCAGCTCGCCGTCGGCGACGTGGTGGCTGTCCTGGGGCGCTCGGCCCGTGTGGCGCGCTGAGCGCTACTGCACGACGATGCCGTCGTCGTCGCTGGTCAGCACCTCTCCGGGGACGAAGGTGACCCCGCCGAAGGTCAGCGGCACATCGCGCTCACCGGCACCGGTCTTGGTGGACTTGCGCGGGTTGGTGCCGAGGGCCTTCACGCCGATGTCGAGGGTGCCGATCACTGCTGCGTCACGCACCGCACCGTAGGCGACGATCCCGGCCCAGCCGTTGGACCGGCCCAGCTCGGCGATGATGTCGCCGACCAGCGCGGTGTGCAGCGACGGGGTACCGGACTCGTCGGAGCCGTCGATCACCAGCACGCGACCCTCACCGGGCTCGCCCAGCACCGACTTGAGCAGGGCGTTGTCCTGGAAGCACTTGACCGTGACGATCCGCCCGGCGAAGGCGCGGCGGCCGCCGAACTGACGGAACTGGGTGTCGCAGCTGCGGACGTCCTCACCGATCACATCGACGAGGTCTGCGGTGGGAGTGAACTGAACGTCGGTCATGGGCGACAGGGTATCGCGAACTCTATTGAGTCGCCGTCAACAAGTGGGTAATCTGGTGCCATGCCAGTACCCACTCAGGCCACGTTCGACCGTTTGCGCGCCCTCGCCGCGATCGACGACCCGCAGCAGCGTCAGTCCCGCGACGTGCTCGAGGCGTTCAGCGGTGAGAAGATCACGACGATCCCGGTGGGCACCGCCGACGACGTCACCGTCGCCTTCACCCGGGCCCGCCGCGCCCAGCGGCAGTGGGCCGCGCGCAGCCCGAAGGACCGGGCCGCGGTACTGCTCAAGTTCGCCGATCTGGTGAACGCGCATCGCGACGAGCTGATGGACATGGCACAGTTCGAGACCGGCAAGGCCCGCCAGTACGCCCAGGAGGAGACTCTGGACGTGGCGATGACCGCCCGCTGGTACGGCCGCAATGCACCGAGGATCCTCTCCGAGCAGAGCGCCCAGGGGATGCTCCCGGTGTTCACCAGCACCCGGGTGCGGTACCAGCCCAAGGGCGTGGTCGGCGTGATCGCCCCGTGGAACTACCCGCTGACGCTCGCCGTCTCGGACGGAATCGCCGCGCTCGCAGCCGGTAACGCCGTGGTGCTCAAGCCCGATTCGCAGACCCCGTTCTGCGCCCTGGCCGCGGTCGAACTGCTGTACCGGGCGGGCCTGCCCCGCGACCTGTTCGCCGTGGTCCCAGGCCCCGGTGGCGTGGTCGGCACCGCCATCGTCGAGGCCGCCGACTACCTCATGTTCACCGGTTCCTCGGCGACCGGAGCGACCCTCGCCGAGCAGTGCGGTCGCCGCCTGATCGGCTTCTCCGCCGAACTCGGCGGCAAGAACCCGATGATCGTCACCAAGGACGCCGACATCGCGCACACCGCCGAGGGAGCCGCCCGCGCCGCGTTCTCCAACTCCGGCCAGCTGTGCATCTCCATCGAGCGGATCTACGTCGAGCGGGAGATCGCGGACGAATTCGCCCGCGCCTTCGCCGAGCGGACCGCGAACCTGCCGCTGGGACCGGGTTACGACTTCACCAACGAGATGGGCTCGCTCGCCTCGAAGGCGCAGATCGAGACCGTCACCGAGCACGTCGACGACGCCGTCGCCAAGGGCGCCACCGTGCTCGCCGGCGGTAAGCCCCGACCGGACCTCGGCCCGTTCTTCTACGAGCCGACGGTGCTCTCCGGTGTCCCGGAGGAGGCCGTGTGCTTCAAGACCGAGACCTTCGGCCCGCTGGTCTCGATCTACCCGGTGGACTCGATCGACGAGGCCGTGGAGAAGGCCAACGACACCGAGTACGGGCTCAACGCGAGCGTCTTCGCCGGCACCACCAAGCAGGCCCAGCAGATCGCGGAGCGGATCAACGCCGGCACCGTCAACATCAACGAGGGCTACGCCGCGGCCTGGGGCTCGACCGCGGCACCGATGGGCGGCATGGGCATCTCCGGTGTCGGCCGCCGGCACGGCGCCGAGGGACTGCTCAAGTACTGCGAGTCCAAGACCATCGCGCACCAGCGGATCGTCGGGATCGGCGGGGTGAAGTTCGTGCCCCGCACGCTGTTCCTGAGCATCGTGCCGCGGGCGGTGAAGGCGCTCAAGTTCATCGGACGCTAGGGACGGAAACCGCTGTCCCGCAGGTGGGCGATGATCGTCGCGGCGACAGCCCGGCCCTCCTCCGGGAACGGGTGCAGTTCGGCGGCCCTCGGGTCCTTGTCGACACCGTTGATCCACGGCTGTGAACTGCATAGACCGCGTCCCGCCGAAGCCGGTTCCATGTCGATGAACTCGGCGCGCTCGGCCACCGCGGCCTGCCGCATCGCCCGGTTCAGTCGCTGGGTGAGCACGCTGCGTATCCAGCGCACGCTCTCGGCCCGGTACGGCGCGATCGGCCCGCAACTGCGGTCACCGTCGAACATCACCGGATAGCCGACCAGCAGGATCCGTGCCCGCGGTGAGCGCTCCCGCACCGCGCGGACGATCCGTTGGTTGTCGGCGGTGATCCGGCTCAGCAGGGCGGTGACGGCATCGTCGGACAGTGCGGCCGGACGGGTCCGCTGATCGGCGGTGCAGCGCACGGTCCGCGCGCCCGGTGCGCCGGCGCAGGCCTGGAGGATCCCGGAGTAGAGATCGCCGTCGTTGCCGCCCAGGGAGACCGTCACCAGGGAGGTCGACGCCGTGATCCCCTCCAGCTGCGGAGGTGCGGCGTAGAAACCGGTCTTCGCGGACCCCGCCCGCTGACCGACGAAGGCGTCCGCGGTCTTCGCGCCACCGCAGGTGTTGTCCCGCAGCCGAGCACGATCGAGTCCCAGAGCTCCGGCGACCAGTTTCGGGTAGTTGCCGGTGGACCGTCCACAGGAACGCTCCTGCTGGGTGCCTCCCACCGTGGCAGCGGCGGGCAGAGAGGAGTACGAATCACCGAGGGCCACGTAGGCCGGGCTCACCAGATCCGCACCCGACGGGCCCCCTGCGACGGTGCCGCCGGCCAGTACGGCGGCCGAGGCAGCGGCGACTGCACCGGCACGGACGAGGACGGATCGGCTGCGCGAGGTCATGCCGGTCACTGTATTGCGTCCCGGCGGCCCGGGGGCGGCGCCGAAGGGAAACGGCTTGCACGACCGACCGCGCCGCCGGACGCTGGACGGTATGGACGTCACCTTCGTCAAGCGCCGCAACGGCTACGACGTGCGGATCAGCCGGGACAGCGGTCCGCGACTCGAGCCCCGCGGTGGCCCGGGCGGCAAACCCCTCATCCCGCACGACGCGGCGCACCTGATCGTGGAGGCCGAAGCCGGAATCCGCGGCGGCGTGTTCGGCCGGATCGCCGACGCCAACGGACTGGACGGACTGTTCTGGCCGGCGGATCCCGCCGAGCGGCGCCGGGCCGCCCGCCGGAAGCGCCGGCCCACGGCGGCGCAATCGGCGGACATGGCACGTTCGGAGGCACTCGCCTCGCTCACCGCGGCACTGTGGGAGGTGCAACGGGGGCACCGTCCGGCCGATCCGGCGTGGCCCGGACCGCTGCAGAATCCCGCGGTACCAGCGGAACTGCGGGACCGGATCTTCGCCCGCTACGACGACTTCGCCGAGCGCTGGCGGGCGCTGCCGGACGGAGGCGAGTTGACCCTGCACTGGTGACTCCGCGCCGCGGCCGGGGCACGATTGCGACCTGACCGCGGACCGCCGGCGACGGTACCGGGACGGGCTGCGCCCACGCTGAGCGCATGACCGACCGACTCACCGAATTCGTTGCGACACTGATGACTCTGGCAGCGCTGGTGGTGCTCGCCGGGTGCTCCGACGGCCCGTTCGGGCGCGGCGGCACCGGCGAGGGCGAGACCGCCGAGACCGGCGAGGCCGCAGGGGCACCGCTGGGCGCGGGGGTGAGTGTGGGGGTGGCTGACGGCGTGATCGACGATCCGTTGCCGGTGGACGCCGCCGTCCCCGCGGTGACCCGCCTCGATCCGCGGCTGCGCGCGGCGGTCCGCGCCGCGGCGCGGGAGGCCGGCGGTCACGGCATCACCGTGCGGATCACCTCCGGCTGGCGGTCCCAGCGCTACCAGAGCCGGCTCTACGAGCAGGCGGTGCGCCGCGAGGGCTCCGAGGCCCGCGCCCGGCGACTGGTCGCGTCGCCGGCATCGTCGGAGCACGTGAGCGGAGACGCGGTGGACATCGGCCCCACCGCCGCCGCCTACTGGATGTCCCGGCACGGCGAACGCTTCGGTCTGTGCCGGATCTACCGGAACGAGGTCTGGCACTACGAGCTCAAGACCGGCACCCGGTGTCCGGTCCTGGTGGCCGATGCCGCCGCCCGGCGCCGCTGAGCCGAGCCCGAGACTAGGAGCTGATGCCCAAGCGGTTGAGCAGATCGGCGTCGATACCGTCGAGTTCCCGGGCGATCGCCTGGTGGGCCGGGCGCCGTCGCGCCGGAGGCATCGATTCCGAGGCGGTGATCGCGGTGTCCAGATCGTCCAGACGCTGGGCGACGGTGCCGGTGAACGACTTCGTCTCGGCGTCCGGATGGGTGGCGGTGAGCTGTTCGAGTGATCGGCGAGAGGCCGCGACCCGGGCCGAGAGACCGCCTCCGTAGCCGGCGAACGCCGCCACATCGTTGACCGGGACGCCGAGGCGAGAGGCCTTCGCCGCGTCGAGCTGGTTGCGGCCGGCCTGGGCGGCGCGGTACGCCAGCGGCACCACGACGGGAGCCAGCAGCCGCGCGGTGGAGATGTAGCGCTTGATCCGGGCCTCGGAGAGGAGCTTGCCCTCGACCGCGGCGCGGGCGTTGGTCTCGGCGATCTTGATGTTCGCCTGATCGGCCTTGCTCTGCATCCGCGAGAGCACCTTGGTCCGCTGCAGATCGGTCTTGAGGGCCTTGCGCTCGCTCTTGGAGGCCGACTTGACCACGCGCTTGGCGTCGCGGTCCGCGTTCTTCGCGGCGAGCTTCGCCTCCAGGCGCGCCTTGGACTTGAGCGCCTTGGCCTGAGCGCGGCGCTCCGCGCGCGGGGACTTCTTCTTCTTGCCGAACAAACCCATCAGTGCACGTCCTCGTAGGTCAGTACTGCCGTCCGGTACAGCATTGCACAGCGCGCCTGAATCGGTTGTCGGTGCCGCCCGCCATACTGCTGACAGTGGACATCGATCAGGGCACCGGGACGACCGCGGTGAGCGCGCGCTCGCTCACCGGTTGTCGGCATCGGCTGGCGCTGGAGGCGGCGGCCCCGCGCACCGAACCCGATCCGGGAGTGGCCCTGCGGGTGGAGGCCGCCGAGGTGTTCCGCGCCTCCGTCCGTGAGCGCCTGCCCGGGCTGACGATCATCGAACCCGGAGAGGGTGCCGTGGGGAGCACCCGCAGCGCCATGGCCGGCGGAGCGGAGCGGATCTGGGGCGCGGTGCTGCCCACCGCGGGTGGCCGCCGCGGGCACAGTGAACTGCTCCTGCGGTGCGGCGACGGCTACATCCCGGTGATCGTGGTCAACCACAAGACCTGCGATCCGGGGTCCGGCGCCCGCACCTCACCGCTGCAGAGTTGGGAGCCGCGCGAGGACGAGACCGTCCGGACGCGCCCGCACCGGGGCGACCAGATGCGCCTGGCGCACCTGACCCGCATGCTGCAGGACGCCGGATACGCCTCGTCGTCGCTGCTCGGCGGGAGTATCGGGGTGGACGGTGCGCGGATCGTCGTACACGAGGTGACACCTTTGCTCCCCGCCTACGACGAGCGTTTGGCCGACCGCCGCGCGGTGCTGGCCGGCACCGCCTCGACCGAACCCGTCCGGGTGGCCGAATGCCGGCGCTGTCCCTGGTGGCCGCAGTGCGCGCAGGCGCTGACCGCATCGCGGGACGTGAGCCTGGTGGCGGACGGCCGCTCCGCGCCGGGCCTGCGGGAAGCGGGCATCGTCACCGTCGACCAGCTCGCCGAGTTCCGGGGCGCCCAGCCGGAGGACGTGCCGGTTCCGATCGCCGACCTGCGGGCGATGGCCCGCGCCTGGCGGGAGGGACAGGTGCTGGTGCGCCGCCGCCCGCAGGTCCGGGTGCGGCGGGCGGACGTCGAGGTGGACGTCGATATGGAGAGCTACCAGGAGTACGGCGCGTACCTGTGGGGCACCTGGCTGCGGCGCGACGGGGTGGACCTGGGCTACCGCCCGTTCGTCACCTGGGATCCGGTTCCCACCCGCGACGAGGCGCGTTCGTTCGCCGAGTTCTGGGCCTTCCTGATGGACTGCCGGGCGCAGGCCCACGCGGCGGGACGCACCTTCGCCGCGTACTGCTACTCGCAGAACGCGGAGAACAAGTGGTTACTCGCCTCGGCGGACCGGTTCGCCGGTGAGCCGGGGGTACCGCGACGCGGCGCCGTGGAGGAGTTCATCGCCTCCCCGGAATGGGTGGACATGTTCGACGCCGTCGGCGAGGCCTTCCTGTCCCTGGAGGGGCGGGGCCTGAAGAAGGTGGCGCCGGTGGCCGGATTCCAGTGGCGCGACTCCGAGGCCGGTGGCGAGGCGTCGATGCTCTGGTACCGGGTGGGTGTGGGGATCGACGCCGGCTGGGACGAGGCCGACCGCGCAGCGCAGCGGCGCCGGATCCTGGAGTACAACGAGGACGACGTGAAGGCCACCGCCGCGCTCCGCGCGTTCATGTCCAGCGAGAAGGTGCTCGACCTACCGGTCGTCGGCGCCTGACCGATCAGGCCTGGGCCTGGCGGATGTGGGCGCGACGCACGGCGTCGGCGAAGCTGCCGCTGCCGAGCAGTGCGATGCCACCGAGGATCGCGATCAGCGCGGGCGAGAGCTGGCGTGCGGTCTCCGCGGCCACCGGAGCCACTCGCTGGGCGGACAGGTAGGCGGCGGTGAGCACGGTGGTGTTACCGGACTCGGCATCGGCGCCGTCACCGGAGCCTGTGTTCTGCGCGGCGGAACCGCTGCCGGGCGGCGGTGCCGGCGGGGCGGGCGGTGCCGGCGGGGGCGCGGCCGGGGCAGGAGCCGGGGGACCGGCGGCGACGACCGGCGGAACCAGGACGGGCAGCGCGACCACCGGTGCGGCCGGCGCCGCTGGTGCCGGTGCGGAGCCCGACGGTGCGCCGTTGCCCGCCCGGCCGGGCACGGAGTTGTCGCCGGTGGGGCCGACCCGCTCGGGGAGCGGGCTGCCTTCGCGGACACCGGTGCCGCTGTCGATCTTCGCTCCACCCGAGCCGGTGCCGGGGGACTGGATCTTCGCACCACCGGAACCGGTGCCGGGCGATTCGATCTTGGCGCCGCCCGAGCCGGTACCGCTGCCGCCGCTGATGGGGGCGCCACCGCTGCCGGTGCCGGTGCCGGAACTGATCGGGGCGCCGCCGCTACCGGTCGAGCCGGTGCCGCCCCCGGTCGAACCGCCGGTGCTGCCGCCCCCGGTGCCCCCGGTGCCCGTTCCCGAACCGGTACCTGGACCGCTGGTGCTCCCGCCGGGGCGGGACGGGCCGGCCCATCCGCCGGTGATCAGCCCGACCACCCGGTCAACCAGACCGGGACTGCGAGTGTTGCCGTTACCGGATTCCTGCCCGGCGCCCGAGGAGCCGTCGGAGCCGCTCGGGGACCGAGATCCGGTGTCCGGAGTGGAGGACGATGAACTCGAGACATCGTGCACGCCCGAATCCTCCGGGTTTGCCCAGGCTGGTGCGATCGCAACGACACCGATGGTAGCGGTAACCATAACCGCAGCTCGGAACCGGTATTTGAGGGGCATCGGAGTAGGCACGGCACCCCTTTCCACGGTCAGGCGCGTATGTGGGTAAGAATACAGTACGAGCACACTCGGCTGATAATCGATCCCGAAGTGGTCGTGCCAGTTGGTAAAGTACGCTATAGTGTGATCAGGTTTGGCGGTCTCGCAATGATCTTTACCGCGAGGCCGAGAGCATGACGCGGTGCCGCTGATAGAGAGGGATGGCACAAGTGGACGCAGGAAGTAATTTCGACGGCGAGGCCCTGGTCGGTCAGGGGCTTTTCGCGAGTCGTCTAGAAGAGCTGTTCCGTACGGTGCCGGGCCCCAACGGCCGCGCCTTCACCGCCAAGGCCATCGCGCAGCGCTCGACCGCGCTGGGTTTCCGGCTGGGCGAGTCGTACTTGAGTCAGCTCCGTTCGGGTAAGGCCAAGTCGCCCTCGTTCCGCACCGTGGAGGGGATCTCGGCGGCGTTCGGAGTCGACGTGCACTACTTCCTCGAGGACGAGGCGGCGCAGCGCACCCGTGACCAGATCCATCTGATGCGGCTGCAGGCCGACACCAAGGTGCAGATGGCGGCCTTCCGCCTGGCCGGGCTCTCGCCCGACTCGGTGAACATGGTCAACGAACTCATCAAGGTACTGCGGGTACAGCAGGGCCTGCCTGCTGACCCGCCTGAGATTCCCGTAGACTCGCGCGGAGTCGAGGGGTAATTCCCGTACGCGGTTGACGTCGCGCGCCCCTCCTGTTCGAGAAGGAGGGGCGTGCGCTCCGTCAAGGCACTTCGCCGCCTCTGCGAAGGCGAAGTACGAAGTCTCGACCTCGACCTGCCGTTCGATGCCGTGCAATTGTGCGAGAAGTACGGCAAGCGCCGCGGCCGGGACATCCTGGTGATCAGTCAGCCGCTTCCCGTGGGTATGCCCAACGGGTTGTGGCTGGTCGGCGAGGACGCCGATTACTTCTTCTATCAGGCGAACACCTCGCGACTACACCGCGATCAGATCATCATCCACGAGTTCGGGCATCTCATCGCCGGGCACCAGCACGCGGGCCCGACGGCCGCGGCGGCCGGTGCCGCGGATCCGTCCTCCCCGGAAGCGGCGGCAGCCCTGCACCGCACCTGCTACGACGACGAGCACGAATGGGAGGCCGAGATGATCGGCTCGATCATCCTGGGCTGGGCCTCGGAAGCCGGTGCTCTCGCCGGCCGCACCGCCAAACACGACAGCCTGCGTGGAATCCAGCGGGTCCTGGGAGGCCACTCGCGGTGGCTGTGAAGATCGTCAACCTGCTGGGCATCGCCTTCTTCACGATCGTTCTGTGCTGGCGGATCGACCGCCTCTACCGCGCCAAGGCCGGCATCCAGGCGATCGCCGTCACCGTCGCCATCGCCGCGCTGACGATGGCCGTGCTGCTGCTCGGCTCCCCCCTGTCCACCGGGATCGACGGCGCGCTCTGGCGCGGTGCCTCCCGCCTGGCCGGAAACGCCTCGCTGGCACTCGGAGTCGCGGCACTGGCCGTCACGTTCTTCTACGGTCCCACCGAATCGGCGCGCCAGCGACGCGCCGGCATGGAGGCGATTCCGCTGCTGGCGGCCGTGATCGGGCTGTCGGTGGCGATGTCGGTGATGCCGGCGTCCATGCGCGACGCGACCCTGGACACCTTTAGCGTCCAGGAGCTGGGTTTCGCGGTGTTCTTCGGGATCGCCGGTGGTTACCTCATGTACGGCCTCGCCGACTGCGTGCTCTCGCTGACCCGCCTGATGCCCTTCGCCGACGGATACCTGGTGACCTCGCTGCGGCTGATGGCCGCCGGTCTCGGCCTGACCGCGATCGGCTCCATGACCCAGGTGGCGTTCGTGCTCACCAACATGGTGCAGGTGGTGTCCTGGCCGTCCCTATTGACCCTGTCGCGGATCTGTACCGCGATCGGCGTGGTGCTGTTCGTGATCGGCTTGAGCTACCCGGGCGTGCGCGGGTTCTTCGTGCAACTGGGTTACCGCAAGCGGCACCGGCGCGATTTCAAGCGGCTCGAACCGCTGTGGGATCTGCTGACCACCGCCGTGCCCGAGGTGGTGCTCGACGCCCGCTCGGCCGGACGCGATCCGCACCTGCGGTTCCAGCGGCGCGTCGTGGAGATCCGGGACGTGCTGGTGCAGTTGAGCCCGTACCTGCCCGACGACTTCGGCGACGGCATCCCCGAGGAGAACGTGCACAACCTCCTGGTCGCCATCGACCTGCGGAACGAGGCCGGTGGTGCTCCGGCACCGTCGGCGATGGTCCTGCCGCCCAAGGGCACCTCCATCGACGACGACGCCGCCCCGCTGATCGTCCTCGCGGACGCGGTCAGGGCGACGCCGGCCGAGGAACTGCAGATCTAACGCGGAGCCATCCGCAGCGCACCGTCCATCCGGATGGTCTCGCCGTTGATGTAGTCGTGCTCGGCCAGGAAGTAGGCGAGCTGTGCGTACTCGGCCGGCTCGCCGAGACGCTGCGGGAACGGGATACCGGCTTCGAGGGTCTTCTTGAACTCCTCGGTGACCCCGGCGAGCATCGGGGTGTTGATGGTGCCGGGGGCGATGGTGTTGACCCGGATCCCGGACTGCGCCAGATCACGTGCCGCGGTGATGGTCATCGCGTGCACGCCGCCCTTGGACGCGGTGTACGCGATCTGCCCGATCTGGCCCTCGAAGGCCGCCACCGATGCGGTGTTGACGATCAGGCCGCGCGAGCCCTGCTCGTCGACGGCGTCCTGCTTGCTCATCTGCTCGGCCGCCAGGCGCATCACGTTGAACGTGCCCACCAGGTTGATGTTGATCACCGTCTGGAACAGGTCCAGCGGGTGCACGCCCTTCTTGGACAGGATGCGGCCGGCCCAGCCAACCCCTGCGCAGTTCACCGCGACCCGCAGCGGGCCGGCCTCGACCGCCTGGGCGATCGCGGCGAGGACCTCGTCCTCCTCGGTCACATCGGTGGCGATCAGGTGCACGTTCTCGGCCGGCTCGGCCTTGTCGATGGACGGCTGCAGGTCCAGGCCGAAGACGGTGGCGCCGGCCTCGGCGAAGCGCCGGGCGGTAGCGGCACCGAGGCCCGATGCGCCGCCGGTGACGATGACGGAGGAGCCGGTGACATCCATGGCTGATTCCCTTCTGTGATGTGTGCACGCGCCGCGGACCGCGGGCGACCCACCTCACATTAGTGAATCGTCGTTCTTCCCGGAGCGGGGGTGTGCGAACGGAACGGATCGGCGTCACCGTGCGAGCGTGCGCCGGCCGTTCGGTGCGCCCGCCGGACCACGATCAGCCCCGCCGAGACGGTCAGTGCCACGGCGATGCCGGCCACCGCGCGCCCGAGCGCATCCAGCTCGGCCCAGGCATCGGCCAGCAGCCAGGCGCCGAATCCGAAGAACAGGACGGTCGCGCCGATGGCGACCGCGCGCTCGGGCAGCCGGGAGCCGAGCAGCGCGCCGACCACGATCGCCAGTGCGTCCGCGGCGACCATGCCCGCGGTGGAGCCGACCCACACCCCGAACCAATCGTGCTGTGTGGTCAGGGTGATGGTGGCGAGCATGGTCTTGTCGCCCAGCTCGGCGAGGAAGAAGGCGGACGTCACGGCCAGGAAGACCGACCGGGTGACCCGGTCGGCGGTGGTGGACTCGTCCTCGGAGAGCGTATCGCCGCGCCAGGTCCAGAAGCCGAAGACCAGCATCGATATTCCGGCGATCGCGGTGATCAGTTCGGTGGGGATGGCCGAGCCGAGGGCGAAACCGATACCGACCGAGGCGATGTGCACCAGGGCCGTCGAGACGGTGATACCCGCCAGGACGATCCACCACTTGAACCGGGCGGCGAAGGTCATCGCCATCAGTTGGGACTTGTCGCCGAGCTCGGCGACGAAGACCACGGCGAAACTGACCAGCAACGCGTTGAGCACGGTGCATACCTCCCGGAAAAGACCTGTGCCACACGGATCCGACCATCGGACCGCGGAAGTGGCACAAAGGTCTCGCCCACCACTGAGGTTCGCGGGGCCGGGCTCTCGCCAGTATGTCGACCGCGCGATTGAGGGCTACTCCCCTTCGTGCGAACTCCACGGTAGTCACGTGGATCCGAAATCGCAAGCCCTACACTAGTTTTGGCAGCCGATGTGGATTCTTCACGCTGCCTCGGAGGAGGTTTCGGTCGCCCTGAGTGAGTGCCGGTGGCGAACCGGATCACCGTCCGGACCGATCATCGTCGCCGGGCCAGGAGGTGGGCCATGTCGAATCGATAGTCGTTGTCGCGGTAGATGATCCGCCACCCCTCGGCGAAGCCGGCGTCGTCCAGAGCGGCGGCGAAACCGTCCGGATGCCAGCGCCATGCCGGCGCCACCGCGTGGTCGAACGGCGTGGGGTCGCCGCGGTCCCCGGTCTGGAAGGCGACCAGGACCGGTGTACCGGGCGCGCAGCGATCGGCCCACCGGTGCAGGGTCTCGCGAACCCGCTCCGGCGGCAGGTGGATCAGGCTGAACCGGGCCACGACGGCTGCGATCTCGATCCCGGGCAGTTCGGTGAGCAGGGCGTCACCGTCGGCGAAGTGCAGTCGCGGGTACATCCTGCGGGCGTGCCGGAGCATCCCCGGACTCGGATCGACGCCGATCACGTCCAGGCCTCGGGCGGTCAGATCGGCGCTGACGTGGCCGAGCCCGCAGCCGACGTCGACGGTGCGGCCGCACCGGAGCACGGCCTCCTCGGCGAAGGCGGCGGCCGCGTGCCGTTCCATCGGGAACTGGTAGGGCTCGCCGAAGGCCTCCGCGTAGCGGTCGGCCATGGCGTCGTAACCGGGCTGCTTCACGGTTCGTCCGACCTCGATTCGTGTGCGGGACGACGAAACCCCGCCGGCGCCGGGCGCTGGACGGGGTTTCGTCGGTGACGCGGACTCAGGCGGTGGCCGCGGCGTACCGAGCGGCGACGTCGTCCCAGTTCACGACGTTCCACCAGGCCTTGACGTAGTCGGCCTTGACGTTCTTGTACTGCAGGTAGAAGGCGTGCTCCCACATGTCCAGCATGAGCAGCGGTGTCAGGTTGACCGAGATGTTGCCCTGCTGATCGGTGAGCTGCTCGATCACCAGGCGCTGCCCGAGGTGGTCGTAGGCCAGGATGGACCAGCCCGAACCCTGCAGGGTGTTCGCGACGGCGTTGAAATGCGCCTGGAACTTGTCGAAGTCGCCGAAGAACTCGTCGATCGCGGCGGCCAGCTCGCCGACCGGCTTGTCGCCACCGTCCGGCGACATGTTCTTCCAGAAGATCGAGTGGTTGGTGTGGCCACCGAGGTGGAAGGCGAGGTTCTTCGACAGCAGCGGCGCCTTGGTGGCGATCGAACCGTCCTCGCGGGCCTCCGCGAGCTGCGCCAGCGCGGCGTTCGCGCCCGCCACGTAGGCGGCGTGGTGCTTGTCGTGGTGCAACTGCATGATCTCGCCCGAGATGTGGGGCTCCAGAGCGCTGTAGTCGTAGTCGAGGTCGGGCAGTGTGTAGACGGCCACGTGTGATCCCTTCGTTACGGGGGCGGACGGCCCCCTGGCTGATCCTTCGATGCCACTCCAGCTTTTCTTATCTGGAATGGTTCCGCAATAAGGAGGAACGAATGCGCCTGAAGCCCGGTTGAGGTTCGGGGCCGGGATCAGGACAGGGTGATGATCAGCGCGAGCGCGGCCACCAGCGCCACGATCGTGACCAGGGTGCGGGTGAGCGACCGCGAGAAGTAGACGGTGCAGTAATTCCGCGCGGCGCCGGTCGGCGTGGCCGCTGCGGCATGGGTCTGCTTGACCGTCATCGCGTTCCTCCCGGGGCGCTGTGAAACATGTCACGCGCTGTGACATCGACCACCATAGCGGACCGGGCGTGTCCGGGAAAATCGAGTGACCGGCCCGGGACCGCCGGAGTGTGACGAATCCGGTGACGGAGACCTTCGGCCCGCTCCACCAGGGACGAAAGTCGCCACAGTGATAGATATGGGTCATGTCTCTATCGCAGAGGCTTGGAATCGATCCGCGATCGCTGGATCATGGATTCATGACCGGATACAGCACGAGGGGACGCACCCTGTCCCCGCTCGCTGGTCGGGCCCGCCGCGTACGAACCCTCACCGGCCGGCGCCAGACCCGCCTCGACGTCGTCGTCTCCACGGCACTGCTCGTGATCTCCCTGACCGCGACCATCGCGAACTTCGCGCTGACCATCGCCGCAATGCCTTCGTTCCGCCAGTGCGCGGCGATGGCCTGCAGCTTCGTCGGCCTCGACGTCCTCGCGATCACCGCCATCATCTCGCTGCTCCTGGGCACCACCTTCGGCGCCCACGCCGTACTCAACCTGCTCAACCGCCGCACCGCCTGGGTCCATGCGCTGCTGGACGCGGTGGTCTCGCTGGCCTGCCTGTTCGGCGGCCTGGCGTGGATCACGACCGCCTGACGCTAGCCTGGACCCATGACCGCGACGACCACCGCACGCTGGAGTGCGCGCGCCGTCGCGGCACCGCTGGCCGTCGCCGCCGGGGCCGGTGCAGTGGCCCTGGCGCTGCACCTGCGCGATCCGCACCAGCAGTACAGCTGGGGGGTGTGTCCGCTGTTCGCGGTCACCGGCCTGTACTGCCCCGGGTGCGGTGGCCTGCGGGCGGTCAACGACCTCACCAACGGGGCCTTCGGCGCCGCCGCCGCGTCCAACCTGCTCGTCTATCCTGCGGGTGCGCTGCTGCTCTGGCTCTGGCTGGGCTGGCTCGGCCGCCGGGTCGGTTTCCAGGTCCCGGCGCTGCCCACCAACAAGTACCTGTGGCTCGCCGCGATGGTGCTGATCTCGGTATGGACCGTGGCGCGGAACCTCCCGGGATCACCACTGGCCCCCTGACCAGCATTGACTCGGATCCGTCGGAGGCTGCTACTACCGTCGGGGCCATGAGCGCACTCGTCACCGATCTGCAGGACGCGGCCAAGGCCGCCTCACACCGCGTCCGCGCCGTCATGGGAAGGACCGCAGGCGTGGTCCCCGTCGTCCGCCTGGAGGGTCCGATCGCCGCCCCCGCCCTCACCGGGGGCGTCTCCCGCGGAGTACTGAACCTGGCCGGTCTCGAATCCGTGCTGCGCCGCGCCTTCGAGACCGAGGACGCCGTCGCCGTGGCACTGACGGTCAACAGCCCCGGCGGTTCCCCCGCCCAGTCCGAGCTGATCGCCTCCCGGATCCGGCAGCTCGCCGCCGAGCACGAGCTGCCGGTCCTGGCCTTCTGCGAGGACGTCGCCGCCTCCGGCGGTTACTGGCTGGCCTGCGCCGCGGACGAGATCCATGTGAGCACCACCTCGATGGTCGGCTCGATCGGCGTGATCTCGGCGGGCTTCGGCGCGAAGGAACTGATCGGCAAGATCGGCCTGGAGCGGCGGGTCTTCACCGCAGGAGAGGCCAAACACCGCCTGGACATGTTCGAGGACATCGCCGAGGCGGACGTGCAATGGCTCGAATCGTTGCAGGGCGAGATCCACGCCGCCTTCCGGGACTGGGTCACCGAGCGGCGCGGGTCGCGCCTGGTGGACGACCCCGCAGTGTTCTCCGGTGAGGTGTGGATCGGTCGCCGCGCGGTGGAACTGGGGCTGGCGGACGGTGTCGGCACGCTGCGCGCCGTGATCGCGCAGCGCTACCCGGACGCCGAGATCGAGGCCATGCACCTGCCCAAGCCCCTGCTGGCGCGGGTGCTGGGCGGCGGTGTCACCGCCGGCGTCGCAGGACTGGCGGCCGGCGTCACCTCCGGAGTGTTCGACGGTGCACTCGGCGCGCTGAACCGCCGGGGCCTGTGGGCCGATCACGGCCTCTGACCGAAAGGGTCCACAGGCCGCTCGATTCGCGCTGATGAAGCACTGTGTTCAAAAGCCTCAAGTTGTGGATGAGCCTGTGGAAACTGTGGATGAAGCCTCGGCCCCGGCCGCGGTACGTGGAAGACTGGCGAACATGACCGAACACCCCGGCGAAGGTCCGATCCCCGTCGACGCGCTGCCGAGCGAGCTCGGTCCGGCCGACTCGCTCACCCTGCTTGACGTGCGCGAATCCGACGAATGGGAGCTCGGTCACGCGCCCGGAGCGGTGCACATCCCGCTCGCCGAACTGCCCATCAGGTTCGGTGAGCTCGACCTCGACAGCGAGATCTACGTGATCTGCCGCGGCGGTGGCCGCTCGGACCGGGCTGTGCGCTATCTGGAGACCGTGGGGATAGACGCCGTCGTGGTGGACGGCGGAATGATCGCCTGGGCGTGCGCCCAGCGTCCCGTCGTCCGCCCGGACGGCAGCCGGGGAGAGGTCTGATGCACCCGCCCACGCGCAGCCGGGTGCAACCGCCCCGTGTGCGCTGGCTCGCCCGTCGCCCCCCGGAGACCCTGCCGGTGCCGCGGCCACCGTCGCCCGGCCCGCTGCCCACCCCGCGCTACCGGAACATCCCGCGCTGGGGACTGCGGCAGGACTTCACCCCGGTGCGGCCCCGCCCGGAGAGCGCCGCCGAGAGCGCCGCCGTGGTCACACCGTTCGCGCTGCGCCTGACCATCGTCGGGGTCTTCCTCGCAGCGGGCGCCGAGTTCGCCGCCTACCTCCTGCTCGTGGTCAACCGCTCCGGGCCGGTCCCGGCCTGGCTGGCCTGGCCCGCGACGGTGGCCGTCTTCGCGCTCGGCTGGCTCGCGGTGATCCTGGTGACCGGCCTTTTCGTGGTGCTCACCCTGTGGTTGCAGGCCGTGCGGGAGCGGACCTACGCCGTGCTCGGCACCACCGAGCCGCGGCCGCGCTGGCAGGTCTGGCTCTACTGCCTGGTGCCGGTGGTCAACCTGGTGACCGCCCCGGTCCTGCTGGTGGAACTGGTCAACGCGCAGGACCGCGCCGCACCGCAGCGGGCCGATGGTCGCGTGCTGTTCATCCGCCGGTGGTGGGCGGCGTGGGTGCTCCTGACTATCGTCACCCTGGGGTGCGTGGCGTACTCCCGAGCGGCCGGCGGCCTGCAACACGGCGCCGATTCGATGGTCTACACGACGCTGACGTACCTGCTCGCAGGGGCGTTCCTGGTGGTGACCGCACGAGGAGTGCGGCTGATCGAACGCGGGCCGCGCGCGGCGGAGCGGGAGGAACAGGTGCGATGGTTGGCGGTGTAGCGGGGATCGTGGCGCATCGGGGCGCCAGCGGAGAGTTCCCGGAACACACCATGAGCGCCTTCGAGGCGGCCGTCGCCGAGGGCGCCGACGCCATCGAATGCGATGTGCGGCTCACCAAGGACCAGCACCTGGTCTGCGTGCACGACCGCACCGTCGAACGGACCTCCGACGGCACCGGCGCCGTCTCCGAACTCCGACTCGTCGACCTCAAGGCGATGGACTTCGGCTCCTGGAAGCGGCCCGGCCACGCCGAACCGGTGGTCACCCTGGACGAACTGATCGACCTGGCCCGCAGCGCCGATCGCAGGCTGTTCGTCGAGACCAAGCACCCGGTGCGCTTCGGCGGCATGGTCGAGCAGAAACTGCTCGCCACCCTGCAACGGCACGGGCTGTCCCGGCCCGAGGACCCGGCCGACGCCCCGGTCGTCGTCATCTCCTTCTCCGGCTCGGCGATCTGGCGGGTCCGCCGCAACGCTCCCGGCGTTCCCGCGGTGCTGCTCGGCGAGGCCTCCCGGTTGCTCGGCGGTGGCGCCGCCACGGCGGTGCGGGCGCAGGGCATCGGACCGTCGGTGGAATCGTTGCGCGAGCGTCCCGACACCGTCGCCAAGGCCCGGTCCGCCGGCCGCTTCACCTACTGCTGGACAGTCGATTCCGAGGCCGACGTCGCACTGTGCAACGGCCTCGGAGTGGAGTGGATCGCCACCAATCACCCGGCGCGTACCCGGTCCTGGTTGCAGGGCTGAGCCGGGGAGCGGCCGCGCTGGCGGTCGCGGCGCTCGCGTACCCTGCGGTGCATGGGTAGACGCGAACGCAATGCCACTCCCCGTGAGGGATCGAACCGTGCCGAGAAGCTGGCCGCGCAGCGAGCCCGCTCCGAGGCGAACGCCGCATCGACCAGCCGCCCGTTCCAGGGCCTGGCCGCCGAATGCGACATCGTGGCCCTGCGCCAGTTCGTTCCCAGTGCCACCGCGCCGCTGAAGGTGACCGGCGCCAACCGCGAGATCCGCCTGGCGACGGTGCTCCCCGGTGCACCCTTCGCACTGGTCCGGGAGGAGGCCGACGGGGTCGTCGGTTACGCCGCACTGCAGGCCGCGAGCCGCCCCGCGGATCCCGGCGCGGCACTGGCCGGCGCCGCCCGGTTCGCCGCCGACGCCGAGACCGGCGAGGTGCTCGCCGAACCCGGCGAGGGTGCACTGCTGGAGGTGCTCGACGCGGACGCTCCACTGGAGATCACCGTGCACAAGGACTTCGACTGGTGGCTGACCGCCGATGTGGATGCGCAGACCAAGCAGTTGGTCGAGCACGCGAACTCGCTGATCACCCCGGCTGCGCGGCTCGACCTCACCTCCGCCGCCTCCGCCGGCGAGGCTGCATCCCTGGGGGCGCCCTGGTGGGCCGATACCGGTTCCAAGGCACACCTGCGGTGGGTGCACCCGGCGCCGGAGGACGACCTGATGGCCGCGCTGGCCCGGGTGCACGCCGCGGGCGGGCTCACCGTCGGCGAGGGATCCCGGTTCGCCGGCTCGTTCCGCGCCGATGGCCTCCTGGTCCCCGTCTTCGACCTGGACCGGGAATCGCACCCGGACGAGTGGGTGCCCGGCACCGTCGAACTGGCCGAGTGCCTGGCGGAGGCCCTGGCCGACGATTCCGAGCTCACCGGCGCGCAGCGGCGCTCCCGCGACGGCCTGCGCGGGCGGCAGGTCTCGCTGTAGCGCCACCGGTCCGCTCGGCCCTGCTCAGCCGCTCCGGTCAGCCGTGGAAGCGCTCGCCCAGAGCGCCCCGCAGGTAGGCGACGATCGTGTCGCGGATGTCGTAGCTGCTCACGCCCTCGGCCACCGAGCCGAGGGCGCGGGCCACCCGCGGATAGTCGCTGATGTACGGCGGCGCCTCACGCTGGTACCAGGCGCTGGACGCCGGGCGGCTGTCGCGCACCGCGAGGTTCGTGCGCACCGTGACCTCGCCGATCACGATCCGCCACAACCCCAGCAGCAGTTGCAGTGACTCCGCCTCGTCGATCCCGATCTCATCGGTGGTCACCAGGAAGGCGTCGAAGGACCACGCCGAGTAGGTGTCGAGGATCTCGTCCGCGGCGAGCACGTCGATCACCCACGGATGCTTGCTCAGGTGCGTGATCACGATCAACGGCAACTGCACCAACCGCTGGTGCGGATCCTGCTCCAACTCCGGGACGGGTGTGTTCCACGATTGGTGCTCGAGGACGGCCCCGAGGAGATCGTTCTTCGAGTCGAAGTAGTGGTAGATCCCCATCGCGCTGATGTCAAGCCTCGCGGCCAGAGAGCGCATCGAGAACTTCAGTGGCCCCTCGTTGGTGAGGATGTCGGCGGCCGCGGCCACCACCTGCTCACGATTCACCTTCGGGGGGCGGCCGATCCGGCCGCGTTCAGTCATCAGACCACCTTATCCGTTGGCCGGCGGTTCGCTGAGGAGCCGATCCGGGATCGGCTTGTCCGCGGCGAGTAGTCGGAAGAACTCCGTGGTGTTGTTCCCCCAGGCCAGCGAGTCGCCGTCACTGGTGTAGGCGCTGCCGCCGGTGGGCGTGGTGGTGGTGACGGTGCCCCCGCGCAGGGCCCAGGCCAGCCGCGCCAGATCCCACAGGTGGGTGTCCTGATCGACGGTGAGCGCCCCGGCTACCGCGTTCGCCATGCCCCACATCGCGAACGGGTTGATCAGCGTGGTCGGCGAGGTGGACTCCTTGAACAGCGCCGACATGAACTCCCGCTGATGCACCACGCGGTCCAGATCGGCGTTCGGGGTGGCCCGGGTACGCACGTAACCGAGGGCCTGCGCACCGTCGAGCTCCTGGCAGCCGGCCTTGAGCCGGATACCGGCCTTGGGGTCGTTGATCGGGTACTTCGGGCACATCTCGATGCCGCCCAGTGCGTCGACCATGTTCGCGAAACCCCCGAACCCGATCTCCGCGTAATTGTCGATCCGCAGTCCGGCCGCCTTCTCGAAGGTCTGGACCAGCAGCCGTGCGCCGCCCGCGTCGCCGCCCCCGGAGGTGCTGCCGAGGAAGTACGCGGCGTTGATCTTGTGTCCGCCCTGGCCCGGGACCTGCACGAACAGGTCACGCGGTATGGAGACCAGAGTCGCCTTCCCCGAGCGCGGGATGTGCACCAACATGATGGTGTCGGTGCGGGCACCACCGAGATCGCCGCCGGTGGCGAGGGCTTTCTGCTGCGCCGGGGTCAGGCCCTCACGGGCATCGGTACCCACCAGCAGCCAGTTGGTGCCGGGGGTGTCGGACACGCGGCCGGAGTAGGCGGCCAGCGCGTCGATCCGGGTGAGCTTGGTGTCGAAGTAGACGGCGCCGGCCACCGTCCCGACCAGCAGCGCGATCAGCAGCATCCCGATCCAGCGGGCCGGATGGAGCTTGCGCTTGCGGCGGATGCGCGGCTGCGGTGCGCGGCCCGGACGCCCGAACAGCCCGTTGCGTGCACTGTCGCGGGGCGGGCGCGGTGGCGGAGGTACCCGGCCGCCCCGGCTGCCCCCGGCTCGGGAACCCGCTCGGCGGGACGGGGGGAGCGGTTCGGGCTGTTGCCGGGGCGCCCAGTCCGGGTGGGCCGGCGCCTGTCGCTGCTCGGGGCGCTCCACCCGGGTGGCACGGGGTTGCGGGGGGATCGCGTGGCCGGGCTGCGCGCCCGCCCGGCCGGCCGGCGGCCGGCCCGCAACGCCCGACGTGCCGGGCAGGGGGCGGTGCTGCTGCCCGGGCATGGGCCGGCGGTCGGGGGCACCGGACGGGCGTTGGCGCGGGATGCCCTGCGGGTGCCGGGGCGCGCGGGCGCGCGGGTCCCCCTCAGGGACCTGCGACCAGGCGAGGTTCGGCTGCTGCCGCTCCGGGCCCCGCGGTCGTTCGTCGTTCACGTCGTCCGACTGTACGGGGGAGCTGCACGAATGTCGGTCTCTCCGGCGTGGGGGTCGTAGTGACCTGGGCAGATGCGAGGTGAGCGCCGCTGAGACCGACGTTCGTGCGGCGATCAGGTCAACAAGCCCAGGTGCGGGCGGAGCAGGGCGTAGCCGACGAAGGCGACAACATCGAGCAGGAAATGGGCGATCACCAGCGGCCACAGCCGCCGCCAGCGCTGGTACGCGGCGCCGAAGATCACGCCCATCACCACGTTCCCCAGGCCCGCACCGAACCCCTGATACAGGTGATAGCTACCTCTGAGCAGCGAGGATGCCGCGACAGCGGGCGCCGCAGATACGCCGAGCTGCCGCAGCCTGGTGATCAGGAAGCCGACCACCACGACCTCCTCCGCCACCGCGTTACCCGCGGCCAACAGCACGTAGGTCACGATCCGCCACCACTGCACCTCGCCGGACGTGGGCACCACGCTCGCCGAGACCCCCAGTGCCCGCCCGGCGGCGTACAGCGCGAGCCCCGGGATCCCGATCAACGCCGCCAGCGCGGTCCCCAGCCACAGATTCCGCAGCACCTGTGCCCGGGGGAGCCGGTACGCGAGACCGAGATCGGCGAGACCGATGCCGGACCGGGCCAACAGGTACAGCGCGAGCGCGGCCCAGCCGAACAACTGCACCGCGCCGAGTACCTGCAAGAGGAAATCGATCACCGCGTTCGGGCTTCGAACCGGGTTCAGTGTGACGGTCTGCGAGCCCACTCCGGAGCCGAGTTGATAGCCGACCAGACGGACCATCGAATACAGCCCCGACCAGGCGAAAGTCACCATCAGGACGATCGCGGTCTCCGCCTTGAGCAGGCGGCGGTCCTGCGGTGGCGAGGATTCTGGGGCGCTCACCGGGACACCCTATAGGGAGCGTTGTACGATCGCGCGGTCCTGCCGTGACATGAAGGGGAACGCCGTGTCCACTGCCACCGAACCCCGACTGGGGCCGATCGACCGCTTCTTCCACATCTCCGAGCGTGGCTCGACGGTGTCCCGCGAGCTCCGCGGTGGCCTCGTCACCTTCTTCACGATGGCCTACATCGTGGTGCTCAACCCGATCATCATCGGCGGCGTCGTCGGCAACAACAAGAACGTCGACGTACTCGGCAACGTGCTCCCCACCGCGCAGGTCGCCGCGGTGACCGCACTGGCCGCGGGCATCATGTGCATCGTCTTCGGCGCCATCGTCAACTACCCCTTCGGTATCGCCGCCGGACTGGGCGTCAACAGCCTGCTCGCGGTGAGCATCGCCCCGCAGGTCACCTGGCCCGAGGCGATGGGCCTGGTGGTGATCGACGGCATCATCATCGTGATCCTCGGTGTCACCGGTTTCCGCACCGCCGTCTTCCGCGCCATCCCGGCCGAGCTCAAGGCGGCGATCGCGGCCGGGATCGGCTGCTTCATCGCGTTCATCGGGCTGGTCGACGCAGGTTTCGTCCGCCGCATCCCGGACGCCGCCGGTACGACGGTGCCCGTGGCACTGGGCATCGGCAATTCGGTGGCCGCCTGGCCGACAGCGGTGTTCGTCTTCGGTGTGCTGCTGATCGGTGTGCTGGTGGTCCGCAAGGTGCCGGGCGCGATCCTGGTGGGCATCGTGGTGACCACGGTGCTGGCGCTGGTGGTGCAGAAGGTCGCGGGCCTGGGACCGTCGTTCAAGGATCCGCACGGCTGGAGCCTGAACATCCCCGAGCTACCGGCCAGCCTGGGTGGCCTGCCGGACCTGTCGCTGGTCGGCGAGGTGGACGTCTTCGGCGCCTTCACCCGGATCGGTGTGCTCGCCGCGTCCGTGCTGGTCTTCGCGCTGGTGCTGTCGAACTTCTTCGACGCCATGGGCACCATCACCGGCCTGACCAAGGAGGCTGACCTGATGCGCCCGGACGGCACCGTCCCCAACATCGGAAAGGCGCTCGCGGTCGAGGGTGCGGGCGCGATCGTCGGCGGCGGTGCCTCGGCATCGTCGAACACCGTCTTCGTGGAGTCGGCGTCGGGCATCGCCGAGGGCGCCCGCACGGGTCTGGCGAACATCGTCACCGGTGTGCTCTTCCTGGCGGCCATGTTCTTCACCCCGCTCTACGAGGTGGTGCCCTCCGAGGCGGCCGCGCCGGCGCTGGTGATCGTGGGCGCGATGATGATCGGCCAGCTCCGCGACATCGAGTGGACCCGTTTCGACATCGCCCTGCCGGTGTTCCTGACCGTGGTGTCGATGCCGTTCACCTACTCGATCGCCAACGGCATCGGCATCGGCTTCATCACCTGGGTGGTGATGGCCGTGGCGCGCGGCAAGGCGAAGTCGGTGCACCCGCTGCTGTGGATCGTGGCCGCGCTGTTCCTGATGTACTTCGCGAAGACCCCGATCGAGACGCTGTTCGGGATCGCCAAGTAGTCACTCGGCGCTGCGTCGGGCGGCCTTCTCCGCCCGAGCGGCCTCCTTGGCCTCGAGCTTGGCCTGCTTCGCTGCGGCCTTCTCGTTCGCCTTCTGCAGCTTCCGTGCTGCCCGCCTGCGGCGGAGCACCGCGGCCAGGATGGGCAGAACCACGGCGATGAGCAGGCCGATCACGGCGCCGACGCCGGACGCGCCGCGGAACATGGGGCCGGCGACGTCGAGGATCCGCTGACCCGCGTGGGAGGCGTTGCCGGTGCCCAGCACGATGGTCAGGGTGAGCAGGTTCGGGACCGCGGCGATCACCGCCAGCACTGCGGCGAGCACGGCCAGGATCGGGCGGCTGCGCACCCGGCGGCCGGCGAAGACCAGCAGGAGCAGGGGGACCGCGGTGCACACGAAGCCGATCGCGAGCCCCAGTCCGGTGCCGGTGAGCATGCTGCCGTCGATGATCCGGCCGAGCCGCTCGGCCCACCAGCGCGGGATGATCGCCGCCAGGATGAAGTAGACGCCGACTAGCAGCGCGAGCACCACGACCGCGCCGATGATCCGTCGGAGCCAGAGTTTGGCCGCATCACCGGCGCGCTCGGCCATGCCGGGGCGTGGCGGTTCGGAGCCGGAGTGATCGGGCGGCACCGGCAGCCCGGAATCGTCGGGGGTGGGACCGGGGCGGGAGCTGTCGTCAGTGGCGCTCATCTCGCCAATCTAACCGTTCCGGTGCGTAAGTACCGGGTGGATCAGCCGGCGCGCAGGCCGTTGAGGAACGGGCAGCCCAGCAGGATGCGGATACCGCGTTGCAACGCGGCCATATCGGATGCGGGCTGTGCGAAGTTCAGGCGCACGTCCACATCGGAGAGTTCGTGGTGCTCGGCGCGCAACCGGATGCCGAACCGGTCGATGCCCAGCAGCCGGATCCGATGGTTGCGCAGCCGGCCGGGCAGGCGGCGGGCCAGCTGTCCGACCATCTCCGGGTGACCGGCCTCGACGTGTCCGAGCCATGCCGACTCGTACTCGGCGAACGGGTCGGGCTCGGCCGCGGCCAGCTCGTCACCGGTCACCGAGGCGGCACCGGCCGCATCGGCGAGCACCGCGGTCTCGATCGGCATGGTCAGCAGTCGTGAGCCGTGGCCCACGTCGAGGAGCGCCTCCAGCGGGTTCTCCACGGCGATCCGAGCCGCCAGGGCCGCGCCGTCGGCCACCTCGGAGAGCCGGCCGGACAGCCACACCAGCGACCGGGTCCGCTCCCGCAGCGGCAGCGGGGAGATGTCGTTGATCTCGACCATGGCGCGGGCTCCTTCGAGCCACGGCGCGTCGTCGGAGACGGCGACGATGAGCCGGTCGCTGAGCACGTGGTGCAGGGCCACGGTGATCGGCTCGTATCCGTCGGCGACCAGAACCGCGGCATGGGGTACCGCCGCGATGCTGCGGACTCGCTCTGCCGGGGTCGGCTCGGCGATGGTGGGGGCACTCATGGCGACTCCTCTCGCTCGGAATGTTCTAAGAAGGTAACCCTAACCTAATGCTGTGAGCAACTGTGGGCAAGGGTTATGGTCACCGTAATGGCGATCGAACTGGAATTGCTCGCACCCCCGCGCGAGCCGATGTCCCTGGTCGACGGGCTGGCCGTGGCGGCACCGTCGGGCCGTAAGAGCTGCACCTACCGGCCCGGCGAGCTCACCGCGCTCTCCGAGTTCCTGGTGCACGGTGTGCACGAAACCGGACCCGGCTTCGAAATCGCCGTGAGCAGCGCCGACGAGGCGATCGCCGTGCTCTGTGCGACCGTCGCCGCGCTCACCGGCGAAGACATCGAGTCCGCCGCCGCGCACCCGGACGAGCAGCGCCTGACGACCCTCAATCCGATGGCGCAGGACGCCGTCCGCGAGCGCCTGCGGCATCTGGTGACCGCGGACCCGCAGGCCGTCACCGAACGGCTGCATGCGCTCGGACTGCGCTGAACCTGCTCAGGAGGCCTGCTCGACGGAGGCCGCGTGCCACGTTGCGGCTCGAGCCCGGCGGCCCGCCCGGCGCCTCCGATAGAGTTGGACCGTGACGCGGATCGCCTACTTCGGACCCGAGGGGACCTTCACCGAAATGGCGCTGCTGCAGTGCCAGGAGCTCGCTGAGCGCGGTGAGATGTCGGTCCCCGGTATCGCGCTCACCGGGGCCGAGCGGATCAGTGCGCCCAGCCAGATCGCCGCGCTCGAGCTCGTCGCCGACGGCGCGGCGGACCTCGCCTGTGTGCCCATCGAATCCTCGGTGGAGGGCCCGGTCACGCCCACCCTGGACACTCTCACCTTCGGCACCCCGCTACAGATCTTCGCCGAGACCGACCTCGCCGTCGCCTTCTCGATCGCCTCCCGGATGCCGCTGGAGCGGGCCCGCACCGTGGGTGCGTACCCGATCGCCACCGCGCAGGTGCGGAAGTGGCTGGCCGCCAACATGCCGCAGGCGCAGGTGGTACCCGCGGCGTCGAACTCGGCCGCCGCCGCCGATGTCGCCGCCGGACGGGTGGATGCGGGGGTGACCACCGCGCTCGCCGCCCGGATGCACGGCGTCGACGAGGCCGCCACCGGGGTCGCCGACGTGGCCGACGCCCGCACCCGGTTCGTGCTCTGCGGACGCCCCGGAACGCCGCCTCCGCGCACCGGCTCCGACTGCACCTCGGTGATCATCGACGTGCCCAGCCGCCCCGGCTCGCTGGCCCTGGCGATGGCCGAGTTCGCGCTGCGCGGCGTGGACCTGACCCGCATCGAGTCCCGGCCCAAGCGAACGGTATTCGGTAGCTACGTGTTCCACTTCGACGCCGTCGGGCACATCGACGATCCGGCGGTCGGGGAGGCGCTGCGCGCCCTGCACCGCGTCTGCGAGGACGTCCGCTACCTCGGCTCCTGGCCCCGTCCGGGCGGGCCCGGAACACCCCCGGCCGACCCCGGGGACGCACAGCAGTGGTTCGAGGACGTTCGGGAGGGACGACGATGACCGGCCTGTTGCACCTGGTCCGGCACGGCCAGACCACCGCCAACGTCGCGAAGATCCTCGACACGCTGCCGCCCGGAGCGCCGCTCACCCCGGACGGCTCGGAACAGGCCCGTCGGTTCGCCGCCGAACGCCCGGGGCCGGCACCGGCGGTGCTGCTGTCCTCGGTCGCGCGCCGCGCGCAGCAGACCGCCGGACTGATCGGCACCGGCTGGCAGATGCCGGTCACCGTGGTCGACGGGGTGCACGAGATCCAGGCGGGCGACCTCGAGGGACGCAGCGACGAGGACGCGATCAAGGCCTTCCAGCAGGTGGTCCGGAGCTGGCACTTCGGTGACCTTTCAGCGGCATTGCCCGGCGGCGAATCCGCCTCCGACCTGTTCGAACGCTACCTGCCCACGGTCGAGCAGGTGCGCCGCGACCACCTCGCCGACGGCGACGCCTACCTGGTCAGCCACGGTGCCGCGATCCGGCTGGTGGCCGCGCGGCTGGCCGGCGTGGACAGCGGATACGCGCACCGGCACCACCTGCCCAACACCGGGGAGATCGTGCTGCGTCCCACCGGCACCGGGTGGGAGCTGGTGAGCTGGGCCGACGCACCGTCGCACCTGGACCCGATGGGTTAAGGGGGGGTTAAAGGAGTTACGGCGGCTGAGGCGGTTCGCCCTGCCAGCAGTACCGGTCAGCTGAAAGCGGCCTCGATCGCGATCTGCGCGGCGTTGGAGAAACCGCTCTCCCGCTCCTGCGGGGAGATCGCCTCCCCGCGGAACAGGTGATCGGTCACCGTGAGCACCGTCAGCGCCTGACCGCCCTCGGCCGCGGCCACACCGTACAGGCCCGCGGTCTCCATATCGACGCACAGCGTGCCGTGATCGCGCAGCTCGGAGTGCAGCCCCTCGCGCGCGAGATAGAAGTGATCCGACGAGAACACCGTTCCCACCTGCACCGGGATACCCCGGCGCTCCGCCGCGCCGACGGCGGCCCGCAGCAACGGGAACGACGCCGCGGGTGCCAGCCGCACACCGGGCACCCGCGGCTCGTTGATCGCCGAATCGGTGTGCGCGGCGGTCACCACGATCACGTCGCCGAGCCGGGTGTCGTCCTGGTACGCGCCGGAGGTCCCCACCCGGACGATCCGCTGCACCCCGTACTCGCGGAAGAGCTCGGTGGCGTAGATCGTCATGGTGGGCATACCCATGCCCGAACCCATTACCGAGATCGGCCGTCCGCCGACGGTGCCGGTGTACGCCTCCATCCCGCGCACCTCGTTGACCAGACGGGCATCGTCGAACAGTGTTTCGGCGATGCGGCGGGCCCGGCGCGGGTCGCCGGGCATCAGGACGACGGGGGCGAAATCGCCCGGTTCGGCGGTGTTGTGCGGAGTCGGCATGACGGTTCCTTTCAGGCCCAGCCCAGTTCGTGGAGTTTGTGATCGTCGATGCCGAAGTGGTGGCCGATCTCGTGCAGTACCGTCACCCGGATCTCCCGGCGCAACTGCTCCTCGGTCTCGCACACGTCCATCAGCGCCTCACGGTAGATGGTGATGGTGTCCGGCAGGGTGCCCACGTAGTTCCAGTCCCGCTCGGTCAGCGAGATGCCCTCGTACAGGCCGAGCAGCGTCGGCTCGTCCTCGTTGCGGTCGCGCACCAGCACCACCACGTTGTCCATCGCCCGCGCCAACTCGGGCGGGACGTCGTCGAGGGCGTCGGAGACCCACTCGGAGAAGGCGCGGCGCGAGACGTGCACCGGCTACCTCGGACCCGACGGCGGCGCCGCGCCCGGGAAGGTGGGCATCACCGGCTTCTTCCCGTCGATCAGCAGATCCGGCGATCTCGCCGAACCCGTCACCGGGGTGTACGTGCGACCGTCCTTCGACGAGGCCACGAAGCAGATCGCCGACCGCGAGCCCGCGGTCCACGAGGGCTGCGCGAGCGTGTTCCACTGCAACTGCAGACCGGATTTCCGCAACCCGTCCTGCGCGCCGAACCAGGCCGTGGTCCGCGACGGACAGATCCGTTGCAGGTACTCCTCCTGTTGCTGCTGGGTGGGCCAGGAGGCTTCCGGGAAGGGCTGGCGCATGTCGATCACCGCCGTCACCTCGAAGGCGTGCGGCACGCTGCATTCGACCGGCCCGGTGGCCTGACCGCGGTCGCCGAGGCCGATGCAGGTGCCCGGCGGCCAGGACACCGACTGGTCCTGGTTCGCCGCCTTGCCGACGGTGTCGAGCGCGGTACCGCCACCGTCGACCACTTGGATGCCGCAGCGCATGGTCCGGTCACCCGATTCCCAGGCCTTCTGGCCGGCGGTCAGCAGACCCATCTGGAAGCGGCCCTTCGGGTCGAGCCGCTTCTCCAGGTACTTGTCGACCACCGGAGGGCACAGTTGGTCGCGCTGCGCGGCGAGTGCGGTCTCGGTGGGATACCCGGCCTCGGCCGGGAGGTTGCGCGCAGGAGCGCCGGCGACCTCGAACTTGTGCGGCTGCGCGCAGTCGACCGGGGTCATCGTCGTGGGATCCTTGTCCCAGTTCAGACAGGTGCCGGCAGAGGTGCGCGCGAGCGTGCTCCCGGCCGAGGCCAGGCGCGGTGCCTTCTCCTCGTTCTTCGGCTCGAAGGCGCCGGTCGCGAACAGGGCGGCGCCGATCGCGACCGCACCGACGATCACAGCGGCGAGTACCGCGCGCACCGCCCACGCCGCGGCACCGCGGCGCGGTGCGGGCTCGGCCGGTTCGTCGGCGGGGTCGAAACGGGTGGCCTGGGTGTCATCTTCCTCGGACATCACCGTCCATCATGCCTGCCCGGCGGCGGACCGCGGTTTGGGATGGGCGAGCAGTGCCGAATAGGCTGGTCGCGTGATCGACGTCAAGCTGCTTCGCGAGAACCCTGACCGTGTGCGCGCCTCGCAGCGCGCCCGTGGAGAGGACCCGGCGCTGGTCGACGCGCTGCTGTCCGCGGACGCGGATCGTCGTGCCGCGGTCCTGGCCGCCGACACCCTGCGGGCCGAGCACAAGGCATCGTCGAAACTGATCGGCAAGGCCTCCCCCGAGGAGCGCCCCGCGCTGGTCGCCGCCGCCGGTGAACTGGCCGGACGGGTCAAGGAGGCCGAGGCGGCGCAGAC
Organism: Tsukamurella serpentis; assembly: GCF_054780975.1. Lineage (NCBI taxonomy): Bacteria > Bacillati > Actinomycetota > Actinomycetes > Mycobacteriales > Tsukamurellaceae > Tsukamurella > Tsukamurella serpentis. The sequence goes on from NZ_BAAGVH010000004.1 coordinate 179,265, forward strand.
CCGTGCCGACGAGGTCTTCGACGAGGTGGCCCGGAAGATCGGCAACGTCATCATCGACGGTGTCCCGCCCGGCGGCGAGGACGACTTCGTGGTGCTCGAGCACGTCGGCGAGATCCCGGAGATCGACGATCCCAAGGACCACCTGGAACTGGCCGAGGGGCTGGGACTGCTGGACATGGAGCGCGGCGCGAAGGTCTCCGGCTCGCGGTTCTACTTCATGACCGGGTACGGCGCGTTGTTCCAGATGGCGCTGCTGCAGCTGGCCGTGCAGAAGGCCGTGGCGAACGGGTTCACGCTGATGGTGCCGCCGGTGCTGGTCAAGCCCGAGGTGATGGCCGGAACCGGCTTCCTGGGTGCGCACGCGGACGAGATCTACCGGCTCGAAGCCGACGACCTGTACCTGGTGGGCACTTCCGAGGTGCCGCTGGCCGGGTACCACATGGACGAGATCGTGGACCTCTCGGACGGCCCGCTGCGCTACGCCGCGCAGTCCAGCTGTTTCCGGCGCGAGGCCGGCTCGTACGGCAAGGACACCCGCGGCATCATCCGGGTGCACCAGTTCGACAAGATCGAGATGTTCGTCTACTGCAAGCCCGAGGACGCCGAGACCGAGCATCAGCGGCTGCTGAACTGGGAGAAGGAGATGCTGGCCGCGGTCGAGGTGCCCTACCGGGTGATCGACGTGGCGGCGGGCGACCTCGGCTCGTCGGCCGCGCGAAAGTTCGACAGTGAGGCCTGGGTGCCCTCGCAGGGCCGCTACCGCGAGCTCACCTCGACCTCCAACTGCACCACCTTCCAGGCGCGCCGGCTGGGAATCCGCTACCGCGACGAGGACGGCCGCCCGCAGATCGCCGCCACCCTCAACGGCACCCTGGCGACCACTCGCTGGCTGGTCGCGATCTGGGAGAACCACCAGCAGCCCGACGGCTCGATCCGGGTGCCCGCGGCGCTGCAGCCGTTCATCGGGACCGACGTTCTTCGTCCGTGAAAACCACGGATTTCTGGCCTATGAAGCCGAATCCGGCTTCATAGGCCAGAAATCTGCACGTTTCGCAGACTAGAGCTCGATCGCCTCGGCCAGCTTGGTCAGCCGGAACCGCGCCATCGCCAGATTCGCGCGCGAGCGGTCGAGCACCAGGTACAGGAACAGGTCGTCGGTGCCCTGCCGGATCGGCCGTACGATCTGGTACTGAGTGCCCAGCGTGATCAGGATGTCCTCGATGTGATCGTCCAGATCCAGGTCGCCGAGGGTACGTCCCATGGCCTGGACCAGCGCGGAGTTGCCCGCGGCGGCCACTTCGAGGTTGAAGCCGGCCGGATCTCCCGCGGTCGCCAGTGCCATGCCGCTGCCGGAGTCGACCAGTGCCACCCCCAATGCGCCGTCGATGTTCATCGCTTCGCTCAGGGACTCGTTGAAGTCGGCCATACCGGGCTCCTCGGGTAGATGCGGAGTGTGAAGGAGGGACTCGTCGACGTAACTCTCGTCGATCGTGGTGTAGGGGAACGGGTCGATCGCCAGCGGCTCGGGCAGCGAATGGGTCACCTCGACCACGTCCACCACCTCGACGTCGATGTAGGACTCGTCGGGTTCGTCCAGCGTGGGCGCCTGTGGGTCGCCGGTGCCGGCCTCGCGGCGCTCGAACTTCGGCGGCTCGAACGTGGGCGGCTCGAAGGTCGGCTCGAACTTCGGCGGGGCGAACGGATCGGAGTCCTCGAAAGTCGACGGTCCGGTCGTCGCGCTGTACCCGTAGCCGCCGGTGACCCCGACCGGATCGGAGGCGAAGGTGTCCGGTTCCGGCGCGATCCCGTTGAAGGTCTCCGAGGTGAGCGGGTCGGTCAGCGGGTCGGGCTTGCCGCGGGCGGCCTTGGCGGCCACCTGTTCCTCGGGTGGCGGGATCCGGCGCGGGGGAGTGGGCCCCTGACTCGGCCGGGCCTGGCCCGGCGCCTGCGGGCCGGGCTGGTCCTGCGGGCCCGGCCGGCTCTGCTGTCCCTGCTGCTGGACAGGTTGCGCCGGCTGGTTCTGCTGGCCGGGCTGCGCCGGACGAGGCCCCATACCGGTCTCGTGCACCCCGTAGTAGTCCTCGACCCGCTGCCGGTTGCTGGGCGGGCGAGTGGGCCGGTTCACGTCAGCCGCCGGGCACGGAGCTCATGCCCGCTCGAGGTCAAACACCGCCCCGACTCGAGGTCCCACTGCCAGCCGTGCAGGTTGCAGGTGAGCTTCTCGCCCTCGACCACACCGAACTTCGACAGATCCGCCTTCAGGTGCGGGCAGCGCCGCTGCACCTCCCAGCCGTCCAGGTCGATCGACGCGGAGTCGTCGTGCGCCTCGGAGAACCAGCCGTCGGCGTAGGCGATCCGCTCATCGGTCAAACACTTGAAGAAGGTGTAGAGGAATTCGTTGTAGCCGCCGATCCGCCAGGTGGTGAACCGGGTGGACAGGAAGATCGTGTTCACCCAGTCCGGCTCGTCGTCGCGCAGCACCGTGCGGACCAGCTCGGCGGCGATCCGGAAGCCGTAGCGGTACTTGCCCTCACCGTCGAGCGGCGGCCGCACGATCCGGTTCGGGAAGTCCAGGACCACCGTCTCGACGGTGCCGTCCGCGGCCAGCATCTCCAGCCCCACCGGGTAGCCGATACCGTCGCTGATCAGCGCCGACGCCTGCATGATCGGCTCGAACTTGGCCTTGAGTGCGGGCAGCAGCGGCACCCCGTCGTCCTTGGCCCAGGAGGCCTTCTCCGCCGCCAGCACGCCGGCCTGGCGCTCGGCGAAGGCGTCGAGGTAGGCGGTCTTGTCGTCGAAGATCTTCGCGACCTCGGCGTCGGAGACCGGGTGGGTCACCGAGAGCTTCTCGGACCCGCGGAACTCCCCGACGGTGCCGGGGATCATCAGTATCCCGCCGTCGTTGCCGTTGCGGCGCATCTCCTCGAGGAAGGTGATCTGGTCCGGGAAGATGTTCGACGGGTCGCCGCCGATCGTCTCCCGGTCGACCCGGCCCTCGTCGTTGAGGAACCGCAACTCGGGATCGAGGAAGGCGGGCGGGCCGGCCGAGGGCACCACCCACGGCGCACCGACCTGGTCGACGTAGCTGCGGGCCCGGTCCATGCCGCGCTGGCGCTTCTGCTCGGCGAACCGGCGCTTACTGCCCTTGGGCATGTCGTAGACCATCGGGTACCAGATGGCGCCGGAGTACTGCAGCAGATGCACATCGACCCCGCCGAACTCGTCGAGCACGTCGAGGTCCACCGGTCGGGCGTCGTTCATGTTGAAGACCACGGTCTCGCCGTCCGAGACCACCAGGCCGGAGTCGCCGATCGGGCCGTCCGCGGGGGCGCGCAGCGCGATGATCATGACGTCCAGATCGCCCTTGGGGCCGGAGACGGTGTGCTTGACCGAGTCCTGGGTCTCGAAGAACTTGGTGAAACCCAGCGCTTCGAGCTCGCGCCGCAGATCCGGCACCGGGTAGTCCGGCAGCAGAACGGTGGCCTCCTTGTTGATGTTCTCGGCCAGGTTCTTCTCGTCGAAGTGATCGCGGTGCAGGTGGGAGACGTAGAGGTAGTCCACGTCGCCGAGCGCCTTCCAGTCCAGACCGGTGTTGTCCGGGAACGGGAACCACGAGCCGAAGTAGGCCGGATTGACCCACGGATCGCACAGGATGGTGCCTGCGGCGGTGGAGATGTGGAAACCCGCGTGCCCGACGCTGGTGACCTGCACGGTGGACCCTTTCGCCTACTGCTACTTACCCGCTACAGAGTAATAGCGGCGATCGTGTGCGGCTTCGGCGCCTTACCCGCCGCCCGCGGTTACCCTTACGGAGTGGAACCCGTCTACGGAACGATTCTCGAAGTAGCCCGCGGCATGTGGGCGCTTCAAGGCATCCGGTTCACCGAAGTGGACTTCCAGAAGTTCCCGCGTGCGGGCGGCGCGGTGGTGGCGATCAACCACACCGGGTATCTGGATTTCACCTTCGGCGGTAAACCCGCCTACAGCGCCGGCCGCCGGAAGATCCGGTACATGGCCAAGCAGGAGGTCTTCGACAACTCGAAGTCCGGGCCGATCATGCGCGCCCTGCACCACATCCCCGTCGACCGTGAGGCCGGTGCCGACGCCTACGCCGCCGCGGTGCGCGCGCTCAAGGCCGGGGAACTGGTGGGTGTGTACCCCGAGGCCACGCACAGTCGCAGCTTCGAGCTCAAGGGATTCAAGTCCGGAGCCGCCCGGATGGCGATCGAGGCCGGTGTGCCGATCGTTCCCGTGGTGGTCTGGGGCGCGCAGCAGCTGTGGACCAAGGGCCTGCCCAAGCAACTGGGCCGCAACAAGTTCCGGATCCTGGTGGGGGTGTGCGATCCGCTGGAGCCGGAGGGACCCGCGGATCAGCTCACCGCGCGCCTGAAGAGCGAGATGCAGGCCATGTTGCTGCAACTGCAGGACCTCTACGGGCCGCACCCGCAGGGCGAGCCTTGGGTGCCGCGCCGGCTCGGGGGCAGTGCGCCCACGCTGGAGGAGGCCGATGCGATGGACGCCGCCGATCTCGACGAGCGCCGCCGCCGCCGGGAGGATCGTCAGGGCGACGGTGCCTGATACCCCGACGCCCCCGGCCGGCCCGCGGGTACCGGAGCGCCACGAGCTCGGCGACGCTCCGATCCTGGTCGCCAGTGATGTCGATGGAACCCTGGTCGACGATTTCGAGCGGCTCACCCTGCGCACCCACGTGGCGGTGAACGCGGTGCTCGCCGCGGGCGGGCACTTCGTGCTGGCCACCGGGCGGCCGCCGCGCGCGGTGGACCCGATCGCCGCGCAGCTGGACTTCGCGCCGCTCGCGGTGTGCGCCAACGGTGCGGTGCTCTACGACACCGCGACCTCGCAGGTGGTGTCGGCGTCGCTGATGTCGCCGGAGCTGCTCGGGCGGGTGGCCGAACTGGTGTACCGGTACCTACCCGGTGCGGGATTCGCCGCCGAGCGGGTCGCCCACGGTGAGCACGACGCCGCCACGCCCCGGTTCGCGGCGTCCACCGGCTACCAGCACGCCTGGCTCGAACCGGACACCGAGACCGCCTCCGATGCCGAGGTGCTGGCCCATCCGGCGGTGAAGCTGCTGGTCCGCGAGCCGGGAATGACCTCGGACGAGATGCACGCCCGGGTCGCGCCGCACCTGCACGGCATCGCCGACGTCACCTACGCAACCAACAACGGGCTGATCGAGTTCCACGTGCCGGGGATCACCAAGGCCACCGGCATTCAGGCTGCGATCGACCACCTGGGCCTGTCCGGCGAGCTGCGCACCGCGGCGTTCGGCGATATGCCCAACGATTCGGAGATGCTGCGCTGGGCCAGCATGGGCGTCGCCATGGGGAACGCGCACCCGGTGGCCCGTGCCGCCGCGAACACGGTGACCGCCAGCAATCTCGACGACGGTGTGGCCCGGGTTCTCGAACACTGGTTCTGAGCGGCCCTTGCGCGGCAGGGGTGGGCACCGTCGGGCTCCGACGGTGCGGGCCGGAAGTGGCGTTTGTGACGAATGAGACTGAAGTTGCTTACGTGACGAGTGTTGCGAATGGTGTTAGTCTCGACCTGACGTTGAGCCTTATCGCGTGGGCTCACCTGTGTCGAGCTAAGGAGAAACCATGCCCGTGTGGATCGACGGCGGTCCCCGTCGCCGCCGCGTACGGCGTACCGTTGCCGTCGCGATGCTCCCGGCCCTGGCCGTCGGCGGCGTGACGGCGCTTCTCACCAGCACGAACATCGCCTCAGAGCTGCAACTCGTGGCCGCCAACGAGGTCACCTTCACCGGTCAGGGCAACGGCCACGGCCGGGGTCTGGGTCAGTGGGGCGCCTTCGGTTACGCCAAGTCCGGCTGGAAGGCCGAGCAGATCGTGGGCCACTACTACGGCGGCGCGAAGCTCTCCAAGGTCGACACCAACCTGCCGGTGCGGGTGCAGCTCACCACGCAGAAGTCGCTGAACGTCCTGGCTCCGGCCGGTGCGAAGATCGGCGATCAGCAGGTCGCCCCCGGTCAGGCGGTACGGATCGACGGCGGCAAGGCCGCGATCACGGCCGGCTGCGGTGGCCCCGAGGTCAAGACCGTTCCGGTGTCCGACGGCACCGTCAACCCGCTCAACGCGGCACCGAACCGCCCGACCGGTGAACTGCTGAAGTTCTGCGGCACCAACGCCGCCTACCGGGGCGCGGTCGCCACCAAGGACGGCAAGGTCTTCAACATCGCCAACATCGAGGACTACACCCGCGGTGTGGTCCCGGTGGAGAGCAATGTCGACTGGGCCGATCAGGGCGGCTACGAGGCGCTGCGCGCACAGGCGATCGCGGCCCGCTCCTATGCGCTGGCCGAATCGGTCAAGCGTGGCGACGTCTACAACGACACCCAGGACTCCCAGGTCTACGGTGGCGCCGGCAAGGAGGATCCGCGCACCGACAAGGCGGTCAGCAGCACCGCCGGCCTGGTGATGGCCAAGAACGGGTACACCGTTGCCACCGAGTTCTCCAGCTCCACCGGTGGGTGGACCGCCGGCGGCGACTTCCCCGCCGTCAAGGACGACGGTGACGTGGTCTCGCCGTACAAGAACTGGTCGCAGAAGGTCCCGGCGCGGGAGATCTCCAAGGAGTTCGGCGTCGGCGAGCTGAAGTCGGTGCGAGTGGTCAAGACGCAGTCCGCGCAGGCCAAGCGGGTGCAGTCGGTGGAGATCGTCGGCGCCGGCCGCACCGTCACCGTCTCCGGTGAGGACGTTCGCAAGAAACTGGGCCTGCGCTCGGACTGGTTCACCGTGGCCGGTCAGGCCCCGGCCTCCGGCGCGCCGGCCGCACCGTCGGCTCCCGGTGCGCCGGCCGCACCGTCGGCCCCCGGCGGGCCGGGAGCACCGAGTGACCCGGTGCCCGGGCGCGCGGTGGATCGGCAGATCGTGGCAGCGCCGGTGGACCCGTTCAACCCGGTGCCCACGGCTCCGAACGCCTCGCAGATCGCGCCGCAGGGCGCGAGCACCGCGACCGCCTCGCCCGGTGCGTCCGCAGCTCCGGCAGCTCCGGCAGCGCCGGCGGCACCCGCAGCTCCGGCAGCCGCGGCAGTCCCAGGCGCCCCCGCAGCTCCGGCGATCCCGACGGTGCCCGGCGCGGCCCCGGCCGCTCCGGCCGGATCGGCTCCCGGCGCGGCGGCACCGGCGGTGCCCGCTGCCCCCGGCGCCCCGGCGGCACCGACCGCTCCGGCGGCTCCGGCGATCCCCGGTATCCCCGCTCCACCGGCCGCGACCCCGGCTGCGCCGGGCGTCTCCGGTAAGGAAGCGGTGGAGGCCGCCTACGCCGCGGCCGGTGGCGAGGGCGGCACTCTGGGCCGGGCGGTGGCCAATCCGGTCACCTTCCCGGACGGCTCGATGTTCCAGTCGTACCAGAACGGGACCATCTACTTCTCCAAGGCCAGCGGCGCACAGGTGGTGCCCTCCGGCGTCGCCGCACCGGCCACCCTGCTCAACTGGGTCACCGCGTTCGCCGCGGGCGGGGCTCCGAGCCTGCCGGCGCTGCCGCTGCTGAACCTGATCCCCGGCTGGGGAGACCTGCTGGGGATCAACCCGAATCCGGGCGCGGCGCCGGCGGGCGTGCCCGCGGTGCCGGTCACCCCGGGCGCCGAGACTGCACCGGCAGCACCGGCAGCACCGCAGTCCGGCGCCCCGAGTGTCCCGGGTGCCCCGAGCGCCCCGAGCGCACCGGGGACGCCGTCCGCAGCCGGCGCCCCCTCGGCCGGCAGCGCCCCGTCGGCCGGCAGCGCACCGGCCGCACCGTCCGCGCCCGCGGCGGGTTCGACCCCGCTGCCGGTGCCGACGGTGCCCGGCGCTCCGGCTTGATCACACCCGGTGAGGCGGGTGGCGCCGCGCGGCGCCACCTGCCGGTACCCTGAACGTCCGTGGCGACCTCCTCTCCTCAGACCTATGACCTCATCGTGGTGGGCTCCGGATTCTTCGGCCTGACCATCGCCGAGCGCACCGCCGCCGAACTGGGCAAGCGGGTGCTCGTGATCGAGCGCAGGCCGCACCTGGGCGGCAACGCCTACTCCGAGGCCGAACCCGAGACCGGGATCGAGGTGCACAAGTACGGAGCGCACCTGTTCCACACCTCCAACCAGCGCGTCTGGGATTACGTGAACCGATTCACCGCGTTCACCGGCTACCAGCACCGGGTCTTCGCCATGCACGACGGCCAGGCCTACCAGTTCCCGCTCGGGCTGGGGCTGGTCAGCCAGTTCTTCGGCCGGTACTTCACCCCCGACGAGGCCCGTGCCCTGATCGCCGAGCAGGCCTCCGAGTTCGACTCCAAGCAGGCGCAGAACTTCGAGGAGAAGGCGATCAGCCTGGTCGGCCGCCCGCTCTACGAGGCGTTCATCAAGCACTACACCGCCAAGCAGTGGGAGACCGATCCCAAGAACCTGCCCGCCGGCAACATCACCCGCCTGCCGGTCCGCTACAACTTCGACAACCGCTACTTCAACGACACCTACGAGGGCCTGCCCGTCGACGGGTACACCGCGTGGCTGGAGAACATGGCGGCGTCCGATCTGATCGACGTGCAACTGGACACCGACTGGTTCGACGTGAGGGACGAACTGCGCGCCGCGTCCCCCGACGCGCCCGTGGTGTACACCGGTCCGCTGGACCGCTACTTCGACTACTCCGCGGGCCGCCTCGGCTGGCGCACCCTCGACTTCGAGACCGAGGTGCTGCCCACCGGCGACTTCCAGGGCACCCCGGTGATGAACTACAACGACGCGGACGTCCGCTACACCCGCATCCACGAGTTCCGCCACTTCCACCCCGAACGCGATTACCCCACCGACAAGACCGTGATCATGCGCGAGTTCGGCCGCTTCGCCAACGACGACGACGAGCCCTACTACCCGATCAACACCCCCGCCGACCGGGAGATGCTCGCCGCGTACCGCGACCTGGCCAAGACCGAGGCCGCTGAGGCCAAGGTCCTCTTCGGCGGGCGTCTGGGCACCTACCAGTACCTCGACATGCACATGGCGATCGCCAGCGCGCTGTCGATGTTCGACAACATCGTGGCGCCGCATCTGACAACCGGTGCCGCGCTCACCGAGGAGGCCTGAGTGACCACGGAAGCCGGCGCGAACCGCGCCCAGACCCTGCTCCAGCGCGTCATCCTGCCGCGGCCGGGTGAGCCGCTCGACGTCCGCTCGCTGTACCTCGAGGAGGCACAGACCAACTCGCGCCGCTCGCACGCTCCCACTCGCACCTCGCTCAACGTCGCCGGTGAGTCCGAGGTCAGCTTCGCGACCTACTTCAACGCCTTCCCGGCCTCGTACTGGCGCCGCTGGACCGTGCTCACCGAGGTGGTGCTGCGGATCGAGCTCAAGGGCACCGCCCGCGTCGACCTCTACCGCTCCAAGGTGGACGGTTCCCGCATCGCGCTCGGCGGGCGCCTGGTGGAGACCGACGCCACCGGCTACGGCATCGCCGAATTCGCCACCGACCTCGGACCGTTCGAGGACGGCGGCTGGATCTGGTTCGACGTGACCGCCGACGCCGACACCGAGATCATCTCGGCCGGCTGGTACGCCACGGTCGGCGAGGAGGGACTGCCGGACAAGCGGGTCACCGTCGGCATCCCCACCTTCAACCGCCCCGACGATGCCGTCGCCGCGGTCCGCGCACTCACCGGAGACCCCCTGGTCGACGAGGTGATCGACGCCGTCCTGATGCCCGATCAGGGAAACAAGCGGGTCGTCGACCACCCGGACTTCGAGGCCGCCATCGCGCCGCTGGGCGATCGCTACCACCGGTTCGAGCAGGGCAATCTCGGCGGGTCCGGCGGCTACGGCCGGATCATGTACGAGGCGCTGCGCCTGACCGACAGCCCGTACGTGCTGTACATGGACGACGACATCGCCATCGAGCCCGACTCGATCCTGCGCGCGCTGCAGTTCGCCCGGTTCGCCAAGAGCCCGATGCTGGTCGGCGGGCAGATGCTCAACCTGCAGGACCGCAGCCACCTGCACTGCATGGGCGAGGTCATCGACCGCAACTCCTTCATGTGGACCGCGGCGCCGAACGTCGAGTACGACCACGACTTCGCGGAGTACCCGCTCAGCGACCGGGACCACAGCAAGAACCTGCACCGCCGGATCGACGTCGACGGCAACGGCTGGTGGATGTGCCTGATCCCGCGCGTGGCGGCCGAGGAGATCGGCCTGCCGCTGCCCCTGTTCATCAAGTGGGACGACTGGGACTACGGCCTGCGCGCCGCCGAACACGGCTACCCCACTGCGACGGTGCCCGGTATCGCGATCTGGCACATGGCCTGGTCCGACAAGGACGACGCGATCGACTGGCAGGCCTACTTCCACCTGCGCAACCGGCTGGTGGTGGCCGCGCTGCACCACGAGGGCAGCACCCGCGGCATCATGACCAGCTCGATCAAGGCGCTGATGAAGCACCTGCTGTGCCTGGAGTACTCCACCGTCGCGATCCAGATCGAGGCGATGCGCGACTTCCTGCGCGGCCCGGAAGCGCTCTACGACCTGCTGCCGACGGCACTGCCCAAGGTCGCGCAGATGCGCAAGGAGTTCCCGGACGCCGTCGTCCTGCCCAGTGCGACCGAACTTCCGCGCACCACCGGGGCGGCCACCGCGTACGGGTCCAAGATCCCGCTCAACCCGCTCACCAAGGTCTCGACGCTGGCCAAGGCGGTGCGCAACAACCTGCGCCCGGCCGACCCGCGCAACCACGAGGTACCGCAGGCCAACTACCCGCCGCTGGAGGCCCGCTGGTTCAGCCTGGGCCGGGTGGACGGGGTCACCGTCACCACCGCCGACGGACGGGGCGTGGTCTACCGCCAGCGCGACCGGGACAAGATGTTCGCGCTGATGCGCGAGAGCCTGGCCGTGCACCGTGAGGTGGACCGCCGTTTCGAGGAGATGCGCCAGCGCTACCGTTCCGCGTACGCGGATCTGACCAGCCGTGAGGCCTGGTCGAAGATCTTCGAACCGGAAGCGGGCCCGAGCGAGGAGAGCAAGTGAGCCACGACAGTGTCCCGGAGCCGGCGCTCAGCCCGGAGGAGATGATCCTGGTGGGTGTGCAGGCCCAGCTCGCCGGGCGTCCCGGTGTGCTGCCCGCGGCGCGCGGCCTCAGTCACTTCGGTGAGCACTCCCTCGGCTGGATGGGGCTGGCCGCGCTGGGTGCGGTGCTGCATCCGTCCCGGCGGCGGCAGTACCTGACCGCCGGTGCCGGCGCCTTCGCCGCGCACGCCGCGTCCGTGGTGATCAAGCGGATCGTCCGGCGCAAGCGCCCCGACCACCCGTACATCAGCGTCGGGGTGAGCACTCCGAGCAAGCTCAGTTTCCCCTCCTCGCACGCCACCTCGTCGACCGCGGGTGCGATCCTGCTCGGCCGCGCGTCCGGCGTTCCGCACGGCGAACTGCTGGCCCCCGCGCTGGTGGTGCCGCCGATGGTCACCTCACGGATGGTGCTCGGCGTGCACTACCCGACGGATGTGGCCGCGGGGGCCGCGATCGGTGCGGCGAGCGCACTGGCCGCGATCGAGGGTGAGAGACTGTGGACGCGCCGCGCGGCGCGCAGCGTCGAGACGAAGAACGAGAAGGGGTCGGACCACTGATGAGCGAGGAGCCGATCGAGCACGGCGAGCCGAAAGCGCCGTCGAACCTCGCCACCGGACTGATCAAGGCCATCCGCCCCCGGCAGTGGGTCAAGAACGTCCTGGTGGTGGTGGCCCCGCTGGCGGCCGGCCGCGAGCAGCTCGAACACGTCGAGTTCGCCGGGGTCGGTATCGCGTTCATCGCCTTCTGCCTGGCCGCGTCGTCGATCTACCTGATCAACGACGCCCTGGACGTCGAGGCCGACCGCGCGCATCCCACCAAACGGTTCCGCCCGATCGCCGCCGGTGTGGTCCCGGTGAACCTCGCCTACGTGCTCTCGGTGATCTTCGGCGCCGGTGCGATCGCCGTGTCCCTGCTGGCGAACTGGCAGCTCGCGGTGGTGATCGCGGTGTACATCGTGATCCAGCTGGGCTACTGCTTCGGCCTCAAGCACCAGGCCGTGATCGACATCTGCATCGTCAGTTCCGGCTTCCTGCTGCGCGCGGTCGCCGGTGGCATGGCCGCCGAACTGCCCAAGGGCCTGTCCCAGTGGTTCCTGCTGGTGATGGCATTCGGTTCGCTGTTCATGGCCGCCGGTAAGCGCTACGCCGAGCTGCAGCTCGCGGAGCGGACCGGCGCGAAGATCCGCAAGTCGCTGGAGTACTACACCACCACCTACCTGCGCTTCGTGTGGACGCTCGCGGCGACCTCGGTGGTGCTCTGCTACGGACTGTGGGCCTTCGACAAGACCGCGCACCCGAACAACATCTGGTATTCGCTGTCGATGGTGCCGTTCACCGTCGCCATCCTGCGCTACGCCGTCGACGTCGACGGTGGCGAGGCGGGGGAACCCGAGGAGATCGCCCTGGGTGACCGCGTGCTTCAGGTTCTCGCGATCGCGTGGATTGGAACAGTCGTTGCCGCGGTCTACTTCGCCTGAAACAACCACCCCGGTATCGCCGGGGAGCAGCACCGGCGGGTCCGGCCTGCCCCGGGTGACCCTGTGGCTGGGCATGGCCGTGACCGCGGCCCTGTTCGCCTACGGAGCCTGGCAGCGTCGCTGGATCGCCGACGACGGGCTGATCGTGCTGCGCACGGTCCGGAACCTGCTCGCGGGCAACGGACCGGTCTTCAACATCGGGGAGCGGGTGGAGGTGAACACCTCCGCCGCGTGGACCTACCTGATCTGGTTCTTCTCCTGGATCAGCGATGTGCAGACCGAGTACGTGGTGCTCACCGTCGCACTGGTGCTCTCGGTCGCGGCGCTACCGCTGGCCATGGCCGGAACCGCTCGGCTCTACCAGGGCGGACCGGGCTGGCGCCGGTTGCGCGGGTCGCGGCTGATGCTGCTGCCCGCCGGTGGCCTGGTGTACCTGGCGCTGCCGCCGGCCCGGGACTTCGCGACCTCCGGTCTGGAGGTGTCGCTGACCATCTTCTGGGTGGCGCTGCTGTGGTGGCTCGCGATCGCCTGGTCGCAGGCCGAGCGGGAACCGCTCGGCAGGGGCGAGACGATCCGCACCTGGGCGCTCACCGTGGCCACTGCCTTCGTCGCCGGACTGTCCTGGCTGGTGCGCCCGGAGATGGCTCTGGTCGGTGCGCTGGTGCTGCTGGTGATGTTCGTGGCCCCGATCGGGCTGTTTCGGCGGCTCGCCGTGGTGCTCGCGGCCGGCCTGCTGCCGGTGGGTTACCAGATCTTCCGGATGGGCTACTACGGCCTGCCGGTGCCCAACACCGCGGTCGCCAAGGACGCCAGCGGTTCGAAGTGGGATCAGGGCCTGACCTATCTGATGAACCTGGTCGAGCCCTATTCGCTGTGGCTGCCGGTGCTGGCGCTGCTGATCGTCGCCCCACTGATCGTGCTGCCCACGCTCGGTGCCCGCGCCCCGCTGACCGGACGCTTCCGGTTGCCCCGCGGCGGTGCCCGCGGCCTGCGGGATCAGCTGCAGCGTCCGGCGGTGATCGTGACCGTGATGTTCCTCGGCGGAGTCGCCGAGGCCGTGTACTGGGTGCGCCAGGGCGGCGATTTCATGTCCGGCCGGGTGCTGCTCGCGCCGCTGTTCCTGCTGCTGCTCCCGGTGATGGTGATCCCGCTGCGGCTTCCGTCGCGGCGCCCCGAGGATTCGACGGTGCGCGGCCTGGCCCGGCTCGCCGGCGGGACCGCGGGCGCGGTGATCGCCGCGGTGCTGTGGGTGCTGGTGATCGGCTGGGCGCTGCACGCCTCCACCTTCCGCGGCCAGCCCGACGGGACCGCGATCGGAAAGTCGGGCATCGTCGACGAGCGGGCGTTCTACTCGCTGCAGACCGGGCACGCGCATCCGCTGACCGCCGACGACTATCTGGACTATCCGCGTATGCAGGCGTTGCGTGACATCCTGCGCGCCACCCCGCGCGGCGGGGTGTACCTGCCCTCGTTCGACTACGACTGGTGGTTCATCGATCCGCTGCCGTACCCGTTGCCGGACGATGTCGAGCAGCGGCAGACGGTGTTCTTCACCAACCTGGGCATGACCGGGATGAACCTGCCGCTGGACGTGCGGGTGTGGGACCAGATCGGCCTGGCCTGGCCGATGGCCTCGCACACCAGCCGGCTGCAGGACGGCCGGATCGGGCACGACAAGGAGATGTTCCCGGACTGGGCGGTCGCGGAGGCGAAGGCGTACCCGAAGCGTCCGGCGCTGCCGCCGTTCATCGATCCGGACTGGGTGAACCAGTCCCGCGCGGCGCTGGCCTGCCCGCAGATCCAGCAGTTGCAGCAGTCGTACACTGCTCCGCTGACGCGGGAACTGTTCAAGCGGAACATCAAGCTCTCGCTGGCGAACATGGGCCTGCGGATCGACCGGGTGCCGGAGTACACGCTGCGCATGTGCCGTCTGGACGTGCCGCCGCCGCTCACCCCCGAGCAGAAGACGATGCCGGCGAACTGACCGTCCGTGTGGCTGCCGGACCGTGAATCACAGACGTGTAACACTGTTCCCATGTCATCGATGGGCCGCTTCGGAACACTGCTCGTCGCCACGGTACTGGCGGCCGGCGGCGCCGTGGCACCGTCGGCGCTGAACCCCGCCCCGGCGCACGCCGACCCGGCCGCCCAGAAGTCCCGGATCACCGGCGCGCAGTGGCAGGGCGACCACCGGGTGGACCTGTCGGTCTACTCGGCCGCGATGAACGACACCGTCAAGGTCCAGTTGCTGCTGGCCCGGGACTGGCACGTCGATCCGAAGGCCAGGTTCGCAACCCTGTACCTGCTCGACGGGATGCGTGCCCGCGACGATCAGAACGGCTGGCTGTTGGAGACCAACGCCGCCGACTTCTACCGTGACAAGAACGTCACCGTCGTGCTGCCGGTCGGCGGGCAGTCCAGCTGGTACACCGATTGGCGACGCCCGGACAACGGCCGGAACTACAAGTGGGAGAGCTTCCTGGCCAAGGAGCTCCCGCCGCTGCTGGCGCAGGGTTGGCGCGCCACCGACGCCCGTGCCGCCGCCGGTGTCTCGATGGGCGGCACCGCCGCGTTCACCCTCGCCGCCCGCAACAAGGGACTGTTCCGGTTCGCCGGCTCCTACTCCGGCATCCTGTCCACCAGCAGCGCGGGCACCCCCGAGTCGATCGGGATCGCGATGCGTGACGCCGGGAACTTCAACGCCGACGCCATGTACGGTCCGCCCACCGACCCGGCCTGGGCGCAGCACGATCCGCTCAAGCTGGCCGAGAAGCTGCGCGGCACCAGCCTCTACTTCAGTTCCGGTAACGGTTCCAGCGCCGCCGGCAAGCCCAACGACGTGCAGGCGATGGCGCTGGAGGTGCTCTCCCGCTCGTCGAACCAGGCCTTCGCGATCGAACTCAACCGGCTCGGAATCCCGGCGAACGCCGTGTACCGCCCCTCCGGCGATCACAGCTGGCCGTACTGGCAGTTCGAGAACGGCGAGGCCTGGCCGCAGGTGCAGGCGGCGCTCGGCGTCCCCGGTCCCAAGCCGTGCCAGAGCGGCGGCGCGATCGGTGCGCTCGCTCCGACGGTGCGCACCCTCGGCTCGTGCATCACCGGCGAGTACCCGGTGCCCGGCGGCCGGGCGCAGGACTTCCGCGGTGGCCAGGTCTACTGGTCCGCCGATACCGGCGCCCAGGTGGTCGCCGGTGCGATCGGCGGCGCCTACCTCGAAGCCGGCGGACCGGGCGGCGCACTCGGCCACCCCACCTCCGGGGAGCGGTCCCTGCCCGGCGACAAGGGGCGTTTCCAGCAGTTCCAGCGCGGCACCGTGTACTGGTCACCGCAGACCGGCGCACACGCGGCGGTCGGCGCGATCGGCGCCAAGTACGCGGCGCTCGGCTACGAGCGGTCCCCGCTCGGCCTGCCGGTCTCCGATGAGATCGCGGTCAAGGGCGGCGCCTTCCAGCGCTTCCAGGGCGGCCACCTCTACTGGACCCCGAAGACCCCGGCCACCCTGGTGAGCAACGGTCCGATCGCCGCGGAGTGGGCCAAGCAGGGCTACGAGGGCGGACGTCTGGGCTTCCCCGTCGCCGACCCGGCACCCATCCCCGGCGGATTCGAGCAGCGGTTCGAGCGGGGAGCGATCACCCTGGTCAACGGAGTGACGGCGGTCCGCTGAGGCCGGTGCGAACGTGGCGCCGCGCACAGCCGGTAGCCTGGCAGCGTCGTCATGCGCGTACTTCAAGGAGATGGATATGGCTGGACTTCGTGGGGCATTCTCGGCAGCTGTGATCACGGGCGGGGTGCTGCTCGGAGCGGTGGCCTGCGGCGGTAGTTCGACGGTGACCGCCCCCACCACTCCGGTCGGCGGCGGCTCCGACAGCGGCGCCGCCAGCAGCGGCCCCACCTCGCTGCCCGCGACCGCTCCCGGCTCCTCGGCCACCGCACCGTCGGGCTACCCCGGCAGCAGCGCCGTCACCGCTCCCGGCAAGACCGGCAAGGACCAGGACTTCATCGGCAAGGTCCGTGGCCTGGGTATCAAGGCGCCCGACGACGTGCTGATCAACGCCGCGCAGTTCGCCTGCGAGTACGACAAGTCCGGCCGCGACGCCAAGAACCTCGAACCCTTCGTGGTGGGCATCCTCGGCCCGTACGACGGCGACAACGCCAAGGGCAATGCCGGCAAGTTCATCGCCGAGGCGCGGTCCTCGTACTGCAAGGCGTAATCGATGACGCAGCAACAGCCCGGAGCGCCGCGGCGCCGGTTCTCACCGCTGATGATCGTGGTCGGCGTGATCGTGGTGATCGCGCTGGTGCTGCTGGCCATCCTGGTGGGCACCTGGCTGCGCCCCGGGCCGTCGCTGCCGCCGGCCGCCACGGACAGCTCCGCGCCGAGCACCTCGCGTGTGGTGGACCGGCCCTCCTCGCAGCCGGCCGACTGCCCGGACGTGCAGGTGATCTCGGTGCCGGGCACCCTGGAATCGTCCTCCAAGGACGATCCGTACCGGCCCACGGCGAACCCGGCGTCGCTCATGCTCAAGATCACCGGTCCGCTGCAGCAGGCCGTCGGGAAGGCCCGCGCCGACATCTGGACCACCCCGTACGTGGCGCAACTGTCGAACCCCGTCGCCATTCCGCCGGACGGGCAGGCCTCCTACGAGAACTCGCGCACCGAGGGGTACGACAGGTCGATCGCGCAGATCAAGAAGGTCTACGCCAGGTGCAAGCTGACCGGCTTCGTGCTGATGGGCTTCTCCCAGGGAGCGGTGATCGCGGGCGACATCGCCGGCGAGATCGGGGCCGGTAAGGGAGTGATCCCGGCGGAGAACGTGCTGGGTGTGGGCCTGATCTCGGACCCGCGTCGCGAGCCGGGCGACGCCCGGACCGTGGGGCCGAACCCGCCCGGAGTGGGCGTCGAGGTCGCGTACGGCGGGTTCAGCTTCGGCAGCCTGGCGCTGCGCGGTAAGCGTGAGGGCGGGTTCGGCGCGGTCAAGGACCGCACCGTCTCCCTGTGCGGGACGAAGGATCCGATCTGCAACCAGCCCAAGGACATCTTCCAGGCCGGACAGGTGGCCACCACCCTGCCCGAGCTGCAGAAGGTGCTCACCGGGAACTCGCACGCGCTGTACGCGACCACCGCGGACTGGTCGGCCGATGGTCGTACCGCGGTGCAGTGGATGCAGGGCTGGGCGCGGGGTGTGACCGACAGGGCGCCTAAGCCTCCGCACAGCTAGTGCTGGTATCCACATAGGAATGGCGGGAACGAAGAGAAGTCGCGCGCTGGGCCTGTTCGGCATCGCGGTCGCGGTCGCGGCACTGATCGCGATCGTGGTGGTGGTCATGCTCATCATCTCGACCCTCCGCAAGCCGGAGGTCACTCCACCGGGGCCGCCCACCGGCACCCAGGCGGCGGACTGTCCCGATGTCGAGGTGCTGTCCTTCCCCGGCACCTGGGAATCCTCGGCCGCCGACGATCCGATGCGGCCGACCGCGAACCCGCGATCGCTGATGCTCTCGGTGAGCAATCCGCTGCAGAAGCGGTACCCGCGGACCCGCGCCGAGGTGTGGACCCTGAACTACACCGCGCAGTTCCACAACCCGATCGCGGTCCCGCCGGACGGACAGATGACCTACCAGGCGTCCCGGCAGCAGGGGACCGACCGGGCGGTGGCGCAGATCACCAAGGTCTCGCAGCGCTGCCCGCGCACCGCGTTCGTCTTCGTCGGATTCTCCCAGGGTGCGACGATCGCCGGCAACATCGCCGCCTCGATCGGCGCCGGCCGGGGTCCGATCGCCGCGGAGCGGCTGCTCGGGGTCGGTCTGATCTCGGACAGCCGGCGGGTACAGGGCGAGGGTCGCGCGATCGGCCCCGACCCCGCTGGTGAGGGTGTCGAGGTGACCTTCTCGGGGTTCAGCTTCTCGGGGGTCGATCTGCAGGGTAAGCGCGATGGTGGTTTCGGCTCGGTGAACGACCGCGTGGTCACCATCTGCGGCTCGAACGATCCGATCTGCAACCAGCCCCGCGGCGGACTGCTCGGCCTGGCCACCGGCCTGCCGCAGGTGGTCTCCACGATCACCCAGAACTCGCACGCCGCGTACGGCACCACTGCGAACTGGTCCCTGGACGGCAAGACCGCCCCGCAGTGGCTCACCGGCTGGGCCGTCGGGGTGATCGACAAGGCCCCCAAGACCAAGTGATCGTGTGCTGTCGACCCCCGCTGAGGGGGGTCGACAGCACACGATTCCGCGCTCTCGGGAGAGCATCGCGAAGCAGGGACGGCTGTCCCGGGTGGTGGGAGGTCAGCGGGCGCCGGATCCGCAGCGTGACCGAGGCACGGCTGGGCAGCGGTTAGGCTGTGCGCAACGTCCACCACCGCACCACGCCCGACCAGGAGTACCCACACGTGACCACTGAGCCCCGCAAGTTCCGATTCGCCGCGGGCGGTGCCGGCAACGCCGACGAGGGCGGTGCGCGCAAGTTCGTGAAGCTGGCGCAGGAGGCCGAGGAACTGGGCTTCGACACCTTCGCGATCCCGGACCGGCTCGATGCGCAGGTCGGCCCGCTGGCCGCGCTGGGTGCGCTCGCGGTCACCACCGACAAGATCCGGCTGGCCACCTCCATGCTGGCGATGCCCTTCCGGCACCCGGCGATCCTGGCCAAGGAGCTCACCACCATCGACGTGCTCTCGAAGGGCCGTCTGGAGATCGGTCTGGGGCTGGGCGCGTTCAAGGACGACTTCGACCAGGCCGGCATCGAGTTCGAATCGCCCGCCCGGCGTATCCGGCGCCTCGACGAGGGCCTGACGGTGCTCGACGCGCTGCTGCGCGGCCAGGAGGCCGAGTTCGAGGGTGAGGTCTTCAAGGTCAGCGAGCTCAAGGGCTATCCGCGTCCGCGTCAGGGGCCGCGCCCGCCGATCGCGATCGGCGCCGGTGGCCCGCGGATGCTGCAGCTGGCGGCACGCCGCGCCGACGTCGTGTCGATCAACCCGACGAGCAATCCCGAGGGCAAGCTCAAGATGTCGACGATGTCGATGGATGCGGTGAAGAAGAAGGTCGAGATCGTCAAGGCCGCCGCGGGCGATCGGTTCGCCGATATCGAGCTGTCCTGGTCCATCGCGACCATCGTGGTCACCGATGACCGTGAGCAGGTGGCGGAGTTCGCGCTCAAGGCGATCGAGCGGGGACTGTCCGCGAACATCGAGGTCGACAAGGAGGTCACCATCGAGGATGTGCTCGGCTCGCCCTATCTGGCGATCGGCACCTTCGACGAGATCGCCGACCAGGTGCGGGCCACCCGCGCCGCCACCGGAATGTCGTACGTCGGCGTGGTGCCGACTCAGATGGAGGCCTTCGCCCCCGTTCTGGAACAGCTCAAGGGCGAGTGACCGACGGTTTTCGCCCTGCCCGTCGGCGCGCGGTACGATAGTCGGGTTTGCGGATTTTCCCGGCGTGTTGCTGCTTCAAACAGGTGAAACACGTTACGGAGATCAAGCACTATGAGGTGGCGCACAGGCCCGCAACGGGGCGTGGCCGTCACGCGATGAACCACTGAATGATCGGTGCCGCCCGGGCGCCGGTCGCGAGGAGCGATGCATGAACAACGAGTTTGACCAGTTTCTGGATGAGGACGGCAACATCTTCTTCCGGCCCGGAACGACCCTGGTCGAAATCGTGGAGCGCAATGCCCGTGAGCGCGCCGACACTCTCGCCTACCGCTTCATCGATTACAGCCGGGAGCGCGACGGCGTCGTGCACGAGCTGACCTGGTCGCAGTTCGGCGCTCGGCTGCGCGCCATCGGCGCCCGCCTGCAGCACATCACCAAGCGTGAGGACCGGGTCGCGATCCTCGCCCCGCAGGGCCTGGACTACGTGACGGCCTTCTTCGGCGCCCTGTACGCGGGCAACATCGCCGTCCCGCTGTTCAGCCCGGACGAGCCGGGCCACACCGATCGCCTGCGCATCGTCCTCGACGACTGCAAGCCGACGGCGATCCTCACCAGCTCGGGCTCCGCCGAGGCCTGCCGCAACTTCTTCCGGCATCTGCCGGCCAAGGAGCGTCCGCGGATCATCGCCGTCGACGCCATCCCGGACTCGGTCGGCTCGACCCTCAAGCCCTTCCCGATCTACCGTGACACCATCGCGTACCTGCAGTACACCTCCGGCTCCACCCGGAACCCGGCGGGCGTGCAGATCACCTACGAGGCGGTCGGCACGAACGTGATCCAGATGATCCACGCGCTCGACCTCAACGAGAACTCCCGGGGTGTCACCTGGCTGCCGATGTTCCACGACATGGGCCTGCTCACGGTGATCCTCCCCGCGCTCGGCGGCAAGTTCATCACCATCATGAGCCCGTCGGCGTTCGTGCGCCGGCCGGGCCGCTGGATCAACGAGCTCGCGGCCATGGAGGACGGCGCCGAGACCTTCGCCGCGGCCCCGAACTTCGCCTACGAGCACGCCGCAGCCCGTGGCCTGCCCAAGGACGGCCAGAGCCTGGACCTGTCCAATGTCAAGGGCCTGATCAACGGCTCCGAGCCGGTCACCGTCTCGTCGATGCAGAAGTTCAACGAGGCCTTCGCCCCGTACGGCCTCTCGCCGAAGGCGATCAAGCCCTGCTTCGGTATGGCCGAGGCCACCCTGTTCGTCAGCTCGACGCCGGTCGAGAACGAGGCACGCGTGGTCTACGTCGATCGTGACCAGCTGGCCGCCGGCACGTTCGTGGTCTCCACCGAGGGCGCTGAGGGCGCGGTCCCGCAGGTCTCCTGCGGCAACGTCGCGCTGAGCCAGTGGGCCTGCATCGTCGACCCGCAGACCGGTAAAGAGGTGCCCGACGATTCGGTCGGTGAGATCTGGCTGCACGGCCAGAACATCGGCTCGGGCTACTGGCTGCGCGACGAGGAGTCCCGCGAGACCTTCCAGAACTACCTGAGCCCGCTGCCGCTCGGCAGCCACAGCGAGGGCGTGAAGAACCTGGACAAGGCCAAGTGGATGCGCACCGGCGACTTCGGTGTCTACCACGACGGCGAGCTGTACATCACCGGCCGGGTCAAGGACCTGGTCATCGTGGACGGCCGCAACCACTACCCGCAGGACATCGAGTTCACCGCGCAGGAATCCAACAAGTACGTCCGTACCGGGTACGTCGCGGCCTTCTCGGTGCCCGCGAACGAGCTCCCGCAGGCCGTGTTCGACGGTGGCCACTCGGGCCTGAACTTCGATCCGAACGACCAGTCCGAGCAGCTGGTGATCGTCGCCGAGCTCGCCGCCGGTGGCGCCAAGCAGGACCAGCAGGCGATCGCCGACGACCTCCGCTCGGCGGTGGGAGCCGCGCACGGTGTGCTGGCCCGTGACATCCTGCTGGTGCCCGGCGGCTCGCTGCCCCGCACCAGCTCGGGCAAGATCGCCCGGCGCGCCGGCCGCGCCGCCTACATCGACGGCACGTTGCGGGGCGGGTACACCCAGACCGCGTTCCCCGACGCCGAGGCGAACAACGTCCAGTAGCGCCCGGCGGGCGTTGCCCACAACTTCATCACACGCGACCGCGCAATCCGAGGTCTCGACGCGAAGGGTGAGATAGACACATCATGGCCGAGAACGAGTACACCCCCCATGAAGGCCCGACCGGCAAGGCCCGTGAGGATCTGAGCCTGGAGGAACTGCGCGCGTGGATGCGGCAGTGGATCGCTGACGCCACCAAGCAGCCGCTGGAGAACATCACCGACGACAAGTCGCTCGACGAGTTCGGTCTCGGCTCGCGCGACGCGGTCTCGATGGCCAGCGACATCGAGGACTTCACCGGGGTGCAGCTGACGGCCACCGTCGCCTTCCAGCATCCGACGATCGCCCTGCTCAGCCAGCGCATCATCGACGGTGACCCGGTGGTCTCCGATGACGAGCTCGCCGCCGAGACCGCCCAGTACGACCGCGGTGAGGAGTTCGAGGCCGCCCGTGGCGTGCACGACGTCGCGGTGATCGGCCTGGCCACCCGTTTCCCGAAGGCCGGTGAGACCCCGGAGTCCACCTGGGAGTTCCTGATCGGGGGCGGTGACGCCACCACCGATCTGCCCGAGGACCGGTGGCTGGAGTTCAAGCAGGATCCGCGCCTGAAGAAGGTGCTCGACGAGGCCAACACCTTCGGC
Source organism: Tsukamurella serpentis (assembly GCF_054780975.1). Classification (NCBI taxonomy): domain Bacteria; kingdom Bacillati; phylum Actinomycetota; class Actinomycetes; order Mycobacteriales; family Tsukamurellaceae; genus Tsukamurella; species Tsukamurella serpentis. Next base: position 201,937 of record NZ_BAAGVH010000004.1, read on the forward strand.
GGCTACCTCGACGACGTCGCCTCCTTCGACGCCGAGTTCTTCCAGATGACGCCGCGTGAGGTCGAGATGGTCGATCCGCAGCAGCGGCTCGCCCTGGAACTGACCTGGGAGGCGCTGGAGCAGGCCAACATCCCGGCCAGCTCGGTCAAGGGCACCCGCACGGGTGTCTGGATGGGCAGCTCGGCCAACGACTACCAGATGCTGGCCGTCGCCGACCCGACCAAGGCCAATCCGTACGCGCTGACGGGGACCTCGACCTCCATCGTCGCCAATCGGGTGTCCTACTTCTACGACTTCCACGGGCCGTCGGTGACCGTCGACACCGCGTGTTCGTCGTCGCTGGTCGCGATCCATCAGGCGGTGCGCAGCCTGCGTGACGGCGAGACCGACATGGCCGTCGCGGGCGGCGTGAACATGCTCATCGTCCCGGCGGCGACGCTCGGTTTCGACAGCATCGGCGCGCAGGCCGCGGACGGTAAGATCAAGGCGTTCAGTTCCGACGCCAACGGCATGATCCGCGCCGAGGGCGGCGGTGTGGTGCTGCTCAAGCGCCTGGCCGACGCCGAGCGCGACGGTGACGAGATCCTCGGCGTGATCGCCGGTTCGGCGGTGACGTCCGACGGCAAGTCCAACGGCATCTTCGCGCCGAACCCCGAGGCGCAGGTGATGAACCTGCGCGATGCCTACATCGACGCCGGCATCGACCCGCGCACCGTCGACTACCTGGAGGCGCACGGCACCGGAACGATCCTCGGTGACCCGCTGGAGGCGGACGCGATCGGCCGGGTCCTGGGCCGTGGCCGCGAGGCCGACAAGCCGCTGCTGCTGGGCTCGGCGAAGACCAACTTCGGGCATATGGAGGCCGCGGCGGGTATCGCCGGTGTGGCCAAGGTGCTGCTCGGTATGCGCAACGGCAGGATTCCGGCGTCGCTGCACTTCGCCGGCCCCAACCCGTACATCCAGTTCGAGGCGAACCGGCTGCTGATGGCGGCCCGCAACACCGAGTGGCCCCGGTACTCGGGCCACCGTCTCGCGGGTGTCACCGGCAACGGCTTCGGCGGCACCAACGCGCACGTGGTGATCCGCGAGTACGTCGCCCCGGAGGTCTTGGACGGTTCCGTGGGGGAGGCGGACGCCGCAGGGGCGAACTCGGCCCCGGACCAGGTGCCCGCGTTCTACGCCGCCACCGTCGACGGTGCGGCCGTACCGCTGGTGCTCACCGCCTACGTCCCGTCGCGCCGCCGGGCCGCCGCCGCGGAGCTGGTGCAGTGGCTCGAATCGGAGGAGGCGAAGCAGTACACGCTCGCCGAGATCGGCCGGACCCTCGCGCACCGCAACCACGGCCGGGTCCGCTCGGTGGTGCTGGCCAAGGATCTCGACGAGGCGATCAAGGGCTTCCGCGCGATCGCGGACGGTAAGAACGCGCCGAACGTGATCTCGGCGAATCAGCCCGATTCCACCGGTCCGGCGTTCATCTTCTCCGGCTTCGGCAGCCACCACCGGAAGATGGCCAAGCAGCTGTACCTGGAGAACCCGGTCTTCAAGCACTACTTCGACCAGGTCAACGAGCTGATCATCGACGAGGCCGGCGACGACTACGCCGAGATGATCCTCGACGACGGCCAGACCTTCCACATCGAGACCGGCCAGGTGGGCATCTTCGCGATCCAGGTGGCGCTGGCGGGCCTGTTCCGCCATCACGGTATCGAGCCGGGTGTGGTGCTGCCGCACTCGATGGGTGAGGCGACCGCCGCGTGGCTCACCGGCGGCCTGTCGCTGGAGGACGCCGTCCGGGTGATCTGCAACCGCTCGCGCCTGATGGGCGAGGGCGAGGCGATGCTGCCCGAGGAGATGGAGCGCTTCATGGCGCTCGTCGAGTACAGCGCCGCGGACATCGACACCGTGCTCGGTGCGTACGAGGGCCTGGAGATCTGCGTCTACGCGGCGCCCACGCACACCGTGATCGGCGGTCCGGGCAAGGTGATCGACAAGATCGTCGAGGAGACCGAGGCGAAGGGTCTGCTGGCCCGTAAGCTGGTCACCCGCGGTGCCTCGCACACCTCGCAGATGGATCCGCTGCTCGGTGAGCTGCAGGCCGAGTTGATGGGCATCGAGCCGCACCCGCTCACGTACCCGATGTACTCCACCGTGAACAAGGAGGAGTTCTATCGTGCGGGGCACGCGCCGGTGCACGACGTGGACTACTGGATCAAGGGTCTGCGGCACAGCGTCTGGTTCACCCAGGCGGTGGAGAAGGCCGTGGAGGCCGGTTACCGCACCTTCATCGAGTTCTCGCCGAACCCGGTGACGCTGATCTCGGTGGCCGCGGTGACCTTCGGCTCCGGCATCCAGGACGCTGCGCTGGTGCAGACGCTCAAGCGCAAGGAGAACGAGCCGGGCACCATCATGACGGCGCTGGCCACCGTCTTCGCCCGCGGTCATCACGTGGACGTGGCGTCGCTGTTCGGTCCGGGCCGGTACGCACCGGTGCCGCGCACCCGGTTCCAGCGCAAGCCGATCTGGATCCGGACCAAGCTGCCCGACGGTGGCTCGGGCGTGGTCCCGGGCGGCCACGTCGCGCTGCCGGACGGCAGGCACGTCTGGCAGCTCGACGCCGGCGCGCTCACGCTGGGCGATCAGACGCAGGTCTCGCTGGTCGACCTCGCGCAGCACGCGGCGGTCCAGGTGCTCGACGGTGCCGCGGTGACGGCGGCGGTGGAGCACGGTGAACCGGCCGACGGGCTGACCCTGACCACCACGCTGACCCCGCACCCGGGTGGCGCGTCGATCCAGGTCCACGAGAACCTCGGGTCGGGTGTTGCCGGCGCCGGGAGCGCAGCGAGCGGGCCGAGTGTTGCCGGTGCCGGGAGCGCAGCGAGCGGGCCGAGTGTTGCCGGCGCCGGGAGCGCGGGTTTCCGGTTGCTGCTCGATGCCGTGGTGGTCGGCGGTGACGCCGCCGGTTCGGCCGCGGCGCCCAGTATCACCAAGGTCGCGCCGGCGCCGGGAGAGCAGCGCGCGGGTCGTGTGTCGCCGGCGGTCGCCGCCGCAGGGGCCGCTGACGATGCGCTCGACGCCGAGCCGGAGATCACCGTCTCGGAGGAGACCGAAGCGCCCGCCCCGGAGGGTAGTTCCGAGCGGTGGAGCCCGGAATCCGGTGAGAGCGTGGAGAACCGGCTCGGCCTGATCATCGCCGAGACCATGGGGTTCGAGATTGAGGACCTGCCCAAGGAGATCCCGCTGATCGATCTGGGCATGGACTCGCTGCTGGCGATGCGGATCAAGAACCGCGCCGAGTACGAGTTCGACATCCCGCCGATCCAGATCCAGGCGGTCCGTGACGCCTCCTTCAACGACGTGGTGCAGTTCGTCGAGTACGCGGTCGCGCACCGCGACCAGGTCGACGCGCTGGCCGAGCACCAGTCCGGTACCGGTGAGCTCGCGGACGCCGGGCAGCTGGCCGAGATGATGAAGGCCGCCAAGGCGGAAGCCGCCGAGAAGGCCGCCAAGGGAGCTGAGCAGACCACCTCGGACACCGGCGGGGACACCGGGGAGGAAACCGCTGCTGCGGTCCCGGCCGACGGACCGGCCGCGCCGGCAGCACCGTCGGACGAGGCCACCGCGGCGACGCCCGACCTGCTCGACGGTGCCGCCGTCGCGGAGGCGATCGGCGACGGGGTACCGCCGCGCGACGCCGCCGAGCGCCTGACCTTCGCGACCTACGCGATCGTGGTGGGACGCTCGCCCGGCGGTGTCTTTAACGAGCTGGAGGTGCTCTCCGAGGAGGTCGCCGAGAAGCTCACCGCACGGCTGTCCGAGCGGGCCGGCGGCGAGATCGACATCGAGGACGTGATCGACTCCAAGAACATCGAGGAGATGGCCACGTACGTCGGCGCGGTGATGAACGAGGCCACCCCGGTGGACGGTTTCGTGCGCTCCCTGCGCAAGCCGGAGGGCTCCGATCGCCGCCCGCTGTTCCTGTTCCACCCGGCCGGCGGTAACACCACCGCCTACGAGGCGCTGCTGCGCAAGCTCCCCGCGGACCTGCCGGTCTACGGTTTCGAGCGGGTCGAGGGCGAGATCGAGGACCGGGTCCGCGACTACCTGCCCAAGCTCAAGGAAATCCAGCCGGAGGGTCCGTACCGGCTCGCCGGGTGGAGCCTGGGCGGAGCATTCGCCTACGGTCTGGCGCGGGCGCTCGAGGACGAGGGTCACGTGGTCGAGTACGTGGGCCTGTTGGACGTGGTGGCGCCGAAGGTGCCGCTCACCGATGAGCCCGCCGAGAAGCGTGCACGCCTGCAGCGGTGGGAGACGTTCGCCCGCAAGAACTACGACATCGGAAACGAGATCGAGCTCCCGATGGATCGTCTCGAGGCGGCCGACGACGAGGGCCAGTTCAAGATCATCATGGAGCTGGTGCAGTTGTCCGACAAGAAGATCCCGACGTCGATGATCGAGCATCAGCGCACGTCCTTCGTCGACAACCGGATGCTGATCAAGGTCAACCCCGCCGATTACGGCCGGTTCGGGGGCACCGTCACCCTCTACCGCGCCGACCGGATGCACGACGGTGCCGTGGAGCTGGAGCCGAACTTCGCCGATATCGCGCCCGACGGTGGCTGGGCGCCGGTGGTCGAGGACCTGCGGATCGTCAAGATCGGTGGCGATCACCTGCAGATCATCGATGAGCCCTACGTGGGCCGGATCGCGACGCACATGTCGGACCAGCTCGACGCCTTCGACGGCGCTCGGTGATTGACGGACAGGATAGGTTGAAAGCTGTGACGGAAGTTTCGGAGTCGGTCGACCTCAGCACCACCGCCGGCAAGCTCGACGATCTGTACCGGCGCCTCGAGGCCGCCAAGGATCCCGGGAGTGAGCGCGCCCGTGCCCGCCGCGACGCCAAGGGCCTGCCCAGCGCCCGGATGCGGATGCGGATGCTCTTCGACGAGGGTTCCTTCGTGGAGCTGGACCAATTGGCGAAGTCCCCGGGCGACGACCGGATTAAGGACGGTGTGGTCATCGGTTACGGCACCGTCAACGGCCGGAAGGTCGCGGCGTTCAGCCACGATCAGACGGTCGGGGCGGGCACCGTCGGAGAGATGTTCGGCCGCAAGATGGTCAAGCTCTACGACTTCGCCGCCACCGCCGGCCTGCCGGTGGTCGGCATCAACGACTCCGGCGGCGCCCGGATCCAGGACGCCGCCACCTCGATCGCCTGGTACGCGGAGCTGGGCCGGCACCAGGACGGGCTGTGCGGCATGGTCCCGCAGATCTCGATGATCCTGGGCACCTGCGTCGGCGGCGCGGTGTACGCGCCGGCGAACACCGACGTGCTGGTCGGTGTGCAGGACAACACCTACATGTTCGTCACCGGCCCCGAGGTGATCCGCCCGACCACCGGTGAGACCACCTCCGCGGAGGATCTCGGCGGCGCGGTCAAGCAGGCCACCTGGGGCAACCTGCACCACATCGCGGTCGACGAGAAGGCCGCCTTCGACTGGGTCAAGCGGTACCTGTCGTTCATGCCGGACTCGGTGCATCAGCGTGCGCCGCTGGTCAACCCGGGTCTGGAGCCCGAGATCACTCCGTCCGATCTGGAACTCGAGTCGATCATCCCGGACGCCGACAACGCCGGCTACGACATCCACGAGGTCATCCTTCGCGTCTTCGACGACGGTGACTTCCTGGAGTACGCCGAGCTGTGGGCGCCGAACATCGTGTGCGGTTTCGCCCGGGTGGATGGTCAGTCGGTGGGTGTGGTGGCGAATCAGCCGATGCACATGGCCGGCACTTTGGACACCCAGGCCTCGGAGAAGGCCGCGCGGTTCGTGCGCCTGTGCAACTCGTTCAACATCCCGCTGGTCTTCCTGGTGGACGTGCCCGGCATTCTGCCCGGCGTCGAGGAGGAGAAGATCGGCACCATCCGCCGGTCCGGCAAGTTCATCTTCAGCTACGTCGAGGCGGCCGTCCCGAAGGTCACCATCATCCTGCGCAAGTCCTACGGCGGTGCGTGGGCGGTGATGGGGTCCAAGCAGCTCGGGGCCGATTTCGTGTTCGCCTGGCCCACGGCGCGACTGGCCGTGATGGGCGCCGAGGGCGCCGCCGCGATCATCAAGCGGCGTGAGATCGAGGAGGCCGGCGAGAACGGTCCCGCGATCCGGCAGGCCTTCATCGACTTCTACAACCAGTTCATGGCGACGCCGTGGCTGGCCGCCGAGCGCGGCTACATCGACGGGGTGATCGAGCCCAAGGACACCCGCCTGCTGATCCGCAAGTGCCTGAGCCAGTTGCAGGACAAGGAACTCCAGCGCACCCCGCGGCGCACCTACCTCATGCCGATGTAGGACGGTGCCCGCGATGCCCGATATGCAGACCTTTCCGCGGATCACCGGTGCGGTACTGACCGATCCGGAGATCACCGCGGGCTACTCGGTGGATCGTTGTTCGCCGGTGCGCGGTGCGCAGCCGCTGGCGGTGGTGCTGGCGGCCACCACCGAGGACGTGGCCGCGGTGGCGTCCTGGTGCTACGCCAACGACGTCGTGATGGTGCCGCGCGGCGCCGGTACCGGTCTGGCGGGCGGCGCGAGCGCGCTGACCGGGTGTGTGATCATCTCGCTGGAGAAGATGAACGCGGTACTCGAGATCAGCGCGGCCGATCAGTACGCCCGCGCCGAGGCCGGGGTGCTCAACGCCGATCTGGACGAGGCGGTCCGGGAGCACGGCCTGATGTATCCGCCGGATCCGTCGTCGTACGAGATCTGCACGATCGGCGGCAACGTGGCCACCAACGCCGGTGGTCTGCGGTGCGTGAAGTACGGGGTGACCCGGGAGTATCTGCTCGGCCTGACGGTGGTGCTGCCGGACGGCCGGATCATCAGGACCGGGCGGCGCACCGTCAAGGGCGTCACCGGGTACGACCTGACCCAGTTGCTGTGCGGCAGTGAGGGCACGCTCGGCATCGTCACCGAGGTCACCGTCAAACTCCGCCCCGTTCCGCCGGTGCCGCCGACCACGGTGGCCTCGTCGTTCCCGGACGTGGTCAGCGCCGCGACCGCGGTGGCGGCGGTGGTCGGTACGGGTGTGGTGCCGGCGATGATGGAGCTGATGGACCGTCGGACGCTCGAATGCGTCAACGACATGCGGCCCTTCGGCCTGGAGGACGAGACCACGGCCATGCTGATCGGCCAGGGCTCGACGCCGGAGGACGCCGCGGTGATCGCCCGCGAGTTCGAGGCGGCGGGTGCGCACTACGTGGTGGTCTCGGACGATCCGGCCGAGGCGGACGAGTTGCTCGCGGTGCGCCGCGCGGCCTTCCACGCCTACGAGTACGCGGGGAACATGTTCTCCGAGGACGTGGGTGTGCCGCGTTCACAGCTGCCCGCGATGTTCGCCCGGTTGGAGGAGATCTCGGCGAAGTACGGCGTCGACATCCCCACCTGCGCCCATGCGGGTGACGGCAACCTTCACCCGACGCTGATCTACCCGCGCGATCAGCTGGAGGTTCCGCAGGCGATCTGGGACGCCGCAGACGAGGTCTTCCAAGCCGCGCTCGACCTCGGCGGCACGCTCACCGGTGAGCACGGAGTCGGGGTGCTCAAGGCGCGGTGGGTCGGCGACGAACTCTCCGAGGACGTGCTCGGCCTGCACCGCGCCATCAAAGCCGCCTGGGATCCGAAGAATCTCCTCAACCCCGGCCGCGCCTTCTGACCCCCGCCCCCGCCCCGTCCTCGCCCTCGCTGCGCTCGGGGGCGTCCCTAGCGGGGCGTCGCTCTCCCTAGGTCCGTGGACAGGGGGAATGCCCGTGGCGCTAGGGGCGCAGCGTCCCGCTAGGGAGGGTCGACGGTGCTGTGGCCGGCTACCTGGGCCGCGACACGCCGACGTCGCGGGCGCTGACCGAATTGCTCAGCGATTCGACGTAGACGTTTGCGATCTCCTCCAGCCCGTGCTGATCGACCTCGGAGAATCGGGCCGGCCGTTCGCTGTCCAGGTCGAAGACGCCGATCAGTTCGTCATCGCGGACCAGGGGGACGACCAGCTCGGAGTTGGTGGCGCCGTCGCAGGCGATGTGATCGGCGACGCTGTGCACGTCGTCGACGCGCTGCGTGTGGCGGGTTCGGGCGGCGGTGCCGCACACCCCTCGGTGCAGCGGGATCCGGATGCACGCCGGCAGCCCCTGGAACGGGCCCACCACCAGCTCGGCACCGTCGAAGAAGTAGAAACCCACCCAGTTCAGGTCCGGGACCGTCGCCGCGACCAGCGCGGACAGGTTGGCGGCGTTGGCGACCCGGTCGCTCTCACCGCTGAGCAGCGCGCGGGCGATGACGGCGAGCTCCGCGTACCGCTCGGCGGGGGAGTCCGGGAGGTCCGGCAGGGAGAACGACACGCCAAGAATCTACGCGCCCCGGATCGCCGGACGACACCCTGGTGGGCGGCGTGATTCTGGGGGAATCCTGAGAATGTGATGGAGTTCATGTGGCTCCGCTCAGCCGCGAAAAGTGCCCCACGTACTGCGCTTACCTGTGGATATGCATGATATTCGGGCGGCCGGGTGGTGGTACCACCCCTCGGTGTGTCTAAGAGTTTGTCAGGAAATGAGATCTGGCATACAGTGCCCGACAGAACTGCTCCGCTTGATGAGGGGTGCTACAGGAAATCTGTGGTATCGGACGGAACCGGGAATCCCCGGGCTCCGATCGGGCGGGGAGAGTTGCCCGACTGGGGTGGCTATGACTACAAGGGAGAGAGTCTCGAATGCGTATGCGTAACGGCTGGGCCAAGAAGGCCACCGCTGCCGCGATCACCGTGGCTGCCATTCCGGCCCTCGCCGGCATCGCCGGCACGGGCGCCGCGAACGCGTGGGGTCCGGGCAGCGAGAAGAACCCGCCCAAGGGCTTCAAGCAGGCGTTCGTCAACGGCGCCGGCATGCCGAACGTGAAGGTTCGTAGCTGGGCCTCGACCACCACCGACCCCAAGTCGGCCCCCACCGTCGTCTTTCTCGACGGCCTGCGTGCCACCTGGGACGTCTCGGGCTGGGAGCGCGACGCGAACGTGGCCTTCCTCTCGCAGAAGGGCATCAACGTCGTGATGCCGGTGGGCGGCACCTCGAGCTGGTTCACCGACTGGCAGGCGCCGTCGTCGACCAACCGTCAGCCCTACCGCTACACCTGGGCGTCGTTCCTCAAGACCAGCCTCCCGCAGTACATCCGCAGCCTCGGTTTCAGCGACAACGTCTCGCTGGTCGGCCTGTCGATGTCGGGTAGCGCGGCCATCATCAACACCCTGGAGTCGAACGGCTACTACAAGCGTGCCGCTTCGCTCTCGGGCCTGAACAACATCTCGGCGCCCGGTATCCCGATCGCCGTCGGCATCGCCTCGCTCGACTCGAGCGGCTACAACGCCGGCCTCGACATGTGGGGTGGCCCGTTCGACTCCCGCTGGGCCAAGAACGACCCGACGGTGCAGGTCAACCGCCTCAAGAACATCCCGCTGTGGATCTCGGCCGGTAACGGCGTGTTCGGCAAGTACACCCCGAACCCGGGACCCGCCGACGTCATCCAGGGCGTGCCGCTGGAGTGGCTCGCGCTCTCGCAGGCCCGCTCCTTCGAGGGTGCCGCCAAGCGTGCCGGCCTGACCAAGACGCACTTCGATTTCCCGCCGGCCGGCACCCACACCTGGGGCTACTGGCAGGACCAGGTGTGGCAGATGCAGCGCACCGGCTGGTTCTCGAAGTAGTACTTCAGAATCTGAGCAGATCACAGACAGGAGGTCCCGTTCGGACGAACGGGGCCTCCTGCCGTATTGTGATGAGGACGACTTTTCTCAGGAAAGTGGGAAAGTCTGTAACGCTTCACCCTGTGAGTTCGATGAGACACAGGGAAAAGGTCACCCATGTGACTCGTGTGAAAACAGTGACATGTGTGACAAGTGATGTTAGAGTGACAACTGCGATGTGGTCTGGTCTTCCGCGACCGGCCAACAGGTCCATCTGCGAATGCGCCGAAGACGCGTGAAAGAGGAGAGGTCAGCAATGCGAGCAGCCTGGGGTAAGCGAGCGGGTGCGGCGGTCTTGACCGCTGCCATGGTGCCCGCACTCGCCGGTATGGGCGCCGGTGTCGCCGGCGCATGGGGTCCGGGTTCGGCGAAGAACCCGCCCAAGGGCTTCAAGTCGGAGCGCGTCAACGGCGCCGGCATGCCCGATGTCCTGGTCCGTTCGTGGGCCTCGACCACGACCGATCCGGCCAAGGCGCCGACGGTGGTCCTCCTCGACGGCCTGCGCGCGACGCAGGACGTCTCCGGCTGGGAGCGCGACTCGAACGTCGCCTTCCTGTCCGAGAAGGGCGTCAACGTGGTGATGCCGGTCGGCGGCACCGCGAGCTTCTACACCAACTGGAACAACGTCTCGCGCCACGGCAACGGCACCTACAAGGCCACCTGGGGCAACTTCCTGGCCTCCAGCCTGCCGAACTACATCAAGTCGCGCGGCTTCTCCAGCAACATCTCGCTGGTCGGCATCTCGATGGGCGGCGGCGCCGCTCTGATCACCGCTGCGAACAACCCGGGCGTGTACAAGCGCGCCGCGGCCCTGTCCGGCTTCCTGAACACCTCGGCCCCCGGCATGCCGGTCGCCGTGGGTGTCGCGATGCTCGACGCCGGTGGCTACAACGTGCTCGACATGTGGGGCGGCCCGTTCGACGCCGCATGGGCGAAGAACGACCCGACCGTTCAGGCCGCGCGCCTGAAGGGCACCCCGGTGTGGATCACCGCGTCGACCGGTGAGCCCGGCCGCTACACCCCGAACCCGACCCCGGCCGACATCGTCCAGGGCGTGCCGCTGGAGATCCTGGCCAAGTCACAGTCGCAGGCCTTCAAGGCCGCTGCCGACAAGGCCGGCGTGAGTGGCCACTACGACTTCTCGTCGGTGGGCACCCACACCTGGGGCTACTGGAGCGATCAGGTCTGGAAGATGCAGCGCTCGGGCTGGTTCAACTGATCCAGCGCTGAGTCGCCGAACGTGAGGAAGGCCCCGGGCATATGCCCGGGGCCTTTCCCGTATCGGTCCGCCGTATCGGTACTGTTGCGTCGAATTCACACCGAACCCGAGGTTGTAGACGATGGCCGCGCTGCCCCCCGTTCCCGAGACCGACGAGCCCGTCGGCTTTCGTATCGATCCCGTGCTCGCCCGTAGCTGGCTGCTGGTCAACGCCGCGCAGCCGGAGCGGTTCGACGCCGCCGCCCGCTCACGCGCCGACATCGTGGTGCTCGATATCGAGGACGCCGTGGCCCCGAAGGACAAGCTGGCCGCCCGGCAGAACGTGGTGGACTGGCTCGGCCGTGAGGTCGACGGCCGGCCCAACGACGGCTGGGTCCGCGTCAACGGCTTCGGTACCCAGTGGTGGGCCGATGACCTCGAGGCGCTCCGTGGCGCCAAGCACCTGGGCGGGGTGATGCTGGCGATGGTCGAGTCGATGGACCACATCACCGAGACCGCCAAGCGGCTACCGGACACCTTGATCGTGGCGCTGGTCGAGACCGCCCGCGGCCTGGAACGGATCAGCGAGATCGCCTCCGCCAAGGGCACCTTCCGGCTGGCCTTCGGCATCGGCGACTTCCGGCGCGACACCGGCTTCGGTGGCGAGCCGTCGACCCTCGCCTATGCGCGTTCCCGGTTCACCATCGCCGCGAAGGCGGCGCACCTGCCCAGCGCCATCGACGGGCCCACGGTCGGTTCGAAGGGGCTGCTGCTCAGCGAGGCCACCGCGGTGTCCTCGGAGTTCGGCATGACCGGCAAGATCTGCCTCACCCCGGACCAGTGCCACCCGGTCAACGAGGGGCTGAGTCCCTCGCCGGAGGACATCCGCTGGGCGCGGGAGTTCTTCGTCGAGTTCGAGCGCGACGGTGGCGAGATCCGTAACGGGTCGGACCTGCCGCGTATCGCTCGCGCCACCAAGATCCTCGACCTCGCCCGCGCATACGGACTCGAGGAGCCCGAGGCGCTCGAGGGCGAGCACGCCCCGGCACCGTCGGACACCTTCCACTACTAGTCGCACGCGCCCGGACCAGGCCGGGCCCCGGCCTCGCGGCGGCGGTTGGTTACTGCGCGCCGTGGAACACCGCTTCGACGTTGTTGCCGTCCGGGTCCCGGACGAAGGCGCCGTAGTACCCGGGGTGGTACTCCGGCCACAGCCGCGGGGCGTGCAGCGACTGCGCCCCCAGCTCCAGTGCCGCGGCGTGGAAGGCATCGACGGTGGCCGTGTCCGGCGCCGCGAAGGCGATGTGCGCCTCCCGGTTGGAGGCGCCGTCTGCGGCACCGGAGATCCAGAAGACGGGCTGTTCGGTGCCGTACCCCACGGCCACATCGAAGTCCATCAGCCGGCGGGAGCCGAGCACCGCCAGGACTGAGTCGTAGAAGCGCTTCGAGGCGTCCAGGTCAGCGCAGTTGATCCCGAAATGGTCGATCATGGTGGCTCCTCGCTCCGGCGGATACCCGGTGCACCCGCACACGCTCGGTCTACCACCGGCCACTGACACGTTCTCAGCGCAGCGCGGCCAGGGCCGACTCCCGGGCCGCCGCCGGATCCGCAGTGGCCACCGCGGCCTCGGCCGCGCGGCGGCACTGCTCCGCCGAGGCACCCGACAACCGGGCGCCGACCGCTGCGGCCGCACCCGCCGCGCACGACAGCGACGTCACGCCCAGGCCCACCAACACACAGGCGAGGAGCGGATCGGCGGCGGCCTCACCGCACACGCCGACCGGTTTACCGGCCGCGCTCCCGGCAGCGGCCGTCATCGCGATCAGCCGCAGTACTGCCGGCTGCCAGGGGTCGGTGAGCGCGGCCAGTTCGGAACGCATCCGGTCGGCGGCCATCGCGTACTGGGTCAGATCGTTGGTGCCGATCGAGACGAAATCGACCTCGGCCAGCACCGCTTCGGCGCACAGTGCCACCGCCGGGACCTCGACCATCACCCCGGGGGTCAGGCCGCGCGCCCGGCACTTGGCCGCGAACTCACGCGCTTCCGCCGCGGTCGAGACCATCGGCGCCATGACCCACGGCTGCGGGTCGACCGACGCCGCGGCCATCGCGATCGCATCGAGCTGGCGCTCCAGGAGCCCCGGGTCACCGTCGGCGATGCGATTGCCCCGTACTCCCAGCGCCGGATTCTCCTCCTCACCGTGGTCGATGAACTTGAGCGGTTTGTCCGAACCGGCGTCCAGCGTTCGGATCACCACGTGCTGCCCGGCGAAGGCTTCGATCACCTCGCGGTACTGCGCCGCCTGCTCCTGAACGGAGGGCTCGTCGGCCCGGTCGAGGAAGGCGAGCTCGGTACGGAACAGTCCCACGCCCTCCACCGGCCGCTGCGCCGCCGTGCGCGCTCCGGGGCCGTCCTGAACGTTGGCGAGGATCTCGACGGCGCGGCCATCGGCGGTGCGACCTGGGCCGCGCCACCGGGCGATTTCGTCCGCCTCCCGCCGGTACGCCTGGACCCGAGCCAGCGCCTCGTCCGGATCCGGGGCGACGGTGACGGTGCCCGCGGTCCCGTCGATCAGGACCGGGGTGCCGGCGTCGACGGTGCCTGCCTCGGCGAGGCCCACGATGCACGCGATGCCCAGCTGCCGGGCGATGATCGCGGTGTGGCTGGTGGGGCCGCCCAGCCGCGTCCCGATGCCCAGGATCATCGCCGGGTCGAGGCCGGCGGTGTCCGCCGGGGCGAGGTCGTCGGCCAGCAGAATCGTCGGCTCGGACGGGGCCGGCACTCCGGGTTCCGGCGTTCCGGTGAGCTCGGCGATCACCCGGTCCCGCACATCGCGCAGGTCGGTCACCCGCTCGGCCATCAGGCCGCCGATGGTGAGGAACATCTGCGCGAACTGTTCGGTGGCAGCGGCCACCGCGTTCGCGGCCGGAGTCCCGGAGCGGATCAGCTTGTCGGTGGCGGCGAGCCAGGCCTTGTCGGTGGCGAGCGCGGCGGTGGTGGTCAGTACCTCCGCGGCGGGGCCGGTGGTCGCGGCGGCGCGCTCGCGCAGCCGGTCCGCGACGGTGCTCGCTGCGACCGCGAAGCGCTCGGCCTGCCCCTCCCGCTCGGCCTCGGGCAGGTCGGCCGCGGCCGACGGGATCTCCGGCCGGGCACCCGGCCACATCACCGCTGCGTACGCGACCCCCGGCACCACGGGGGTACCGGTGAGGACGGGGCCTGTTGCGGTCGACTGCTGCGAACTCATGTGACTCACATTACGAATTCTGCTTGACTTGTCAACACAATCGGGCGTAAAAACAGACAAAACAAAGTTTCGTCACAGTGATCCACGGTTCGAGAGGGCACGGTTCGGAGAGGTATGTACGCGGAGGAACGGCAGCGCGCGATCAGTGATCTGGTCGGCGAGCGCGGGCGAGCATCGGTCGCCGAGCTCGCCGCCCGGTTCGACGTGACCGCGGAAACCGTCCGCCGCGATCTGGACGTCCTGGCCAGGCGAGGGGGAGTGCGTCGGGTGCACGGCGGCGCGGTGGCGGCGAGTGTGCTCGCCGGAGCCGAGCCCGGGGTACCCGAGCGTGAGGTCACCAATGCCGAGGCGAAACGAGCGATCGGGCTCGCGGCTCGCCGTTTCCTACCGCCGGCGGGTGGCTCGGTGCTCTTCGACGCGGGCACCACCACCGTCGCCGCCGCGGGGGAGGTTCCGGCGGATCTGCCGCTCACCGCGATCACCAACTCGGTCCCGGTGGCCGCGGCGCTCGCGCCCCGGGACAGCGTCGAACTGCGACTGCTCGGCGGCCGGGTGCGCGGTCTCACCCGGGCCGCTGTCGGTGCCGGCACCGTCGCCGAGATCAGTTCCCTGCACGTCGACGTGGCATTCCTCGGTACCAACGGTGTGAGCGTTGCGCGCGGGCTGTCCACTCCCGACGCCGACGAGGCCGCGGTCAAGACCGCGCTCGCCGGCGCCGCCGATTTCGTGGTCCTCCTGGCCGATTCCGCCAAGTTCGAGCGGGAGAGCCTGGTGGCGTTCGCCGGCCTCGGCGTGATCGACGTGATGATCACCGACGCACCACCACCGGTCGATCTCGCCGCTGCCCTGGCTGAGCACGGCGTCGACGTGGAGATCGCCCGATGATCGTCACCGTCACCGCCAATCCCAGCTTGGACCGCCTGGTCGCACTCGGTGAGCCCCTGCGGCTCGGCGCCGTGCAGCGGGCGCAGCGTGCCGCCGCCGATCCGGGTGGTAAGGGCGTCAACGTCTCGCGTGTCGTGCACACCTCCGGTGCGGCCACGGTCGCGGTGCTCCCGGCGGATCACGGTGATCCGCTCCTGATCGCCCTCGACCAGATCGGTGTGCCCTCGGTGGCGGTGCCGGTGGGGCAGGAGATCCGCAACAACATCACCGTCACCGAGCCGGACGGCACCACCACCAAGCTCAACGCGCCAGGTGCGCAGCTCACCCCGGAAACGGTGCGGTCCTTCGAGGACGCGATCGTCACCGCCGCGGAGGGCGCCTCGTGGCTCGCCCTGTGCGGCTCCCTCCCTCCTGGTCTGCCCAACGACTGGTACGCCCGGCTGGTGGCCCGGATCGGCAACGGCCCGCGGATCGCCGTCGACACCTCGGGCGCCGCGCTCGCCGCCTCCGCGGTCCGCGGAGTCCACCTGCTCAAGCCGAACGCAGAGGAGCTCGCGGTGCTGGTGGGCGGCGGTGAACGGGCCGGGGCGGAGTTCGAATCCCGTGCCGCCGCCGGTGATCCGGGGCCGGTGCGGATCGCCGCGGAGAAGCTGCACCGGGAGACCGGTGCGGAGGTGCTGGCCACCCTCGGGCGGGCGGGTGCGGTGCTGGTGACCGCGGACGGCGCGTGGTGGGCCGGCCCGCCGCCGATCGTGGTGCGCAGCACCGTCGGCGCCGGCGACAGCTCCCTCGCCGGCTACCTCATCGCGCACGATCGCGGGGCCACACCCCCGCAACGACTGACCCTGGCGGTGGCCTACGGCGCCGCAGCTGCAGCACTGCCGGGCACGCAGGCGCCCCGACCGGAGGAACTCGACGTCGCGGCCGTACGGATCACGGCCTGTTAGCGCAGCTTCCGCCCTCTCTCACGAAGACAGCAGAACCGGAGAACAACCCCATGACCGAATCGATCATCACTCCCGAGTTGGTCGCCCTCGACGTCTCGGCGGGCGCCGATAAGGCCGATGTCATCGGCTACCTCGCCGGCCGGATCGCGGAGGCGGGCCGGTGCGAGTCGGTGGGTGACCTGGTGGCGGCCGCGCTCGCCCGCGAAGCGCAGTCCGCGACCGGACTACCCGGCGGCATCGCGATCCCGCACTGCCGCGCGAGCACCGTGACCACCGCGAGCCTCGGCTTCGCCCGTCTGCGTCCGAAGGTCGACTTCGGCGCACCGGACGCCCCGGCGGATCTCGTCTTCCTCATCGCGGCACCGGAATCCGCCGGATCGCAGCACATGAAGCTACTCAGCTCGCTCGCGCGCGCCCTGGTCCGGCCCGAGTTCACCGCCGCCCTGCGCGCCGCCTCCACCGCCGACGACGTGGTCGCCCTGGTCGACGAGGTGATCGCGCCCCCGCCCGCCACCATCGCGTCCCCGCCCGCCACCCCGGCGGCGGCGGAAACCACCACCCCGGCGGCGGCGACGGGGAAGCCGGCACCGCCCGGGAAGCCGACTCTGGTCGCAGTCACCTCCTGCCCCACCGGCATCGCGCACACCTACATGGCGGCCGATGCGCTCCAGGCGGCAGCCGATCGTGCAGGCGTCGAGCTCACCGTGGAGACGCAGGGCTCGTCCGGATCCACCCCGCTTTCCGCCGCAACGATCGATGCGGCGTCCACCGTGATCTTCGCGACCGACGTCGGCGTGCGCGGGCGTGAGCGGTTCGCCGGCAAGGCGGTGGTCACCTCCGGCGTCAAACGCGCGATCAGCGAACCCGACGAGATGATCGACGAAGCGCTCGCCGCCGCCTCGAATCCGCACGCCGCGAAGGTCACCGGCGAACGCGCCGCCGCCGAATCCGCCGCGGCGCGGCACGGGCTGGGTGGCCGCCTCAAGCAGGCCCTGCTCACCGGTGTGAGCTACATGATCCCGTTCGTCGCCGCGGGCGGACTGCTGATCGCGCTCGGCTTCCTGATCTCCGGTGGATACCGGATCGGTCTGAGCACCCTCTCCGAGGGCATGTCCGACGGTGCCTACATCGCTCTGCACAACTCACTGTGGAACCTTCCCGACGGTGGTCTCCTCCAGTACCTCGGCGCGGTGAGCTTCGCGACCGGGCAGGCCGCGATGAGCCTGATGGTCGCGGTGCTGGCCGGGTACATCGCCTACGCCATCGCCGACCGCCCCGGACTCGCACCGGGATTCGTGGCGGGTGTTCTGGCGGTCACCGTCGAAGCCGGGTTCATCGGCGGTGTGATCGGCGGGCTGCTGGCGGGTGTCGTGGCGCTGTGGCTCGCGCGGATCCCGCTGCCGCAGTGGGCCCGTGGCTTGCAACCGGTGGTGGTGATCCCGTTGCTCGGCACGCTGATCACCGGCGCAGCGATGTACATGGTGCTGGCCGGGCCGCTGCGCTGGGTCAACGAATCGATGACCGACGCCCTGAACGGCATGAGCGGCAGCAGCAAGGTCGCGCTGGGCGCCGTCCTGGGCCTGATGATGTGCTTCGACCTCGGCGGACCGGTGAACAAGGCCGCCTACGCCTTCGGTGTTGCGGGCATCGGCCTCAGTACCGCGGGTGTGCCGCAGTGGGAGATCATGGCCGCGGTGATGGCGGCGGGAATGGTGCCCCCACTGGCGCTCGCACTGGCCACCTTCGTCCGCCCTTCGCTGTTCACCGAACCGGAACGGGAGAACGGCAAGGCCGCTGTCCCGCTGGGCCTGTGCTTCATCTCCGAAGGCGCCATTCCGTTCGCCGCCGCGGACCCGCTGCGGGTGATCCCGTCGATGATGCTCGGCGGCGCCGTCACCGGCGGGCTGTCCATGGCGTTGAGTGCGCAACTGCGCGCCCCGCACGGCGGAGTCTTCGTCATGTTCGCGACCAACGGCACCTGGCCGAAGTTCCTGATGGCGCTGGTCGCCGGGGTCGCGGTCGCCGCCGCAGCGGTGCTCGCCGCCAAGTCGCTGACCGGCCGCGCAACGGCCGCCGCAGCAAGGGCCGCGGACATCGGAACCGACCCGAGCGCCGATACCGTTCGGTCCGGGGCGGTCGCCGGGTGATACTTGTCCGGAGCATCGCAGGAGCCGCGGGCCGATCGGCCCTCACGGCGATGGACCACACCCCACGAGGAGAGACATGCCCAGCACCACAGTGACCGTCGGATCGACCGTCGGACTGCACGCCCGGCCCGCCGCCGTGATCGCCAACGCGGTCAACGAATCGGGCCATGAGGTCACGCTGTCGGTGGCCGGCGGGGATCCGGTGGACGCCGGTTCGGCCCTGATGATCATGACCCTGGGTGCAGAGCAGGGGGTCGAGGTCACCGTCGAATCCGCGGACCAGGCCACCGTCGACGCCATCGCCGCGCTGGTCGCCCAGAACCTCGACGCCTGAGCGGTAGCGCCTCGCCGGTCAGGTGACCGGGGAGATGCAGTAACTCACCCGCTGCGGTGCGGCGTAGTTCAGGGCAGCGGATCCACGGCAGCTCAGTGGCGCCCCGGCGGCCCGCTCGGTCACCCGGATCACGTTCGGCTGCGCTGTTCCCAGTGCGGTGGGGCACGCGACCGGACGGATGTCGGTGGTCGCTGCCTTGTCCGGCTTGACCTGGTAGCAGCTGCCCAGGGTCATCCGGGGGACCAGGCACAGCGTGGCACCGCCGGATTCCAGGCGCGCGTAGTTCGGCAGGCTGCACGCGGTCTTGGCGGGCGGCTTCTCGGCCACCGCGAAACTGAAACCCTCACCGCAGGTGGCGCGGGTGGCCTCGCTGCCGGCCACGGTCACGCAGTCGCCCACTTCCACCGCGCTCACCGCCGCGACCTGCGGCTCGGCCGGTTTCACTCCGAGAACCAGGGCCGCCGCCCCCACGATGAGTACGGCGATCACGCCGGAGTACACCACCGAGCTCAGGATCTTCCATGTCGCCGTGGGCCGCACCCCGTCCAGCCGGCGTCCGACCGGCGTCGCATCGAAGCGACGACGGAGCGCCGCGAGGCGGGGCTGAGCGTGGTCGATGAAGGGTGTGGACATAGTCTCAAGCTTAACTTGAGCCTCAGTGATTAACACAAGTCTCAGTTTTCACAGGAGTGTCGGTTCGACCGGCAGCGCTGAACCCGTCCGCTCACTACGCTCGGTGGCATGTCACTCGACGACGCGCCGATCATCGCCGTGGGCCCGAAGCCCGATCCAGATTTCGACGCCGCGATCACCGCGGGCGGGGGCGTTCCCGGACCACTCGCCCAGGCGTCCGCGCTGGTCTGGACCGATCCGAACAGTGCCCTTCCGCAGTTGCCGGCGGGCGTGCGCTGGGTGCAATTGCCCTTGGCCGGGGTGGAGGACTTCATCGGCACCGATGCCCTCGCCGCGAACAAGCGGGTCGTCTTCACCTCCGCGGCCGGGGCCTACGCCGGTACCGTCGCCGAGCAGGCGATCGCCCTGCTGCTGGCGGGCGTGCGCGGACTGTGGCACCGCGAAACCGAGTGGGACCTGCCCGGCGCAGCCGCGCGTACCCATCGTCTCGCCGGTTCGACGGTGGCCGTGGTCGGCGCGGGCGGTATCGGGCGCGAGCTGATCCCGGTGTTGCGCGCACTCGGTGTGAAGGTGGTCGCGGTCAATCGGTCCGGCGCCGAGGTCTCCGACGCGGTGGTCGTCCCCGCCGACCGGATCGACGAGATCTGGCCCGAGGTCGACCACGTGATCGTCGCGGCACCGTCGACCCCGCAGACCCGGGCGCTGATCGACGCAGAGGTTCTCGCGCAGCTCAAGCCGCACTCCTGGGTGATCAACATCGCGCGCGGCGCCCTGATCGATACCGACGCCCTGGTCGATGCCCTGCGTCGTGGAACGATCGCCGGCGCGGGACTCGATGTGACCGATCCGGAGCCGCTCCCTCCGGGCCACCCGCTGTGGTCGATCCCGTCCGCGATCATCACGCCGCACGTGGCGAACCCGCCGCAGCACCTGCGGCCGGCGCTGCTGGAGCGGGTCGAGGTGAACGTGCGCCGCTTCGCCAACGGGATGGAGCCGCTCGCGGTGATCGACCCGGCCCGGGGGTACTGACACCGCCTTCGCGCGCCCGGTCAGGAGGCTGCTTCACCAGGTTTCACCAGCGAAGAGGCGCCGCCAACTGGGCTTCGGGCCGGTGAGTTGGGGTGTGTTATGGTCAGCCCACTGTTCTGAGCATCAGGCGGCTCACGTAGCTCTTCCGATGCCTGGCGAACCCAGGTGACCCGCGGAAATCCGCCCCCGTTCACACCGCGACGGGGGCGATGAACGCGTGGAGTCGTCCCTGTGCCGGAACTCCGGTCCGCAGCCGCGCGGGCCGGTAGGGACGACAAGGAACGAACATGAACGTCGGTGTACCGACAGTGACCCGTGCCGCGCGCCGGCAGTGGGGGTGCTGCGCATGATCATCGGAGCTTTGAAAGAGGCGCGCCCGGGTGAGACCCGTGTCGCCGCGACTCCGGCCACGGTGGCCCAGCTGATCAAGCTCGGCTACCAGGTCGTCGTGGACTCGGGTGCCGGCCAGGCCTCCTCGTTCGCCGACGATGCCTACATCGAGGCGGGAGCCTCCATCGGCGATGCCCGTGCCGCGGACGTCGTACTGGGCGTCAACGCCCCGTCGGCGGCGCAGCTCGACGGGATGCGCCCGGGGACCACGGTTGCCGCGCTGCTGGCACCCGCACAGAACCCCGAGCTGCTCGAGGACCTGCGCCGCCGGGAGCTGACTGCGCTGGCCATGGAGTCGGTGCCGCGCATCTCACGCGCGCAGTCGATGGACGTGCTCTCCTCGATGGCGAACATCGCCGGCTACCGCGCGGTGGTCGAAGCCGCGCACGTCTTCGGCCGGTTCTTCACCGGACAGGTGACCGCCGCGGGCAAGGTGCCGCCGGCCAAGGTGCTGGTGGTGGGTGCCGGTGTCGCGGGTCTGGCCGCGATCGGCGCGGCCGGATCGCTCGGTGCCATCGTGCGCGCCACCGATCCGCGCCCCGAGGTGGCCGATCAGGTGGCTTCCCTGGGTGGCGAGTACCTCTCCGTCGCGGACCAGTCCGCCGAGGCCGCCGAGGTCTCCAAGACCGGCTACGCCAAGGAGATGGACGACGACTACAAGGCCCGCGAGGCGCAGCTCTACGCCGAGCAGTGCAAGGACGTCGACATCATCATCACCACGGCACTGATCCCCGGGCGCCCCGCGCCGCGGATCATCACCGAGGAGATGGTCGCCTCCATGAAGCCGGGCAGCGTCATCGTGGATATGGCCGCCCAGAACGGCGGCAACGTCGGCGGCACGGTGAAGGACGAGGCGGTCGTGACGCCGAACGGTGTCACCATCATCGGCTACACCGACCTGGCCGGGCGTCTGCCCGCGCAGGCCTCGCAGCTGTACGGAACCAACCTGGTCAACCTGCTCAAGCTGGTGACGCCGGAGAAGGACGGCCGGCTCGTCCTCGATTTCGAGGACCCGGTCCAGCGTTCGATCACCGTGACCCGCGCGGGTGAGCTGCTGTTCCCGCCGCCACCGGTACAGGTCTCGGCGGCGCCGAAGGCCGCCGCGGCGGCCACCGAGGTCGAGGAGAAGCCCGTCAAGGAGCCGATGTCGGCCTCCAAGAAGGTCTCGCTCACCCTGGTGGGTGTCCTGCTGTTCGGCCTGCTGATCAGTTTCTCGCCGAACCCGCTGCCGCAGCACTTCACCGTGCTCATGCTGGCGATCGTGATCGGCTACTACGTGATCGGCAACGTCGCGCACGCGCTGCACACCCCGCTGATGTCGGTGACCAACGCGATCTCCGGCGTCGTCGTGGTGGGCGCGCTGCTGCAGTTGGCGTCGACCAGCGTCACCGTGCTGGTGCTGTCGACGATCGCGATCCTGGTCGCCTCGATCAACGTCTTCGGTGGTTTCGCGGTCACTCGCCGCATGCTCGCCATGTTCAGCAAGGGAGCGTGACGCACTCATGGGAATCACTGCAATCGCCACTGCGGCGTACATCATCGCCTCACTGCTGTTCATCCTCTCGCTGGCGGGCCTGTCCAAGCACGAGTCCTCCAAGAGCGGCCTGACGTACGGCATCGCCGGCATGGCGCTCGCCCTGCTCGCGACCATCGCGCTCGCGGTCCAGCACGTCTTCGACCTCGAAGGCCTGGAGATGCCGTGGCTTCCGGTCGCGTTGATGGCCGGTGCCATCGCGATCGGTGCCGTGATCGGCCTGTGGCGGGCACGCATCGTCGAGATGACCGGCATGCCCGAGCTGATCGCGTTGCTGCACTCGTTCGTCGGCCTCGCAGCCGTGCTGATCGGCTGGAACGGCGCCATCGGCGGCCCGCACCTGTCGGAGGTCGCGCCCGACGACCGCGGCGCGATGATCGGCATCCACGCGGCCGAGGTCGCGATCGGCATCTTCATCGGTGCGGTCACCCTCACCGGTTCGATCGTCGCGAACCTCAAGCTGTCGGCCAAGATGAAGTCCGCGCCGCTCATGCTGCCGGGGAAGAACTTCATCAACGTCGGCTCGCTGGTCGTGTTCGCGGTGCTGACCGCCGTCTACGTGGCCCGTGAGGTCAAGGACGACACCACCGGCTTCGTGCTGCTCGGTGTGATCACCGCGCTGGCACTGTTCCTGGGCTGGCACCTGGTGGCCTCGATCGGCGGCGGCGACATGCCCGTCGTCATCTCGATGCTCAACAGTTACTCCGGTTGGGCCGCGGCCGCGTCGGGCTTCCTGCTCGGCAACGATCTGCTGATCGTGACCGGTGCGCTGGTCGGTTCCTCCGGTGCGTACCTGTCCTACATCATGTGCAAGGCGATGAACCGTTCGTTCATCTCCGTCATCGCCGGTGGCTTCGGCATCGAGGCCGGTCCGGCGGACGACAAGGACTACGGCGAGCACCGCGAGGTCAACGCCGAACAGGTCGCCGAGCTGCTGACCGGTGCCAAGTCCGTCGTCATCACCCCCGGCTACGGCATGGCCGTCGCGCAGGCCCAGTACGGCGTCGCGGAGCTCACCCGCAAGCTGCGGGACAAGGGTGTGGACGTGCGGTTCGGCATCCACCCCGTCGCCGGCCGTCTTCCCGGGCACATGAACGTGCTGCTCGCCGAGGCCAAGGTGCCCTACGACGTGGTGCTGGAGATGGACGAGATCAACGACGATTTCGCCGACACCGACGTGGTGCTGGTGATCGGCGCCAACGACACCGTCAACCCGGCGGCGTCCGAGGACCCGGGCAGCCCGATCGCCGGTATGCCGGTGCTCACGGTCTGGGAGGCCGAGAACGTCATCGTGTTCAAGCGGTCCATGGCCGCGGGCTACGCCGGCGTGCAGAACCCGCTGTTCTTCCGCGACAACTCGGCGATGCTCTTCGGCGACGCCAAGGACCGCGTGCAGGACATCCTCTCCGCGATCAACTGACCCACGGATCTCGGGCCCGGCCTCGTCGAATTCGACGGTGCCGGGCCCGATGCGTGTGCGCGGTCAGGTCCAGGCCTGCTCGATGTCGACGGTGCCGTCGGTGAACGGCAGGTCCCTCCCGACGGTGTCCGGGCGGTCCAGCACCGAGGCGGCCACCAGTGCCACGTTCGCCCGCGAGGTGCCGGGATTGTCGGCGGCCCGCACGGCTCGCGGATCCACCCGGCCGGTGGGCTCGTCGAGGGTGAGCCGGCCCGGCATCAGCACCGACCACTGCAGGTCCGAGGCGCGCAACGCGACGTCGGCGGCGGCCTTGGCCTCCGCGTACGGGAAGAACGGGTCGGTCTCGGGAACGCCGTGGTCGGGCGCGGAGCCGAGGTAGGAGATCATCACGTAGCGCGTGACGCCCGCGGTCTCGGCGGCCTGGATGGACCGGATCGCCGCATCCCGGTCCACCGCGTAGGTGCGGTCGGGATCGCCGCCGCCGGCGCCGGCCGAGAAGACCACCGCATCCGAACCCTTCAGGATCTCGGCCAGATCCTCACGGGTCGCCCGTTCCAGGTCCAGGAGTACCGGATGCGCGCCGGTCGCGGCGACCTCCGCCTGATGTCCGGGGTCGCGGATCAACGCGTTCACCGCGTCGCCGCGGGAGCTGAGGATCCGGGCCAGCACCAGGGCGACCTTCCCGTGTCCACCGATGATCGTGACAACTGCCATGCCTACCAACGTACGCGTCCCGCAGGGGCCGGACGATGCTCCGCGTTCAGCCGCCGAGCGGCATCGTCGCCAGGCGCAAGGCCAGGGCCAGCAGCAGCATTGAAATGCCGATGTTGATCGCCCGCCACACTCCGGGTCGGCCGAGCGCCCCGGCGAGGCGCCTGGCACCGAATCCGAGCAGGCAGAACCAGGCGACGCTGGCGATCACGGCGCCGAGTGCGAACCACCACCGGTCGTCGGCGTACCGGGTCGACGCCGAGCCCAAGAGCAGCACGGTGTCCAGGTAGACGTGGGGATTGAGCCAGGTCAGCGCCAGTATCCCGGCGACGATCGCGAACACCGAGTCGGCGCCGTCACCGCCGGCGACCAGCCCGGTGCGGACCCGCGCCGACCACAGTGACCGCAATCCGTATCCGGCCAGCACCGCCACACCGATCCACTTCACGATCTCCAGCAGCACCGGCCGTCCGGACACCGCCGCACCCAGGCCGGCGACCCCGGCGACGATCAACAGCACGTCGGAGACGATGCACACCGCGACCACGGGTATCAGCCCGCGGCCCCGCACACCCACCTGCAGCAGGTACGCGTTCTGCGCACCGATCGCGACGATCAGCGAGAGCCCGAGGCCGATGCCGTTGAGGAGCGCGGTGGTCATGGCGGTAAAGCTAGGCGCTGCGCCGCCATAAGAGCCAATGCGCACAGGTGATCACTCATTAGAATCACTTCATGCTGGACGCGCATCGCCTACAGACTCTCGTCGCCGTTGTGGAGGAAGGCGGCTTCGGCGCGGCCGCGGCCCGCCTGCGGATCACCCAATCGGCGGTCAGCCAGCGGATTCGGGCCCTGGAGCAGGAGGTCGGTCACGTGCTCGTCACCCGGGAGGGGCAGTGCCGCCCCACCGGGCAGGGGGAGGTGCTGCTCGGTCTGGCCCGCGGTGTGGCCTCGCTGGAGGCCGACGCGCTCGGCCGGCTGTCCGACGGTGCCCGGCCCGCGGCCGTTCTCGACGTCGGCGTCAACGCCGACTCCCTGGCCACCTGGTTCCGCGATGTGGTCGATGCGGTCGCTGCCGAGTCCGACGGTCCACTGCTGCGGCTGGTGGTCGACGACGAGCACCACACCGCCGATCTGTTGCGCGCAGGCACCGTGCTGGGCGCGATCACCACCGATCCGGAGCCGGTGCAGGGTTGTCATGTGGAGTACCTCGGACTGATGCGGTACCTGCCGGTGTGCACCCCCGGATTCGCCGAACGCTGGTGCATCGCGGGCCGCTGGCAGTGGAAGCAGATGCCGGTGGTGCAGTTCGACCTGCGCAAGGATCACCTGCAGAACCGGGTACTGCGCCGCCGCGGCGTGCGGACCGCGCCGCCGCAGCACCGGATCCCCTCGTCGGAGGGGTTCGCGCACGCGGTGCGCGCCGGACTCGGCTGGGGCAGTCTCCCGCAGGCCCAACTGGGCGAGAGCCTGCACACCGGTGAGTTGGTGCGCCTGTCCGACGACGTGGTGGACGTGAAGCTGTACTGGCAGTCGTGGCGGCTGCACACCGGCGCCACCGACAGGCTGACCGATGCGATCCACGCCGCGGCCGCGATCCACCTGGGCTGAACACCTCGGAACCGGCTTCTCTGCTTCATCGCACTCGCCCGGGCCGAGGCGCGGGTAGTTTCGAGCCATGCCGGAATCCGTGCCGCATCCCCTTCGCACGCTCCACGAGGGTCTGAGCGACCTCGATCGCCGCCTGTTCGACGCGGTCGCGGACTCGCCGAGTCCCCTGCTGGACCTGACGATGCGGCCGTTGTCGTCGTTCGCCGATCACTCGAAGCTGTGGATGGTGATCGCCGCGGGCATGAGCACCGGGGGCCTGTCCTGGCGGCGCGGTGCGGTCCGCGGGCTGGCCACGCTCGCCGTCACGAGTGTGATCGTCAACCAGGGGCTCAAGCGGGTCTACCCCCGCTCGCGCCCGCTGTTCGACGGTGTCCCGCAGCGTCGCGCCCGCCGCCAGCCCACCTCCACCTCCTTCCCGTCCGGCCACTCCGCTGCCGGCGCGGCTTTCGCCATCGGTGTCGGCATGGAGAACCGGACCGCCGGGTACGCGCTCGCGGGACTGGCCGGTGCGGTGGGCCTGTCCCGGGTGGCGACCGGTGCGCACTACCCCGGAGACGTCCTGGCCGGGTTCGCGGTGGGTGCCGGTGTCGCGGTGGCCGGTGCCAGGCTGGTTCCGCCGGTCGACGACAGCCGCACCATGATCCCGCCGCCCCGTACCGAACGGCTCACCACCGATCCCGACGGTGACGGTCTGGTGGTGGTGCTCAATCCCGCCTCCGGAGACGGCACCGGCACCCGGGTAGCCGAGGAGATCCGCCGCGATCTGCCGCGCGCCGAGATCGTCGAGCTGACAGAGGACTCCGATGTCGAGAAGGTGATCGCCGAGGTGGCCGGGCGGGCCCGGTACCTGGGTGTCGCCGGTGGCGACGGCACCGTGGCCACGGCGGCCGCACAGGCCGTGGCCACCGGCACACCGCTGGCGGTCTTCCCGGCCGGGACGTTCAACCACTTCGCCAAGGACATCGGTGCGGAAACCGTGTCCGCCGTGGTGGATTCGTTCCGCAGTGGGCGGGTGGCGCACGTGGACGTGGTGCGGCTCAACGGCGAGAAGCTGCTGCTCAACACCGCCAGCATCGGGGCCTACCCCGACTTCGTCCGCACCCGCACCCGGTACCAGCGCCGCCGGATCGGCCGGGTCACCGCAACTTTCCGGGCGATGCGGAAGACGCTGCGGCACAGTGCGCCGGTGCGGGTCCGGATCGAAGGCAGGGCGGCGCAGGTCTCGTTCTTCTTCCTCGGCAACTCGATGTACGGTGCTCCCGGTTTCGTTCCCGGGCGGCGGTTCCGGCTCGACGACGGCCGGCTCGACGTGCGTTACCTCGAGGACGGTCACAGCAATGCGACGGTGCGGCTACTGCTGTCCTGGATCAGCGGCCGCATCCGGAACTCGAAGATCTACCGGGAACTCCAGGCCCCGGTGGTCACCATCGAATCCGATGAGCCGTTCCGGGTGGCGCACGACGGTGAGGTGGGCGAGACCTACACCCGGGCGGTGTTCACGATCGGCTACCGCGAGCTGCGGGTCTTCGGTACCAGCGTCACCGGCTGAACCCGGCTGGGAAAGCTCGGAGCCGACTCAGCGGGTACCCAGTAGAGTCATCGCGTTCACCTCGACGTCGGCGGCGATCAGCGTGCCGGTACCGCGCCCGGTGCCGGTGCCGTCCTCCCGGGTGGTCACGGTGTTGATCACCCCGACGGCGGTGTAGCTCCCGTCCGGCCAGCGGGCGTACACCGGACCGCCGGAATCGCCTTCCACCGCCGGGATTCCCGCCCAGGTGACCCGGTGGTCGCCGACGTCGACCAGTACCCCGCAGTGCCGTCCGGTCCGGGCCCCGACCACGCAGATCTCCGGCTGCCCGGCCCGCAACTGATCGCCGGTGCTGTAGCCGGTGACCGCGCCGACGGACCGGGCCACCGGTGCCACGGCATCATCTGCGACCTGAATGATCGCGATGTCCTGCCCGAGTGTGCGGCGGGTGGATTTGATGAACTCGCCGAACGGCACACTGGCACCGTCGGGCCGGAGGTAGCGCGCCACCGGTCGCTGCGCCGGGCGTACCGCCTTCGCGGCCTCCGCACAGTGTCCGGCGGTGAACGCCACGAGCTGCCCCTGCGGATAGCGGGCGAAGAAGGCGAGAGTGCAGACACTGGAGTACACCCCCAGCGGATCGGCGAAGGTCGTGATCCCCGCGCCGGTGGTGGGCCGGCCGGCCGTCGCCGGTGCGCGTTCGGGTGCGGCGATCGAGTACGGGGCCACACTGGGCGTGCTCACCGGTTGTACGCGGGTCTGCGTCTGCGCCGGCTCCTCACCGCCGGGCCCGGACCGGCCGAGCGCCGAACAACCACCCGCGAACAGGGCTGCCAACAGCACGGACGCTGCGATTCGCGTCCGGACCGTGCGGAGCCCGCCGATGATCACGGCTCTTAACAGTAGGCGTTCAGGCCCGGCTGCGGACGGCCTCGGTCACGGCTGTGACGGCCAGGGCGCGGACCAGATCGACCGCGGCCTCGACCGGTCCGGTGGCGGCGGAGATGAACGCGTCTCCGTCGAAGCGGGTGTGCGGCGGGTCGATCGCCCGGGCCAGCCCGTCGTGCGCGCCCTGCGCCAGGATCAGGCATTCGACTTTGGTCAGCCGGGCATTGGTGATGACGACGCCGATGGTGGTGTTCTGCCGCTCGCCACCGGGGGCGAAGGGCTGGTAGTCGCCGAACGCGGCGGCGTCGGCGGTGCCGGTGGCGATGTCGCCGAAGGCGTTCACCGCGCACAGTGCCCCCACGATCAGCTCACCCGCGTGCACCTCTGCGTAGCCCAGACCGGCCTCGCGCATGCCCTCGATCCCGCGGGACTTGCCGACGGTGGCCCCGGTACCCGCGCCGATCAGTCCGTTCACTGCGGTATCGGTCTCCGCCGCGTCGGCGGCGGTGTAGCCGTCGTCGGCGGTGGGACGCACCGTGGGATCGCCCACCATCAGGTCGAACAGGCCCAGAGTGGGCACGATCGGCACCGGCCCGGCCACCGTCTCCACTCCGCGGCCCTCCTCCTCGAGGCGGCGCATCACGCCGTCCGCGCAGGCCAAGCCGAAGGCCGAACCTCCGGTGAGTACCGCCGCGTGGATCTCCTGCACCGATCGCTGCGGGTCCAGTAGGTCGAACTCACGGGACGCCGGTGCTCCGCCGCGCACCTCCCCGGAGCCGACGGTGCCGTCCGGGAACGTGACGACGGTGCAGCCCGTACGTGCCACCGGATCGGTGACGTGACCGACGCGGACGCCGGGGACGGTGACGGTATCGCTGACGGGCATGGTCCTCAGGGTACGTCGGCGGTCAGGATCGGGTCGGGCCGTAGGCCGACTCGTAGGCCACACGGGTCGCGGCGCGCCGCTCGGCGACACCGGGGTGTTCGAGGGCGGGGTCGAGCCCGTTCCGTTCCAGCCGGCGGGAGCGGTTCGGACGCATGTAGGCGGCGTTGTAGAAGACCGCGAGCAGCACCCCGAGCAGCACGGTGGCCCCGCGCACCCACAGCGGCCCGGGCAACAGCATCAGCAGTGCGTACACCGGCAGGACGGCGATCTGCCCGCGAAGCAGGTGGCGGATCATCCAACTGCGGCGGGTCAGGTTGTGGCGCACCCACTCCCGGTTCCGGTCGGGGAGCTTGCCGGTGTACACCCAGGCGATGTAATGCAGCGGATCGGGACGGCGGATCGCGCTCACGGGGCCTCCTTCAGCGCGCCCGCGGCGACCGCTTTGGCGTTGACCGCGGTCAGTACCCGGTGAAGTTCCTCGAGCTCGTCGAGGCTGGTCCCGAGCTTGTCGATGACGGTCTCCGGCACCTGCACCGCCTGCGCGCGCAGGTCGCGGCCGGCGTCGGTGAGATCGACCTCGATCCGTCGTTCGTCGTCGGCGGCGCGGCTGCGGGTGATCAGTCCCTGGGATTCGAGACGTTTGAGCAGTGGGCTCAGGGTGGGCGAATCGAGTTGCAGTGCTTCACCGATCTCCTTGACCGAGCGCGGCGCCGCTCCCCACAGGGCCAGCATCACCAGGTACTGCGGATGGGTGAGGCCCATCGGGGCGAGGATCGGGCGGTACACCGAGAGCACCGCGCGGTTGGCGACGGCCAGCGCGAAGCACACCTGGCGTTCCAGGTCGAGCGGATCCGATTCGGTCATACCGCACAGGCTACAAGATGAGTAGCGCAATAATCAATAGTGCACGAACTAATCCGCGTCGTCCCACGGCGCCTCGTCCGCGGACGGCAGATCTCCCGGCAACAGGTCCCTCCTGAAGCCCCGCCAGCTCGGCTGACGCAGGCGGCCTCCCCGTCGCAGCGACGCGTACCGCACGTCCCCGACCACCTTCGGCAGCACCCACACGGCATCGCGGGCATCCGGATCGTCGATCGGCTCGGTGAACGGTGAGCGGCGCATCCGCAGCGGCTCCAGCTCCTCCTGCAGTGCTGCCAGTTCACGATCGGTGAACCCCGAGCCGACCGAGCCCAGATACACCAGCCCCGTCTCGGTGGGCAGTCCCACCAGCACCGAGCCGATCCGGTGCGCCCGCGCTCCCTTCCCGGGCTTCCACCCGCCGATCGCCACCTGCAGGTCACGCCAGTTCTTGTGCTTGATCCAGGCGCGCACCCGCTGGCCGGGCAGGTACGGCGAGTCCCGCCGCTTGGCCACGATCCCCTCCCAGCCGCGTTCGGTGCTCAGTGCCGCCGCGGCAGCGCCGGTGGTGACCGGAAGAATCGGCGGGACGCTCACCGCGGCATCGGATTCGAGCAACGGTGCCAGGCCCTCGAGCAGCTCACGCCGCACCCGCCAGGGCCGGTGCAGCAGATCGACACCGCTGAGCGCCAGCACGTCGAACAGCAGCAGCTGCACCGCGCCCACCCGGGTCTCGCCGCTGGACATCAGGTGGAACGACGAGACCCCGGCCTCGTCGAGGACCACCGCCTCACCGTCGAGAACGGCATCCATGCCGTCGAGATCCTGTGCCAGGGATGCGAACTCGGGGAAATCTCCGGTCACCGTTCGCCCGGACCGGGTGCGCAGTGCGACGGTGCCGTCGCGCACCGTCGCGATGATCCGGTATCCGTCCCACTTGACCTCGAAGGCCCAGTCCTCGCCGGAGAGCCGGTCGATGCCGGACTCGGTGGGCAGCATCGGATCCGGGGCCGCCCCGTGTGCCGGTGGAGCTGTAGCCGACTTGTCCTTGGTCAGGTGCGCCAGCCAGTTCTTGCCGCCGGTGCGGATCAGCGCATAGCGCTTGCCCTGCAACCGATTCCCGTGCAGGGTCACGATCACCTCGTCCGGGCGCCACTTCTCCAGGTGGTAGGTGCCGTGATCGAAGATGCTCACCTCGCCACCGCCGTACTCGCCCCGGGGGATGCTGCCCTCGAACGAGGCGTAGTCCATCGGGTGGTCCTCGGTGCGCACGGCCAGGTGGTTCACCTCCGGGTCGTCGGGGAGGTTCTTCGGCACCGCCCAGGAGACCAGTACGCCGTCGTATTCGAGCCGGAAGTCGTAGTGCAGGCGTCGTGCGTGATGCTCCTGGATCACGAAGATCGGATCACCCTGCGAGGGTTGCCCGCCGAACGGTTCCGGGGTCCGGCGCGCGTCCCGCTTGGCCCGGTACTCCTCGAGGTTCACGGGGGCGGCGTCCGGCCGCTCAGGTGCTCCCCCCGCGGCGGCGGTGTCGGCACCTGCGGAGCGCGCCGCTCCCGTCAACTCGGCGAGCAGGTCACCGTCGGCGCGGGCCCGGGCGAGCACCTCGCCGAACTCGAGCTGGCGCAGGCCCGGACGGCGCAGTTCGTCCCAGGTGCGCGGGGCGGCGACCCACGGCCGGGACAGTCCGCGGAGCGAGTACGGGCTGATCGTGGTCTTGGATCCGCTGTTCTGCGACCAGTCCACGAAGATCCGCCCGCCGCGGCGGTCCTTGGACATCGACGCGGTCACCAGATCGGGTGACTCGGCCTCCAACTGCGCGGCGATGGCGTGCGCCACTTTCCGCGCACCCGGGGAGGAGACGCCTCCGGGCAGCGTGGCGTACACGTGCAGGCCCTTGGACCCGCTGGTCACCGGGTAGCCCTCCATGCCCATTCCGGCCAGCAGCTCAAGGATTCGCAGGGCCAGCTCGGCGCAGTCGTCGAGGGTCACCTGCGGTCCCGGGTCCAGGTCGAGCACCAGCCGGTCCGGTGGACCGGGCTGCCCGTCCGGTAGGAAGACCCACTGCGGAACGTGCAGTTCCAATGCGGCCTGCTGGCCCAGCCACACCATGCCGGCGGTGTCGTCGATCAGCGGATACAGGGACTCGCCGTCGGAGTGTTGCTGTGCCCCGCGGCGGATCCAGGCCGGCGCGTGTTCGGGCAGGCGTTTCTCGAAGAACGCGGTCCGGTCAACCCCGTTCGGCCAGCGCTTGCGGGTCAGCGGACGCTCGTGCAGGTGCGGCAGTACGTATTCGGCGATGCCCTGGTAGTAGTCGATCACCTCGGCCTTGGTGGTGCCGGTCTCGGGGTAGAGCACCTTGTCGAGGTTGGTCAGCTGCACCACGACGCCGCCCACCTCGCGGTTCTCCCGGATCTGCGCCACGTGGGCCATTATCGACGCCCGGCGCCGCTCTCGCCGCCGCTCGCGGCAGATCCGCGCCGGGCGGACCGGACGGCTGCGCTGCGCGCCGGGCCTCGCAATCTCCGCGCTACCGGGTCACAATGGTCACATGCGCGCGATATGGACGGGTGAACTGTCATTCGGGCTGGTCAACGTACCCGTCAAGGTGTACTCCGCGATCGAGAGCCACGATGCGAAGTCGCACCAGGTCGATTCCAAGGACGGTGTCCGTATCCGCTACAAGCGCGTGCGTGAGGGCACCGACGACGAGGTGGAGTTCGCGAACATCGCCAACGCCTACGAATCCGACGACGGCGAGACGGTGGTGCTGTCCAAGGATGACGTCAAATCCATGCCGGTGGAGAAGCACCGGGAGATCGCGGTGACGGAGTTCGTGCCGCGCGAGGACGTCGACCCGATCATGTTCGACAAGCCCTACTTCCTGGAGCCCTCGTCGAAATCGCCCAAGGCCTACGTGCTGCTGCGTCAGGCACTGCAGGAGACCGACCGGCTGGCGATCTGCACCTTCACACTGCGCAACCGCACCCGGCTGTGCGCGCTGCGGGTGGTTGGCAACGTGATGGTGCTGCAGACGCTGCTGTGGCCCGACGAGGTGCGCACGCCGGAGTTCCCGGCCCTGACCGAGGACGTGAAGATCCGCCCCCAGGAACTCGCGATGGCCGCGTCCCTGATCGACTCGATGGCCACCGATTTCGACCCCGACCAGTACGAGGACGACTACCAGGTGCAGCTGCGCCAGCTCATCGAGGCCAAGGCCACCGGCGGCGAGGCGTTCCCGGAGGTTCCGGAGGAGGAGACCGAGGACGACGAGGTCGCCGATCTGCTCGCCGCGCTGAAGGCGTCGGTGAAGAACCGCGAGTCCCAGGGCGGCAGACCCACCCGCAAACGCGCTGCGAGCTGACCGGCTTACCCGGCCGCGCTCCGCGCACGGGACTGCAGTTCCCGGACCACCCCGTCCAGCCAGCCGCCGACGCTCTCGCGTGCCTCCATCGTGTCCGGGTAGCGGCAACGCAGGTGCAGGCCGGCCTCATCGAGGATGAACCAGAGCATCACCCCGTCGGTGTGGACGCTCGCGCCCACGTACTGCGCGTCCAACCGGGTTGCGTCGATCCGCACCGGGAGCCGGCGCAGATCCAGCCACGAGATCGCGAACATGCCCGGCGCCTCGGGCATTCCACCCCACTCCGCGAGCACGTCCTGCAGCGGCCACGACCCCAGTCGCACCGCCTCCTTCACCGCGGCGGCCGCTACGGCCGGCTCGTCCGCGGGACAGTCGATCACCGAATTGGTGATGAACCAGCCCGCCGAATCGTGCCAGGTCCCGTCGTAGCGGCTGTGTACCGGGAAGACCGCTCGCAGCGGGGTTCCGGCGAGCTCGAGGGTCACCCGGGTCATCGCGGCGATGGTCGCCGAGAGGGTGGAGATGCCCTGCTCGCGCGCCGCGGCGCCGAAGGCCTCCACCTCGCCGGTACCGAGGACATCACGCAGTTCCACCCGCTCCACGCGCGGCGACGGTGCCCCCAGCGGCAGCGGGAAGGTGGGCATCACCCCGCCGCTGGCGGTGAGGATCTCCGACCAGCGCCGCCGCACCTCCAGCGGGGATCGCTCCCGCTCGGCGAGCGCCCGAGTGTGCTCGACGAACGGCGGAACCGCGGTCAGGACCGGGGTCTCGCCGGCGGTGACCTGATCGAGCGCGGCCAGCAGGTCCCGGGCGAACACCAGCATCGACCACATGTCGGTGTGCGAGTGATCGGCGGCCACCACCACCGTGGGCTCGGCCGCGGTCTCCAGCACGCACAGCCGGTGCGCCGGGCGGCGCAGCGGGGAGCAGGCATCGTCGAGTACCTCCCGCAGGGCGTCGTTGACGGCCTGCCCGGGCCCGATCTGATGCTGCACCCACTGTCCGGCGGTGACCTCGATCCGGTGCAGGCGGGGTGCATCGCCGGGGCCCGCACCCGGGGAGAAGGCGGTCCGCAGGGTGCCGTGCCGGGCGATCACCGCCAGCCATGCGGCGGCCAGCGCCTCGCGGGGTACCGGATCCGGTAGCCGGAACGACAGCGCCATCCACGAGCCGGGCCGATCCCCCCAGCTCACGTGCCGCGCCTGGTCGAACGAGACCGGTAGTTCCTCGCCCAACTCGGAGGCGGTCACGTCGTAGCCGTAGAGCCGGCCGAAGGGCAGTCGCAGGTGTGCGATGTTGGTCAGCCGCATGGGCGGTACCCTAGCCCTCTCCCATCCCCACCGCCCGACGAGAGAAGTAGTCGATGACCAGCTTCGACGTTCCCGGGGCCGAGCTCGCGATCCAGTTCAGCGACGAGGCCGGACGGCCCGTGGTGCAACTGCACGGATTGACGTCCAGCCGGGCCCGTGACCGGATCCTCGACCTCGACCTGGGGCGGGGCCTGTCCGGTACCCGGCTGCTGCGCTACGACGCCCGCGGCCACGGACGGTCCACCGGCAGGCAGGTACCCGGCGACTACCGCTGGCAGAACCTCGCCGATGATCTGCTGCGGCTGCTCGATCATTGGTTCCCCGGCGAGCAGGTGCACGGTGTGGGGCCGTCGATGGGTACGGGCACGCTGCTGCACGCGGCGGTGCTCGACCCGGGCAGGTTCAGTGGGCTGACGCTGATGGTGCCGCCGACGGCGTGGGCCACCCGTCCGGCGAAGGCGCAGGAGTACCTGGCCGCCGCCGACCTGATCGAGCAGCAGGGGATCGGTGCGTTCCTGGCAGCCGGGGAGGAGCTGGTGGCGCCGCCGGCGACCGCCCCGCACCCGCGGACGACGCCGGACGTGACCGAGGCGCTGCTGCCGTCGCTGTTCCGCGGTGCGGCCGCGAGCGACCTTCCGGATCCGGGAGCGATCGCCGGGATCGACGTGCCGGTCAGCCTGCTCGCCTGGGTCGACGATCCCGGGCATCCGGTCTCGACGGCGCAGGAACTGACCAGGTTGTTGCCGCGGGCGACGCTGTCGATCGCGCGGACCCCGCAGGACGTGCAGTTATGGCCGTCGGTGCTGTGCGACGACGTCGACGGGCGATCACCGGCCTGACCTCCCCAGTCGGTCGGTGACCACGACG
Organism: Tsukamurella serpentis; assembly: GCF_054780975.1. NCBI lineage: Bacteria > Bacillati > Actinomycetota > Actinomycetes > Mycobacteriales > Tsukamurellaceae > Tsukamurella > Tsukamurella serpentis. The sequence goes on from NZ_BAAGVH010000004.1 coordinate 237,491, forward strand.
GCGAGCAACCCTGCAGGTCAACGAGCGAAAACCAGTTGCTTTCCGTGCGCCGACTGGGCACCGTCTAAGGGTGTCCGACGGTGCCTGTACGCGACGGAGCATGCCCCGCATGCTCCGGCCACTGCTACGACGAAACTACCGGCTACTGTTCATCACCCTGCTCTGCGCGTTGATCGCCGACGGCATGTGGATGATCGCCATGGTCTGGCAGGTGATCCGCATGGGCGGATCACCGACCTCGGTCTCGGTGGTCTCAGGTGGTGCCGCGGTGGGCCTGCTGGTCTCCACCCTCGCCGGCGGTGTGGTCGCCGATCGGTTCCCGCAGCAACGCATCCTGTTCGTTCTGGAGGTGTGCAACGCCAGCGTCATCGGGGGTATCGGGATCCTGGTGTGGCTGGACGCGGTGACGGTGCCGATGATGCTGTCGGCCACCGTGGCGCTCGGCCTGGTCTCCGGCTTCTACTTCCCCGCGTACTCGGCGCTGGTGCCGCGTCTGGTCCCGCCGGGCGAACTGCTCGCGGTCAACGGTTACGAATCGGCGGTGCGTCCGGCCGCCGCGATGGCCGCCGGGCCGGCGATCGCCGGCGCGCTGATCGGACTGCACTCGCCGGGCCTAGCGCTGGTCGCCGCAGCCGTGTTACCGCTGACCGGGGCGGTCGTGGTGACCTGCATCCGCCTCGACCCCACTGTCGCGGGTGACGATGACGGTGACGGAACCGAATCCGAACCGGGGCATCCGCTGCGCGAGCTGTGGGAGGGCGTGCGGTACGTGCGGCGTACCCCGTGGCTGCTCGCGACTCTGCTGTTCGCCAGCCTGCTGGTGCTGGTGGTCTCCGGTCCGATCGACGTGCTGCTGCCGTTCGCGATCAAGGACGCCGCGCAGGGCGGAGCGTCGGAGCATTCGATGATCCTCGCCGCGTACGGGATCGGCGGTGTGGTCGGAGCGCTGGTCATGGCCTCGCAGACGCTCCCGCGTCGCTACCTGACGGTGATGATGTGCCTGTGGGGCATGGGTGCGGTGCCGCTGATCGTGTTCGGGCTGGCGACGAACGTGATGGTGATGGCGGTGGCCGGCTTCGTGCTGGGCGTGGTCTTCGAGGCGCCGATGGTGATCTGGGGGACGCTGCTGCAACGACGGGTGCCGCGCGCACTGCTCGGCCGGGTGTCCAGCCTGGACTTCTTCGTCTCGCTGGTGTTCATGCCGCTCTCGCTGGCCCTGGCGGGACCGGTGAGCAGCATGATCGGCCTGAGCGCGACGTTCGTGATCGCGGGCCTGCTCCCGCTACCGCTGGCGGCGATCGCGGTGATGTGGGCACGGATGGGCCGCGATGAGCTGGCGCACCCGCTCACCGACGACGCGCCGGTTACGCCCACCGTGAACGCTCCGCCACCCGAGCGCACCGTCGGATAGGCTCGACCGCATGACGAGTGGGGTGGCGGGCTTCGACACGCACGAGCCGGTGGAGGCCGCGCGTCCCCCGCTCCTGCGCGAGGTCTTCGGCCGGGTGCTCCGGCAGGAACGCACTCGGCAGGGCCGCACCCTGGCCGAGGTCGCTCATGAAGCGGGGGTCTCCACCCAGTACCTGTCCGAGGTGGAACGCGGCCGTAAGGAGGCCTCGTCCGAGGTGCTCGGCAGTGTCTGCGACGCTCTGGGCGGGTCGCTGATCGAGTTCGTCGGCGGGGTGCACCGGGAACTGCTCGGCACCCGCACCCGCCCGGTAGCGCTCGCTGCCGCCTGAGCCGCTCGCCGCCCGATGCGCGCCGCCTGATTGCGCGCCCTGCCGCCCGTCAGTGCTGGTGCGCGGCCCCGGGCTCGGCGAGCTCCGGCTCGGAGTAGTCCGGGTCGGGGAAGTCGGGGAGGCCCGTCTCCCCGTCGTGACCGATGTCGTCGGTGTCCGGATGCGTGTCGGAGGCCCAGCGCAGCAGGTGCGGGTGCACGGCCCGGAATCCGCGGGCCCGGTAGCTGCGCAGGCTGCGGGTCATCAGATCGGGGGCGTCGGTGATCGCATCGGCGAAGGTGGCGTCCACCAGTACCGTCCCCGGCCGGGTGGCGCTGGTCAACCGGGCAGCCAGGTTCACGACGCTGCCGAACAGGTCCCCGTAGCGCTGCAGCAGTTCGCCGTAGGCGATACCCACCCGCAGTTGCGGGAAGCCGATGTCCAGCGCTTCGAGCTCGGGATAGTCGTGTGGTTCCTGCAGAGTCAGGGCGATCCGTCCCGCCGTCGCCGGATCCGCCGCCGCGAACATGACCTCATCGCCGACGCTCTTGATGATCCACCCGCCGCCGCCGTAGATCACCGATCGCATCCGGGCCTCGAAGGTCGAGACCAGCGTGTTCAGTTCCTCCACCGCCAGACCGCGGCTCAGGCGCGTGTATCCGACCATATCGGCGAAGCCCACCGCCATGTGCGCGGTGAGCGCATCGGCGCCGTTGAGCATCATCAGCCGCTGGGTGGCGGTGGAGAGGTGCCGTCGCCAGATACGCGTCTGCAGGCGCTCCATCCGGTCGATCATCGTGGCGGTGCTGGCCGCCACGTCGTGTTCGGTGCCGCTCTCCTCGGAGAGGTCGATGAATTCACGCACCATCGGCGCCTGCCATTCGGCGAGCCGGTACATCGCCTGCCCCAGGGATTGCGCGCCCGGCAGTACCGCCTCCGGTTCGACGGCCCCGCTGGAGAACAGGGCCGCGAGGTCGCGGACGATCGTCACGTCCTCCTCGCTGAACGCCTTCTGGTCGTCGTCGCGCAGGTCCGCGAAGCCGGCGGATGTCCACCACACCCGCAGTTCCTCGACGTCGACTCCGCCCCGCTCGGCGAGTTCGCGGAAGGTGTACGCGCGGTCACCCGGAAGGAGCAGAGCGTCGAGATCGAGTTCTTCAGCGTCGCCCATACAACCAGTATGGCGCCTACCCTGGACGGGTGACCATCAGCGTGTTCGAGCTGTTCTCGGTGGGCATCGGCCCTTCGAGTTCGCACACAGTCGGGCCCATGCGCGCCGGAGCGGATTTCGTCGACGAAGTCGCGGCCACCGGACGCGGGGAAGTCCGTGCGGTGCAGGTGGATCTGTACGGATCACTGGCGGCCACGGGGCGCGGTCACGGTACCTTCACCGCGGTACTGCTGGGGCTGGAGGGCGAACGCCCGGAGTCCGTGGACCCGGACTACGTCGCCAAACGCGGAGCCGAGATCGAAGTGACCCGAAAAGTCCGATTCGGTGGCGCCTTCGAGGTTCCGCTGTGCACCGAGCTGATCGTGGTACACCCGCTGACGGTGCTGCCCAGGCACACCAACGGCATCCGGTTCCGGGCCGAGTTCGCCGACGGTGCCCCGCACGAAGCGGTGTACTACTCCGTCGGCGGCGGTTTCGTCGAACGCGAATCGGGTCCGGCCACCGTCAACGCGCTGGCCGGCACCGCCGGAGTGCCGCACGATTTCGATACCGCCGCAGGGTTGCTCGAGTTGTGTGATCGCACCGCGTTGACGGTGCCGCAACTGATGCTGCAGAACGAGATCGCGTTGCACGGCGGACCGACCGATCAGGCCGAGCGTGCGGTCCGGGAAGGGCTGGTGCACATCTGGTCGGTGATGTCCGCGTGCATCGAGCGGGGCCTGCACGCCGAGGGCATGCTCCCCGGCGGGTTGGGTGTTCCGCGGCGCGCTCCCGGCCTGTACCGCAAGCTGGTCGATTCCGGCGATGCGGACGCCATGGACTGGCTCAACGTGGCGGCGATGGCGGTCAACGAGGAGAACGCCTGCGGCGGCCGGATCGTCACGGCGCCGACGAACGGCGCCGCGGGGATCGTGCCGGCGGTGTTGTACTACGCCTTGCAGTTCCATCCGCGACTGGCCGAGGAACGGGACCGCACGGTGTGCGATTACCTGCTGACGGCCGCCGCGATCGCCGTGCTCTACAAGAAGCGCGCGTCGATCTCCGGTGCGGAGGTCGGCTGCCAGGGCGAGGTGGGGTCGGCGTGTTCGATGGCCGCGGGGGCGCTGGCGCAGATCCTCGGTGCCACGCCGGCCCAGGTGGAGAACGCGGCCGAGATCGGGATCGAGCACAATCTGGGACTGACCTGCGATCCGATCGGTGGGCTGGTGCAGATCCCGTGCATCGAACGCAATGCGATCGCCTCGGTGAAGGCGGTCAACGCCGCCCGTATCGCCCTGCACGGCGACGGCACGCACCGGGTCTCGCTGGATCAGGCGATCGAGACCATGCGCCAGACCGGCGCCGACATGCTCTCGAAGTACAAGGAGACCTCCCTCGGCGGTCTCGCCGTGAACGTGCCCGAGTGCTGAGGAATCTGTCGGTGGTCGTCGCTAGGGTGGCGGCATGGACGTGCTGACGGTGGCGGCGGTGTGTTTCCGGGACGAGGCCGGGCGAGTGCTCACGGTGCGCAAACGCGGCACCGATGCCTTCATGCTGCCCGGTGGCAAGCTGGAACCGGGGGAGGCCGCGATCGACTGCGCGGTCCGCGAGATCGATGAGGAGTTGGGCGTCGCGCTCACCACAGCAGACCTCACCCACCTGGTGTCCTGGCGCGGTCCGGCCGCGAACGAGGCGAACACCGATATCGAGTCCACCGTGTTCGCCACCGCGCTGCGGGTCGAGCCGCAGGCCGCGGCGGAGATCGCCGAGGCACGTTGGTTGGACCCCTCGGACCACGGCGACGTGACGATCGCTCCGATGTTGGAGCAGTACCTCTTCCCGCGGCTGGCGGGCACGCCGGGCCGATGAGGGTCAGCCAGCCGCAGGCGCGGCGGATCGCCCTCGCCGCCCAGGGCTTCGAGCCGGGCTTCGCGGGATCGTCCACTCCGACGATGCGGCAGGTGCAGAAGGCGATCGACCGGCTCAGGCTCATCCAGATCGACAGTGTCAACGTGGTCGCGCGCAGCCAGTACCTGCCGGTCTTCGCCCGCCTCGGCGCCTACGACACCGAGCTGCTCGACCGCGCCCGGGACAAGGCCCCGCGCCGGCTGGTCGAGGCGTGGGCCCACGAGGCCTCGCTGGTCCCGCCCGAGACCTGGCCGCTGCTGCGGCACCGCCGAGTCGCGGACCGGGTGACGTACCGGTTCGCGAGCTATGACGCGCGGCATCCCGGCCAACTGGATCGGTTGCGCGGCGCGCTCGCCGAGCTACCGCCGCTCACCGCCCGCGCACTGGAGGCGCACCTCGAGCACGAGCAGGTGGTGGAGAAGACGCACTGGGGTTGGAACTGGTCCTCGGTGAAGGAGGGCCTGGAGGTGCTCTTCCATGCCGGCGAGGTCACCAGCGCCGGCCGCACCGGCCAGTTCGAGCGGCTGTACGCCCCCACGCCGGCAGTGCTCGGGGAGCTCGCGCAGCGGGAGGTCTCGGACGAGGAGGCCTTCGTCGAGCTGCTGCGGCAGTCCGCGAAGGCGCACGGCATCGCAACCCTGCGTTGCCTGCGTGACTACTTCCGGCTGTCCACGGCCCAGGCTGCACCCGCCGTCGAGCAGTTGGTCGAGACCGGCGAACTGCTGCCGGTTCAGGCCGATTGGTGGCCCGGCACCGTCTACCTGCACGCGGATGCCAAGCGGCCGCGGGCGATGGCGGCACGAGCCCTGCTCTCCCCGTTCGACCCCGTCGTGTGGCAGCGCGAGCGGGCCGAGGCCCTGTTCGACTTCCACTACCGCATCGAGATCTACACACCCAAGGAGAAGCGGGTGCACGGCTATTACGTGCTGCCCTTCCTGTTCGGGGATCGGATCGTCGCGCGCTGCGATGTCAAGGCCGATCGCGCGGCGGGCGAGTTGCTCGTGCACTCGACCACCTGGGAGCCGGACGGTCGTGACGCCGCATCGGAGGCGGCACTGGAGCAGACCGTCGCCGAGATGGCCGGCTGGCTGGGGCTGGACCGTTACCGGCTACCCGCCGCGGGCACGGTGATCGCGTCGAACACGCGGAACAGTGCGTGCGCGTCGGGGCGGTAATGCCCGTGATCCGGGGCGGACCGACGGGACGCGCCATCCCAGTGCTTCTTCGAGACCGCTGCGAAGTCGAGCCGGAATCCGTGTCGTGTGGCGGCGAGCTGGAGCAGGGTCTTCGACGACCGGCCGTTTCCCTCGCGGAACGGGTGGGCGCAGTTCAGGTAGGCGTAGGCCTCGGCGAGATGGTGCGCGTAGCCGCGCGGGCTCAGGTGGTCGACGGGCCGGCGCAGGATCGCCGAGGCGTCGCCCAGATACCGTTCGATCGTGGCGGCGCGGAAGCTCTGATGCCGCAGGTCCATGTCGTACCGGCGGAAGACCCCGGACCACGGATAGACGTCACCGAACAGGGTGCGGTGGATCGCGATCAGATGCACGCCGTCGAAGGTCGCAGGCACGTCGATCAGCCCCGTCTCGATGCCGAACTGCCGAGCCGTACCGATCTCGAACTCCAACTGCTGCAGCGGTGTCGCATCTCGGATGCCGAAGCGGTTCCGCAGGATCCGAGTCCCCGGGTACAGGGTGTCGGAGAACCGTTGCGGCACGTCGATGCAATCCGGTGGGCCGGTCTCAGCGGCGGCCTGCGCACGTTCGACGGCTCGGGCGACGTACTCGTCGAGTGGGTCCGAGCCGGTGGCCAGGGCGAGCAGCCGCTCGACGTCCAGCGACGTCGGCGCCCAGCCCTCGAGTGCGCTGTTGGCGATCGCCCCGCGCACCACCGTCGCCCGTTCCATCCGCGCAGCCTATCGAGTAGCCGCGGGTGGTGAAGGCCGCCACCGCGGCGAGGCGGTCAGCGGGTGATCTCGACTTCGCGGGTCAGGCCCAGCTGGTCGAGGAAGGCGCGGTCGTGCGAGACGACCACCAGCGCCCCGCCCCAGGACTGCAGTGCCTGCACCAGCAGCTCCGTCGACGGGACGTCGAGGTTGTTGGTCGGCTCGTCCAGCGCCAACAGTGACGGCGCCGGGTCCGAGAGCAGGGCGATGGCCAGCGCGAGCCGCAGCCGCTCGCCGCCGCTGAGAGTGTTCACGGTCCGCTCCGCCTGCCGGCCGCGGAACAGCATCCGCGCGAGCGCGGCGTGGGCCTGCTGGGCGTCCAGGTCGGGATGGGCTCCGCGCACCGCGTCGAGCAGTGACCCCGCCTCAGCGGACCCGAAGCGCACGTCCTGCGGGACGTCGCCGATCACCGTCGGTGGCTGTGCGGCCCGGGCGGCGGCGATGGCGCGGCGCAGCACCGTCGTCTTGCCCGCCCCGTTGGGACCGACGAGCGCGATCCGCTCCGGCCCCACGACCTGCAGCGGTCCGTCGTCGAGCTGCACGCGATGCAGGCCGGGTCCCGGCTCGGGCAGGGTGATCCGCACCGACCGGTCGTCGCGGAGCCCCTGCTCGGCGGCGTCGAGGACCTCCCGCGCCGAATCGATCCGGTCATCGTGCAGGCCGCGGTACTTACCCGCGGCCACCTCCGCTGAGTTCTTCAGCATGCCCGCAACGATCTTCGGAACCCGTTTCTGCGACTGTGCCTTCGCGGCGGTCCGTGCTCGACGATCGAGCTTGATCTGCGCCTGCACCAGATCGCGGCGCTGTGCCCGGAGATCGATCTTCGCCGAGGTCACCGCCTGCTCCGCGGCGGCCTGCTCGGCGTCGAGCACTTCGCGGTAGTGCGAGTACGGACCGCCGAACACGCGAACCGCCCCGCGATAGAGCTCCACGGTCGAATCCATGCGTTCGAGCAGAGTCAGGTCGTGGCTGACCACCACCGCTGTGCCGCTGAATCCCTCCAACGCCTCGGTGAGCAGTCCGCGGGCGCGCTCGTCGAGGTTGTTGGTGGGCTCGTCGAGGAGCAGGGTGTCCGGCTGCAGGAGCAGCCGGCCCGCGATCGCGAGCAGGGTGGCTTCACCGCCGGACAGGGTGCCGACGGTGCGGTCCAGGCCGCCCAGACGCAGACCCAGGCCGTCGAGCACTGCGCTCGCGCGTTCCTCGACGTCCCACTGGTCGCCGAGTGCGTCGAAATCGGCGGGATCGGTGGAACCGGCCTCGATGCGGCGCAGCGCCCCGACCTGCGTGTCGATGCCCAGTGCGTGGGCGAGGGTGTCGGTGGGGCGGGCCTGCGGATGCTGCGGCACGTAGCCGACCACACCCGTTCCGCTCACCGATCCCGACGTCGGGGTGAGCCGGCCGGCGAGGATGCGCAACAGTGTGCTCTTCCCGGCGCCGTTGGCACCGACCAGGGCGGCTCGTCCGGCGGGGATGGTCGAGGTCAGGCCGTCGAAGACGGCGGTGGCGTCCGGCCAGGCGAACGAGAGCCCGGAAAGGGTGAGGGAGGTGGCCATGAAAGCTCCTGAGGTCCGCAGAGGTCCGAGTCGCGCGGCACGGCGGGCCGTGCGGCAGCGGGGAGAGGCGCGGGGAGAGGGGAGAGCTGGGAGGGGACGTCTCAGGAGAGCATGGCGCCAGTTTAGCCGGGGTGCGGCGCTGCCCGCACCTGGGTTTTTTCGCAGCCGTGCTGTGATGTGGATCGCATTGCGGGGGAGTTCGCTTGTGCGGGCGACGGTCGCCGGTGCTACTTTGTGGAGCATGTCCGGGAGTCTTGAGGCCCATCTGCGCGTCGGTTATGAGACCGTCGCGCTGGGCTGCCGTCTCCCCATGGTTCGCGTGCACTGTCGAATGTGCTGCTGCTGAGCGTTAACGCTCGCACTGCCCGGGCTCGTCCCACGCCCTGCTCGACAACTCCATTCTCTCGCCTGCGCCCGGTGTACACCGGATGCCGCGGCGTACGCACCCCCTTCGAGGAACCATGACCGTCGTTGATCTTCCCGCTGTCACCACGCCCACCCGGCCCGCCCGCGTCACCCGACCGCACAACCCGCTGCTGCGTCCCTCCGATGTCGAGCGTCCGGTTCGGGCCGCGCACCCGCCGCGTGTCTTCGCCCCGCAGTTGCGGGTCTCGGACAAGCCCGCTGCCGCCGTGCTGCGGGTGATCCGCCGCGGTGGGCTGGTGTTGCGGGATGAGATCGTCCGTGCGACGGAGCTGTCCGCCGCTACGGTCAACCGCCAGGTGACGGCGCTGATCGCCGCCGGGCTCGTGCGTGAGCGGGCCGATCGTGCCGCCAGTGGCGCCGTCGGCCGGCCCCGGCTACCGCTCGAGGTGGATCCGAACGGTCCGCTGGCGCTGGGGATCCACATCGGTTTCCGAGTGAGCACGGTGACCATGCACGACATCGCCGGCAGGGTGGTCGGCGCCATCCAGATCCCCACCCCGGAGAGTGGTGAACCGGGGGAGGTGCTGTCCGTGGTAGCCACCAGCGCCCGACGGTTCCTCGCACGCTGGGAGGGCCGGACGGTGCTCGGTGCCGGAATCGCGATCGGCGGCAGGGTCGACGATCGTGGTGTGGTCGCCGATCATCCGCGGCTGGGGTGGAAGAACGTCGCTCTGGGCGAACGACTCTCGGGCGCGATCGGGCTGCCGGTGACGGTGGCCCCGCACGTGGAGGCGATGGCGGCCGCCGAACTGCACCTGTCGCAGGAGTACGAATCCCAGGTCTCCACGCTCTACTTCTACGGTCGGGAGACCGTGGGTGTGGCGCTGGCGCTGCACGGTGCGGTGCACTCGCCGCGCTCCGGACCGCACACCATCGGACACCTTCCCACTCGCAACGTGGAGCTGCTCGATCCGAACCGGACCGGCCGGCTGGAGGACGCGGTGACCGATACCGCTGTAGTGGATGCCGCACGCCTGCAGAAGCTTCCGGTGCGCAACATCACGGATCTGCACAAGCTGGCCGACGACGGTAACCAGACCGCCCGGGCGATCGTGGCCGAGCGCGGACGGGTACTCGGGGAGGCCGCTGCACTGGTGGCCGACATCTTCAACCCGGACCGGCTGATCCTGGGAGGCCAGGCCTTCACCGACCACACCGCGATCCTTCCGCATGTCTCCGCGGCGCTCAAGGCCACGTCCGCCGAGCCGGGCCGGGCGGTGCGGGTGACCGGTGCCGGAGGCCGCGTGCAGCAGCAGGCCGCCGGTGCGGCCGCGCTCGACGGGGTGTACACCGATCCACTGGGTGCGGTTTCCCGGATCACGGGCTGAGCATTCGGAACGACGTTACGAAACTGAATCGTGCGCGCGAACGAGTGTGGCGCCGAATGTTCGAGCTGATCAACTCCGGCTTCTGAATCGCGTGGGTCCGGTGATAGCGCCGATGTCCTGGAATGTCTGATTCACGTGGTCTGACCAGCGATGGGACATGTTCCGATATCGCTGGGGGTGTGGTTCGTGGTGCACGCGCGGGTAGAGGTTGTTCGACCGCAAAGTCACGGTGAGTACGGTCGCGGGATTCCAGTGACCGACAACCTCTGTTGCGGATAGCTCGTCGGTGGCCTGACCTGCGAGTCTCCCGGATCTGTGCGGCCTCGCGCGCGCGAGTGCAGTTGCAACACAGGTGGTACATTCTTTTGCGACAACGAACTCGGTGGGTACGAGTACCGACTGCGGAGGCGGGACGGGAGGGTGCATGAGTGACGAGCGGGACGGCGATGCAGACCTCGGTCGGAGTGCCGGCGCTCGTGCGATCGATGCGCGAGCCGCCATCGCGACGGCCCAGCTGCGCTCGACGGTGACGTCGATCGGCTCAGCTCTGGGTTTCAGCAGCGCGCACGGCGAGCGGATAGTCGACTCCGTCGACGAGCTGGTCGCAGAGGTCGTTCCCGAACTCGAAGCCGCCGAGGCCCTGCACCCCGGTCCTTGCGGTACCGAAGGGTTCCCGTCGTGAAGTGTGGTTCGCAGCGGCGCCGTGGCCGCGCCCGGGATGAATGAGGTGTCGCGTGATCGACAGACCTGATACCCCGCACGCGGATGCCCTCCTGGAGGGCATCTGGGAGGACGAGGTGACCCCGGACGATCTGGCCTCACGCGCACTGTCGGCTGCGCAGGCGTCGTCCTACGCATTCCGGGTGGCCAGCGAAGGGTCAACGGCCACCGCACAATTGGGAGAGGTCGATGTCGCCGACTTCCTCGAGTCGGAGACCGGCAAGTGGGCGCAGAGCTTCATCGGCATCGTGCGGGTCGGGGAGTCCCTGGTGCACGTCGCACACGCACTCGGAGACCTCGCTCGCAGCCTGCAGCAGGTGAACCTGGAGCAGTCCCAGATCGTGTACCAGGTGGAGGCCGATATCGAGGCCGCCCGCCGGCAGTCGGCGCTCGCCGGAGACGATCCGGCCGAGCGGATCGCCGAGCTGATCGAGACCGCCCGGGCACGGGCGGCCGAGGTCGCGGCGAAGATGCCGACTCCGACGCGGGCGAATGCGCAGGACAAGACGCCTGCGGGCCTGGTCAGTGGATTCATGGCCTTCGGCCGGGTGCCGGGCAGCACTGCGGCACAACTGAACGGACGAGTGGCCCGCACCGGACATGCACGCAAGGGCTATCGCGGAGCCGAGTACAAGTGCGGCCAGCGTGAGCGGGACGTCGCCGATGCATCCCGATCCGTGCAGGATCCGGTAACCCGTGATGTGCCCGGCGACGCCCCTGAGACGGTATCCGCTGATGCCCCCGACACCGTTTCCGAGGCTGCCCCCGACGCCGCGACCGCCGCGCGGGAGGTCTTCGCAGATTCCGCCGGGGACACCCCCGGAGGGGCCGGCTTCCTCTCCCTCGGGCGCACCCCGAACCTCAATGGCCGCAACGGGACCGGCTCCGTCGAGCAACTCGGCCGGGAGAGCGACGGGCCCGACGACGCGGTGATCCCCGTGGTGCCGCAGCCGGTGGTCGCCCCGGCGGTGCCGCAGGACGTGCACTGCGGCGACGGTGCCTCGGCCCTGGCCGAACCACAGGACCCGGCCCAGGACCGCGACGAGCTTCCAGCGGAACCGGCGCCGAGCAGCGGCCCGGTGCCCGTGGTGCCGCGCACCCAGTTCCTGCCGATACCCACCACCCCGGCCGAGCTGGCAGCGGCCGGGGTTCAGGAGACCGAGGTGGACGAGGTGGCCGAGATCCCGTCAGCGCCGGCTGCGGACGACGAGCCCGAGCCCGCTGCGCCGGAGCCCCCGGCGGTGAGTGTCCCGGTGCCGGCGCCGCCGCCGGATACGGCATCCGATGCGGAGGCGGCCCCGGCGCCACCGGTGGCGCCCGCACCGCCGCTCACGCCGGCGAGTCGGAAGGGCCCGGCCACCGTCAGGTTCGCGGACCTGCTGAAGGCCTCGGCGAACGGTCAGGGCTCCGCCGCCGCAGCTCCGGCAGCTGCCCCCGCACCTGCCCCCGCTGCCGAGCAGAAGGCACCGTCGAGCCCTGTCCTCGCGACCGGACCGGTGATCCTCGGTCGCACGAAGCCATTGTCTCCGTCCGGCCGGTTGAGCCCCGAGGGCCACCAGGTGCACGACGTGGTGGCGTCCATCCTCGGGTCGCTGGTCAATGGTCCGAACGGTCCCGAAACCGGATTCCACTGGGCTGCAGGACTACTGGTGGGTGAATCCGAGACGGTGATGGCCGTCAGTACCTCCGACGCCGGCTGGTTGCCTCCCGATGCGGTGATCCCCGCCGGGGTCCGCGTGCTGTGGAACATGCCCACCGGATACCAGTGGGCGTCGATCGACGATCCGGTGCGGCAGCTGCTCGAATACGCCGCGCTCGGCGACTTCCGGACCGCTGCCGTGGCCACCACCCACCCCGGGCAGGCGTACCGCAGCGCGGTGGGAGCCACCGAGTTCGTCGGAGTGAGCAGGCCCGGCGCCGTCCTCCCGGGCGGGCGCAGCCGCTTCGAGGCCACCGTCTCCGCCGCTCGGAGCCAGCACATCCGGTCGCTCGACCGGGTTCAGGCCGACCGCCAGGCCCGAGCGCTGATCCGGGACCTGGAGAAGCAGGTGATCGCGGAGGATCACGTGATCGGGTTGGAGGCCGCGCGCCTGGACGCGCGCCGCTTCCTGGAGTCGAACGGCGCCGTACCACCGGCGGTGCTCGAACAGCTGCACAGCGATGCCCGTGCGCTCTCGGACGTCCTCCGACTCGACCGCACTCCTGCCGCACCGGAAGACCTCAGCCGGCCTGCGCCGCAGGCGCAACGGCTGCGGGACCGCATGCTCGAACGGGCGATCGTGGTGGCCACCCTGGCTGCTGCGGACCACGACATCGAGTCCGCGGTGTACGCGTGGACCTTCGCCCGGTTCCTGGCCGGCCGAAGCAGCACCTCGTCGGTCCAGGGCGCATGAGCCCATCGAATCCGACCGCCCAGCGCTACTTCTCACTCGGTCTCCGGTCGCTGTCCGCGCGTGGTGAGACCAGTGAACCGGCCCAGGCCTTCCGCCTGGCCGTCGAGGCAGACCCCACGATGTGCGACGCCTGGATCGGTCTGATGGCCGTCGACCGGCCCCGTCTGCGTGATCCGGATACCGCCCGGGGACTGCTGAACTCGGCCCGGAACTTCGGAGCCGAACTCCGGCGCAACGGCATGGTCGTCGATCCCGCCGAGGGCGCCCTCGGGTTGAAGATCCCGGTGGAGATGGGCGTCGTGGAACTGGGAATGCCGGTGACCGACGTGCGGTACGCGCGGGCGGGCGCCGCGGTGATCCTGGCCCAGGCCGGCCATCTCGCCGAGGCCGCGGAGGAGATCACCCGGCTGCAGCGCGAGGTGAGCCCGGATGCTCCCGCTCAGCGCAACTACCTGCGGTACCTGTGGATCTGCCTGCTGGGACTGGCGCACCGATGGCCCGAGGTGCTCTCCACCGTGGCCGACAGCCGGGAACCGATGTGGGTCGCCCCGGAGTCCGACGGTGCCGTCCGCTTCTGGCAACTCGGTGTGACCGCACTGACCGCGCGGGCGCTGGTCGGTACCGGTGACGCACATCAGGCGCTGTCCGCGGCCAAGAGCGCTCTGGCCTCCGAGGAGTTCAAGCTCGTGCAGGCCAGCCTGATCGTCACCCAGGCGTACGCGCTGCGCGCGACCGGTGAGGAGGAGGCCGCTGCCAAGCTGCTGCGCGATGCCCGGGCCTGGATCTCCGCCCGAGCCGACCTCGACCACGCCGCCGCCGGCGGCGCGCTGGAAGTGGTCACCGCGGAGTCGATGAACACCCGCACCGATCCGTGGGACCCGGCCTCCGGCACCACCGCCCGGGAGATCGAGCAGGCCTCCCTCGATCGCCAGCGCGATGCGGTCCTCGCCGACGCCTGGCGCGAACTCGATGCGCTGGTCGGAAGTCCCGACGTGAAGTCGCAGATCCGGCGTCTCGCCTCCAAGGTGGAGATGGACCGCGAACGCCGGTTGCTCAGTGAGGAACTCGGCGAGGAGTACAGCGAGGAGGAGATGCGCCTGTCGGCGATCATCACCGGACCTCCCGGCACCGGCAAGACCACCGGAGTGCGGATCCTCGCCAAGCTCTATTACGGACTCGGCGTGATCGCTCGGCCCGAGGTGTACGAACACCAGCCCAGCGACATGATGACCGGTTACGTGGGGCAGGCCGGGATCCGTACCAACAAGCTGGTCGACGAGTCGCGCGGTGGGCTGTTCTTCCTGGACGAGGCCTACGGCCTGGTCGCCGGAGACGGCGAGGATCAGGCGTCGCGCTTCGGCCGGGAGGCACTCGAAGCGATGCTCGCCCGGATCGAGAACGAGGGCGATAAGCCGCTGCGCGACAAGGTGGTCGTTGTCCTGGCCGGCTACGACGACGATATGAACCGTCTGCTACAAGTCAACCCTGGTCTGCCGCTGCGCTTCCCGACCCGAATCTCGTTCACCTCGTTCACCTCGGACGAACTGGTGGAGATCGCGGAGTCGGTCGCCGCGAAGAACCGGGAGATGCTCGGTGAGGGTGTGCGCGCCTTCCTCGCGGAGAGCAACCGCCGGCTCTCCGAGGTCAGTGCACTCGACCTCAAGGGACGCCTGTGCTCGGGCATCGACCTGATGTCCAATGCACGTTTCATGCGCACCGTCATCTCCTCCGCCCGGGGCTTCCGCGACTTCCGGGTCAGTGCGATCGACAGATCCGGACTGTCCGCGGACCAGCGTCGGGTACTGCTGCGGACCCTCGAACTGGGCGACGTTCGCCTGGCCTACGACGAGACCCTGAGGGTGTCTCCCAACTTCCCCTGGCCGGACTGGAATCTGCTGGGCGACGATCAGGAACGGGTCAATGGCTGAGCACACCCCAGACCCGAAGAACCCGCAGTCGGGACTCCAGGAAAGAGTGCGCGGATTCCGGCTGACCACCAAGTACCAGAAGTCGGGCGAGGCCTATCTGCAGCGCCGCAACGAGGAAGCGCTGGTCCGCCGGGACACGCGCTGGATCGACGATGTGAAGAAGTACCAGGGATCACCGCTGTACATCGCACTCGCGGCCGGACTGGTGGGTGTCATCGGCGCCATCGTGGCGGCGGTGATCTTTCCCGCGGGAAAGATCAAGGACGGCTCGATCATCCAGGATTCGCAGACGGGTGCGTTGTACGTGAAGGTGGGCGATGCCCTGAGCCCGGTCCCCAACGTGGTCTCCGCACAGTTGATCATCGGCTCCCCGGCCAAACCCGTGCAGGCGAAGTCCTCCGAGATCGAACGGCTGCCCCGCGGTCCGATGGTCGGTATTCCCTACGCCCCCACTGCGATCCGCAACTCAGATAGCCGTGCATCGGCCTGGGCGGTGTGTGACAGTACCGCGACCGGAGCGGCCGCGCCGCTCGATCCGGCGACCGGGCTGCCCACCACCGCCCGCTCGGCGGTGAAGGTCACCGTCATCGGTGGAGACCTGGCTGCGAACGCGGATTCCGACCTCCAAGGATCACAGGCGCGGATCGTCTCCTTCGACAAACAGACCTGGCTGGTCTACCAGGACCGCGGGGTGGTGGCACGGGCCCGGCTGGACATGCGCAACTCCGCCGTCCGGGAGGCTCTCGGGATCCGGATCGACGAGGCGGTGATCCCCATGTCGGCCGGGTTGTTCAACACCCTCGCCGCTCGTGAGCCGATCGACGTCCCGCAGATCGCCGACCTCGGCAGACCGGTGCGGTTCGGGAACACCGAAAAGCTGCTCACCGGCACCACGCTGCGAGTGCCCACCGTCGACGGTGGCTGGACCTACTACGTGGCCGCCGCGGACGGAGTCCAGCAGATCGGGCCGACCGCTGCGGCGATCCTGCAGACCGCGTCACCGGTACGCAGTGGTGTGGTCGAGGTCGAGGCGGCGAAGGTCAACCAGTGGCCCAAGGTGGGCGGGCGGATCGCGGTCGACCACTTCCCGCAGGGCGGCGTGAGCATCGTCGATGCGGCCAAGGACCCGGTCACCTGCTACGCATGGTCCCGCGAGGGCGACGACCCGACCGCCACCCAGCGCGTCACGGTGGGCCGCACCCTGCCGCTGTCCCCGCAGCAGGCGGCCTCACGGATCCCGCTGATCAGCGCCGACGGTTCGCAGGGCACCGTCGCCGATGACGTCTACATGCCACCGAACAGCGGACGGTACGTGTACGCCACCGGTTCCGCCGCGGACTCGCGTGAGCGGGGCGGCGAGTTCTGGATGGCCGACACCGGCATCCGGTACGGCATCGACGATCAGGGGTCCAACGATCAGGGGGCCTCGGCGAAGGCGCTGGGCCTGCGCGCCGCGGTCCCCGCCCCGTGGACCGTGATCAGCCTGTTCGCGCCCGGGCCGACGCTCTCGCAGGCGAGCGCGTCGATCAAGCACGACGGCGGCGCGCAGGACCCCGTCGTTGCGAGGTTCGACGCGAAAGGCGAGAAGTGAGTAGGCAGGTCTTCGAGCCCCCGCTGCATCCGAAGAAGGAGCCGCGGGTCATCAAACAGGAGGTGGAGGTCCGCGCGCCGGACGCCATCGACGAGGTGGACCCGCCCGGCAAATGGCGGACCGTGATGATGCCGGTGGTCATGGTGGTCGCCGTACTCGGCATGTTGTTCATGATGATCCGGATGAACCGCGGCTTCAACCCGGTGATGCTGCTCATGCCCATGATGTTGCTGTTCGGCATGTTCGCGTACATGGGCGGCGGCCCCGGCGGCAGTGGCAACAAGTCGAAAGCTCAACTGCTGCATGACCGCAAGCAGGCGAGCCGGGCGATCGGATCCGCCCGGGAGAAGGCGCTCTCCCGGGGCGGCAACTATCACGCCGCCCTCTCGTACGCCTATCCCGATCCATCGGTCGTGGCCTCGATCATCGGCACCGAGCGGATGTGGGAGGTCAACGGCGGTGACCAGGAACGCAAGTCGCGTTTCACCGCCGCCCGGTACGGCCGGGGCCGGATCGTCCCGAAGGCGAAGGTGCTCACCCCGGAAGCGCCGGACGGCGAGTTCCTCGACCCGGTGCAATGGACCGAGACGGTGAAGTTCCTGCACACCCACTCCACCATCGCCGATATGCCGGTGGCGTTCACCCTGCGCAATTTCCCGGTACTCGGCATCGGGGGAGACCGGGAGAACGCGGCCGCAATGGTCCGGGCGATGCTCAGCCACCTGGCCATCACCCACGGTCCGGACCGGCTCCGCATGGTGGTGGTGGCCGACACCCCCGACGGCGGCAGTTGGGAGTACTTGAAATGGCTACCGCACGCGCAGCATCCGACGCTGGTGGACGCCCTCGGTTCGCGGCGCATGATCTACGGCAACTGGACCGAGTTCCTCGACGATCTCACCGGTGACGAGCAGGCCCCGGTCGTCGACAGTGAACGGGTGGTGGACTACGCCCGTCCGTTCACCACCGAGTCGGAGGTGACCGGGCGCACCCGGCACACCGTGGTCATCGTCGATTCCACCGAGCGGGCGCGGATGACCGATCAGGCGATCGCCTCGCTCGCGGACGTCACCTGGATCCTGATCTCCCCGCCCGACGGTGTGATCGAATCCTTCCCGCACGCCGTGTCGCTGAACGTCGACGGCGCGGGCATCGTCACCCGGTGGGATTCCGACCTACCGCTGGAGGCGCCCAAGGAGATCGCCCGCGCCGACCACCTGGACCTGATCGACGCGCACACCATCGCCCGCAGGCTGGCCCGGTGGGAGCTGGAGACCACTGCTTCACTGCTGTCCAAGGAACGCAAGGACACCGGCCGGGACTGGGCGAACCTGGTGCAGGTGGACGACCCCGGGGCCATCGACGTGGTCGACTTCTGGCAGCGGATCAAACGATTCGACGATCCCCGCCGGCTCAACTTCCCGATCGGTTTCGCCCCCGACGGGACCCGGATCTTCCTCAACATGCGCGAGGCCAGCCAGGGAGGCACCGGCCCACACGGAGAGATGATCGGCACCTCCGGCTCCGGGAAGTCGGAGTTCCTGCGCTGCCTCGTGCTCGACGCCTGCCTGTTCCACTCCCCGTCGATGCTGAATCTGCTGCTGGTGGACTTCAAGGGCGGTGCGACCTACCAGGGCATGGAGGACATCCCGCACGTCGCGGCGGTGGTCACCAACCTGGAGAAGTCCGAGCGCATGGTGGACCGCATGATGGAGGTCATCACCGGCGAGCTCAAGCGGCGGCAACAGCTCTTCGACAGCGCCGCAGCGCGATACCCGTCGTTCAACATCATCGGACTGACCGAGTACGAGAAGGCCCGCGAGTCCGGGCACTGCCCGGAACTGGAACCGATGCCCGCCCTGCTGGTGCTGATCGACGAGTACACCGAGCTGCTCGAGGCCAAGCCGGAGTTCGTGAACATCTTCAGCCAGATCGGCCGAGTCGGTCGTTCCGTGGGGGTGCATCTGCTGCTCGCGTCGCAGAACGCGGAGATGGCCCGCTCCCGCGGTCTCGAATCGAACATCCACTACCACATAGCACTTCGCACCGGCACCGCCGGAGACTCACGCGCGGTGATCGGCGTCCCGGACGCGAAGAACCTGCCCGGTAAACCGGGCAACGGCCTGATCAAGACACTCCACGAGGACGATCTGATCCGGTTCTACGCCGGGTTCACCGGTAAGCCGTACTTCCCGCCGGACGCCGAGCCGGAACCCGTTGCGCGCGAATCCGCGCCGGCCGGTATCAACGACCTCTCCTCCCGCGTTTTCACCGCCCGCCGGGTGGACCCGCCCGATGCGGGGGCGGAGATCGTCGAGGTCGAGGAGGTGGTGCGCACCGAGGAGGAACTGCTCGCTGCACCCACCGTGTTCACCGTGGTCAAGGAACTGCTCACCAAGGCACCTGCCCGCCCGGCCTACCGGCCCTGGTTGCCGGAGCTGACCTCGACCACCCTGGACGCGGTGGCACCGTCGTTGCGCGCCGACCAGTGGGTTCCGCCCAGGGCGAGCACCCCGGCCACGCTCAAGCTGCCGTTCGGTGTGTTCGACGATCCGGCCCGGCACCAGCAACCGGTGTGGGAGCTGGACCTGTCCGGAGGCCAGGGCAATGTGCTGATCTACGGCGGCCCGCAGAAGGGTAAGACCACCGCGGCGATGACTCTGGTGACCTCCCTGGCGCTCACCCACTCACCGGAGCAGGTGCAGTTCTTCGTGGTGGACTACACCGGTGGCGGCTGGATGCGCCTGGAGGAACTGCCGCACGTCTCCCGGATCGCGGTGCGCGCCGAGGACGATGCGATCAACCGGATCGTCTCGCAGATGACAGATCTGATCGATCATCGGGTTCGGCTGTTCCGCAAGTACCGGGTGAATTCGATGCCTGAGTACCGGCGGATGAAGAGCGATCCGGGGTCTGCGCTGAACGCCGAGGACGCCTTCGGCGACGTCTTCATCGTGATCGACGGTTTCGACGCCGCGGTGACCGACGGCGGTGTCTTCGAGGACCGGGTGGCGACGCTCGAGGCACTGGCGTCGGGCGCTCTCAACTTCGGTGTCCACTTCGTGATCACCACCGCCCGCAACACCGTGCTGCGCGGCCTGGCCAGTCACATGCACACCATCGTCGAGGGACGCGTCTCCACGGCCAGCTACGACATGTCCGTGGTCAACTCGCAGCGCAACAAGACCGTTCCGGACAAGGCTGGGCACGTGATCACCACCGACCGCGACCTGCTGGCACTGGTCGCGCTGCCCCGCGCCGACGGTGACAGCTCCCCGCAGACGCTCAGTTCGGGCATCGCCGAACTCGTGCGGCGTATCCGCCGGGCCAACACCTCCGGTGCGGCGGCGCCGAAGCTGCTGGCCCTGCCCGAGGTGATCGATCAGGCCGAGCTGTTGTCGGTGCTGCCGCCGGAGGTGGGGGAGCGGGAACGGGTGCGACTGCCGTTCGGCCGGCGGGAGAGCGACGGGGCTCCGGCCGTCGCCGACTTCGGCCGCGAGGCGCACATGTACGTGGTCGGTGAGAGCGGCTCCGGCCGGTCCGCGTTCGTGCACACCCTGATCGAGTCGATCAGCCGCCGATACCCGACCATCGACGACGGTGCCATCGCCCTGCTCGATCCCAAGCGGGTGCACCGCGGCGCGTTCGCTCCGAACCCGAAGAACCTCGGCGTGCACGGCTCCGACCTGCACGACTTCCTGCGCCGTTGGCAGGACAAACTGATCGAGTGGATGGGTGAGGGCCAGACCGACCCGATGGCCGTCACCTACCGCCGGGTCCCGGACACCGCGGACAGCGATGCGCTCGCGCGCCGCGACTGGTGGACCGGCCCGGAGATCTTCCTCATCATCGACGACTACGACGCGGTCGTCGCCCGCGGGGACCGCACGAATCCGATCACCCAGACCGTCAAGCTGATGAACGACGGGGTGATCCGCGGCTTCCACGTGATCGTGGTCCTCAACGACGCCGAACTGCTCTACAAGGCCAGCTCCGACCCGCTGATCCAGTACCTCGACACGCACAGCTCGATGGCGCTGGTGCTCTCGGCCGACAAGTTCAACGTCAACATCGGCGGCGAACGGGGACAGCGCTTCGGGATCCCGGGACGCGCCCGGTTCCACCCGGGTCGGGGAGCGCCCTCGGACGCCGTGCAGATCGCCTGGAACGGGGTCCGGCGCGGCGACGGCGACACCGGCGAGGACCTGTGGGGATGACCGATTCCGGGCCGTGTCCGTAGTTTGCTCTTGGGATTGACGAACCCGATCGGTTCTGCTTTAGTTGCAACTTGAAAACCGGACGAAGGGACGGCAGGTGGGCCTGAACGTGGTGCCTATTCAGCTCTTGGCGGGGACGAACGAGGTCATGGCCAACGTCGCGACCACGTCCGGCCTGATCGGCGGTGCTTCCGGCGCCATCGGCGCCACCGTCCCCGCGGGCGCCGACGAGGTCTCGATGCTCGCCTCGGCGGGCTCGGCGGCACACGCCGCGAACTTCCTGGCGACGTCCGTGGTGGACCACGCCGAGGTCGCGCAGTACGGGGTGAGCCTCTCCGCGGTGGCGGCCACCTACATCTCGGCCGACAACGCCGTCCAGTTCTGATGCGAGTGTGACCGCATGACCTTCATCGCGCTTCCGCCAGAGGTCAACGTCGGTCGCCTGATGACGGGCGCGGGTCCCGCACCGGCCACCGCCGCCGCAGCCGCCTGGGCGTCGGTCGCCGCATCGGTCAGTGCCCGTTCCGCCTTCCTCACCGCTCTGCTTCCTCGGCTCGCCGCATCCTGGCAGGCGCCGGAGACCTCCCTGATGACCCGCAACGTCGCGATGTACCTGGCCCACAACGAGGGTGTGCGGGTGCAGTCGCTACTGGCGTCCACCCGGCACACCAAGCAGGCCGCCGACTACTCCGCAGCGCTCGCCGGTATGGCGCAGTTGCCCGAGATCGCCCAGAACCACGTCACAAACGCGGTCCTGCACGCCACCAACTTCCTCGGGGTGAACACCGCCGCGATCGCCGCGAACGAGGCGGAGTACGCCGCGATGTGGGCGCAGAACGCCTCCATGATGACGGTCTACCTGGCGAACTCCGTCGCCAACATGACCTTCGAGCCGTTCGTTCCGCCCAAGCCGATGGCCACCGCCGCGGCCGTGCCGATTCCAGCCGCGGCTGCCGGGGCCGCTTCCGTCGGTGACGCCGTGGTCACGAAGATGACCCTCGCCGCGCAGGGAGCGTATGCGGTCGCCAGCAACCTGGCGATGCGCACTGCGTCCGGGGTTCTGGCCGGCACGAAACTCGCCCAGACCGTCGTGGTGAACACCCAGCGCGTGGAACAGGCCGTCTCCAACGCGCAGTCCGTGCAGTCGAAGACCCCGGACTCACCCGGCGCGGCCCGGCCGATGGCCGGACAGGAGCTCGGCCGGGTACTCGCGCAGGCGACGACGGCGGTCCCGCTGGCCGCGGGTGCCGCCGCCGGAGCGGTCCAGGGCGCTCAGACCGTGGGCCAGGTACCGGTGCAGGCCGCACAACCGGTGGTGCAGGCCGTCGGCGGCGGGATCGTCTCCCAGCCGCTCACCCAGCTCATGTCCACCATCGGCTCCGAGAACCGGACCGCCGCGGTCGGGTACTTCGGGACCCGTCCCGGATCCCAGACGCTGGAACGGATCTCGCGCGGAGAACCGATCGCGCGCACCGCCAGCGGTATCCGGGCCGCAGGGGCCGGGGCGGTGCCGCAGTACGCGGCACCGTCGAACTGGCAGACCGATGGGCTGATGGTGGCGGCGCCGCCCCCGCCCGTGCCGCGGGTTCCGGTGGAGCCGCTGCGCCCGATCCAGCCGGTGGCGAGCACTGCACCGGTGGCGCGATCGCAGGGCAAGCAGCGCGAGCGTGCGGTGGTGCCGGACACCTCCGCGGTGATGCCCATCTACCGCGATTCCGAGCCGGACGTGGAATCGGTGTCGGTGGACGCCCCCTCGGGAGGCGACCAGCCCTGATCGGGCCCCGCCCCGATCCCAGACCCAAACCGATCGAACTGGAGGAAGACATGCCACCGCAGATCTACGACATGAACACCGTGACCCACGCCGCGGGCACCGCGAAGACGCACGACGTCGCGGCCACCACGCTGGCGAACATCAAGTTCGTGCGCACCACCGCCGAGGCCTACCGCGCCGCGAACGCCGGCGACACCACCAACAAGGCCAGCGCCCACATGGAGGAGCTGATCGCGGTGTGCAACGCCGAGCAGCAGAAGCTCGAGGCCGTGGCCGAGGCGCTCGGGCGCAACGGCGGCCTGATCGTCAGCACGGACGGCGACGCCGGTGGCCTGTTCACCGGCTACGTGGTCTGACCGGAACATCGTCACCGAAGGAGCAATGACATGACTTCTCCACTGATCAGGGTCGACTACGCCAGCTACGACCTGACCTCCGCCAGCCTGGGCAAGGCCGCCGCGGTCGCGGACGCCAACATCGCCGAGCTCACCGCGAACAACACCGCGAACCTCAACGCCGGCAACTGGGTCGGCGTGGATCAGGAGAGCTACCAGCACGTGCACGAGATCTGCCTCAAGGCCAACGAGAACCTGGCCATGGCGATCCGCAAGACCGGGGTGAACCTGCAGACCGCCGCAGCCATCCACCAGGCCGGGCAGACGCAGGCCGCGGGCCTGTACGGGGTCTAGATTCGCATGCTGCGCGAGGAGGCTCCGGCCAAGCTGGCGGCGTTCGAGGTGTCCATGGACGAGCTGCTGCTGCTGATGCGGCTGGCCGATGTCACCGAGATCGCACCGGTGGTGCTCGCGGTGCACCCGAACGTGTACCGCCCCGACGACCAATTCGTCGTGGACTGCGCCGTCTTCCCGGGGCTCGTCGCCGCCGGCCTGGTGCAGGGCGACGGGACCGTCGATCCGCAGGTCGCGCAGTGGCTGCGGGCGTTGCAGGCACCGGCCGCGGAGCTCGCGGTCCGGGTCTTCGACGGTGATCAGGTGCTCCGGGGGGCCGTGGTGCGGCGCGGGGACCATGTGGTGGTCGCCTTCCGCAATGACGATCACCTGACGGTTCAGGGTTTCGTCACCGATCGTGATGGTCTCGAGGCCACTGTGATCGAACCGTTGTGGCGGATTCTGGGAGGCTGCGCGCCCGCCGAGTTCGACTCGCTCACCGTGGACTCGGCCGAGCTCGCGGAACTGGTGGCGGCCTTCCGCCCGGAGCTGACGGGTCCGCGCAGTGAACGGGGCATCCGTGCCCGGTTGCGCTCGCACGAGCTCTCCCCGGAGTCGGTGGACGTCCTCGTCGAAGCCGCGCGCTACACCGGACGACGTACTGAGATCGTCTACCACCGTGTCGATTCCGGAGGAGTCCGGAATCAGGCGCAGTGGGCGGTCGGGGTGATGGACACCTCCGTGGGCCGGGTCCTGTCGACCTCCAAACGGGGTTCGGACGCGGTGATCGAGGTGACGCTCAGTCCGGGAACCCGGCGGCGCTTCTCCGAGGGGATGACCGAACTGATCGACCGCGGCGGCTGCTCGGGCTGGTTCGACGAGGTGCGATGACCCGCTTCATCCGCAATTGTGCGGGAGCGACCGGATGACAACGTCGTCGTACCGGTGTATTAATCTGCAAAGTGTTACCGAAATGATCGGTGAGTTAAGGGGCAGTCCATGAGCGACGCAGCGACGAACATCCAGGTGCCGTTCGTGCCGCAGGCCGCACCGGAGGGCGACGATTCGGCGGTGCTGCCCACCCCGGAGGCCGCTGCGCCGGTGATCCGCCCGGATCGTCCCGCCGCCCCGACTGCCGGCCCCGCCGGGCCCCGGACCGGTGACTGGGACGAGCCCGATCTCCCGGACGCGGACGAGGCCGACGACCAGCCCACTCCCACCGCCGGCGGTGGACCCGCCGCACCGTCGGCGCCCGCCGGACCGGTGATACTGCTCGGCGACGAACGCCCCACCATGGAGCACCCGGCGGTGGTGGACGAGCGCGCCGAGGCCCGCGAGGTCGAGCGTCCGGCGCCGCAACCCGCACCGGAGAACCAGGCCTCCACCCCGGACGGGCCCGCCGCTGCCGAGCCGGGCCCCGTCGAGCAGGGCCCCGCCGAGCCGGAGCCGGCCACCCCGGCGGTCGCGCCGGTCCCCGAGCCCGAGCGGGCGCCCGGCGCGCCGTCGCCAGTGCCGGTTCCGCAGCAGCCCCAGCAGTGGCACGGTGGGCCGAACGGCTTCGCGCCCCACCCGGGCGTGCAGCAGCCCACCTTCGGGCCCGGCCCGCAGAACGGGCAGTTCCCGGGCCAGCACGTGCCCGGGCAGCTGCACCGCCCGCCGATGCCGCAGCCGTTCGGCCACAACGGAGTCCCGCAGCAGGGGATTCCCGCCGCCGCGCAGCACATGCAGGCGCCGATGCGCCCGATGGGCGAACAGCCGTCGCCGATGTCGGCACCGATGTCCACCGCGTCGTCGTCGTTCAACCAGCAGATCCGGTTCTCCGACTCGGCGGTGCGGGTCAAGGGCTGGCGCGCCTGGCTCAAGTGGATCGGGCTCGACGTGGGGCCCAGCGCCGGTGAGCAGGAACACGCCGAACTGGTGCACCGGATCCGGGTGCCCAAGCACCGCTTCCATGTGACCAGCGTGTTCGCCGATAACGCGGGCGGCACCCTACTGGTGGGGGTGCTCGGTCAGATCCTCGAACGCACCCGCGCCGACAACGTGGTCGCCCTCGACCTCGATCCGGACGGCGGCGACCTCGACCAGGTGACCGCATGGCATCAGGGCGGCTCGACCGCCCGCACCCTGATCCAGCAGAGTGATCTGTCCGACCGCAACCAGGTGGACAAGCACCTGGCCGTCACCGCGACGAACATGCACGTGCTACCCACCCCGTGGCGGTTCAACGGTCGTGACTTCGCCGACTACGACGACGTGCTGGACCTGTACTCGATCTTCCGCCCGCACTACAGCCTGGCGCTGGTCGATGCCGGGGGCGGCCTGCAGACCCAGACCGGCACCGGCGTGCTGGAGATCTCCTCGGCGCTGATCCTGCCCGCCTCCGCGACCACCCGCGGTGTGCGGAAGGTGGCCGCCACCATCGACTGGCTGCGTCATCACGGCTGGCACGGCCTGCTCGCGAACACCATCGTGGTGATCAACCACACCAAGAAGCGCAGCAGCGTCTCGGTGGACCAGTTCGACGAACTGTTCCGCGCCGGCCAGAAGCTGCGGGTGCACGAGATCCCGTACGACCCGCATCTCGATTCCGACCAGCCGATCGACCTCGACCTGATGCGCAAGCGCACGATCCGGGCGTTCGAGAACCTCGCCGCGGACCTCGCGGACGGCTTCAACTCCGGCTACGAGCCGCCGGCCGCCCAGAAGCTGGCCGAGCTCCAGCAGGCGCGGACGAACGAAGGACGCTGACGCGCGATGGTCTTCCCGATCGCATCGCAGGCTTCCGCCGGCCCGGAGCAGAGTGTCGCCGGACGGTCCGCCGTCCCCGAACAGGTGCGCGTGCTGGTCGAAGTGGGAGAGAACTCCGTCGAGCGGAGCCTGCTGGCCCGCCGCCGGTTGTCGGTGGTGATGGACTCGGTGATCCCCGGGCTGGAGCAGATCTTCCCGGACCACGACTTCTCCACAACCGGCGCCTGGACCTTCGCCCGCGAAGGCGGAACACCGCTGGCCCGGGACAAATCGCTCGCCGATTCCGGTGTGCTCGACGGTGACCGGCTGATCCTCGCCGAGACCTTCTCCACCCAGACCTTCCGGCCGCTCATCGAGAGCACCGCCGATGCGATCCAGGAGTTCTGCCGACAGCGGTTCCACCGCTTCGAGACCTCCACCGCTCGCGCGCTCGGGTTGATCGCCCTGGTCGCCGCGGCCACGGTGTTCGCGGTCCTGGTGCTGATCGCCTGGCATGCGCAATCGAGCGCGCTGTGGTGGTTCCCGGTAGCCGCGATCGCCTCCGCGGCGGTGGCCATCGCTGCGGTCTCGGCGGACCGCCAATACCGGTCGCGGCAGGTCGCCTACGCATTGCAGGTGGCGGCGGCACCGGTGCTGTTCACCGCCGGGTTCGTCCTCATCCCCCCGGACGGAGGCGCCGACGGTGCCTTCACCGCCGCCAACGTCCTCACCGGGGCGATGTTCGCGCTGATCGCGATGGTGGTGCTGGGCCGGGCCAGTGGGCTCGGTGCCGCTGTCCTCGCCGGGCTGAGCCTGGTGGCGGCCGCGGCGGTGGCGGCGTCCGCGCTGCTGGCGTACACACCGCTGGAGCGGCCCGCGATCCCCGCGATCGGAGTGATCGCGGCGTTGCTGCTGGCCAACTGGGCCCAGGGCTGGGCGCTGCTGTTGGCGCGGGTCCGACCGGACCCGCTGCCCCCTCCCGGGGAGGACATCGACCGCGCGGAACTCGACGCGGCCTACCACGTGGACACCTTCGACGACGAGAGCACCACCGAGCTGGCCCGGTCCGAGGAGGACACCGGTCTCGAACGCAAGGCCCGTACCGCCGCCAAGCTGCTCACCGGCTTCTACGTGGCGATCGCCGGGATCCTCACGGTCTCGGCGCTGACCATGCCGGTGCCCGGCAACCGTTACTTCTGGGGCGCCGTGGTGCTCGCGGCCCTGGTCTCGGTGATCTGCGTACTCCGCGGCCGCACCCTCGACGATCGGGTGCACGCGTGCGTCTTCTTCGTGGCCGGGTTCGTCGTTGCCGCGGGCCTGGCGGTGGAACTGTTACTTGCCGTGGACACCGCTCCGGCGCGGCTGGTGGTGATCGTGGTGGGTGCCGCGGCCCTGGTCGCGTTCGGCGCCGGTGCCCTGCTGCTCGCGGACCGTGTGAGCGCCGATCCGGACGCCCGCACCCGACCGCTGTCGGCTCGGATGCTGGGCCGTATCGAGACCGGTGAGAAGGTGGCCATCTTCGCCGTGGTGATGCTCGCCCTGTGGTCCACCAGGCTGTTCGCGTTCATGCGTGAACTCGATCTGTCGTTCCTCAGGTAGTGGCGGGTAGTGGATCCGTGCACCTGATCGTCAGGGCTGTGGCAGCAGCGGCCGTCTCCGTCACCGTCGTCACCACCGGCGCGTTCTCCCCGGCCACCGCCCGTGCGGTGGTGCCGCCGATCGCCGATATCGGTGCGGCACCGTCGGGCAACGACGGCCCGGAACGACCGCTGCGCAGCAACAACCCGCGCTGCGTGGACCCGGGAGTGCTTCCGGCATCGAATCTGGCGGCGCCGCCCGCACCGTCGAACACCTTGCGGATCGAGGAGGCGCACCGATTCTCCACCGGCGCCGGTGTCACGGTGGCGGTACTGAGCACCGGGGTGCGCCCGCAGGCGCGGCTACGCGGCCTCGACGGTGCCGGCGACAACATGGTGGCCTCCGACAACGGACTGGTGGACTGCGATTCCACCGGCACCCTGGTCGCCGGGATCATCGGCGCACAGCCCGCGGCCGGCGACCGGTTCGTCGGTGTCGCGCCGGACGTGCGGATCATGTCGGTCCGGGTGAACTCGGCGGGATTCTCGTTGCAGAACACCCCGGCCGACGATTCCGATCCGAACCTGGGCCGCGCCGCCGTCGATGCCCGGAGCATCGCCCGCGCGGTGGTTCGCGCCGCCAACCGCGGCGCCAAGGTGATCGTGATTCCCGCCCCAGTGTGCATGGCCGTCGATAGCCAGTTCCGGCAGCGGGAGATCGGTGGCGCCCTGGCCTACGCCCTGTACGCCAAGGACGCGCTGGTGGTGGCCGGCGCCGGCGCCACGGACCGGCAGGGCGGCACCGTCGGAGCCACCGAGTGCAAGGCCAATCCCGATCCGGACCCGGCCCGGCCGGACGACCCCCGTGGCTGGCGGCAGGTGACCACCATCGCCACCCCCAACTGGTTCGACGGGCAGGTGCTCTCGGTGGGCGCCACTACCGCCGAGGGCACCCCGCTACCGGGTTCCCTGAACGCGCCGTGGAACGACGTGGCCGCACCCGGCTCCGGGCTGGTCTCGCTCAGTTCCCGTGGTGGCGACGGGGTGGTCAACGGCATCCCGGCGGAGAAGACGCTGGTGCCCTTCGCCGGTCCCGAGTTCGCCGCCGCCTACGTGGCCGGAACCGCGGCACTGGTGCGCGCGCGGTACCCGCAGCTCAAAGCGAAGGACGTCGCGGCGCGGATCGTCGCCACCGCACACGGTCCGGCCCGGGGTGCAGACAACAAGGTCGGACGGGGCCTGATCGATCCGGTGGCAGCGCTCACCGCGAAGGTCCCGGAACTCGACGCCGACATCGATCCGCAGTCGGTGGACCGGCTACTCGTCCCGCCGCCGCCGCCGGCGCCGGACACCCGGCCGCGGCGACTCGCCGCGATCGTCGCCGGCACCGGTGTGATCGCGCTGATCGTGCTGGGCGGTGCGATCGCGGTGATCCGACCCGGCCGGACCGGGAGGACCCGATGACCGGCGAGAGACCGGCGCCGGTCACCCACCCGGAGATCGCCCGCTTGCGCCGCCGCGTCGGCGTCTCAATCACCTTGCGCCGCGCCCTGGTGTGCGCCGTGCTCGCGACGCTGTTCGTGGCACTGGCCCAGGGGCGGATGCCGCTGTGGGCGGTGATCACGATCGTGGTGCTCGCGGTGCTGATCGCCTTCGTCAGTGCCCGCGGGTCGGTGCTCAGCGAGTGGATCGGCGCGCGGTACCGCTACCTGCGGCGCCGGCGGCGGCCCGGTGGGCCGATCCCCGGCCGGGTGATCGACGTGGACGGGTGCGGGGTGCGCCAGGGCGACGGCTTCGAACTGGTCTCGGCGATCGAACTCACCGCCGACCCGTCGGAGACCCGCCTGCGTGACGGGCGGGCCCACGCCGCCGACACCGTCCCGCTGGACCTGCTGGCGTCGATGATGACGCAGTACGGCCTGGACGTGGACATCGACGTGGTCTCGTCCGGCCGGCGCGTGCCTCCCGGTCCGGCGTACCGCGCGTCCTATGCGCAGGGCGTGCGCTTCTACTCCGCGATGGCGCAGCGTTCGACCTGGCTGATCCTGCGGGTGGACACCCGCAGGAACCTCGACGGGATCGTGCGGCGGGGACCCTCCCGCACAGCCGGCCCGAAGGCGCTGATGGCCGCGACGCGGCGGCTCGAACAGCGGTTGCAGGAACGGATGATCCGCGCCCGGGCCCTGCCCGCGACCGAGCTCGGCACCCTGGTGCCGCTGATGACCTACGGTGTTGATCCGCTGGCGGGTACCGAGCGCTGGCGGTTCCTCGAACACGAATCCGGTGTCTCGACCACCTATCTGATCGACCCCGACCGCACCAGTACCGAGCGGCTGGACCGCTGGTGGGGTCTCGACAGCGAGACGACGGCGGTGGTGCTGCGGCTGCGGAAGGCGAGCGCGCAGGCCCCGGTGCGGATCAGCGGTGTGGTCCGCTACGACACCACCGTCCCGATCATCGACGACCTCGACGACGCGCTTCTGCTGGTTCCCGGGCGGCAGGCCGAACTGGCCAGGGCCACCCTGCCCGGCGGCGGTTCCAGCGTGACGGATCTGCCCGAGGCATCGCTCACCGACGTGGCGGATGTGCAGATCCCGGTGGGGCCGGCCGGGCCGGTATGGGGGATCTCAGGATCGGATGCCGTGGCCCTGCCGTTGTTCGACGGTTCGCCGGTGCCGGATACCCTGCGCATCGAGTTCGCCACCGAATTGATCCCTCTGCAGTTGGTGTTGCTGCGGTCGGTGGGCGCCGGCGCCTCGGTGCTGGTGCACACCGATCGCCCGCAGCAGTGGGCGACGCTCGTGGCGACCCTGGCCGATCCGTCCCGCTTCCGCATCGCCGACGGCGCTCCCGGCCGTTCGGCCGACATCACCGTCTTCGACGGTGTCCGCGCCGAATCGGTGCCCGAGCGGACGCTGCTGACCCTGCACCCGCCCGGGGCGGTCGCGGGATTCAACGCGGACGTCCTGGTGTCGCAGATCGGCGCATCGAAGGTGCTGATCCGGATCGGGGAGCGGCCACCGTTCGAGGTGGTGCTGAACCCGACCGACGAGGAACTGCGCTACTGCGACCTCGCGACCGGGCCGGCGCCCGCCGCGGTCCGGACGATGCAGGTGCCCCGGATCCCGCGACAGGTACCACCGGCCGAGCCCGCCCGGCCGGTGCGCGCTGCGGCCGCTGCACCGCCGATCAGCCCCGTGCAGCAGATCCACCCGGTGCAGCCGACCCGTCCCGTGCCCCCGCCGTCCGATCCCGGTGCGCCGCGGGCGCCGCGACCGGCCAGGCCACTGCCGCCGAGTCCGTACGAACGCGGCAGCGGTGTACCGCGGAAACTGGGCGGGGACCGCTGGGTGCGACCCGCGCCGGACCGTGACGCAGACGGCCGGCAGCGCCGGCCGATGCGTCCCGCGAGCGCCCCGCGGTGGGGTCGCAGCGGAGAGCACCCACAACCGGACGAGCCTCCCACCGGCTCACACTGAGTGGCGCTGAGCCTTCATCGCGGTACGTTTTCTACGCTGTACCGCAGGGAACGGAGGTGTCTACGTGGTCGCCGAACCAGGTGAATCGATCGCGGGGTACGTGATCGAGTCGGTGCTCGGTACCGGTGGCATGGGCACGGTGTACCGGGTGCGGCACCGCACGCTGCCCCGGTCCGTCGCACTGAAGGTGCTGCAATCGCAGATGTCCTCCGATCCGTCGGTGCGCGCCCGATTCGACCGCGAGGCCGACATGATCGCCGCGCTCAAACACCCGCACATCGTGGACGTCTACGACCGCGGCGAGACCGACGGTCACCTGTGGATCGCCATGGAACTGGTCGAGGGCGGCAACCTCGCCGAGACGGTCCGGCGTGAAGGTCCGTTCACCCTCGATCGCACCGTCGCCGCCGTGGAGCAGGTCGCCGATGCCCTGGACTACGCCCATCAGCGCGGCATTCTGCACCGGGATGTGAAGCCCGCGAACTTCCTCGTCGACCCCGGTCGGCGAGGTGAGCAGGTCAAGCTCGCCGATTTCGGGATCGGTGCGGCGCAGACGGAGGTCGGCCAGCACACCCAGACCGGCACCGTGGTGGGGACCCTGGCCTACACCGCTCCGGAGGCACTGCTGGGCGACCCGGTCGATCACCGCGCCGATGTCTACTCACTGGCCTGTGCCACCGTGGTGCTGCTCAGCGGTGCACCGCCGTTCACCAGCACCGTCTCCGGACAGTTGATCCTCGCGCACATCAGCCAGAATCCGCCCAGCATCCGGCTCAAGCGGCCCGATCTCTCGCCCGAGGTCGACTTCGTGCTCGCGCGCGGTCTCGCGAAGAACCCGGCGGACCGGTACGCCACCGCCGGCGAGTTCGCCGACGCCCTCGCGGCCGCGTCCCGGCGGGCACCGGGTGCGTCCGGTCCCGCGACGCTGCCGCCGCTGCCGCCGCAGGGGCCGTACCCCGTGCCGATGCGGTCCAACCCGTCGAATCCGGCGACGGTGCCGGGCGGGCCGTTCCAGCCGGACGGCCGGTTCCAGCCGGGTGCGCAGGTCCAGCCGGGCACGCGGTTCCAGTCCGGCGCGCAGAGCCCGCAGGCGGCGATCGCGGCCGTACCGCGCCGCAGGCGCACCGCTGCGCTGATCGGTGGGGCGGTCGCGCTGGTCCTGGTGCTGGCGACGGTGCTCGGTGTGGTCCTGCTCGGTGGTGACGACAGCGGCGACGCTCCCGCGCTCGACGCCTGGAGCCCCAGGACGATCACCGACGCCAACGGTGAGACCAGGATCGACGACCGCCCGTCGCGGATCGTCGCTCTCGGCCCGGGCGATGCGGAGATCGTCTCCGCGCTCGGTTTCGACGTGGTCGCCGGAGCGAACGGCCCCAAGTCCGAACTGCCCTCCTGGGTGCCGGCGCTGAAGAACGTGACCTCGGCGGGGACCGCCGTCCGGCCGGACCGCTCGGCCGTCGAAGCGGCCAAGCCGGACTTGATCATTGACACCGACCCGGCTGCGGCACAGGCGGTCAAGGATCTCAAATCCGTGGCCGGCGGGCGGGCGATCACCGCACCCGGCTCCGCCAAAACCGGCTGGACCTGGCAGGACCAGCTCTCGTACATCGCGCAGGCGCTCGGCGCGAAGGACCGCGCCACTGCGGTCCGGGAGAAGTACGAGTCCAGGATCACGGCCCTGCGCTCGGCGAACCCGGCGTTCAGCGGCAAGAAGATCGACGTGGTGCACTTCGACGGGACGAGTACCTCGGTCGCGGGTGATTCGGCGGGTGCGTTCCAGCTCCTCGGCCAGCTGGGATTCTCCATGCAGGCGCCGGGAAGCACCCCGGGATCGGCGTGGTCCATCGTCGGGTCCTCCGACCTGTACAAGGTGGTGAACTCCCGGGAGGTCGACAAGGTGCTGGTGGCGCGGACCGATCCGGCCGCGGGCAACGGCGGCTACGACGGACTGCCGTCGTCGCTGACCTACGGTGCGCCGGTGATCATCGTGGACCGCAACAGCGGGGTGGACGCGTTGCTGTACGGTGGGCCGCTCGCGATCGACACCGTTGAGAGTCAGGTTCTCCCGGCGCTCGTGAAGGGGATCAAATGACCGGACCGGAAGGCGCTCACTGATGGCCGAACAGACGCTGACCGCCGATGACCTGCAGCGCTACCGTGAGGCGCTGGAGGCGGGGAAGAAGCCCCTGGTCTACTTGATCGAGGCGGTCCCCGGCCTGGGACTGGCCGCGGGTGCGTCGGCGCGGATCGTCGAGATCTCCGGGACGACGGTGACCGTCAAACCCGCCGGGATCGACGACCGGTTGCCGTACGAGGCGGGGGAACTGCGGGCCACCAAACAGGCGAAGCCCCTCGCGCGGCGCAAGCCCGCTGCCGCACCGGCGAAGGCCTCCGGTGCGGCGCAGGCGAAGGCACCGGGGAAAGCACCGGGGAAGCGGGCCGGGACGGCTCGGTCCGTGTCGATCACGGTGCATGTCGGCGCCGACAACACCGCTTCACTGAAGGTGAGCAGGAACGCCCAGAAACCCGCGGGGGCACAGGAGCTTCCGCTTGCAGCGGTGCACAAGGCGCTGGCCGGACTGGCCGACGAGGATGCGAAGTCGGCGGTCGGCGAGGTGCTGTCCGCTGCGCGCGAGGCCGCGGCCGACCGGGTCGCGGCGCTGCAGGCCGAGCTCGCGGCGGCGAAGAAGTCACTGGCCGTCCTCGATCGCGCGAAGCGGGGGAACACGACGGCCGGTCGGGCTCGTTGAACCGGGTATGAGTGAGCAGCCGCAGCACCTCGATCTGACCGCCGATCAACTGCTGACCACCACCCGATCGGTCCGCAAGCGCCTGGACCTCGAACGTCCGGTGCCGACGGCGGTGATCACCGACGCGCTGCGGGTGGCGCTCCAGGCACCGTCGGGCAGCAACGCGCAGCGCTGGCACTGGATCGTGGTGACCGATCCGGAGCAGAAGCGGGCCATCGCCGAGTACTACCGCAGGTCCTACCACGCCTACGCGCAGGCCACGTCGGCGGCGCAGGCGGCGGAGCCGCCGGAGGACCCGGCCACCGCGGAGCGGGTCGCCTCCAGCGCGACCCACCTCGCCGAGGTGCTCGACCGGGTCCCGGCGCTGGTGATCGGTGCCATCGAGGTGCCCGGCGGCGCTCTGCCCGACGGCAACCAAGCCGGCCTGTGGGGTTCGCTGTTGCCCGCCGCGTGGAGCCTCGCACTGGCTCTGCGTGAACGGGGCCTCGGGTCGGCGTGGACCACCCTGCACCTGCGGTACGAGCGTGAGGTGGCGCAGATCCTCGGCCTGCCGGAGGACATCCGTCAGGGCGTTCTGCTGCCCGTCGCCTACACCAGGGGCACCGACTTCAAAGCCGCACCGCGCCGTCCACTCGACGACGTGCTGCACATCGACCGCTGGTGACCGGATCGTTCCGCCTCCGGGACGATCCGCTGCGCTATCAGCAGGCGGTGCGCCTGGAACACGCCGAGTTGTTGATCGACCGGGGGGGCGACGGTCGAATCAGCCGCTGGAGCAGTCGGATTCGCCGATGCCCGGATGCTCCGGAGGCTCCGTCGTGACCGCGATCAGATGTCCAGTGCGGCGTCCATCAGGAAGACCAGCTCGTCGTAGAAGCGCGGCCGGCGGCGCAGGCGCCGGGTACGGCCGAAGTCGTTGGCGATGGTCATCGCGGCGCCCACGGCGATCCGGGAGGCCGCGGCGTCCAGGCCGCGGCCCTGCGCCAGCAGCGCCACCCACCTGGCCACGTACGCCTTCTGTGCGGCCAGCGCGGCCTCGCCGCCGGACTCGATCACCACCTCGCGGCCCACGGTGAAAGCCACCGCGAGATCGGTGCTGGACACCAGGTTCGAGGCGTACGAGCGCACCTGCGCCCGGAGTTCGGCGATCGGATCACCGTCGGCGGTCGCGGCGGCGCCGGCCACACCCACTTCCAGTGCGGCCCGCGCGCGCCCGGCGATACCCACAAGGATGGACGCCTTGGACGGGAAATGCCCGTACACGCTGGGGCCGGAGATCCCCACGGCGGCACCGATATCGTCCATTCCGACGGTGCTGTAACCGCGGGAGAAGAACAACTCCGATGCGGCGTCGAGGATCTCGTCGCTGCGTACCACCGGTAGGCGGCGAGGGCCGGGGGCCGGCAGTGCCGGGGCCTTCGACGGCACCGCCCGGAGCACCCGCGCGGTGACCAGTTCCAGCTCGCCCCGGTATCGGCGGGTCCCGATCCGTCCGCGGCTCGGCGGTACCGATCCGCCCACCGCCAGTGCCGCCCAGGCCAGAACTCGGGCGTCGTCGTCGGCGAGGTAGGGGTGGTCGCGGCGCAGTACCTGGGTCCACGACCCGAGGACCGCCTCACTGGCCGCGATCATCTCCTGCGCCTGCGCGGCGGTCAGGTGCCGCCGGTTCCACCGCCACAGCGCCAGCGGTCCCGGATCCGAGACCGCCATCGCGATCACCGCGGAGGCCAGATCGCTGAAAGTCGCATCCGCGCCGGCGAGCACCTGATCGGTGATCCGGGCCATCTCGTCCACCGCCGAACGCATGGCGGCGGCGAGGATCGACTCCTTGTCCGGGAAGTACCGGTACACGCTCGGACCGCTGATCCCGGCGGCGCGAGCGATATCGGCCACCGAGACGTTCCCGTAGCCGCGCTCGAGGAAAAGGCCGGTCGCGACGTCGACCAGCTGACGACGTCGTGCTTCGGGGCGCAGGCGGGTACCCGGCGTGCGGATGGCGCTCATGGTTAACGTAACGATAGCCGATGAATCACGTTCCACGAGGGGATCTACGTGCAAATCTTTCCAACTAAGCTATGGGCGGTTAGCCTGTAACGGTGACAGCTTCACGCCTTCGACGTGGGGCTCGGAACACCTTCTTCGAAAGGACGGGAAGACCAAGTGTCTGACGCATTCATCTACGAGGCGATCCGCACGCCGCGTGGCAAGCTCAAGGGCGGCTCGCTGACCGCCATCAAGCCCACCGACCTGGTGGTCGGCCTGATCGACGAGATCCGCGACCGCAATCCCGAGCTCGATCCCGCGTCGATCGACGACATCGTGCTCGGTGTGGTCTCGCCGGTCGGCGAGCAGGGCTCCGACATCGCCCGTACCGCTTCGATCGTGGCCGGTCTGCCGGACACCGTCGCGGGCGTGCAGATCAACCGGTTCTGCGCCTCCGGCCTGGAGGCCACCAACATGGCCGGCCAGAAGGTCAGCTCCGGCCTCGGTGACGACCTGGTGCTCGCCGGCGGTGTGGAGTCGATGTCGCGGGTGCCCATGGGCTCGGACTTCGGCGCACTGTTCTACGACCCGCAGTACAGCTACGACAACTACATCGCGCCGCAGGGCATCGGTGCCGATCTGATCGCCACCATCGAGGGCTTCACCCGCGACGATGTGGACGAGTACTCCGCGCAGTCGCAGGACCTCGCCGCGAAGGCCTGGGACGAGGGACGCTTCGCCAAGTCGGTCGTGCCGGTCAAGGATCAGAACGGCCTGGTCGTCCTCGACAACGACGAGCACCGCCGCCCCGGCACCACGGCCGCCGACCTCGGCAAGCTGCGCCCGGCGTTCACCGTGATCGGTGAGATGGGCGGCTTCGACGCCGTCGCACTGCAGCGCTACAACACCGTGGAGAAGATCAACCACGTGCACACCGGCGGCAACAGCTCCGGCATCGTCGACGGTGCGGCGCTGGTCCTGGTGGGCAACGAGGCCGGTGGCAAGAAGGCGGGCCTGACCCCGCGCGGCCGGATCGTGGCCACCGCGTCCACCGGTGCCGATCCGACGATCATGCTCACCGGACCCACCCCGGCCACCGAGAAGGTGCTGGCCAAGGCCGGACTGACCCCCGCGGACATCGACGTCTGGGAGCTCAACGAGGCCTTCGCGTCGGTGGTGCTGAAGTGGATGAAGGATTTCAAGCTCGACCGTGAGCAGGTCAACGTCAACGGCGGTGCGATCGCGCTCGGTCACCCGCTGGGTGCGACCGGCGCCATGCTGGTGGGCACCGTGCTCGACGAGCTCGAGCGCACCGGTGGCCGCTACGGCCTGATCACGCTGTGCATCGCCGGCGGTATGGGCTCGGCCACCATCATCGAGCGCATCTGACGCCCGCCGGAACTACAGGAGACGCAAAAAACATGTCTGACAACATGATCCGCTGGGAGAAGGACGCCGACGGCATCGTCGTACTGACGATGGACGATCCCACCAGCTCCGCAAACACCATGAACGACCTGTACGGCCGTTCCATGACCGAGACCCTCGACCGGCTCGAGGCCGAGGTCGAGGACATCACCGGCGTGGTGCTCACCTCCGCGAAGAAGACCTTCTTCGCCGGTGGCAACCTGACCGAGATCCGCAAGGCCACCAAGGCCGATGCACAGCAGGTCTTCGACAACGTCCAGGCGATCAAGAAGGACCTCCGCCGCCTGGAGAAGCTGCCCAAGCCCGTCGTCGCCGCGATCAACGGTGCCGCACTCGGTGGTGGCCTGGAGATCGCGCTGGCCGCGAACCACCGCATCGCCGCCGACGTCAAGGGCAGCAAGATCGGTCTGCCCGAGGTCTCGCTCGGTCTGCTGCCCGGAGGCGGCGGCGTGACCCGCACCGTGCGCATGCTCGGTCTGCAGGGCGCGCTGATGGGTGTGCTGCTGCAGGGGCAGCAGATGGCCCCGGCCAAGGCGCAGAAGACCGGCCTGGTCAACGAGCTGGTGGGCACCGTCGACGAGCTGGTCCCGGCCGCGAAGGCGTGGATCAAGGCCAACCCGGACCAGGCCGTGCAGCCCTGGGACGTCAAGGGGTTCGAGATCCCCGGCGGTTCGCCGATCGACAAGACGCTGGCCGCCAATGCGCCGGCCTTCCCGGCGAACCTGCGCAAGCAGCTCAAGGGCGCACCGATGCCCGCACCGGAGGCCATCATGGCCACCGCGTTCGAGGGCACCTACGTCGATTTCGACACCGCCCTGGAGATCGAGTCCCGGTACTTCACCAAGCTGGCCACCGGTCAGGTGTCGAAGAACATGATCAAGGCG
>NZ_BAAGVH010000005.1:0-134166 GCF_054780975.1 Tsukamurella serpentis
AAATAAACGAGAAAAGCCACAACACAAACAACCAAAATAATGATTGTCCATGCGTGCCAAAAAATTTGGCACTGACAATTTCATCGACACACTGTTGAGTTCTCAAAGAACACGCCAAACGCGGCCGTCCACACCAGAAACCCAAAGGCCCCTCACTATGTGAACCGCACCCTCGCAGGCAACCGTTCCAGTTTACATTCTCACAACCCGCCTGTCAAGGCGACCCGCTCGAAGCAACCGATGTAGCTTAGCAGAACCGATTTCCGTACGCAACTCGCTCTCGCGAATCACTCTGGAGCGCAATCGAACCCGCCTGACCCACATCGAACCGCTCCCGGCCGCACGTGGCGGTCGGAAGATGATCTTCCGTTGGTCGGCTGCTCGAAGCAACCGCTCTACTGTATATGAAGTCGGTCTCGGCGTCAAAACCGGGTCCGTCTCCGTCTTGTCGATCCTGTCCGCGTTTCCACCGTCTGACCTGGGCTTTTCGGCTCCGTCCTGGTCGGTGTCGCGCTGACTTCGAATAAGTTACGCATCGCGGAACGGAAGCACAAATCCGCTGGTCAGCGTGTAACTTGATGTTCATCTGCCCTGGTCAGCGTCACTTCCACGTCGAGTACGCCCGGAATCTCCGGAATGTGATCCGCAGCACTGAGGCCGCCCCGCGCACGTCGTCGGGACGGCCTCAGAGGTCGTGAGCTGGGAATTCAGTGGAAGCGGGCGCCCGCGAAGGACTTCTTTCCGCGGCGGAGCACCAGCCATCGGCCGTGCAGGAGGTCGTCATCGGCCGGCTCCCACTCCTCGGACTCGACCTTCGCGTTGTTCGCGTAGGCGCCTCCCTCCTTCACCGCCCGCCGGGCCGCTCCCTTCGATTCGCACAGTCCGGTCGCGGTCAGCAGGTCGATGATGCTCCGGGGCTCACCCACTCCGACCTCGACCACCGACGCCTCCGACAGCGCGGCCGCGAGTGTCGGCTCCGGAAGATCCGCCAGCTCGCCGCGTCCGAACAGGGCCTGCGAGGCGAGCTCGGCGGCACGCGTGTGCTCCTCCCCGTGCACCAGAGTGGTGAGCTCGGCCGCCAGGCGCTTCTGCGCGGTCCGCTTGTGCGGGGCCTCGGCGGTCTCCCGCTCGAGATCGGCGATCTCCTCCCGGCTCAAGAAGGTGAACCAGCGCAGGTAACGGATCACGTCCGCGTCCGCGGTGTTCACGAAGTACTGGTACCAGGCGTAGGGAGTGGTCAGCTCGGGGTCGAGCCACAGCGATCCGCCACCTGTGGACTTGCCGAACTTCTTGCCGTCGGCAGAGGTCACCAGCGGTGTGGTGAGCGCGTGCACGTGTCGGCCGTCGATCTTCCGGTTCAACTCAGCACCCGAGACGATGTTGCCCCACTGGTCTGAGCCGCCGATCTGCAGCGCGCAGTCGTACCGCCGGGACAGTTCGACGTAGTCGTAGGCCTGCAGCAACATGTAACTGAACTCGGTGTAGCTGATCCCGTCGGACTCGAGCCTGCGCTTGACGGTGTCCCGCGCCAGCATCACGTTGATCGAGAAGTGCTTGCCGACCTCTCGCAGGAACGTGGGCACGTTCATCTGCCCGTGCCAGTCCAGGTTGTTGACCAGGATGGCTCCGTTGTCGCCGGTCAGGCCGTCGTCACCGGCCAGCTTGACGAACCTCCGGAGCTGGCCGTCGATCTTCGCCGCCCACTGCGCGACCGTGTCCACCGAGTTGAGCACCCGCTCGCCGACGTCCCGCGGATCTCCGACCTGCCCGGTCGCGCCACCACCGAGGACGATGGGACGGTGCCCCGCCTCCTGGAACCGCCGGAGTGTCAGCAGCTGAACCAGGTGACCGGCGTGCAGTGATGACGCGGTGGGGTCGAAGCCTGCGTAGAGCGTGATCTCCCCCGCGGCGAGACGCTCGCGCAGCGCCTCGAGGTCGGTGGACTGCGCGATCAGGCCGCGCCAGGACAGTTCTTCGAGAATGTCAGCACTCACGCACCCCATTGTGGACCAGCCGGACTAGAGACTCACCGAAGGATGGCCGGTCAGCCACAGTCGCCACGGCAGTTCGGTCGCCTTCGATATCCCGATCCGTGGCCCCTCCGACACCGCCGCGACGCGTTCGTCGATCTCCAGACGCACCGTCGAATCCGGGTCCAGGAGGTCGATCCCCCTGTCCGCCAGGGTGATCGCCAGCGCCTGGCCGAGCCGGCCCGGCCCCGCGGCGAGTCGCCGGTCCTCGTCCTCGACCGCGCGCCGGGTGCGTACCCGGTCGATACCGCCGGTGATCTTGGCGGCGCGCAGGAGCACCCCGGCACCGACGCCGTCCGGTCCGGCGGTCACATTGACGCAGGTGTGGATCCCGTAGGAACGGTAGACGTAGAGGTGACCGGCGGGGCCGAACATGGTCTCGTTGCGTTCGGTCGGGCCGGGGTAGGTGTGTGCGGCCGGATCGGGCCATGGGCCGTCGGCCGGTGAGCCGTAGGCCTCGACCTCCACGATGCGGGCCAGCACGTCCCCGGCCACCAGTGTCGATCCGAGAACCAGGCGGGCCGCATCCAGTGGATGCCCTGAGAGCCGAGCCCGCAGGTCCGAGATCACCGGCGCTGGGTCACTGCGCCGTAGCGGCGAGGATCGACTCGTGCTCGGCGTCGTCGACGTCGCGCGCCTCCCCAATCAGCAGTACCGGCAACCCGTCCTCGATCGGGTAGGCGCGGCGCAGGCGCGGGTTGTAGAACAGCTCGTCCGGCACGTACAGCAGCGGTCCCTTGTCCTGCGGGCAGGCGAGGATCTTCAGCAGCGTCGTGTCGATGGCCATGGCGTCATGCTACCGAGCCGGTCGGCACCCGGTGGCCCGGACCGGCGCGCCCACTCTTGACGGCGTCTCACCACCGGCGCATAATTCATCATGCGTTGAATTCCTGCTCCTCAGTGAAACGCCAGGAGGTTCCATGAGTACCGCGATCATGCTGTCCGGACTGACCATCGTCCGGTCCGCCACCACCGTCCTCGACCACATCGACGCCGAGGTCCCCGCCGGGGCCATCACCGGCCTGCTCGGACCCTCCGGTTGCGGGAAGACCACCCTGATGCGAACGGTGGTCGGCGCACAGCGGATCACCGCCGGCACCGCGACGGTGCTCGGCAGGCCCGCCGGCAGTCCCGAACTGCGTTCCCGGATCGGCTACACCACCCAGTCCCCCGCGGTCTACGACGACCTGACGCTGCAGCAGAACGTCGAGTACTTCGCCGCCCTGTACCCCGCTCGGCGGGCCACCTCGCGGGCCGACGTCGCCGACGCACTGGCAGCGGTGAGCCTGCACGAGAACGCCGATCGCAGGGCGAGCACGCTGTCCGGAGGTCAGCGCTCACGGCTGAGCATCGCCTGCGCGCTGGTCGCACATCCCGAACTACTGATCCTCGACGAGCCCACCGTCGGCCTCGATCCGGTACTGCGCGCCGACCTGTGGGAGCGCTTCGCCGCCATGGCCGGCGCCGGAACCACGGTGCTCGTCTCCAGCCACGTGATGGACGAGGCTGCGCACTGTGATCGCCTGATCCTGCTCCGCGCGGGAACGCTGGTGGTCGAGTGCTCTCCGTCGGAACTACTCACCCGCACCGGCGCCACCAGCCTCGACGACGCCTTCCTCACCCTGATCCGCGACCAGGAGCGTGCCGCATGAACACGTCGACGATCCTCAACCCCTCCATCAGCCGCGCGACGGCGGTACGGGTCCTTCGGCAACTGCACGCCGACCCGCGGACCATGGCGATGATCGTCGTCGTACCGACGGCGCTGCTCACGCTGCTGTACTTCCTCTACCGCGACGCGCCCGCCGGGAGCGCGCTGTTCGGCCGGATCGCACTGATCCTGCTGGGAGTCCTGCCGTTCGCGTTGATGTTCATCATCACCTCGATCGCGATGCAGCGCGAACGAGTCTCCGGAACGCTGGAGCGTCTACTCACCACCCCGCTCGCCAAG
This sequence comes from Tsukamurella serpentis, assembly GCF_054780975.1. Lineage (NCBI taxonomy): Bacteria > Bacillati > Actinomycetota > Actinomycetes > Mycobacteriales > Tsukamurellaceae > Tsukamurella > Tsukamurella serpentis. The sequence continues at coordinate 3,982 of NZ_BAAGVH010000005.1, forward strand.
GCCGATCTTCTCCTGGGGTACGCGGTGGCCTTCTCGGTGGCGGCGACCGCGCAGGCGGTGGTCGCAACCCTGGTGGCGGCCTACCTGCTGGGGATGACCACTGCGGGCAGCATCGCCATGGTGATCCTGATCGCCGTGGTCGACGCCTGGCTCGGAGTCGCGCTGGGACTGTTGTTCAGTGCCTTCGCGCGCACCGAGTTCCAGGCCGTGCAGTTCATGCCGATCGTGGTGGTGCCGCAGATCTTCCTGTGCGGTCTGCTGGTGCCGCACACGGCCATGCCCGGTTGGCTGCAGGCCGTCGCCGACGTACTGCCGATGACGTACGCGGTCGAGGCGCTGCAGGAGGTCGGAGCGCACGCCGACCCCACCCCCACCCTGTGGGCGGGTCTGGCAGTCGTGCTGGCGTTCACCGTCGCGGCATTGGCGATCGCAGCGGCCACGCTTCCACGACAGGTGCGGTGATCGGCTACGCGCCGCCCGCCCAGCTGCGCAGCGGCGCGACGGCGGCGGTCACCACAGCCGACTGGCGCGCGACCGCCGAGGGTGCCGTGCCTCCGCGAGCACTGCGGGACGAGACCGATCCCCGCACCGTGAGCACGTCACGGACCTGCGGGGTGAGCGCCGGGTGCACCGCGGCGAACTCGTCGTCGGTGAGGGCTTCGAGTCCCACGCCCCGGCGCTCGGCGACCCGAACGCATTCACCGGCGGCCTCGTGCGCGATCCGGAAGGGCACACCCTGCCGGACCATCCACTCGGCGACGTCGGTGGCCAGCGTGAAGCCGGCCGGTGCCAGTGCCGCCATCCGGTCCGGATGGAAGGTGAGGGTGGCGGTCAGCCCCGCGACCGCCGGCAGCAGCAGGCGCAACTGCTCCACCGAATCGAAGACAGGTTCCTTGTCCTCCTGCAGGTCCCGGTTGTAGGCCAGCGGCTGAGCCTTGAGCGTCGCCAGCAGCCCGGACAGGTTGCCGATCAGCCGCCCGGCCTTACCACGGGAGAGCTCGGCCACGTCGGGGTTCTTCTTCTGCGGCATGATCGAGCTACCGGTGGACCAGGCGTCCGCGAGCGTCACGTAGCCGAACTCCGCTGTGCTCCACAGGATCACGTCCTCGGACCAGCGAGACAGGTCGACCGCGATCTGCGCGAAGACGTACGCCGCCTCGGCGGCGAAGTCGCGGGAGGCGGTGGCATCGAGGCTGTTGTCGGCGGCGGAGTCGAAACCGAGGTCCGCGGCGATCGCATCCGGATCGAGTCCCAGCGAGGAACCGGCGAGCGCACCGGATCCGTACGGCGAGACCGCGATCCGCTTGTCGAGATCCTGCAGTCGCGCCACGTCCCGCAACAGCGGATGGGTGTATGCGAGCAGGTGGTGGCTGAGCAGGATCGGCTGCGCGGCCTGCAGGTGCGTCTTCCCGGGGAGGATCACGTCCGGGTTGGCCTGCGCCTGCACGACGAAGGCCTCCACGACGTCCAGCACACCGGACGCCACGAGGCGCACCGCATCCCTCAGCCACATCCGGAACAGCGTCGCCACCTGGTCGTTGCGCGAACGCCCGGCCCGAAGCCGGCCGCCGACATCGGCGCCGGCACGCTCGATCAGCCCCCGTTCGAGCGCACCGTGCACGTCCTCGTCGGACTGCGCCGGAGTGAAGGCACCGGAGACGACATCGGCCGCCAGCCGGTCCAGGGAGGTGATCATCACCTCCAGATCGGCGTCGGTGAGCAGGCCCGCACGGTGCAGTACCCGCGCATGCGCCTGCGAGGCCCGCACGTCGTACGGGGCCAGCACCCAGTCGAAATGGGTGGACTTGCTCAGCGCGGCCATCGCTTCTGCGGGACCGGAGGCGAAGCGTCCGCCCCACAGGCTGCCCTCGTTGGTGCCGTGCTGTCCGGCGTTCTCGCTCACCGTCACTCCTAATCGGTGCCGAGATCGAACGCGGCGTGGTTGCCCACCTCGTCGAAGCCCGACGGGATCTTCTCACCGCCGGCGACGATCGCCTCGGCGCCGCCCTGCTCCAACTCGCCGACCAGCGCCGCGGTCTCACCGGCGACGATGCCCTGCGTGGCGTACTGCTCCAGGCGCGAGCGGGAGTCGGCGATGTCGAGGTTGCGCATGGTGAGCTGACCGATCCGCTCGTCCGGGCCGAAGGCGGCGTCACCGACGCGCTCCATGGACAGCTTCTCCGGGTGGTAGCTCAGGTTCGGACCGGTGGTGTCGATGATCGAGTAGTCGTCACCGCGACGCAGCCGCAGCGTCACCGAGCCGGTGACAGCGGATGCGACCCACCGGATGATCGCCTCGCGCTGCATCAGCGACTGCGGATCCAGCCAGCGGCCCTCGTACATCAGCCGACCCAGGCGCCGCCCCTCGTTGTGATAGGTGGCGACGGTGTCCTCGTTGTGGATCGCGTTCACCAGCCGCTCGTAGGTCGCATGCAGCAGGGCCATACCCGGCGCCTCGTAGATGCCCCGCGACTTGGCCTCGATGATCCGGTTCTCGATCTGGTCGGAGATGCCCAGCCCGTGGCGGCCGCCGATGCGGTTCGCCTCGCGCACCAGCTCCACCGCATCGGTGTACTCGACGCCGTTGATCGCCACCGGGACACCGGCCTCGAAGGTGACGGTGACGTCCTCGGTGGCGATCGCGACCGACTCGTCCCACGGGGCGACGCCCATGATCGGCTCCACGATCTCCACACCGGTGTTCAGGAATTCGAGGTCCTTCGCCTCGTGCGTGGCACCCCAGATGTTGGCGTCGGTGGAGTACGCCTTCTCCGTGGAGTCGCGGTACGGGAAGCCGTGCGCGACCAGCCACTCGCTCATCTCCTTGCGGCCGCCGAGCTCGGAGACGAACTGCGAGTCCAACCACGGCTTGTAGATGCGCAGGTTGGGGTTGGCCATCAAACCGTAGCGGTAGAACCGCTCGATGTCGTTGCCCTTGTAGGTGGAGCCGTCGCCCCAGATCTCCACGCCGTCTTCCTTCATGGCGCGGACCAGCATGGTGCCGGTGACCACGCGGCCGATCGGAGTGGTGTTGAAGTAGGTCTTGCCACCCGAACGGATGTGGAAGGCACCGGTCTGCAGGGCGGCGATACCCTCCTGCACCAACAGCGGCTGTACATCCACCAGGCGGGCGATCTCGGCGCCGTACTCCTTGGCGCGGCCGGGAACCGCGTCGATGTCCGGCTCGTCGGGCTGCCCGATGTTCGCGGTGTAGGTGCACGGCACGGCACCCTTGTCACGCATCCAGGCCACGGCCACGGAGGTGTCGAGGCCGCCGGAGAAGGCAATGCCGACGCGTTCGCCGACGGGCAGTGCGGAGAGAACCTTAGACATGGTTGTAGAGCCTATCTGGTGGGAGGAGCGACGTGTTCAGGCGAGCGCAACCAGGCGCTCGGCGAGGTCTTTGCCGGTCAGGGGCTCGCGGGCGACGACGAGCACGGTGTCGTCGCCGGCGACCGTGCCCACCACCTCGGGCAGCGAGGAACGGTCGAGTGCGCTGGCGAGGAAGTTCGCCGCCCCGGGCGGCGTTCGCAGCACGCAGATGTTGCCGCTGTGATCGGTGGAGACCAGCAGTTCCCCCAGCAGCCGGGAGAGCCGTTCGGTACCGCCGGACACTCCCCGGACCGGGGAACCGTCCTCGGGCACCACGTAGACCCCGGCGCCACCGTCCGCGCCACGCAGTTTCACCGCGCCCAATTCGTCCAGGTCGCGGGAGATGGTGGCCTGGGTGGCCTCGTAGCCACCGCGCACCAGCAGCGCCTGCAGTTCCGCCTGGCTGCGCACCTGGTGGTTCACCAGAATCTCGATGATGGCCGCCTGCCGCCCAGCGCGCGTCGCCAGCGGCTGGTCGGTCACGGCTGCTCCAAGAGCCAGGTCAGCAGCGCCTTCTGCGCGTGCAGGCGGTTCTCCGCCTCGTCGAAGACGGCGGACTGCGGCCCGTCGATCACCTCGTCGGTGATCTCGTCACCGCGGTGCGCGGGCAGGCAGTGCAAGACGATCGCGTCCGGATCGGCGTGCGCCAGCAGTTCGGCGTTGATCTGATACGGCCGGAACGGGGCGTTGCGGTCGACTCCGTCGGCCTCCTGCCCCATGGACACCCAGGTGTCGGTGACCACGACGTCGACACCGGCCACGGCGAGCACCGGGTCGGAGATGAGGCTGATCTCCCCGCCGGTCTCCCGCCCCCGGGCGCGGGCGGCCTCGACGAACCGCTCGTCGGGGGCGAATCCCGCAGGCGCGCTGATCGTGACGTCCATGCCGGCGGTCACGCAGCCGAGCATGTAGCTGTGTGCCATGTTGTTGGCGCCGTCGCCGAGATAGGTGAGCTTGAGTCCGGCGACCGAAACACCGCTCCCGTCCGCTCGCGGCTGCCCCTTGCGCTCGGCGATGGTCTGCAGGTCGGCGAGGATCTGACAGGGATGGAACTCGTCCGACAGGGCGTTCACGACGGGCACGCTCGCGTACCGGGCCAGTTCCTCGAGCCCCTCCTGCGCATAGGTGCGCCAGACGATGGCGTCGACGAACCTCGACAGCACCCGTCCGGTGTCGGCGAGCGATTCGTCCCGGCCCATCTGAGTGGACTGCGAATCGACGACGACCGCGTGCCCACCCAGTTGCGCGATACCCACGTCGAAACTAAACCGGGTACGGGTGGAGTTCTTGTCGAACAGCACCGCGACGCCCTTGGGCCCCTCCAACGGACGATGCGAGAAGGGCTGCTCCTTGAGCTCCGCGGCGAGGGCGAGCACCTCGCGCTGTTCGACCGGGCTGAGGTCGTCATCGCGAAGGAAGTGACGGGTCATGGGTTCTCCTGGGCTGAGGTGACAAGAGCACGGTCGAGCAGTTCCGGGAGGGCTGTCAGGAACCGGTCGGCCTGCTCATCGGTGAGGACCAGCGGCGGGGCTAGCCGCACCACATCGGGCTGGGCGGCGTTGATCAGGAAGCCGGCGTCACGGGCACCGGTCTCGACCGCCTTCGCCACCGGCTGGGCGAGGGTGATCCCCAGCAGCAGGCCGGACCCCCGCACTCCGGTGACCAGGGGATGTCCGAGGGATTCGACGGTGGCGCTGATGTGCTTGCCGAGGGCGTCGGCACGTTCGGCCAGGCCCTCCTCCTCGATCACGTCGAGGACGGCGTTCGCCGCTGCGGCCGCAACCGGATTGCCGCCGAAGGTGGTGCCGTGCTGGCCGGGTGTGAGCAGCTCACCCGCAGCGCCCACGGCCACCGTCGCCCCGATCGGCAGGCCTCCACCGAGCCCCTTGGCCAGGGTGAAGACGTCCGGTGTGACCCCGGCCCGCTGATACGCGAACAAGGTTCCGGTGCGGGCGATCCCGGTCTGGACCTCGTCCAGGATCAGCAGGGCACCGGCGTCGGTGGCGGCACTGCGCGCCGCGGCCAGGTAGTCCGCGGGTGGGACCACCACGCCACCCTCCCCCATGATCGGCTCGAGGAAGACAGCAGCGATCGCGCCGTTGTCACCCGAAACGGCGCGGCGGAGTGCGTCCGCGTCACCGTAGGGCACATGCGTGACCGACTGCACCAGCGGCTCGAAGGGCTCCCGCTTACCGGGCTGACCGGTCAGCGAGAGCGAACCCATGGTGCGGCCGTGGAAGGCACCGTCGGCGGCGACCATCCCCGTGCGGCCGGTGCGCCGCCCGATCTTGATCGCCGCTTCATTGGCCTCGGCGCCGGAATTGCTGAAGAAGACACGCGTTCCGGGGACGCCGACGGCCTCGGTGAGCCGTTCGGCCAGACGCACGACCGGCTCGCTGATGTAGAGGTTCGAGACGTGTCCGAGAGTGGAGACCTGCGCGGTGACCGCTTCGACGATCCTCGGGTGGGCGTGGCCGAGCGCATTGACGGCGATACCGCCGAGCAGATCGACGTACTGCTTGCCGTCGGCGTCGGTGACCACGGCACCACGTCCGGAGACCAGTGCGATCGGGGGCGTGCCGTAGGTGTCCATCACGGCGGAGTTCCACCGCTGTTGCAGAGCGTGATTGGTCATCGTCTTCGTCTCAGATCCAGGTCTTGTCGGTGGGGTTCGGCTTCGGTTCGGTCACCATGGTCCCGATCCCCTTGCTGGTGAACAGTTCCAGCAGCACCGAGTGCGGCACACGCCCGTCGATGACGTGCGCGGTGGGCACGCCACCGGTCACCGCCCGCAGACACGCCTCCATCTTCGGAACCATCCCCGAGTCCAGGCTCGGTAGCAGCTCCGCCAACGCGACGGTGTCGATCTCCGAGGTCAGCGATGAGCGGTCGGGCCAGTTCGTGTACAGCCCCTCGACGTCGGTGAGCACCACCAACTTCTGGGCGCCGAGCGCCTCGGCGAGCGCCGATGCGGCGGTGTCGGCGTTGATGTTGTGCACCACCCCGTCCACGTCCGGCGCGATGGTGGAGATCACCGGAATCCGGCCGGCGGCGATCAGGTCGTTGACCGCCGCCGGGTCCACCGCGGTCACGTCACCGACCAGCCCGATGTCGGTCGCGGCACCGTCGACCACCACCTCTCGGCGAGTGGCGGTGAACAGGTGCGCATCCTCACCGGACATGCCGACGGCGAACGGCCCGTAGGAGTTGATCAGACCGACGAGTTCCCGTCCGACCTGACCGAACAACACCATCCGAACCACGTCCATCACCTCGGGTGTGGTGACCCGGAACCCGCCTTTGAACTCGCCGGCCATGCCCAGTCTCTTGAGCATGGCGTTGATCTGCGGGCCGCCGCCGTGCACCACCACCGGGTGCAGGCCGCAGGTGCGCAGGAACACCATGTCCTGAGCGAACGACCGCTTGAGCCGGTCGTCGACCATGGCGTTCCCGCCGTACTTGACCACCACGGTCTTGCCGTGGAAATCCAGCAGCCACGGCAGCGCCTCGGCGAGAACACCGGCCTTCTGCAGTGCCGTGAGATCCGGCGCCCGATCCGCGGCGGTCATGAGGAGTACGCCGAGTTCTCTTCGACGTAGGCGTGCGAGAGATCGGTGGTGCGGATGCTCGCGGCACCGTCCCCCATGCCCAGATCGACGGTGACGTCCACCTCCGGTCCGGACAGGTCCACCTCACGCGCTCCGGGAAGACCGCAGCCCCGCTCGGCGATCGGCTGTCCGTTGAAGGAGACGGTGAGCCTGTCGTGCTCGAGCTCGATCGGTGCGATGCCGATCGCCGCCATGACTCTGCCCCAGTTCGGGTCACTGCCGAACAGTGCGGTCTTGACCAGGCTGTCCCGGCCGATCGCACGAGCACCGATCAGTGCCTGTTCCTCGCTGACTGCGCCGGTCACGGTGATCCGGATCCGCTTGGTGACACCCTCGGCGTCGCCCTGCAACTGGGCGGCGAGATCATCACAGACCTCCCGCACCGCCTCGTTGAGTTCGTCCTGAGTGCAGGTCTTCTCGCTGGCGCCGCTGCTCATCAGGATGACGGTGTCGTTGGTGGAGGTGGAACCGTCCACGTCGAGCCGGTCGAAGGTGTAGGCGCTGGCGTAGCGCAAGGCCTCGTCGAGCTGCTCGGGTGCGGCATGCACGTCAGTGGTGAGGACCACCAGCATGGTGGCCAGGGACGGTGCCATCATGCCCGCACCCTTCGCCATGCCGCCGACGTTCCAGCCGCCGCGGTGGTGCAGCGCGGTCTCCTTCGGAACGGTGTCGGTGGTCATGATCGCGTATGCGGCGTCGGTACCGCCGGACATGCCGCCGCCCATCTCGTGGACGATCTCGGTGACCCCCGCGAGCAGCGTGTCCATCGGCAGGCGGTCACCGATCAGGCCGGTGGAACACACCGCGACCTCACCCGCCCCGGTCTCGGTCCCCCAGTGGCTCAGCGCCTCTGCGACCTTCTCCGCGGTGGCGTGCGCATCCTGGAAGCCGCCCGGACCGGTGCACGCGTTGGCACCGCCGGAATTGAGGATCACCGCCCGCAGGTGGCCGTCCTTGATCACCTGCTCGCTCCACAGCACCGGTGCCGCCTTGACCTTGTTCCGGGTGAACACGGCCGCTGCGGCGTAGTGCGGTCCCTCGTTGAAGACCAGGGCCAGATCGGGTTTACCGGAAGCCTTGATACCCGCCGCGATGCCGGCCGCCTTGAACCCCAGGGGCGCGGTGACGCCCTGGGTACGGACGAGACGGAAATCGGCATTCGATTCGCTCACGGCGTCGGATGCGTTCACTTCGCTCACGGTGTCGGATGCGTTCACTTCGCTCACGGTGCCACTCCTACGGTGGAAAGTCCTGCGGTCTCGGGCCATCCGAGAGCCAGGTTCATCGATTGCACGGCGCCGCCGCCGGTGCCCTTGGTGAGGTTGTCGATCGCAGCGGTGGCGATCAAGCGTCCTGCGCGTTCGTCGACGGCGATCTGCACCTGCACCGCGTTGCTGCCCTGCACGGACTTCGTCTGCGGCTGTACACCTTCGGGCAGCAGGTGCACGAAGGGCTCGTCCGCGTAGGCCCTCCGGTACACCTCCCGGGCCTGCGCATCGGTCGCCGTCGTCGGGGCCGAGACGGTCGCCAGGATGCCGCGAGCCATGGGCACCAGGATCGGCGTGAACGAGACCACGACGGGCGCCCCCGCGGCCGCCGACAGGTTCTGCGTGATCTCCGGGGTGTGCCGGTGGGTGGTCACACCGTAGGCGCGGGCCGAGCCCAGTGCCTCGGAGGCGAGCAGGTCGACCCGGGCGGCCTTGCCCGCTCCGGAAGTCCCGCTCACCGCGACCACCGTGACCTCGGGCGCGACGATACCGGCCGCCACGGCGGGCAGGAACGCGAGGGTCGACACCGTCGGGTAGCAACCGGGGACGGCGATCCGGGACGCCCCGGCCAGCACCTCGCGGTTGCCGGGCAGCTCCGGCAGGCCGTACGGCCAGGTACCGGCGTGCTCAGTGCCGTAGTAGCGCTTCCACTCGGCGGCGTCCGACAGTCGGTAATCGGCGCCACAGTCGATGATCAAGGTCGACGGAGGCAGCGCCTCGGCGATCTCAGCGGACTTGCCGTGCGGCAGTCCGAGGAAGACGACGTCATGGCCGCGGAGAGTGTCCGGGGTGGTCTCTGCCAACACGCGGTCGGCGAGCGGCAGCAGGTGCGGGTGATGCTCGAACAGGGTGCTTCCCGCGTTACCTCCGGCGGTGAGCGCACCGATCGTGAGCTCGCCGGACGAGTACTGCGGATGCGCCAGCAGCAGCCGCAGGATCTCGCCCCCGGCGTACCCGCTGGCACCGGCAATCGCCACCGAAACAGTCATGCGATGATTATGCACCATCTTGCAACCCTATTCACCGAAGGGTGGCAGGTTGCTCGCTCGAAACTTCACAGACTTCCCCCAGCCTCACGTCAGACACCGTCGGCACGCTCGGAAAAGTAACGAACACACACGTCCCATCCGAAAGACCGAGTATGAGCAACACGAACGCAATGACCCAGCCACTGTCCCTCCCTCGCCGCGAACGCGGAGTCCGAGGCACCGTCAACCGTGTCCTGGACGGCATCGCACCGCGCGTGGAGAACCGGGCCATGCTGGTCAAGATGGGAAAGGGCCGCCCCAGCCTGGTCGGCGATCACCGTCGCGGCAACCACATCACCGAGGCCTTCCACCTGGGCTGATCGGCGAACGTCTCAGAGCTCGCGGAAACCGACCGCACGCCGGTAGTCGCCTCGGGGTCCGGTCACCGACTCGACCTGAGCGCGTGCCTGCTCGATCACGGGTGTCGACGGATCCAGCACCGACAGGTACTGACGGTGTTCCGCCAGGGATTCGACGGCGCGCTCGGTGAACCCGGTGACGTCCACGATCAGCGTCGGGTCGGGGCAGGTCTGGAATCCCCGTACCGCACCGTCGGCCAGCACGTCGGCGACCGCGCGGGTGAACTCCATGTGATCGACCTGATTGGGCAGTCCCTCACCCCAGGAATCCCCGCCCCAGAGCGTGATCACGATGTCCGGCCGATAGCGCGCGAGCGACTTCGTGATCGACTCCCGCAGCTCCGGCGTATTGCGGACCTGCGAATCGGGATATCCCCAGAAGCGCACCTCGTCCACTCCGACCACCGCTGCGGATCGACGTTGCTCCTCCTCGCGGACCGGCCCGGCAGTACCGGCCGACATCCCCTCGATCCCCGCCTCGCCCGAGGTCGCGAGCCCGTAGGCCACCGTCCTGCCCTGCGAGGTCCAGCGGGCGACCGCGGCGGCCATGCCGTACTCCGGATCGTCCGGGTGCGCGACCAGCACCAGAGCGGTGTTCCAGTCTTCCGGGAAGGGCTGCGGCTCGCTCACCGTTCCCACGCTAGAGGTCGGAGCGGATCAGCGCAGCAACTCGACTCACACCGCCGGCGGACCTACCGCAGCACGGCGCCGACCTGCTCGGCGGCGCGCGCCACCGCCGCGGCGCGGGCAGCGGACGCCTCGTCCTCGGTCAGGGTGCGATCGCCCGCGCGGAAGCGCAGCGAGAACGCCATGGACTTGCGGCCCTCACCGACCTGCTCCCCGGTGAACACGTCGAACAGCGAGATCGCTTCCAGTAGTTCCCCGGCACCGTCGGCGAGCGCGGCCTGCACCGACGTGGCGGGAACCGCCTGATCGACGACCACCGCAACGTCCTGTAGCACCGCCGGGAACGGCGACACCACCGGCGCCGGGAGGTTCTCGACCAGCGGGATCGCGTCGAGGTCCAGCTCGACGGCGCAGGTGCGGGCCGGCAGCCCGGCACGCTCGAGTACCGCGGGATGCAGCTCACCGGCATGCCCCACAACGGTCTCTCCGACCAGCACCTCCGCGCACCGTCCGGGATGGAAGGGCTGGAACTGCGCCGACCGCAGGGTCAGCTCGACGTTGCCGGCGCGGCCGATCTCGCGGACCGCCTCGAAGGCATCCGTGGCATCGGCGGACCGCGCCGGACCCCAGGGGCCGGCAGTGCCGCGCTGGCCGGTGAAGACCAGCGCGATGTGCTCGGGCTGGATCGGCAACGAGGCGTTCAGCGCTTCGATCTGCTCGTCCGTGGGTCGGCGGTCGACCGCGATCGGATCGACGGCGACTGTCTTCTCGGTGGGCAGCACCACCTCGGCGATGGTGTACAGGGCGAGGTCCCGCTGGCCGCGGGAGACGTTGCGGGCCAAGATCTCCAGCAGACCGGGCAACAGCGTTGTCGCCAGCGCAGGGCGATCCGCTTCGAGCGGATTCAACACGGTGGTGGTGTTGCGGCGAGGATCCGAGGCGTCGAGTCCCCAGGTGTCGAAGACATCGGCGGGCAGGAACGGGCTGGTCAGCACCTCGACGTGGCCGGTGTGCGCGAGCGAACGGCTCACCGTCCGTCGGCGGCGCTGCCGGGCGCTGAGGCCCCGTCCTCCCGGTGCGGCAGGCAGTACCGGCGGGATCTGCTCCAGCCCCTCCAGGCGCAGCACCTCCTCGACCAGGTCGGCCGACATGGTCAGATCGGGCCGCCAGGTGGGCGGGGTCACCGTCAGATCGGTCTCACCCTCGACCTGCGCGCCGATCTGAGTCAGCCGACGCACCGTGGTCCCGGGCGCGTAGGAGATTCCGGCGACCCGGTCCGGACGTTCTGCGGCGAAAGCCAGCGGCGGCTGCTGGTCGTAGCCACCGAGGTCGGTGATCTCGCCGACGACGGTGCCACCGGCGATCTCGGTGAGCAGTCGCGCGGCTTCCCGAACCGTCCACACCGAGATCGCGGGATCGACGGTGCGTTCGTAGCGTTTCGCGGCGTCCGAGCTGAGCTTGTGTCGCTTACCGGTGCGGAACACCTTGACCGGGTTCCACACCGCACCCTCGAGGATCACGTCGACGGTCTCGCCTCCGACCTCGGTGGTCGCGCCACCCATCACTCCGGCCAGCGAGATCGCGCCGGAATCGTCGGCGATCACCGTGTCCTCGGGATCGAGCTTGCGGGTGACGTGGTCGATCGTCTCCAGCGTTTCTCCGGCGTTCGCGGCACGCACCACCAGGCCGCCCGCAACGGCGTCGGCGTCGAAGGCGTGCAACGGCTGGCCGGTGAGCAGCATCAGATAGTTGGTCACATCGACGGCTGCGCTGATCGGCCGGACGCCGGAGGTCAGCAGGCGACGCTGCAGCCACCACGGACTCACCGCCTTCGGATCGATACCGTCGACGCGCAACGCGGTGAAGCGGGTGCATCCGGAGTCGGGTTCGACGGTGACGTCCACCGCGCCGCTGCCCGATCCCTGCTTCGGCGACGGCGTGGTGATGTCGGTGAACGGAAGGTCGTAGCCGCAGGAGAGTTCCCGGGCGAGACCGCGGACGGAGAAGGCGTAGCCGCGGTCGGGTGTGACGTTGAGTTCGATGACGGTGTCGTCCATTCCCAGTACGGGTCTGGCGTCGTCGCCCGGTTCCGCGGTCCCCTCGGGCAGGACCAGGATGCCCGAATGATCACTGCCGAGCCCCAACTCGGAAACCGAGCAGATCATGCCGTCGGAGACGTGGTCGTACGTCGTGCGGGTGGCGATCTCGAAGCCACCGGGCAGCACCGCACCGGGCAGTGCGGCGACGATGAGATCGCCCTCGGCGAAGTTGCGCGCGCCACACACGATCCCCCGCGGCTCGGCCTCACCGACCTCGACCTGGCAGAACCGGATCGGCTTGCGGAAGTTCGTGAGCTCCTCGATGTGCACGACCCGGCCGATCTTCAGCGGCCCGGTCACGGTGTCGAGTGATTCGACCTCCTCGACCTCGAATCCGACGCGCACGAACCCGGCATCCAGTTCGTCGGCGCTGACCGCCCATTCGGGGGTGTCGCGGCGGAGGATCTCGGTGAGCCATGACTGTGCAACGCGCACGATGGAAGTCCTTCTTCTGGTGAGGCGGTGTGCTGGGGCGGAGCGGCGCGGGTCAGCCGCGGACGCCGAAGGGAAGGGTGAACCGGACGTCGCCCTCGACGATGTCGCGCATGTCGGACAGACCGGTACGGAACTGGAGGGTGCGTTCGAGGCCCATACCGAAGGCGAACCCCGAGTACTCGTCGGGGTCGATGCCGCAGGCGCGCAGCACGTTCGGGTTCACCATGCCGCAGCCACCCCACTCGATCCAGCCGGCGCCCCCCTTCTTGTTCGGGAACCACACGTCCACCTCGGCGGACGGTTCGGTGAACGGGAAGTAGTTCGGCCGCATGCGGGTGGTGGTCTCCGGGCCGAACATCGCCTTCGCGAAGGCCTCGAGGGTTCCGCGCAGGTGCGCCATGGTCAGACCCTTGTCCACGGCGAGGCCCTCGACCTGGCTGAACACCGGAGTGTGGGTGGCGTCGAGCTCGTCGGTGCGGAAGGTGCGGCCGGGGCAGGCCACGTAGATCGGCACGTCGCGGCCGAGCATCGACCGGACCTGGACCGGTGACGTGTGCGTGCGCAGCACTTGCCGCGATCCCTCGGGCGCCACGTAGAAGGTGTCCTGCATGGAACGCGCCGGGTGGTCCGGGAGGAAGTTGAGTGCGTCGAAGTTGAAGTGCTCGGTCTCGACCTCAGGCCCTTCGGCGATCTCCCACCCGATGCCCACGAAGAAGTCGGCGACCTCGTCGGCGATGATGCTCACCGGATGACGGGCGCCCTGCGGTGCGCGGCCGGAGGGCAGCGTCACGTCGATGGTCTCGGAGACCAGCACGGCGGCGTCCCGCTCGGCATCGAGTACGGACTTGCGCTGCTCGTAGTCGGCACGAGCGCGCCCCTGCGCCACGTTGACCCGCTTACCGGCGTCCTTGCGCTCGTCCTTGGGGATCGACCCGAGGGCCCGCTTCGCCAATGCCAGTGGCGACTTCTCCCCCAGGTGCGCCAGCCGCGCCTCAGTCAGTTCGTCGAGCGATCCGGCCGCCGCGAACGCGTCCGCCGCCGCCTTCGTTGCCGCATCCAGCGCGGCGTCGCTGAGGTCAGTGGCATCACCGCTGACCTGCGGGGCTGTCTTCTCCGACGCGGGGGCTTCGGACACGTGCGCGACTCCTCGACTCGCTGAACTGTTCGCGGTCCAGACTAGTCGACGGCGATTCGTGACCGGAAACGCATTACCGCTGGTCCACGCCCGGCGTGCGGTCGCGCTGCGGTGCGGCAGTGACTGCGCCGGGTCAGCGGCAGTTGGTGAGGTACGGCATGGAGCCGTACGGTCCCCAGATCTTCGACTCCGCGTTGGCACGAGCGGCAGCGTGGTTCGGCCCTGTTCCGTGCACGGTGCCGGCGAACGTGGCGAACTGGTTGTTGAATTGCTGCGCGAAGACATCGCAGGTCACCGTCACAGGAATCGGCGCCGGAGCGGCGCCCGCCCCCGCAGTCACCGCAGCTGCGAGACCTGTCGCGCCGATGATTCCCGCCACCAGGATCCGCTTCATGTACCCCTCCACCGAACCGCTCGTCATACCGTGTTTACCACAGTGTAGATCCGGCATCCAGCTCGCTCAGCGCGCCTGAACGAAATCCCGGTCACCCAAGCACCGATTCCGCGGGCCGATGACCGCGATCTTCGCCGTACCGCGGGCGGCGAGCAACGCCAGCACGAAAACGGTGAGCGCGGTCCACCCCGATGAAGAACCGAGCCCCTCCTTCGCCATCAACAGGATCGCTACTCCAGCCACACAGACCAGGCTGCCGACCACAGCTCCACGAGCACCGGAGGCACCGACTCGCGCATCCCACCACGGCAGACGGCGATGCTCCAACGGCGACAGCAGTACGAACAGCACCACCATCACCACCACGAACACAGCGACCCGCAACGCCATCGCTCCCCAGAACCCCGGGCGGGCCGGGTCGACCGCGTCACTGCCCAGGTAATGCAGCGCCACAGCGGAGACACCGATCGCCGGAATGTGCCACAGGTAGAGCGTCATGGCGCCGACATTCCCGACCGCGACCGGATACCAGACCCGTGGGCTGCGGGCCCACCGCCCGATCACCGGAGCGGCCGCCACGAACAGCAGGCTCACCCACACGCAGTGCAGTCCGAGCAACAGCGTCGGCGGTGTCGTATTCGAGAAGCTCTCCCGGCCGGTCACCACCAGCGGCACGTCGTACGGGCCGGCGATCACGATCGCGACCGCGGCGCAGCACGCGACGGCCGCCCCGACCACCGCGGCCCGCACCAGAATCATCCCTCGCGCATACGCCACGCCGATCACCACCGGGATCAGCCAGACGACCAGGAAGTTCGGCACTCCCCAGGCGATCGCCCCGGTCGCGAGGCGAGCGGCGTCGAAACCGGCGGCCGCGGCCAGCAACACAACCGTGAGCGCTGAAAGGGCCCTCGCCCCTCCGCGCATCAACAGCGGCACGAAGGCCAGGACCAGCAGGTACACGCCGATGAACCACAGCAGCGCGACACTCTCCTGCCCCAGGCGCACCGCGCTGGTGTCCCCCGCCACCGCTCGAACCGCCACCAGCACCACCGACCAGAAGCCGAGATACCAGAAGACCGGCCGCGCGAGGCGTTGAGCGCGGCCGAGCAGCCACCCTCCCCACGCCGTGTCCGGCCGCAGGCCGTAGGCGGAGCTCGCCGCGCCGGCGAGGAAGAACAGGGGCATCACCTGCACGATCCAGGTGATGGGCTGGAGCGACGGCTGAACGCCGAGCACATTGCCCACCCAAACTCCGGATTCGGTGATCGTGGCGAGCAGCAGGACGCAGTGTCCGAACATCACCACCAGCAGACTGACGATGCGGGCGACGTCCACGGCGCGGTCACGGCCGGCCGGAGTACCGTCGATGACGGATGACCTCGTGGGTAGTAGCAACATGTCCACCATGCTTCCGGCCGAGACGCGGTAGCGGATGAGTAGTCCTACCCGGATCGGATAGGGACTCTAACCCCGATTCTGCACGCGTGAACTCGCGTACAGGCAGATCGACGCTGCGGTCGCCAGATTCAGTGACTCGGCGCGACCGCGGATCGGAATCGACACCCGGTGATCGGCGAATGCCTGCAGCTCACGGGAGAGCCCGTGCGCCTCGTTGCCGAACAGCCAGGCGGTGGGACCGGTCAGCAGCTCGTCGGCGTCATCGAGACTGACCTCACCGTCTGCGGCGGTCGCCAGAACCGTCAGGCCCGACTCCCGGAGCCCCGCGATCGCACCCATCGGATCGGACTCCTGCACGACGGGCAGATGGAACACCGAGCCAGCTGAGGACCGAACGACTTTGCCGTTCATCGGATCCACCGCCTCACCGGCCAGAACCACCGCGTCGGCGCCCACGGCGTCGGCGACCCGGATCACGGTGCCCGCATTACCCGGCTCGGAGGCGTCCACCGGGACGGCGACCAGGCGCGCGCCGACGGGCACCTGTGCCAGCGGCAGAGCCCGGCAGACCGCGACGATCCCGGGCGGGGTGACTGTGTCCGAGAGGCCGCGCATGGCGCGGTCGGTCACGTGTGCCACCGGACCGGTCAGCAGATGCGGGTACCGCAGCGCACCCTCCTCGGTGACGAACAGTTCGTCCACGAGTCCGGCGGCGAGTGCCGAGGTGACGGCATTCGATCCCTCTGCCAGGAACCGTCCGGCTTTACGCCGTCCGGCGGCGCGAAGGAGCTTGGATGCAGCAACGACCCGCGGGGTCCGCTCGGTGAAGAGCTGGTCCGCGGGTCGCTGCGAGTGCTGATTCAACCTCGGGGGTCGAATTACGCGGCGGGCGCGTTCACGTCGGCGGGGAGCGCCTTGCGGGCGATCTCGACGAGCGCGGTGAAGGCGGCGGCGTCCGAGACGGCGATCTCGGCGAGGTTCTTGCGGTCGACCTCGACACCGGCCAGCTTCAGGCCCTGGATCAGGCGGTTGTAGGTGATGTCGTTGGCCCGCGCAGCGGCGTTGATGCGGGTGATCCACAGCTTGCGGAAGTCACCCTTGCGCGCACGGCGATCGCGGTACGCGTAGGTCATCGAGTGGAGCTGCTGCTCCTTGGCCTTGCGGTAGAGGCGCGAACGCTGGCCGCGGTAGCCCTTCGACGCCTCGAGGATGGAACGACGCTTCTTCTGAGCGTTCACTGCGCGCTTGACGCGTGCCATAGGTCTTCAGTCCTTACGTGATGAAAAGTTCTAGCGGGTTTGCGGGGCGGCTTACTTGCCGAGCAGCTTCTTGACGCGACGCACGTCGGCCGGTGCGACCTCGGCCACACCGTCGAGGCGACGGGTCACGCGCGAGCTCTTGTGCTCGAGCAGGTGGCGGCGGCCGGCCTTCTGGCGGAGCACCTTGCCGCTACCGGAGAGCTTGAAGCGCTTCGCGGTACCGCTGTGGGACTTGTTCTTCGGCATGTTCTCGTCTCGTTTCTTCTGTGTTCTTCGACCGGATCGCGAGGGGAATCGCTATTCGGCCGCCGCCTCGGGCGCGGCGGGCCGCGCCGCCGGGGCTTCCTTGTCCTGCTGCGCCTTGGCGCGGGTCTTCGCACCCTTGTGCGGGGCGAGGACCATGGTCATGTTGCGTCCGTCCTGCTTGGCAGACGTCTCGACGAAGCCGTACTCGGCCACGTCCGCGCCCAGGCGCTGCAGGAGACGGAAACCCAGCTCCGGTCGTGACTGCTCACGACCGCGGAACATGATCGTGACCTTGACCTTCGAGCCCTGCTCCAGGAAGCGGACGACGTGCCCCTTCTTGGTCTCGTAGTCGTGGTCGTCGATCTTCGGGCGGAGCTTCTGCTCCTTGATCACGGTCAGCTGCTGGTTCTTGCGGGACTCGCGCTGCTTCTGCGCGGCCTCGTACTTGAACTTGCCGTAATCCATGATCTTGCACACGGGGGGACGGGCATTCGGTGCCACCTCGACCAGGTCGAGATCCGCCTCGTACGCCAGCTTGAGCGCATCTTCAACGCGCACGATCCCGACCTGCTCTCCGCCGGGACCGACAAGCCGGACCTCGGGAACGCGGATCTGACCGTTGGTGCGTGTCTCAGTGCTGATGGGGCCTCCTCAGTTAGGTGCTCGTGTTCTCGCCCGCGAGCGGTCTTGATGCAAAGACCGCTGCGCAGCCGAAGGCCCACCGAGCCCCACACAGCGAAAAGGCCCCGACCAGACGTTTCACGCCTGACGGGGCCCACACCGACCGATTCGAATGATCACACGGCATACGCCGACGATCATCCCTCCTCCTACGAGAAGGCCGCTACGGATCCACACGGAACCGTGACGGCGACCGGACCAGCCGACCATCAGTCGGCCTGGTGGGAGTGGACTCCACTTGCTGCCCCGGCGTGAAGCCGGAGCGGTCGCACATGACAGTGTAGCAGTCGTGAGTGAGAATCCGAATTCGCCGACGCCCGCCGACTCCGACGCCTCCCAGCCCGACAGCCTGGAACGACTCGTCGCGGAGTCACCGTCGATCGAGGTGATCTCGAGCGCCTGGATGCTCCTGATGAGCGCCGCGGCGGAGAAGCTGGGACTCACCGGCGACACCGAACAGGACGGATTCGACGCCCGCCAGAGCCCCCACTTCGATCTCGACGAGGCCCGGCGCCTGATCACCGCGCTGGCCGGACTGACGATGGCCTCCGTCGAATACCTGGGACCGCACGCGGGCCCCTACCGGGACGGCCTGAAGTCGGTTCAGCTCGCATTCCGCGAATACAGCAGTTACCCCGATGAACCGGGCCACGGTCCGGGCGAGAAATACACCGGACCGGTGTACGGATAACCCCTCAGGGTTACCCCTCATTTACACCCTGACCTGTGTAAACAGGTCTAGTGTTCTAGGTCACACCGGGCGTACCTTTCCGGTATGAAACGGATGAGATCGCTCGCGGCCGGCGTACTGGTCGCTGCAGGAGTAATGGCACCTCTGGGAACCATCACCGCCGCGACGGCGGCGGCGGCACCCACGCCGGCGGTGGCCCACCCCGGTCCCGGATGGTGCGAACCGGGCCGCTGGGTCGGCGGCTACTGGACACCGGGCCGCTGGCACCCCGGATGGTGGCAGGCCGGCTATTGGCGACCCGGATGGGTCGACCGGTGGGGCTGGCATCCCGGGTACTGGGTACAGCCGCAATGGCACCCCGGCTGGTACGAGCACGGCCGCTGGGTTCCCGGACGTTGGGAGCCGGGCCGCTGCTACCCGCACCGCTGAACCACGACAGTCCCCCGACCGAACGGGCGGGCCCTTCGGGTCGATTCCGACCGAAGGACCCGCCCTCTTCTCGTTCGCGTCGACGACGCTCGTCGTCAGGCGGCTTGCAGCGCCTTGATCCGGTCCGGACGGAACCCGGACCAATGGTCGACACCGTCGATCACGACCACCGGGGCCTGCAGGTGACCGAGGGCGAGGACGTACTCCCGAGCCTCCTCGTCGGCCATGATGTCGACCGAGGTGTACTCGACGCCCGCCTTGTCGAGAGCCCGATGGGTCGCCGTGCACTGGACGCAGGCGGGCTTGGTGTAGACGATCACGTTGCTCATACGAAAACCCTACATCTAGTGTCACAAGCGTGCAATTTGCACAATATGCTGTGGATTGTCCTGCACAGGCATGCACATCTCGTCCACCGTCGCTCCACAGCGGTGTCCCCAACCGGCCGACGCGCTGACGCGCCGGTTTCAGCGCCCATCCACAGACGGAGCGCACGAGGACATCGGTCCGGCCGGATCGGGACGTTCCCACAGGGGCCGGGGACGCTCGTCACGGGTTGCGCCCACGACCCGCGCCGTACGATCGGAAGCAGCGGGTGAGGTCGCCTCACCGCGCGATCGGAGGAAGCGATGACCAGCAACGCCGGCCCTTTCATCCTGGTTGGAATGGACGGTTCCGGAGCTGGTGATCAAGCGCTGCGATGGGCCGCTCAGGAAGCCGACCGGCGGGCGGTGTCCCTGATGATCGTCAACGTCTCCGATGTCGTCGGCCTGGGGCACATCCCCGCGTCGACGGTCGCCGAGGGCATGAGCGTCTTCGAGCGGATCGACGCGACCGGGCGCCGTGTTCTCGACGGTGCCGAACAACGTGTCAACCAGCACTTCCCCACCGTGCGCACGGTTACGGTGCGAAAGTCGGGAGCGCCCGCAGCGGTGCTGGCCGAACTCGGCGCCGACGCCCTGCTCACAGTGGTATGGGCGACGGGGCTGGGCGGCTTCGGCGAGTTCTTCCTGGGCAGCGTCGCGATGTCACTGGTGACCGACTGCCACTGCCCGGTCGCAGTGGTCCGGTCGAACCGCGACGGACAGGTTCCCGCCTCCGGTCCGGTCGTGCTCGGCGTGGACGCCGGTGACAGCAGCGAGGCTGCGGTCGCCTGGGCGTTCGATGAGGCCGCACGGCGCGGGGCGCCGTTGCTGGCCGTCCACGCATGGAGTGCCTCACTGGACGCCTACGCCCAGATGTACTCCACCGCGACCGGTATCGATTGGGAGGCGGAGGCGCAGGCCGAGGAGGCCCGGTTCGCGCAGCGCCTCGCCGGCTGGCAGGAGAAGTATCCGGACGTGTCGGTGATCCGCGAGCTGCGCGCCGGGAAGCCCGCCGACGTCGTCCTCGGGGATGCGCAGAACGCGCAGCTGGTGGTGGTCGGTAGCCGCGGCCACGGGAACGTGACCGGACTGATGTTCGGCTCCGTCAGCCGCGCCCTGATCCACCACGCACCGTGCCCGGTACTGGTGGCACGAAACCGGCACTGAGCGGCGACCGCGCTACTGCGCGAGAACCTCGGCCAGGAACTTGCCGGTGTAGGACTCCGCAGTGGCAGCCACCTGCTCGGGCGTCCCCTGCGCGACGACGGTGCCTCCGCCGCTACCTCCCTCGGGCCCCATATCGACGATCCAGTCGGCGGTCTTGATCACGTCCAGGTTGTGCTCGATCACGATCACCGAGTTGCCCTTGTCCACCAGTCCGTCCACCACCTGCAGCAGTTTGGCGATGTCCTCGAAATGCAATCCGGTAGTGGGTTCGTCGAGGATGTAGACGGTGCGGCCGTTCGACCGCTTCTGCAACTCGGCCGCGAGCTTCACGCGCTGCGCCTCTCCGCCGGAGAGCGTGGTCGCCGGCTGGCCCAGCCGGACGTATCCCAGCCCCACCTCCACGAGAGTCTTGAGGTAGCGGTGGATCGAGGTCACCGCCTCGAAGAACTCCGCCGCCTCCTCGATCGGCATGTCCAGCACCTGAGCGATGTTCTTGCCCTTGTAGTGCACCTCCAGCGTCTCACGGTTGTACCGGGCGCCGTGGCACACCTCGCACGGCACGTAGACGTCCGGCAGGAAGTTCATCTCGATCTTGATGGTGCCGTCGCCCGAGCACGCCTCGCAGCGTCCGCCCTTGACGTTGAATGAGAACCGTCCGGGCTGATAGCCGCGGACCTTCGCTTCGGTGGTGGCCGCGAACAGCGTGCGGATCTTGTCGAAGACACCGGTGTAGGTGGCCGGATTCGACCGTGGGGTGCGCCCGATCGGCGACTGATCGACCTGCACGAGCTTGTCCAGATCATCGAGTCCGGCGACGCGGCTGTGCCGTCCGGGAACCTGACGGGCGCCGTTGAGCTTGTTCGCCAGCACCGTCGCGAGGATGTCGTTGACCAGCGTGGACTTACCCGATCCGGAGACGCCCGTCACGGCGGTCAGCACGCCCAGCGGGAACGCCACATCGATGTTCTGCAGATTGTGTTCGCGTGCCCCGACCACCTTGAGCTGGCGCTTCTTGTCGATCGGCCGGCGCACCGCGGGCACCGGCAGCGCCCGCCGGCCGGACAGGTAGGCACCGGTGAGCGAGTCCTTGTTCTTGAGCAGCGCCTTGTAGGTGCCGCTGTGCACCACCTTGCCGCCGTGTTCACCGGCGTACGGACCGATGTCGACCACCCAGTCCGCGGTGCGAATGGTGTCCTCGTCGTGCTCGACCACGATCAGCGTGTTACCCAGGTCCCGCAACCTCACCAGGGTGTCGATCAACCTGCGGTTGTCTCGCTGGTGCAGGCCGATGGACGGCTCGTCGAGCACGTACAGCACCCCCGCGAGGCCGGATCCGATCTGCGTGGCGAGCCGGATACGCTGGGCTTCGCCTCCGGAGAGCGATCCCGCGGACCGCGACAGCGACAGGTACTCCAGACCGACGTCCAGCAGGAACGTGATCCGTGCCTGCACCTCTTTGAGCACGCGGCCGGCGATCGCCGCTTCGCGCGCGCCGAGTTTGAGGTCCGACAGGTAATCGGCGCAGTCCCCCACCGACATCGATGCCACGTCCGCGATCGACTTCTCTCCGAACCGGGGGTGATCGAGGGTGACGGAGAGGATCTCGGGCCGCAGCCGGGCTCCGGAGCACGCCGGACAGGGCACATCGCGCATGTAGCCCTCGTACCGCTCCTTCATCTGCTCCGACTCGGTGGATTCGAGCCGACGGTGCAGGAACGGCATGACGCCCTCGAACTCGGCGTAGTACGAGCGGGTGCGGCCGTACCGATTGCGGTACTTCACGTGCACCTGGTGCTCCGAACCCTCGATGACGGCCTTCCGCGCCTTCGCCGGCAGGTCCTTCCACGGGGTGTCGAGGTCGAACCCCAGGGCATCGCCGAGCCCCGAGAGGAGGCGCAGGAAGTACTCCGCGCTCTGCCCCGAGGACCACGGAGCGATCGCGCCGTCGGCGAGGGAGAGCAGCGGGTCCGGCACTACAAGCTCCGGATCGACCTCCTTGCGGATGCCGAGGCCGTCGCATTCCGGGCAGGCGCCGTAGGGCGAGTTGAACGAGAAGGCGCGCGGCTCCAGATCGTCGACCGCGATCGGGTGCCCGTTCGGGCAGGCCATGCGTTCGGAGAACCGGCGCTCGCGCTCGGGATCGTCCTCCTCCCGGTCGACGAAATCGAGCACGACGATGCCGTCCGCCAACCGCAGCGCGGTCTCGATCGAATCGGTCAGGCGCTGCTTCGCCGAGGACTTGACGGCGAGCCGGTCCACCACGACCTCGATGTCGTGCTTCTCCTGCTTCTTCAGCTTGGGAGGCTCGCTGAGCTGGTACACCACGCCGTCGATCCGGGCACGGGAGTAGCCCTGGGTCTGCAATTGGTTGAACAGGTCCACGAACTCGCCCTTGCGGGTGCGGACCACCGGCGCGAGCACCTGGAAGCGGGTGCCCTGGTCCATTTCCAGAACCTGATCCACGATCTGCTGCGGCGTCTGCCGGGCGATCACCGCACCGCATTCGGGGCAGTGCGGGGTGCCGGCGCGCGCGTACAGCAGACGCAGGTAGTCGTAGACCTCGGTGATGGTTCCGACCGTGGACCGCGGATTGCGGTTGGTCGATTTCTGGTCGATGGAGACTGCTGGTGAGAGTCCCTCGATGAAGTCGACGTCGGGCTTGTCCATCTGGCCGAGGAACTGCCGTGCGTAGGCGGACAGCGACTCGACGTACCGCCGCTGCCCCTCCGCGAAGATGGTGTCGAAGGCCAGGCTGGACTTCCCGGAACCGGAGAGACCGGTGAACACGATCAGGCTGTCGCGCGGGAGATCGACGTCGATCCCCCTCAGGTTGTGCTCACGCGCGCCGCGCACGATCAGGCGATCAGCCACCGTGTTCCTTCCGTCCGAGCTTGCAGGCCCACAGACGAGCCCGGATCAATGCTAGAGAACCCCTCCGACAGGTTTTCGGCGACGCGGTAGCGTGAGGCGCGTGACCACCACGATCAATCAGATCTCCGTCGGCGGTATGGACAACAACGTGTACTTCGTCGGTGATTCCAGCGGGCGCACCGTCCTGATCGACGCCGCGAACGAGGCGGAGCGGATCCTCGACCTCGCGCGGGAGAACGGCGGCGTGGAGCTGATCGTCACCACACACCGGCACCTCGATCACTGGTACGCGCTCGCACAGGTGCGTGAGGGGCTGGGGGTCCCGGCCGCGGCCGGCGTCAACGACGCCGAGGGCATCGACGCGCCGACCGACCGCACCCTGTCCGACGGTGAGGTGCTCACCGTCGGTGACCTGGTCTTCGATGTGATCGAGCTGGTCGGGCACACCCCCGGGTCGATCGCGCTGGCGCTGCGCCCGGAATTCGACGGTGCCCCGGTGCACCTGTTCACCGGTGACAGCCTGTTCCCCGGCGGTGTCGGAAAGACCGCGACCCCAGAGGACTTCGACAGCCTCATCAGCGGTGTCACCGAGAAGCTCTTCGACCGCTACGGGGACGACACCGTCGTGCATCCCGGGCACGGCGCGGGCACCACCCTGGGTGCCGAGCGTCCGCAGTTGGCGCGGTGGCGCGAACGCGGTTGGTGATCGGCACCTCGTCGGCGTACACCGCGGGCGGCGGCGAACCCGGCGCAGATCATGGACAATGGACGGCCTGATTCATCGCTGCCGTCCACGAGGAGTCCCGTGACCACAGACGCCGTCGATCCCCTGCTCGCGGAGGAGCAGGCTCACCTCGATCGCGTGTACGCCCGGATCGACGCGATGCGCGCGACCGCGCATCGTCGGCGCGCCGACAACCTGCAGGAGACCGGGGAGAACCCGCAGGAGATCTCCGAACGGGACTCGTACCACCAGCTCTACACCGACGACCTCGCGAAGTTCGACGCCGCCGAGAACAACCTGTACTTCGGTCGGCTCGATATGACCGACGCCGCCACCGGCCCCGATACGGTGCGCCGGATCGGGCGGATCGGTGTCCTCGACGACGACGAGGACCTCTCCACGTTGCTCCTCGACTGGCGCGCCCCCTTGGCTCGGCCGTTCTACCTCGCCACGCCCGCCCAGCCGGAGGGTGTGCAGGTGCGCCGGCACGTGCGGACCCGCGGCCGCGACCTGACCAACGTGGTCGCCGAGCGGCTCACCTTCACCGAAGCCGCTTCCGACGGTGTCGGGGGCGGTCTGGGCTCGAACGTCGCCGGTGAATCCGCCCTGGTCGACGCACTCAACCGGGCCCGCACGGGCCAGATGACCGACATCGTCGAGACCATCCAGCGGGAGCAGGACTCGGTCATCCGGTCCGAGCATCGTGGGGTGCTCGTGGTGCAGGGCGGTCCGGGCACCGGCAAGACCGCCGTCGCACTGCATCGCGCCGCTTACCTGCTGTACACGTACCGCCAGAACCTCTCCCGCACCGGCGTCCTGATCGTCGGCCCGAACGAGACCTTCCTCAACTACATCAGCCAGGTGCTGCCCAGCCTGGGCGAGACCGGTGTGCTGCTGAGCACGATCGGCGATCTGTTCCCCGGCGTGAACGCCACCGTCGCTGACTCCGCGGCCGCCACCCGACTCAAGGGCTCGACCGACATGGTCGAGGTGATGAAGCAGGCGGTGCGCGGCTGGCAGAGCGTCCCGGACCAGCCGATCGTGCTCAGGTTCGACGGCTACCCACTCACCCTGGACCGCAAACTCGCCACCCGTGCGCGCGGCCGGGCACGATCGTCACGCCGGCCGCACAACACCGCCCGGGCGATCTTCCGGCAATCGGCGCTCGACGCTCTCGCGGCGCAGCACGCCGCGACGATCGGCTCGTCGGTGGTGGACGACACGATGCTCCTCTCGCGCACCGATCTGTCCGACATCCGCGACGAGCTCGCGCAGGACCGTGAGGTACTCGGCGCGCTCGATCAGCTGTGGCCGGCGCTCACACCGCAACGAGTGCTCACCGAGCTGTGGCGCGATCCGGACCGTCTGGAGCAGGCCGCGCCGGATCTGAGGGACGACGACCGTGCGGAACTGCGCCGGGCCCCGGCCACCGGTGCCGACGGTAAGCCGGTGTTCTCCGCCGCGGACGCGCCCCTGTTGGACGAGATCGCCGAACTGCTCGGTGACGACGACCCCGAGGCGGACGAGGCCGAGCGGCAGTGGCGCCAACGCCTGGAGGAGGCGCAGGAAGCGCTGGACATCCTCACCGGCTCGGCGCCGCAGGACCTCGACGACGAGTTCGACGCCGAGATCCTGATGGCGTACGACCTGATCGACGCGGAACAGCTGGCGCAGCGACAGACGGTCCGCGAGTTCAACACCACCGCCGATCGCGCCCGGGACGATCGCACCTGGACCTTCGGACACATCATCGTCGACGAGGCGCAGGAACTGTCCGCGATGGCTTGGCGAATGTTGATGCGGCGCAGCCCGAACCGCTGGATGACGCTGGTCGGCGATACCGCGCAGACCGGCGATGTGGCGGGAAGCACCAGCTGGAAAACAGCGCTCGATCCCTACGTGCCGGGACGCTTCCGGGTATCGGAACTGACGGTGAACTACCGCACGCCGAAGGAGATCATGGACCTCGCGGCGGACGTGCTGGCGGAGATCGACCCGGCGCTCTCGCCGCCGACCTCGGTGCGTTCCGGTGCACGGGCGCCACGGCTGGTCACCGTCGACGGCGAACAGCCGCTGGTGGAAGCGATACGCGGCGAATTACCGCCCGACGACGACCGCCTCACGGCAGTACTCGCGCCGTCGGAGCTGGTGGCGCCGCTGCGCCGCCTGACGGCGCCGAACGTGCGCGTGATGAGCGTCCGGGACTCGAAGGGCCTGGAGTTCGATCACGTGATCGTGGTGGAGCCGGGGCTGATCGTGGGCGCACCCGCAGAGGTCGAGTTCGATCGGGGCCTGAGGGATCTGTACGTGGCACTGACGCGAGCGACCCAGACGTTGACCGTGGTCACGTCCGGGCCGCTACCGCGCTCTCTGCGCGCCCTGGGTTCCGCCGGATGAACCCGCGCGCCTGACGCACTGGTGACCGCGGAACCTCCCCGCTGAGTACTACGTGGTGTGGACGATGAGGATGTCCACCGAGGTCTTGCGAGCGGCGTCCGAGGGCACGGATCCCAGCAGGCGTCCGGTCAGCGAGTTCATCCCCTTGTTGCCCACCACCAGCAACGCCGGCTCGGGCTGGGCCTTCACCAGATCCAGCAGCGCATCGACCGGCTGGCCCTTGATGGCCCGCTTCTCGATGTTCTTCGCACCCGCCTTGAGGGCACGTCCCTCGGCGGTGCGCAGCATGTCGTTGACCGGGTTCGCACCCTGCAACTGGTAAGCCTCGGCACCGAGGATGTCCGCGGCGGCGGGATCGGCGCCCTCGCTGGGCAGGAACGCGCACGCGATCACCAGCTTGCCGTCGCCGGTCAGGGAAGCGGCCCGCTCCACAGCGCGCAGCGACGATTCCGAACCGTCCGTGCCGACGACGATCGTGCTGTAACCACTCATCGAGTTCCCTCTTTCTCTAGATTCCGCTCGCTAGATTCCTCTAGTGGACGTCCGCAGTACGGGTAACGGACATATCATCCGACACAATAACCCCACCCCGGCTGGGAACAATCGGTTTGCGGCAGGGAACACATCCATGCCCTGACCGAACTGCACGGCCGGGTCACTGCAGGCCAGCGGCATCCATTCCTCGCAGTTCCTTCTTCAAGTCAGCGATCTCGTCCCGAATGCGACCGGCCAGCTCGAACTGCAACTCGCGCGCCGCGTTCATCATCTGGTCGGTGAGCTCAGCGATCAAGCCGGCCAGTTCGGCACGCGGCATGGAAGTGACGTCCTCGCCCTCGTAGACCCCGGAGCTTCCCGATGCCGGCCGCAACTCCCCCTGTGCCCGCCGTCCGCGGCTGGCATTGCGACCCGATCCGCCGATGGCCTGCTCGGTGTCGTCGGCCTCGGTGTACACCTGGTCAAGGATGTCGGCGATCTTCTTGCGCAGGGGTTTCGGATCGACACCCATTTCGGTGTTGTACGCGATCTGCTTCTCCCGGCGGCGTTCGGTCTCCTCGATCGCGACCCGCATCGATTCGGTCACCTTGTCGGCGTACATGTGCACCTCACCGGAGACGTTGCGCGCCGCTCGGCCGATGGTCTGGATCAGGGAAGTGGTCGAACGCAGGAATCCCTCCTTGTCGGCGTCGAGGATCGCGACCAGGGAGACCTCCGGAAGATCCAGGCCCTCTCGCAACAGGTTGATGCCCACCAGCACGTCGTATTCGCCGAGCCGCAGTTGCCGCAGTAGTTCCACACGGCGCAGGGTGTCGATATCGCTGTGCAGGTACCGCACCCGGATCCCGGCTTCCAGCAGGTAGTCGGTCAGGTCCTCGGCCATCTTCTTGGTGAGGGTGGTCACCAGGACCCGCTCATCTCTACCGGTGCGGTCGCGGATCTCGTGGATCAGGTCGTCGATCTGCCCCTTGGTGGGTTTGATCACCACCTGCGGATCCACCAGACCGGTGGGGCGGATCACCTGCTCGACGAACTCACCGCCGGTCTGCCCGAGCTCGTAGGAGCCGGGGGTGGCAGATAGATAGACGGTCTGCCCCACTCGCTCGGTGAACTCCTCCCAGGTGAGCGGTCGGTTGTCCACCGCGGAGGGCAGCCGGAAACCGAAATCGACGAGGTTGCGCTTGCGGGAGGTATCGCCCTCGTACATCGCCCCGATCTGCGGGACGGTGACATGCGACTCGTCGATCACCAGGAGGAAGTCCTCCGGGAAGTAGTCGAGCAGGGTCGCCGGCGCCGAACCCGCCTCCCGTCCGTCGATGTGCCGGCTGTAGTTCTCGATACCGGAGCAGAAACCGACTTGGCGCATCATCTCCACGTCGTACTGGGTGCGCATCCGCAGCCGCTGGGCTTCGAGGAGCTTGCCCTGCCGTTCGAACTCGGCGAGCCGGTCCTCGAGCTCCTTCTCAATCCCCTCGATCGCACGCGTCATCCGCTCCGGACCGGCCACGTAGTGCGTGGCCGGGAAGATCCGCAGGTCGTCCACTTGACGGACCACGTCACCGGTGAGCGGATGCAGGTAGTACAGCGCCTCCACCTCGTCGCCGAAGAACTCGATCCGGATGGCGAGCTCCTCATAGGAGGGGATGATCTCGACGGTGTCGCCGCGCACCCGGAAGGTGCCGCGGGTGAAGGCGGTGTCGTTGCGGTTGTACTGCACGTCCACGAGCAGCCGCAGCAGCGCGTCACGATCGACCTCCATGCCGACTTCCAGCTGCACCGACCTGTCCAGGTAGCTCTGCGGGGTGCCGAGACCGTAGATGCACGACACCGAGGCGACCACCACCACATCGCGACGGGACAGCAACGACGAGGTGGCGGAGTGACGCAGCCGCTCCACATCGTCGTTGATCGAGGAGTCCTTCTCGATGTAGGTGTCGGTCTGCGCGATGTACGCCTCGGGTTGGTAGTAGTCGTAGTACGAGACGAAGTATTCGACGGCGTTGTTGGGCAGCATCGCGCGCAGTTCGTTCGCCAGCTGCGCGGCGAGGGTCTTGTTCGGCGCCATGACCAGTGTGGGCCGCTGCACCTTCTCGATCAGCCAGGCCGTGGTGGCGGACTTTCCGGTGCCGGTGGCACCGAGCAGGACTACATCGCGCTCCCCCGCCTTGAGCCTGCTCTCCAAGCTCGCGATGGCGGTGGGCTGATCACCTGCGGGCTCGTACTCACTGACCACGGTGAACTCGGCCGGAGCCCGTTCGATCTCTCCGATCGGCCGGTGCTCGGAGTGCGCCACCACCGGTTGTTCTGCCGCGAATGCCATGTCACCAGCGTAGGCGCAGGCACTGACAGGTTTCGGCTAGTCCTTGCGGGCCACGATCAGGTCGCGGGTGATCGCGCGGTCCACCCGGTGCTGGAAGTCGTCGTATCCGGGACCGTCCAGCACCGTCAGACCCGCATCGCGCAGGAGTTCGGCGACCCGGGCCCGCGGGGCGACACGCACGTTCCAGGCCAGTCCCATCGCGCCGCCGCGGCGCAGCGTCGCCGCCCAACCGGGAAGGGCACTGTCGAGCAGGTCCAAGGGGCTGCGCACCAGGCCGCGTGGTCCCTTGCTGCCGTGCTGCACCCCGTACGGCAGATCGCCCACCAGCACGTCGACGGTGCCCGGACGCACCAGTTCGGCGGTACGCAGGGTGTCGGCGGCGAAGCAGGTCAGGGTCTGCCTCCGGCCGGCGAGGTAGTCGTCCTTCTCCACGGCGAAACCCGCCTCGTACTTCTTCGCGATCACCGCCTTGTCCCGACGCACAGGTGTCGTGGCAGCGGTGTGCTTGAACCGGTGGTCCTTGAGCCAAGTGGTGAGGAAGGAGGTGTAGAGCTCGAAGTCCTTGGTGTCGACGTCCACACCCACGGCGTCGAGTCCGTACATCACGGCCTGGTTCAGCGTCGTCCCGCGCCCGCACACCGGGTCGAGAACGCGGAGCGACCCGTCCAGGACGCCCTCCGGGCGGGCCGTCGATGCAGCGGTCACGTTGAGCACCAGCCGGGTGAACTGCTCGTTGGTCTTGCCCTGGTACTTCAGGATGGTCAGCAGATCGCTCGGCCAGCGGTCCGGCGAGGGCACGTGCACCGGTCGCAGCAGTTCTCCGCAGACCTCGAACAAGGCGTAGAACGCCGAGGCCAGACCAAGGAATCCGAGGTCGCGGTCGGTGAGGGCGTCGGCGGTGAGACCCACGTACTCGACTCCCGCGACGGTCTCGGTGCGCACCTCTGCGATGCCTCCGTCGAGTCCGGCCCGGCAGAGCACGGTCAACTCGGCCCGCATCATCTTCATCGCGGCGTCGGCGTAGACGCGATTGGCGGCGGGTGCGGGCAGCAGTAGATACCGGGACACCCGGGAATCCTAACGACCCAGTCGTATCGTTGGACTCATGCGAGCCGCACAGTCCTTCGAGATCAATGTCGACGGTGCCGCCGCGATCGGATCGGTGGACGGCGACTGGATGGATCTGACGGTGCTCGACGCCGCCGAGGACGCGGCCGGCCCGCTCCTGTCCGCAGCCCGTGAGCGGGCCGCCGGGCTGGATGCCATTCTGGTCCGCACGCACCGCGAGGATCTGGCGGCCCTTCTGCGACGTCACGGCTTCCGACCCGCGGGGGCGGTGGTGGGGCGCCCGCGCGGCGCCACCGAGGTGACGCTGGTGCTGCGACTGTCCGGCGCCGCGGAGACCGACGACGGTGCGGTGCACCCTCCGAAGCGGGAGGTCTTCGATCCGGCGGCGATGACGAACACCGACCCCAAGGGCTTCGTCCGCGCGGTGGATGAGTTCCGGGTGGAGCCGTACGGCCTGTATCTGTTCCGCCGGTCCGACCATCCGCGGTTCGACGCACTGGAGTCGTGGTTGCTGCCGGATTTCGACCTACGCGCGAACATCTTCCACTTCACCCGGGGAAACGAGCGCGATCAGCGGGTGTACCTCGACGTCGGCCGGTACACGCGCGAAGGCCGATCGTGGCACGGCGTCGACTGGTACCTCGACCTGGTCGAGCACCCTGGCAGGCCGATCGAGTTGATCGACGTCGACGAACTGCTCGCGGCCTCCACCGCTGATCTGATCGAACCCGGTGACGCCGAGCGCGCGCTGCTCGCCGCCACTCGCGCGGTGGCCGGGACCGCGGCGCACGGGCACAGCGTGGACGCGTGGCTGGCGTCCGAGGGCGCCCCGATCAGCTGGCGCTGACCTGCACCGTCACCCCACGACCGGGGTCCGAGCCCCGGAACCGCGTGGTCGCACCGTCCGCACCGTCGGGCGCGAAACCCGCGTCGGCGAGCCTTCCCGCCACCGCGTCCGCAGTCACCCCGTCGGCCAGTGTCACGGTGGCGACGGCACCTTCGACGGTGACGGATGCGGCGTCGGTGCCCAGCGTGAGCCACAGCCGCCCGGTGAGTCGCAGGTCGTACGCCGGATCGTCGAGCTGCGGTGCGCCCGGTGCCGGACGGTGGGCGGCGACGTTCGCGGCGAACGGTTCGATCCGCTCCGCCCAGAGCCGCCGGACTGCCGACCTAGTCTGTTCCTGGCTGCCGGTGTTCTCCAACCAGACGTCGGCGACCGCGCGCCGCTGCTCGTCCGTGGCCTGCGCCGCGATCCGGGCGCGGGCGTCCTCCTCTGCCATACCTCGGGATCCGACCAACCGGCGTACCCGTTCCTCTGCGTCCACCCAGACGATGATCACCAGGTGGAACATCGGTGCCAAGTTGCTCTCCACCAGGAGCGGAATGTCCTGGACGATCACGGCGTCCGGGCCGGCTGCGTCGATCAACTCCTGGGAGCGGGCGCCGACCAGCGGATGGGTGATCGCGTTGAGTTCGGCGCGGGACTCGTCATCGGTGAACGCGATCGCGGCCAGCGCGGGCCGGTCCAGGCTGCCGTCGGCGGCGAGGATCGATTCCCCGAAGGCCTCGACCAGCGCGGCCAGTCCCGGGGTTCCGGGCTCGACGACCTCGCGGGCGATCTTGTCGCCGTCGACGATCACCGCGCCGAGTGCCGCGAGTTCTTTGGCCACCGTCGATTTGCCGGCGCCGATGCCGCCCGTCAGTCCGATCCGCAACATGCCTTCACACTAGTGAGTCGATGCGGCTCCGGGTACGCCCGTCACCTCATCGGGGGTGTGCTCGAGAGTGCCCCGCCGCAGTTCCTGACCGGTGGGGATGTCGACCGCGATGATCGACCGGGTCGACGGTTCTGTGACGTAGGCGGTGGAACCGAGGGCGAACACCGCCGGACGGGGCTCCTGCCAGTTCGGGTCCTCGGTCCAGGGCCCGGTGACGGCTGTCTCGCGCAGCACCGCTCCGGTCTCGGGGTCAAGGGTGCGCAACCGTCCGTCGGTGCCGAGTACCAGCGCCTCACCGAACTGGCCGCGAGCCAGCGACCGGAAGGTGTAGGAGGCCGGCAGATCCACCAGTTTCAGGGCACCGGTGCGGGTATCGATCAGACTCACCCGGGTGGTGCGTTCGGGCTTGGCCTTCTCGTCCACCTTGTAATCACCGAGGACCACCGGGTGTGCCTCAGTGGCGGCGATGTTACCGATCCGCGCGTACCCGGGGGTGGGTGCGGAGATCTTGGTGATCTCGTTGCCGCGCACCAACAGTGCACCGTCCTGACAACCGAGCACGAGGGCGCCTGCGGCTGCCGCACCCTCGCCGTGGACGCCGGGGCACCGGTCGTCGGTGGTCAGTGGATTCCGGTCGGCGCCGAGGATCGTCACACCGGTGCGCCGTTCGTCGTCGCCGACGGTCATCACCATGGTCCCGTCCGCACGTTCCACCGCAACCCCGTGGTGCGGTTTCGGAGCGGTGACGGAGGCGCGCGGCGCACCCGTGTCGCCCACCTTGTCCGAGGGCATCGAGGTGGCGGTACCGGTCCCGTCGGAGAAGAGCACTGTGCGTCCGTCGTGGCGCACCACGTGACCGGGTTTGGGTGCCGCGATCTCGATACCGGTGCGCTGCGCGGGTGCGGTGTAGAAGTGCTGATGGTCGCCGTGCGGCACCGACCAGGTGCCCATGTCGATCAGGTGGAAGGCCGACCCCTCGGAGAGGAAGACGTGGCGGCCGTCGCCGGCCGGGTTCACCCGCAGGTGTCCGGCACCGGGGATGTCGGCGACCTTCTGCAGGGTCGATCCGTCGATGATCTGCACACCGCCCTCGTAGGTCACCGCCAGCCGCGGAGTGGCGCGACGCTGTTCTGCGGCACCCGCGGCGCTCCCGGCGGTGGACGACGGTGCCGGATCGGACGGAGCGCTTGCACAGCCGGCCGCCAACAGGGCGGTGGCGAGCAGCGGGACGGTGAGGTGCAGGCGTGTAGACATGACCATAGGTGTAATCGTTCTTGAAAATCATTGTCAAAGATCCTCATGGCGATACATGCATGCGGCGGCCGGCGTCTGCGATGATGCCTGGCATGCCGTTGGTCGCCGGAGTCGATTCGTCCACCCAGTCCTGCAAGATCGTGGTGTGCGATGCGGATTCCGGCGAACTCGTCCGCACCGGCTCGGCGCCGCACCCGGCGGGCACGGAGGTCGCACCGGCCGCCTGGTTGCGGGCACTGGTCGCGGCCGCAGCCGCTGCGGGCGGTTTGGACGATGTCGCGGCGGCCTCCGTCGGTGCACAGCAGCACGGGATGGTGTGTCTCGACGCCGGTGCCGCGGTGGTCCGGGATGCCCTGCTGTGGAACGACACCCGTTCCGCTGCGGCCGCGCACCAGTTGATCGCCGACCTCGCAGGCGGGGAGCAGTGGGCGGACGCGGTCGGGGTGGTTCCGGTAGCGGCGTTGACTGTGTCGAAACTGCGCTGGCTCGCCGATACCGAGCCGGAGAGCGCCGATTCCACTGCGGCTGTGTGCCTCCCGCACGACTGGCTCACCCTGCAATTGTCCGGGGGCGGTACGGACGCCCTGATCACCGACCGTTCCGACGCCTCGGGGACCGGCTACTTCAGCGCCGCGACCGGGAGGTACCGCAGCGATCTGCTCGAACTCGCGATGCGCGGCCGCCACCCGTCGCTCCCCCGCGTCCTGACGCCTGCGGATTCGGTATCGGTGACCCGGACCGACGGGCTGCTGCGTCCGGGGGCGCTGCTCGGTGCGGGCAGCGGCGACAATGCCGGAGCCGCAATGGGACTGGACGCCCGACCCGGTGACTGCATCGTGTCCCTCGGCACCTCGGGGGTGGTGAGCGCGGTGACGGCGGCCGCGCCGCGGGACCCGTCGGGCATCGTCGCCGGCTTCGCCGATGCCACCGGTCACCACCTTCCGCTGGTCTGCACTCTCAACGGGGCGCCCGTGCTGGCGACCACCGCCCGAATGCTGGGTGTGGATCTTGCCGAGTTCGCCCGGTTGGCGCTGTCGGCCCCGGCGGGCGCGGAAGGTCTGGTCCTGGTTCCGTTCTTCGCCGGTGAGCGTTCACCGAATCTACCGGCCGCGACCGGCGCACTACAGGGGGTCACCATGACGAATCTGACGCCCGCCAACATCGCCCGCGCCGCGGTCGAAGGGCTGCTCTGTTCGCTCCGCTTCTGCCTCGATGCGATCTCGGAGCAGGGCACCGAAGTCGAGCGGATCCTGGTGGTGGGCGGTGGCGGCAGGTCGGCGGCGGTGCGCGCACTCGCACCGGCGGTCTTCGGATGCGAGGTGCTGTTCCCCACGGACGGTGAGTACGTCGCCCGCGGTGCGGCTCGACAGGCGGCGTGGACGCTGCGCGGCGACGGCCCCGCACCGGCGTGGGAACGTCCGGCAACGGAGACCACCTCCGCTCCTGCGACACCGCAGGTGTACCTGCGGTACCGCGATGCGACGCAGCTGGTGCTCAGCCGCGCTTGAGTGGACCGGCACGGCTGTGCCTGAACCTCCCTCACCGACTGCGCTACTGCGCGAGCAGGTTCCGCAGCGTCGCGCGGGCTCCGTTCTCGCGCAGCGCGGTCAGCGCCTCGAGGTAGGGGCCGGTGAACCCGGGGCGGTCTGCGAGATCGCCGAACAGGTCCGGTGCCGCGACGAACGCCAGCGGCGTCTCCCGCGACCGGCGGGCGCGTTCGGCCAGCCGCTCCGCGTCGCGGTCGACGATCCGTATCGCGGCACCGTCGTCGGCGGTGCCCTCGCAACTCCGGGTCCAAGCAGCGACCACAGCCGCGGCCAACGGTGCCGACGTACCGGAATCCAGACGCGAGACGATCACCGGGACCAGCCATTTCGGGATGCGGTCCGAGGCGTCCTGGCACAGCCTCGACACGGTGTCGGCGATCGCCGGATTGGAGAACCGCTCGATCAGGGTGTCGATGTAGTCGTCCAGGTCGATCCCGGGCACCGGATGCAGAGTGGGGCGCCCCTCGTTCTGCATGTACCGCCGTAGCAGTCCACGCACGTCGGGATCGGCGGCCGCGTCGTGTACGTACTCGTACCCCAGCAGCCGGGCGAAGTGCCCGAGCGCCTGGTGTCCAGCGTTGAGCAGACGCAGCTTCATCAGCTCGTACGGTGCGACGTCGTCCACCACCTGCACACCCACGTCCTCGAACCGGGGACGACCGGCGCTGAAAGTGTCTTCGAGCACCCACTGTGTGTAGGGCTCGGCGACCACGGGCCAGCGGTCGTCGATGCCGGTAGCGGCGGCGACCTCACCGCGGAGCGTGCCGGGGGTCGCCGGGGTGATCCGATCGACCATCGAGTTGGGGAAGCGAACCTCCTCGGTGATCCACTGCGCCAGTTCGGGATCGGCCATCCGCGCGAAGGCGATGAAGGTGCGGGCTGCGACGTGCCCGTTTCCCTCGATGTTGTCGCAGGACATCACTGTGAACGCGCCGATTCCACGATCGCGCCGGCGGCGCAGGGCCTGTGTGACGTAGCCGAAGACGGTTCGCGGGGCGGCTCCGTCGGTGAGGTCGTGACGGACATCGGGGTTCTCGGTGTCGAACTCGCCGGTGGTGGCCGAGAAGTTGTACCCGCCCTCGGTGATGGTCAGCGAGACGATCCGCACCTCGGGCGCGGCGAGCCTCTCGATCACCGTCTCGGGATCGTCCGGGGCGAACAGGTAGTCGACGATGGATCCGATCACCGATGTCTCCACCCGGCCGTCGGGGTGTTTGAGAGTGAGGGTGTACAGGCCGTCCTGGGGGGCGAGAGCATCGCGCATGGCGGCGTCGGCCGGTCGCAGTCCCACACCGCAGATGCCCCATGCGGCGCCCTCGTCGGCGAGCAGCCGGTCCAGGTAGACGGCCTGGTGGGCGCGGTGGAATCCGCCGACCCCGAAGTGGACGATGCCGCAGCCGACCGCCGCCCGCTGGTAGTCGGGCAGCGCCGCACCCGAGATGCTCGGCAGGTTCGCCTGATTCAGTTCGACGGGTGCACTCATCACTGCTCCTTCGGGTCGGTGGCGGCGCCCGGGTGGACGACGGCCTTGATGCTGCCCGGATCGCGGTCGGCGTTGAGCGCCGCCTCGGCCTGTTCCAGCGGGAATCTTCCGGTGATCATGGATTCGAGATCGACGCGTCCGTCTGCGGCGAGAGCGATCGCCGTGGGCCAGGTGTTGGCGTACCGGAAGACTCCGGTGAGGATCAGTTCCCGGGACTGGATCAACGAGACGGGCAGTTCCAGGTCGTCGGCCCCCATGCCGACCAGAACCACCCGGCCTCCGGGCCGAACCGCGCGAATGCCGGAACGGATCGCGGCGGGAGCACCGGAGGCGTCGATGAAGGCATCGAATCCGGCGCCGACGGACTCCGCTCCGCCCGTCGGGTCCACTGTCAGGGTCGCGCCGAAACGTTCAGCGGCAGCGCGGCGCCCGGCGTCGAGATCGGTGACCACGATGCGGCTCGCGCCGCCGGCTCCGGCCACCTGCGCACACATCAGTCCGATCGGGCCCGCGCCGGCGATCAGCACCGAGCCGCCGAGGCCCACGGCAGCCTTGCGCAGGGCGGCGATTCCGACCGACAACGGCTCGAACAGGGCTGCCGCATCGTCGGAGACGGTGTCCGGAATCGGGTGCGCGAACGCCGATCCGATGGTCACGTACTGCGCCAGCGCACCGTCGACCGGAGGTGTGGCGTAGAAGCGCATGGCCGGGCACAGGTTGTACTCCCCGCGCAGGCTCTCGCTGCTGTAGGGATCGGGGCGCTGCGGTTCGATCGATACGCGCTGGCCGATCCGGCCGGCGCTGACTCCGTCACCGACGGCGACGATCCGCCCGGAGGCCTCATGGCCGAGGATCAGTGGCGCAGTCACCTCGAATTCGCCGATCCGACCGTGTCGCAGGTAGTGCGTATCGGAGCCGCATACGCCGACTGCAGCCACTTCGATCAGCACGTCACCCGCGTCCGGAGTGGGAACGGGACGGGTCTCGAGCGTCAGGTGGCCTCCCGGATGAAGGACGCTCACCCGCATCTCACGCGAAGTTGTTGCCTGGGTCACACTCGTAATGCTACCGTAACGAGCAGAATCACTTCGAGTGAGCATTTGCTCACGAGTACATGGAGCTCGCGCGATGAACCGACAACGCAGTCCCGGCGACCCCGGACACGATCTGCGCCTTCTGGTTCGCGCCGCCACGATGTACCACCTGGAGGGATTGACCCAGGCGCAGATCGCCGAGCGCCTCGGCGTCTCACGCCCCACTGCCGGGCGACTGGTCGCCCGCGCCCGGGCGCAGGGCCTGGTCACCGTCACCGTCGCCGCGCCCGCACATCTCGCTGATTCGATTCACCCCGGCCTGGAACGGGACCTGGAGAACACCTTCGAGCTCTCCGAGGCACTGATCATCGCCGAGGAGGCCGACGGCACCCCCTCCGGGGACGCCGCACTCGGCCGCGCCGGCGCCTCGGTACTGGCACGCCGACTTCAACCGACCGACACCTTCGGATTCACCTGGGGCCCCGAGCAGGTCGCCGTTGCCGACGCCCTCGGTGGCGGCGCCGCGTGCGCCCGGGTGGTCCAGATGGACGGGTCCATGACCTCGGTCGAGTACCACACCGGAGTGGACCACGCTCTGGCCCGCTTCTCGGAACGACTGCATGCTCGGCCGGTGCGGCTGGTGGCACCGCTGTTCGCAGACCCGGCCACGGTCAGCGCACTGGAGCGCGACTCGATCGTCTCCCAGGCGCTGGAGGCCGCACGCACCGCCGACCTCATGCTCTACGGGGTGGGCTCGGCCTCCACCTCGACCACCCTGTTCGAAGGCGCGTTCATCGACACCGAGGTCCTTGACGAGCTGCGTGACCTCGGAGCAGTCGGCGAGATCGGCGGGCGGTTCTACGCACTCGACGGCACCCCCGTCTCCTCGACCCTCGTCGATCGCACCGTCTCCGTCCCTCTGGACGACATTCGACGTTGCCCCACAACGATTCTCATCTCCGGCGGTGTACCGCGCCGGGAATCGATCCTGGGCGCCCTCCGCGGCGGCTTCGCGACCTCCCTGGTCACGGACCTGCCCACCGCGCAGTGGTTGCTCGCAGAACAGAAGGGATGACTGGTGACCGGCAGATCCTCAAGACTGCGCACCGCAGCGGCGGGCGGTCTCGCCGCGTTGACGACCCTGGTGGCCGGCTGCTCGGGCGCGAGCGTGTTCACCGACGGCGGCGAGTCCGCGGTCACCGTCGCCATGGTGTCGAACTCGCAGATGACCGATGCGGTGAGCCTGGCCCCTGAGTTCGAGCGGGCCAACCCCGGCGTGAAGCTCAAGTTCATCACGCTGTCCGAGAACGAGGCCCGGGCGAAGATCACCGCATCGGTCTCGACCGGCGGCGGCGAGTTCGACGTGGTGATGATCAGCAATTACGAGACCCGCATGTGGGCGCAGAACGGTTGGCTGACCGACCTGTCGACGTACATCGATCGTGACCGGTCGTACGACCCCGGCGACTTCATCCCCACCCTGCGGGAGGCACTGTCGTACCGGGATCGGATGTACTCGGTTCCGTTCTACGGCGAATCCTCGTTCTTGATGTACAACAAGCAGATGTTCGCGAAGGCGGGCATCACCCTGCCCGCCGAGCCGACCTGGCCCGAGGTGGCAGACGCGGCACGACGGCTCAACTCACCCGACGTCGCCGGGATCTGCCTGCGCGGCAAGCCGGGCTGGGGAGAGGTCCTCGCACCCTTGAACACGGTGATCAACGCCTATGGTGGCCGCTGGTTCGACGAGCAGTGGAATCCGCAGTTCGATTCACCCGAGGTCCGCGCGGCGGTGAAGTTCTACGTCGACACCGTCCGCGACTACGGCGAGGCGGGTGCCGCGTCCACCGGCTTCCAGGAGTGCGGAAACCTGTTGGCGCAGGGCCAGGCCGCCATGTGGTACGACTCCACCGCCGCGGTCTCCTCCCTGGAGAGTCCGGAGACCTCCAAGATCGCCGGGCAGGTCGGTTACCTGCCCGCACCCAAGATGGCCAAGTCCGGAAACGGCTGGCTGTACACCTGGTCGCTGGGGATCCCGTCCAAGAGCACGCGCGCCGACGATGCGTGGAAGTTCGTGTCCTGGATGACCAGCAAGGACTACATCTCCGGCGTCGCCGACAAGCTCGGTCCCAGCCGAGTGCCGCCGGGCAGTCGCATGTCCACCTACCAGCTGCCCGCCTACAGGGAACTCTCGACGACGTTCGCCACCCAGACCCTCGATTCGATGCTCGCAGCGGACCAGTCCCGCCCCACAGTCGCGCCGGTGCCCTACACCGGAATCCAGTTCCTGGCGATCCCCGAGTTCCAGGACCTCGGCACCCGGGTCAGCCAGCAGATCAGTGCCGCCATCGCCGGACAGATCTCGGTCGACGATGCGCTGGCCCAGTCACAGAAGTACGCCGAGGTGGTCGGCAAGAGCTACCGCGACGGAGACCAGCGGACAGGAGAACGGCGATGACGACGACCGAGGTTCGCCCCGCGGCGACACCGATGCGCTCGAAGCGCGACCGGATCAGCCGAGCCGAGGGCTGGCGTCGGCGGGGGCCACTTCTCCCCGCGCTGATCTTCATGGTGATCGTCACCCAGATCCCGTTCCTGGTGACTCTGTACTACTCCACGCAGTCCTGGAACCTGGTCCGCCCCGGATCTCGGAAGTTCAACTGGCTCAACAACTACGTCGAGGTGTTCCGGGACGCACAGTTCTGGACGGTCACCCTGAACACAGTGCTGTTGATCGTGGGAACAGTGATCATCTCGGTGGTCTTCGGTCTGCTACTGGCGCTGCTCCTGGATCGGAAGTTCACCGGCCGGCCGGTGGTGCGGACACTACTCATCACCCCCTTCCTGGTCACGCCGGTGGCCGCGGCACTGCTGTGGAAGACCAGCCTGCTCTCCCCCACCAACGGCCTATTGACCTGGGTGCTCAGCCCGTTGGGGATCCACATCGACGTGCTCAGCGAGTATCCGCTGGCCTCGGTCGTGGCCGAACTGGTCTGGCAGTGGACTCCGTTCATGATGCTGCTCATCCTGGCCGGCCTGCAGTCCATGCCTCGGGACGTGCAGGAGGCGGCCCGAGTCGACGGCGCCACCAACTTCCGGCTGTTCCGCGAGCTGACTCTGCCTCACCTACGGCGGTTCATCGAACTCGGCGCCGTACTGGGCGCGATCTACCTGGTCAACACGTTCGACGCGGTCTACATGATGACCTCCGGCGGTCCCGGTGTCGCCAGCTCCAACCTGCCGTTCTACATCTACCAACGCGCCTTCCTCGGCTTCGACATCGGCCAGGCCGCGGCGATGGGCGTGGTCACCGTGATCGGCACGATCGTCGTCTCGACCCTCGCGATCCGCCTGATCTTCAAGAGCTTCGGCGCAGGAGAGGAAGCAGCCTGATGTCCACCACGACGATCACCCCTCGACGGCGGCGCGACGCCAAGGGCGGCGCCCTGACCGCGCTGACCTGGATCATCGCCATCGGCTTCTTCTTCCCGGTGCTGTGGATGGTGCTCACCGCGTTCAAGCAGGAGAGCGACGCCGCGACCCGCCCGCCGACCCTCCTCTTCGTGCCCACGCTGGATCAGTTCACGGCGGTCTTCGAATCGGGTATCGGCGTACCGCTGCTCAATTCGGTGTTCGCCACGGTCGTCTCGACGACGCTGGTACTGGCGCTCGGGGTACCGGCGGCGTTCGCGCTCTCCTTGCGACCGGTACGCAAGACCCAGGACGCCCTGTTCTTCTTCATCAGCACCAAGATGCTGCCGATCGTCGCGGCGATCATCCCGCTGTACGTCATCGTCGGCCGGATCGGGATGCTCGACAACATCTGGACACTGGTGATCCTGTACACCGCGATGAACCTGCCCATCGCGGTGTGGATGATGCGCTCGTTCTTCCTGGAGGTGCCGAGCGAACTGCTCGAAGCAGCCGGCCTCGACGGGGCCGGGTTGTGGACCTCGGTACGCGAGGTGATCCTGCCCATCATCGCTCCCGGAATCGCGGCGACCGCGCTGATCTGCGTGATCTTCTCCTGGAACGAGTTCTTCTTCGCGGTGAACCTCACTGCGGTGAACGCCCAGACCATGCCGGTGGCGCTCACCGGTTTCATGTCCGGACAGGGCCTGTTCTGGGCGAAGCTCTCCGCCGCCTCCGTGCTGGCCGCCCTGCCGGTGGTCATCTGCGGCTGGATCGCCCAGAACAAGCTGGTCCGCGGTCTCTCCTTCGGCGCCATCAAGTAGCGCCCCCTTCAATCTCCGAACCTCAGGAGGAGCAATGGCTTCCATCACCTACGACAAGGCGTGCTGCGTGTACCCGGGCGCCCAGTCACTCGCCGTCGATTCCCTCGATCTCGACATCGCCGACGGTGAGTTCGTCGTCCTGGTCGGACCTTCCGGCTCCGGCAAGTCCACCGCACTGCGCATGCTCGCCGGACTGGAGGAGATCGACTCGGGTGCGATCTCGATCGGCGGACGCAGCATGGTCGGCGTCGCACCGAAGGACCGCGACATCGCCATGGTCTTCCAGAACTACGCGCTGTACCCGAACAAGACCGTCGGCGAGAACATGGGGTTCGCGCTCAAGATGCGCGGAGTGCCCCTCGACGAACGTCGACGCAAGGTCGCCGAGGCCGCGAAGCTGCTCGACCTCACCGAGTACCTGGACCGCAAACCGGCACGCCTGTCCGGTGGCCAGCGTCAGCGGGTCGCCATGGGGCGCGCGATCGTGCGGGAACCGCAGGTCTTCTGCATGGACGAGCCGCTGTCGAATCTGGACGCGAAGCTGCGCGTGCAGACCCGTACCCAGATCGCGGC
Source organism: Tsukamurella serpentis (assembly GCF_054780975.1). Lineage (NCBI taxonomy): Bacteria > Bacillati > Actinomycetota > Actinomycetes > Mycobacteriales > Tsukamurellaceae > Tsukamurella > Tsukamurella serpentis. The sequence goes on from NZ_BAAGVH010000005.1 coordinate 46,265, forward strand.
GCTGCAACGGCGTCTGGGCACGACCACCGTGTACGTCACCCATGATCAGGTGGAGGCGATGACGATGGGTGATCGGGTCGCCGTGCTCAAGTTCGGGGTGCTGCAGCAGTTCGCGACGCCGGCGGAACTGTACGACCGGCCGGCGAACGCCTTCGTGGCGGGGTTCATCGGCTCCCCCGCGATGAACCTGTTCGTCGCGCCGGTCCGCGATGGTGAGATCGTCGTCGCAGGCGGCACCGTCGACCTGGACGCGCAGGCGCAGGCCGCGCTGCGCACCTCCGGACTGGACCGGATCACCGTCGGCATCCGTCCGGAGAACCTGGGGTTGGCCGGCCCCGAGTCCGGTGTCGGTGGCCGGGTCGCGATCCTCGAAGACCTGGGAAGTGACACCTTCGTCTACTCGGAGCTCGACGATCCCGAGGTCACGAGCGTCGACGGTGGCGCGGTGACTCTGGTGGCACGCTGCCCGCGCCGGACCGCGGCGCGCATCGGTGACGGTGTGCGGCTCCAACAGAGCGAGCGGACCGTGCACCTGTTCCACCCGGAGACCGGCGAGCGACTCAACTAGGAGTGCTGACCACGGTCCGCCACACCTGGATTCACAACAGTAGACGATGCGAAACGGGGAACGCCCCGCATCCGTTCGGATGCGGGGGCGTTCCCCGTGTGCGGTGGAGCCGATCAGGCGTTGCCCGAGAGCTTCTCGCGGAGAGCGGCGAGCTGCGCGTCGCTGGCGAGCGAACCGCCGGTGCTCTGCGGAGCGTCGTTGCCGGCACGGTCGCCGGACTCGCTCGAGTAGTTCGCACCACCGGTGGCGGGGCCACCCGCAGCGGCCTCGGCGGCCTCGTCGGCGGCGAACTTCTCCATCTGCGCGGTGTGCATCTTGTGGCGACGCTCCGCCTCGGCGTAGCGACCCTCCCACTCCTCGCGCTGCTTGTCGAAGCCCTCGAGCCACTCGTTGGTCTCGGGGTCGAAGCCCTCGGGGAAGATGTACTCACCGTTCTCGTCGTAGCTGTCGGCCATGCCGTACTTCGACGGGTCGAACTCCTCGGTGTAGTCCTCGTTGGCCTGCTTGAGGCTCAGCGAGATACGACGACGCTCGAGGTCGATGTCGATGACCTTGACCATCGCATCGTCGCCGACGGAGACGACCTGATCCGGGACCTCGACGTGGCGCTCGGCCAGCTCCGAGATGTGCACCAGGCCCTCGATGCCCTCCTCGACACGCACGAACGCGCCGAACGGGACCAGCTTGGTGACCTTGCCGGGCACGATCTGGCCGATGGCGTGGGTCCGGGCGAACTGACGCCACGGATCCTCCTGGGTCGCCTTGAGCGACAGCGAGACGCGCTCGCGGTCCAGGTCGACGTCGAGGACCTCGACGGTGACCTCGTCGCCCACGGTGACCACCTCGGACGGGTGATCGATGTGCTTCCAGGACAGCTCGGAGACGTGCACCAGGCCGTCGACGCCGCCCAGGTCCACGAAGGCACCGAAGTTGACGATCGAGGACACGACGCCCTTGCGGACCTGGCCCTTCTGCAGCTGGTGCAGGAACTCGCTGCGGACCTCGGACTGGGTCTGCTCGAGCCATGCACGGCGCGACAGGACCACGTTGTTGCGGTTCTTGTCGAGCTCGATGATCTTGGCCTCGATCTCCTTGCCGATGTACGGCTGGAGGTCGCGCACACGACGCATCTCGACCAGGGAGGCCGGGAGGAAGCCGCGGAGGCCGATGTCCAGGATGAGACCACCCTTGACCACCTCGATGACGGTGCCCTTGACGGCCTCGTCCTTCTCCTTGAGCTCCTCGATCGTGCCCCAGGCGCGCTCGTACTGCGCACGCTTCTTGGACAGGATCAGGCGACCTTCCTTGTCCTCCTTGGTGAGGACGAGGGCCTCGACCGCGTCGCCGACGTTGACGACCTCGGACGGGTCGACGTCGTGCTTGATGCTCAGCTCGCGGGAGGGGATGACGCCTTCGGTCTTGTAACCGATGTCGAGGAGGACCTCGTCACGGTCGACCTTGACGATGGTGCCCTCGACGATGTCGCCATCGTTGAAGTACTTGATCGTCGCGTCGATCGCAGCGAGGAAGTCCTCCGCGGTGCCGATATCGTTGACGGCGACCTGCGGGGACGTAACAGTAGTGGTGGGCATTGGGTAAGTTGCTCCGGACAAGGTGCTCGTAGTTGGGTCGAGATCGCGCACGCATGGGCACACGCGTGTGCCAGGCTACTCCACCAGTCGCTAGCTGGGCAAACCGTCCGCTCCGATCCTGCCGCCGAGAGGTTCCCACCTGTGACCCACCGCCCCAAACCGGACATGCGGCGCGACAGCGCGGGATCAGAGGCCGCCAACCGGTCCTGGTGGGATTCCGATGCGGACGCCTACCACGCGGAGCACGCCGAGTTCCTGGGTGTGGACACCGCCGACGGTGATTTCGTGTGGTGCCCGGAAGGCCTGCGCGAGTCGGACGCGGCTCTGCTCGGCACCGTCGGACCGCGAACCGTCGCGGTCGAGATCGGTTGCGGGAGCGCACCCTGTTCGCGCTGGCTGGCGGCCCAGGGCGCAACGGTGATCGGATTCGACATCTCGGCCGGAATGCTCCGGCGCGGCCTGCCGCACGTTCGCGGCGGCAATCCACTGCTGGTCCAGGCGGGTGCCGAGAACTTCCCGATCGCCGACGAGAGCGCGCACGTCGTGTGCTCCGCATTCGGGGGGATCCCCTTCGTCGCCGACTCCGCGCGGGTCATGGCGGAGGCCTTCCGAGTACTGCGGCCCGGTGGACGCTTCGTGTTCTCGGTCAACCACCCGATGCGGTGGATGTTCCTCGACGATCCGGGACCGGACGGATTGGTGGCCACCCTGTCGTACTTCGACCGCAGCCCGTACGTCGAGACCGACGACGACGGTGTTCCGAGCTACGTCGAGCATCACCGCACCATGGGTGACCGGATCCGGGAGATCGTCGCCGCGGGCCTGCGCGTGGTGGACGTGATCGAGCCCGAGTGGCCCGAGGGATTCATGCAGCAGTGGGGCCAATGGAGCCCGCTGCGTGGCGCCATCTTCCCAGGTACGGCGGTGTTCTGCTGCGAGAAGCCCAGCCCGCCCGGCGGGCCGGCGGATCGGTGAGACGTGCGCTCACACGCGAGCCCGTACCCGGGTTGAGATCGCACCGAACCGGGTTGTTCTTGCCTGGTGGCGTGCTTTCGCAGTTCACGTCGACCCGGTAGTCTCTCGGCGGGCAGCCGTCATCGCAGAGAAGGAGTCAGACATGAACCGGATGCGCATCGCCGCTGCAATCACCGCACTCGCGGGCACCTTGGCCCTCGCGCCCGCAGTCGCCTCCGCAGCCCCCACCGACAAGGTTCCCGGCACCAAGTGCACGGTCGCACAGGTCGAGCGGGCCACGCAGGTCATCGCCCCCGAGGCGATCGCCGTCATGGACGCCACTCCCGGCGGCCGCGAGCAGGCCAACGAGCTCCTCACCGCCAAGCCCGAGGATCGCCAGAAGATCATCGAGCGCCTGACCAAGAACAACCCCGAGGCCGCTGCGTACTACAAGGCCAACCGCACCGACATCGACGCCAAGATCGCCAAGGTCATCGCGACCTGCGACAAGTACTGATCACACCAGTTCCCCGAGAGGCACGCATGACCTTCCGCCGTTCCGCAGCCACCGTCGCCATCGCCGGCGCCGTCGCCCTGGCGGGCGCTCCGCTCGCCGCGGCCGCCCCGAAGCCGGCCGACCCCGAGCTCGCACGCGCCGTACCCGGCACCTCGTGCACCGTCGGCCAGCTCCGCACCGCGATCGACCGTTCGTCGCCCGGGCTGGTGGCCAAGCTCGACCAGGTGACCGGCGGCACCAAGCAGTTCGCCGACATCGCCACCTCCGACCCCATGACCCGCCAGTTCCGGCTCGCCGCTCTGGTGTTCACCGGATCGGCTGCGGGCTTCGGGATCTTCGCCGAGCAGCAGAACGTGCGCAACGCCCTCGCGGACGCCTACCGCACCTGCTCGACCGAGAAGGCACCGGAGAAGAAGGCACCCGAGAAGAAGTAACGAGAACCACTCGAACGGCGGCTGCGCTCTGCGCGGCCGCCGTTCGGCGTTCCGCCCCCGGAAGCATCACCGGATCACCACCGGACATCGGCGGCCATCGCCAGCAGGCGGGCCCGACGCCGCTCATTCCCCTGTCCCACCCAGGCGATCCGGCCGTACACGTAGGCACGGAAGTCCGGATGATCGTCCCGGTTCTGGGTGCCGGCCCCGAACCGTGCGGCATTGTGCAGCAGGGCACGCAGGTCGTCGTAGTCGCGTCTGCGAACCTGGGCGCGATCGTTGACGACGACGCCCGCGAGCTCCTGCCGGGATCCGCTGCGCATGACCCTCGTCTTCCTCGGGTTCACCGTGAATCCCTCCGATCGGATGATCCTCGGTACCACTGCGGCCAGCAGAGCAGGCTCACTCGCACCGGAGAAAGCGAGGTCGTCGCCGTACCGCGAGTATCGAGCGCCCTGCGCTCGTGCCAGGCCCGCGAGCCTGGCGTCCATCCTCGCGAGCACGAGATTCATCAGAGCCGGTGAGGTGGGTGCCCCCTGCGGCAGGTGCCGTCCACGCAGGACCGCCGCCTGCCACGCGTCCAGTCCGCGCAGTCGGTCGCCCGGTGTCGACACCGTGCACAGGTCGGCCAGCACGCCGCTCACCACGCGCGGATAACCCAGGCCCCGGAACACCTGCCGGACCCGTGGAACCGTCACCGTCGAATAGCAGTCCCGCAGATCCAGGCGCACCACCGATCTCGATCCGGTGTGCGGTTGCGCGTAGCGCAGGACCGATCCTCCCGGGCGGAATCCGCAGGCGGCCGGGTGCGGTGCAGCCGGGTCCAGGACGCGTCGCAGAATCCTGCGCTGGGCCTCCGCCAACCGTGGCTTGGGCGCCTCGATCACCCTGAACCCACCGGACGGCTTGGTGATTCGCCGGACCCGGTAGTGCCGCAGCGGCGGCGCGGAGTGGCGCAACCACTGCCGGTGGTCGGCGAACCACTCGAGTTCACCGACCGTCAGGTCGAGCATCCGGGTGATCGCCGGGATGTCGTCGAGTTGCAGTCCCGGCACGTCACGGTGCGCCTCCGGTTCCAACCGTTCGACGGTGCGCAACAGGTCCAGCGCAGTGAGCAACGCGCCGGTGCGTGCCGGGTGGGGAACGCCGTCGACGTGCAGCAGGGGTGCGTGCGGGTGTGCGGCGAGCAGTGCGCGCACCGAGTCGTCGCTGACCCCGGGTACGACCGCCGCGATCGCAGCGGTCACGAACTCCTCGGTCCATTGCTCGTCGGCGACGGATTCCAGGCGCTGAGCGAGGGCGTACCTGGCGCTGTGCGGCAGTCGCCGCGCGACGTCGACGGCCGTCATGAGCGGGATGCGAACGCCGCTCGGGTGACCTGTGACACGTGCCCGCAGCGCCATCGGGTGCGCGCAGCGCACTGCGTGGCGTGGGACGCAGGGTGTAACCGTGTGGTGCTCCCAGCGGTTACCGCTGGGATGGATCGCGCGGATCCCGCCTCACCCGAGCGACGTCGCATGGATCCAGAGTGCCACAGCTGGACATCGGTGGGCCGGTGTCGCAGACCGGCCCGCGCAACGACGGCGCCTCCGCCCAGACGCTATTCGAGTTCTCGGATGTAGCAGAGCATCCGGTAGTCGGTGCCGGGTTCGATGTTGTAGAAGCCGTGTCGATCGTAGAAGCGGCGGGTGTCGACGTCGACCTCGTCGACGTTGATGTGGATCTCTCCGCCGCCCCGACGACGGATCTCGTCGAGCACCCGGAGCAGCAGGGCGGTGCCGATTCCGCCGTCACGCAGCGGAGGGACCACGTACAACTCGTCGAGCACGGCGAGCGGCCCCTCGCAGTACACCGTGGGCCGTAGCGTCACGAGTGCGTATCCCGTGGGACGGGCAGGATCGCCGGCGAACAGCACGAAGGCCGCCGGATCGTCCATCAGTCGCGCGTAGCGCCGCTCCAGCACCTCGACCGAGGGCGTCGGCGAATGGAACTCGGTGTTGAAGTCGACCTGCAACCGGGCCGCCGTCCGGGCATGTTGCGAGCCGACGAGGTGAACCTCGTGCTCGGATTCCATCGGCGTCCTCCCGTGGCTAGTGTGCGGCTTCGTCCCAAGTGCGGCCGTATCCGACGGACACCTCCAACGGCACCGACAGATCGGCTGCCGTTCCCATGGTGTCGCGGACCAGCTTCTCCAGCGTGTCCCGCTCCCCTGCGGCCACTTCGAGTACCAGTTCGTCGTGGACCTGCAGCAGCATCCGTGAAGCCAGTCCGGCCTCGGTGATCGCGGCCTGCAGACCGATCATGGCGACCTTGATGATGTCGGCCGCGCTGCCCTGGATCGGCGCGTTCAGCGCCATTCGCTCCGCCGCCTCACGTCGCATTCGGTTGGTGGAGGTCAGATCCGGCAGGTACCGGCGACGGCCGTAGATCGTCTCGGTGAATTCGTTGCGCCCGGCCTCGACCACCACGTCCTGCAGGTAATCGCGCACCCCACCGAACCTAGAGAAGTAGGCCTCCATCTGCTCCTTCGCCTCGTCCCGCGAGATCTTCAGCTGCGCCGCGAGCCCGAATGCCGACAGTCCGTACGCCAACCCGTACGACATGGCCTTCACCCGCCGGCGCATATCCGGGGTGACCTCGTCGATCGGAACCCCGAAAGCCCTCGCGCCGACGAAGTTGTGCAGGTCCTCGCCGGTGTTGAAGGCCTCGATCAGCCCGGCGTCACCGGACAGGTGCGCCATGATCCGCATCTCGATCTGGCTGTAATCGGCCGTCATCAGCGTCTCGTAGCCCTCGCCCGCGATGAACGCGTGCCGGATCTGCCTGCCGGCCTCGGTCCGTACCGGGATGTTCTGCAGGTTCGGATCGGTGGACGACAGTCGACCGGTGGCCGCGACCGTCTGGTTGAAAGTCGAGTGGATACGTCCGTCGGAGGCGACGGTCTTGAGCAGTCCCTCGACGGTGACCTTGAGCCGGGTCGCGTCGCGGTGTTCGAGCAGAGACTGCAGGAAGGGATGGGGCTCCTTCTCGTACAGGGCCTCCAGCGCCGCGGCGTCGGTGGTGTATCCGGTCTTCGTCTTCTTCGTCTTCGGCAGACCGAGCTTGTCGAACAGCACCACCTGCAACTGCTTCGGAGAGCCGAGGTTGATCCGTTCACCGATCTCCTCGAACGCCGAGCTCTCGGCGGCACGGATCCGCTCGCTGAAATCGTTGCGCAGCGATTCGAGGTGATCGAGGTCGACGGTGATCCCGGTGGACTCCATGACGTCGAGGACCCGCATCACCGGTAGCTCCATCTCCGCCAGGAGCGGCCGCGACTCGATGTTGTCGAGCTCATCGTCCAAAGCGGCCGCGAGATCCACCACCGCCCGCGCACGCAGGATGGCTTGCTGTGCCTTCTCACCCGCGGAATCGTCCGGATCATCGAGCAGCGACAGTTGGGCCTGATCGTCGGCCGACTCGACCCGCAGCTCGCGGTGCAGATACCGCACCGACAGGTCATCGAGGTTGAAGCTCCGTTGTCCCGGCCGCACCAGATAGGCGGCGATCGCCGTGTCCGACGTGAGCCCGCCGAGCGACCAACCGCGGCTGTTCAGCGCGTGCATCGCCCACTTCGCCTCGTGCACGGCCTTCGGCTGGGCCTCGTCGGCGAGCCAGGCGCCGAGCGCGGCCTCATCCTCCGGGGTGAGCGTGGCCAGGTCGAAGTAGCCTCCCTCCCCATCGGGCGCGGCGATCACCACGGCCTCGGCGTCACCGTCGAAGACGACCTCCGGGCCGATCACGCCGAGCCCACAGCGCAGCCCCGATGCGCCGTGCTCGGCCAGCCACGCGGTGACGGTGCCTGCGGCGACCTGCCCGCCGGAGATCTCGAAGCCCTCGTCCGCTTCCGGTTCACTGCTGGAGAGCTCGGTGAAGATTCTCTCGCGCAGTACGCGGAACTCGAGATCGTCGAAGAGCTGGTGGATGGCCTCGCGGTTCCACGGCTTGAGCGCGAGATCAGCCGGTGTATAGGGCAGGCTCATGTCCCGGACCATCTCGGTGATCTGGCGGTTGAGCTGCACCGTCGCCAGGTTCTCGCGGAGTGAATCACCGACCTTCCCCTTGACCTTGTCGACGCCTGCGACCAGACCTTCGAGGTTCCCGTACTCCCGGATCCATTTGGCCGCGGTCTTCTCGCCGACGCCGGGGATGCCGGGCAGGTTGTCCGACGGGTCTCCGCGCAGTGCCGCGTAGTCGGGGTACTGGGACGGCGTGAGGCCGTACTTGGCCTCCACCTCCTCCGGAGTGAACCGGGTCAGATCCGAGACGCCCTTCCGCGGGTAGAGGACTGTGACGTCGTCGTTGACCAGTTGGAGCGCGTCGCGGTCACCGGTGACGATGAGCACCTTGAAGCCCTGCTCCTGCGCCTGAGTGGTCATCGTGGCGATGATGTCGTCCGCCTCGTACCCCTCCTGAGCCATGGTGGGGATCCCCATCGCGGCCAAGACGTCCTTGACCACATCGACCTGGCCGCGGAAGTCGTCCGGAGCCGAGGAACGCTGGGCCTTGTACTCGGGGTACATCTCGGCTCGGAAGGTCTGCCGGGAGACGTCGAACGCCGCGGCGACGTAGCCGGGCGCTTCCTCCTTGAGCAGCTTGATCAGCATCGATGTGAAGCCGTACACCGCGTTGGTGGGCTGCCCCGATTTGGTACGGAAGCGGCCACCGTCGAGCGGGAGCGCGAAGAAGGCGCGGAACGCCATCGAGTGCCCGTCGATCAAGAGCATCGTGGGCTTGGTCGAGGTGTTCGCAGAAGTCACACAGGCAGTCTAGTGATCCGCGCTGACAGGTTCCGTCAGGTCACCGAGGGCGGCGACGGAGGCGGCACGACGACCGTCTCGGCGACGCGGCGTTCCAGTTCCGTGACCTCTGCGGTCGCCGATTCCAGCGCCGGTCCCTTCCGCTCCTGCGGTAGGGCGGAGATCGTGACCAGGCGGTCGTCGAGTTCCTGCGCGGTCACCGTCAGAGTGACCCGGGCGTCGAGCTGGGCCGCGGACAGCACTCCGGCGGGTTGCTCGAAGGCCTGCAGGGCGGTGCGGATACGACGGTGCAACCGCGCCTCCGGGACGTGCGAGCCGGACCACGACTTCGGGGCCCGAGACGGGAACGGCATGACGGCCTCCGCCTCCTGCTGGCGCCGACTGCTGCGCACCAGCGCGATCGCGAAGCCGGTGGCCACGAGCACTGCCACCACGACCAGAGCGAGCAGAACCAGAATCACCGTCGACATCGTTGTCCCTCCTCAGCGGACCTGCATGTACAGGTACACCGCCATGCCGATCAACAGCAAGCCCACCGCAGTGGCCGCGGCGATCTTGATCGCACTCCACGGCCGTTGACCTTGCACTTCACCGGTGACGCCGTTGACGAACACCTGGAACGGCCGGTTCGCGAAGGTCACCGTGAGCAGCCACACCGGCATCAACACGTACAGGAAGTCGATGGACTGGTACACCGGGTTCATCCGGTTGATCCGCTGCGCGTCACCGCCGATGTCGCGGCGCACCGAGTTCTCGATGATCCCCTCGATCCGGGGCCGTGCCTGGGCCTCGAAGACCTGAACGGCGTCACCGTCGTAGGTACGGGCGAGGTGCCCGGCGATGAACTCCGGCGTGTACGGGACCGCCTGCTCGGTGGGCCATGGCTCGAGCTCGCGCACGCGGGCCGTGTCGAGCCCGGTGTTGGCGGACTCGGCGAGTCGCGCGATGCTGTCGTGCACCCGTCCGGAGACCGGCCACCAGTCGGTGTAGGTCTCGACGTTGCCGTCCCGGTCCCGGCGAGTGCGGTGGGTTCCGCGGGCGCCCGAGTACTCGGTGCTCACCTCGGCGTCGTAGCTGTAGTACGAGAGGTAGAGGCTGCTGAACGCGCCGAGCACCCGGTACTTCTTGAACTCGCTCGGTGCGAACCACCGGCTGTTGATCCAGGCCGCGATGTTCTGCCGCGCCTGATCCTCACCCACGCGCAGGGGTAGCACGCCGTCGATCGGCAGCCTGGTCGGGGCGATCTGGACGTCGGTCCGCTGGATCGCGGTGTTGCAGTACGGGCAGCGGGTGGCGGTGAGCGTGCCACTGAACAGGGTGTGACCGCCGCAGTTCTGGCACACCACCTCGTGGTCCACCACCGGTGGCCGTACTCCGGTCTGCGGCTGCGCGTACAGGGCCTTCATCGTCGGCCCGAGCGGATGCGGCCGCAGCTCCCGACCGCCGTCGAGCATGACCGGGAAGGTGCTGCCGCAGCTGGGCGAACGGAGCTTCGCCAGCGCCGGGTCGTAGACCAGCGAGTCTCCGCAGTTCCCGCACGGATACGTGCGGGTCTGCTCGGTCAGGTGCAGCATCTCCCGACTGTTCGCGGACGGGACCGGCGGGTCCGGAGCGGGATCGGGTTCGGGCTGCCGCGGATCGCCGGGCAGCGGGGGCGGCACCGTCATCGGCTACGACCGGGGAGGCAGCGGCGGCGGAGTCTGACCGCTCGGCTCGAACAGCACTCCGAGGGCCGGCACCTGACCCGCCGCGGTCCAGCCGGGCAGTGCGGGCGACCAGACCAGGGTCTCCCGGGTGAGGCTCATGGCGCGGAGCCGCTCCACCGGGAAGGGACCGGCGGCCTGGCCGTTCTGTTCGATATGGAAGACCTGGGCGTTCGGCAGCGGCGGAGGCGCCTGCCCGGCGCTCTGACCTCCCGGGGCCTGGAAGTTCTGCGCGAACTGCTGCCCCATCGCCATTCCCATGCCGGCTCCGAGGAAGTCCCCCGCACCGCCGCCCTCGTTGGTGGCGGCACCGAGCATCGAATCGGCGGCGCGCCCCTGCTGGAACCTGCCCAGATCGCCGACGTTGCCGTAGTAGCCCTTCTCCTCCACACCGCGGGCCACGCCGCGAGTCATCGCCGCGGTGATCTCCTCGGGCAGGGAGATGTTCAGCTCGATCGCCTCGCAGGCCAGTCCATACTGCGCATTGATCTTCGACTGCACGTACTCCTGCAGCTTCGCGGCGAGTTCCCGCTGGCGCCCCTGCAGATCGATCGCGCCCACGCCGGTCTCGAGCAGCATCTCCGAGAACGCAGTGGCGATGGTGCGGCGCAGCAGTTCGGCGATCTCATCGGAATCGACGGCGGAATCGGTGCCGATCACCTGGCGCAGGAAAGTGGGCGGGTCGACCACCCGCACCACGCACAGCCCGTTCGCCCGGACCTGGACCATGCCGAAGTCCGTATCCCGGATGGTGATCGGATTCGGTGTGCCCCACCGCAGATCGGTGATGGGACGACTGTTGACGAAGTAGACCTCGCTACGGAACGGACTCTTGAAGCCGTGCGGCCAGCCCTGCAGGGTGGACATGATCGGCATGTTCTCGGAGATCAGTGCGTAATCGCCGGGCCGGAAGCGATCTGCGAGTTGCCCGCGGTAGACGAACAGCGCCTCCTGCCCTTCGCGGACGATGAGCTGCGCGCCGTTCTTGATCTCATTGTTGTAGCGCGGGAACCGCCACGCCAGTGTGGATCGATCATCGTCGAGCCATTCGATGACGTCCACGAGTTCGCCGCGAACCCGGTCCATGATCCCCATGTGCGCTGCCACCCTCCGGTCGTGGTTGTCACGATCCACGATAGCGATCGATTCGGCGTGTCGGTCACTTCACAGCGCGATCGTGACGATCGCGAATTACGCTGCATGAAGCCCCGTCGAACTGGGGATCACCGCGAGAAAGGTGCTAGATATGGCAGGCAAGTTCGAGGTGTACGAAGACAATGCCGGAAAGTTCCGGTTCCGGCTCAAGGCGGGCAACGGCGAGGTCGTCGCGACCGGCCAGGGCTACACCTCCCGCAAGGGCGCGCACGACGGTGTCGCTGCGGTGCAGCGCGCCGCCGAGGGTGCGAAGGTCGTCGACGTCGAGCAGGACTGACCGCCGACGACACGACTGTGACGGGGAGGGTCACCGTGACCGGTGCCCTCCCCGATACGTTTCACCAACGGAGTCGACCTTCACCCTGCAACAGGGTCTGCACCCGAGCCCCCGAATCACCCGACCTCACGACCGACGCCGCGACGCGGATCACGTGCACCGCGGCGGTCATCCCGCGGAGCGGTTCGCACTGACGAAGTTCCAGTGCTCTCCGGCGGGACCGAGTACCAGGATGTCGTAGCGCCCACCGGCGGTGGGCACCGTCAACTCCCGCCTTCCCAGCACATCCGCGTGCAACGGCAGCGAATCCGGTGTGTGGTAGGCGAAGACGGTGAAGTGGGCACTGCGGGAACCGGTGTTGCTCAGCGTGATGCGAACTCCGTCGGGACCTGCGGCGGCGGATGCGGACGGTACGTAGGGCACCAGTCGAGCCGGACGTACTCCGGGTTCCGGCGCCGGCATGACTCCTCGCGCGGGGGCGTTCGGCTTCCACCGCGGCTCCAACGTCCCCGGCTCCTGCGGTCGGCGCGGCGCCGAGATCGCCCGCGTAGTACCGGTATCGAATGCACTGGTCAGATCTCCGCAGACGGTGCGGCGCCAGGGCGAGATCGCGGGGACCGAGATCCCCAACCAGCGTTCCAGGAATCGCAGAGTGGAAGTGTGATCGAAAGTCTCGGAGGCGACGAAACCGCCCACGGTCCACGGCGAGATCACCGTCATCGGTACGCGGTTGCCGAGCCCGAGCGGGAGATCGCCCACCCATTCATCACGCTGGTCGCGGGGCGGCCGCGGCGGTGGAACGTGATCGAAGTAGCCGTCGTTCTCGTCGTAGAGCAGGAACAGCGCGGTCTTGCGCCAGGTCTCGGGGTTTCGCCCGAGTGCGTCGAGTAGCCGGTGGACCAGGTTCGCCGAGGCTCGCGGCGAGGAACCGCTGGGGTGCTCGGACTCTCGTTGCGAGGCGACCACGTAGCTGACCGTCGGGAGGGTTCCAGCGGCGATGTCGGCCGCGACGCGGTCGGTCAGGGTACCGGTGGCGGTACGCCGCAGGCCGCGGAAGAACAACTCGGCGTCGGCACGCGGCAGCGCGCGGGCCCGGGCGTCGGCTTCTTCGGCTCTGCGGTCGGCTTCGGCCCGGGGAAGCCGCCGCAGGCCCTGGTAGAAGTCGTCGATCTCGACACCGAATCCGCCGAAGACGGCGGCGGAGACCTGCTTGAACCGGCGGAAGAACTCGATGTTGTTGTCGGTGTAGTTGTCCCACTCCTGGTACACCTGCCAGGTGATGCCCGCCTTCTGCAGGATCTCACCGATGCACGGCCAGTCGTAGCCGGGATGCCCCTTGTCGTACGCCGAGTTGTCGGTCGCCCGCTCGCCGGTGAGTGGTTCGAATCCGGTTGTGCCGGAGAAGAAGTAGTTCCGGTTCGGCGAGGTGGACGTCGGTGAGCTGCAGAAGTAGTGGTCGCACAGGGTGAAGGTGTCGGCGAGGGCGTAGTGGAACGGGATGTCCTGCCGGTCGTAGTAGGCCATCGTGGAGTCGGTCTTCGCAGCGATCCAACCGTCGTTCCAGCCACCGTTGAGCGCCGCGTGGCCGCCCTTCCAGCTGTGGTCGAGCGCATCGATGTTCTCGGCGTCCATCCGCTGCCTTTGCGCGGCGGCGCGCACCGGGAACGGGGGCACCGTCAGGCCAGGGCGCGCCGGCTGGTGGAAGACGTTCCCGCCGCTGCGCAATCGGATCGCAGCCGGGTCACCGAACCCCCGGACGCCGCGCAGCGCTCCGTAGTAGTGGTCGAACGATCTGTTCTCCTGCATCAGGAAGATCACGTGCTCCAGGCCGGCGAGGCCGCCCGACGGTGCAGGTTGCGCGAGGACCTCGGTCAGGGAGACCGGGAGGAGCGGGGTCACCGCCCCGATTCCGCCGGCCAGCGCGCCTTTGAGGAAAGTGCGACGATTCGAGGTATTCACTTCTCCCACACTCGACCACCGGTCTGAATCGGCGATGGCTCCGCCCTGAACGTGGGTCGACGGTTCAGCGCCTATAGCGCGCGGCGAATCCGTCGCAGAGCGCCTCGATGCCGGACTCCATCATCGGCAGGGCGGCGGAGAGCTCGGGGCGGTCGACCGAGACCAACTCCCGAAGCCTCGGTAGATCGTCGACGAGTGGATTCTCGGCGAGCCCTGCGACGAACCCGCCACCGTCGAGCGCTGATCCGGGTGCGATGAGCAACCTGCCGACGGCCCCGAGCCCGGCCCCCTGGACGTGCGTCCACACGTGCAGGGCCAGCTCGGCGGCCTCATCGACGCTGCCGGTCAGGTGCAGCAGGGCTTCGACCAGCCAATCGAAGCAGCCGACCGACGACGGCGCCATCGCCGCGCGTGGCACGGAGTGCGCGAGCAGCACCCAGGGATGACGCAGGTACAGGCGCATGTCGGTCTGGGCTGCGATGCGCACGCGGCGACGCCAGTCGGGGTCACCGAGCAGTTCGTCCGGGTACGGGAAATCCGCGCCGACGGTAGCGGCCATCTCCCGGAGCAGCGCGTCCTTGTCCGGGACGTGGCGGTACAGCGACATCGCCCCGGCACCGAGTGCATCGGCGACCCGGCGCATCGACACCTTCTCGAGGCCGCCTTCGTCGGCCAACCGCACGGCTTCGGCGACGATCGACTCCCTGGTCAAAGTGGTCTCGGACACGGGTGGGCCTTTCTCCGTTGACCTGGGACAACGGCGGTGCGTACAGTGTACCCAAAACCACCTGCGTACGCCGTACGCGCCGTCCGCGCTCGTGATCGAGGAGAGTTCCGTTGTCCACCACACCGCGCCGCGCCTGGGCCGGTCTGGCAGCGCTGCTGCTGCCGGTCTTCCTCGTTTCGATGGACGCCTCGGTGCTGTTCCTGGCCATGCCCCACATGACCGCGGCACTGAACCCGAGCGCCGAACAGCAGCTGTGGATCCTCGACATCTACCCCTTCATGCTCGCCGGGCTCCTGATCACGATGGGCAACCTCGGCGACAGGTGGGGACGGCGACGCCTGATGACCTGGGGCGCCGCACTGTTCGGCATCGCTTCGGTGATCGCGGCGTTCGCGCCGAGTGCCGGCCTGCTGATCGCGGCACGGGCACTGATGGGCATCGGCGGCGCCACCCTGCTGCCCGCGAGCCTGGCACTGATCGCGAACATCTTCCGCGACCCGAAGCCGCGCGGGATCGCGATCGGCATCTGGACCGCCGCATTCTCCTTCGGCATGGCCGTCGGCCCGGTGATCGGCGGACTCCTGTTGCACCAGTTCTGGTGGGGCTCGGTGTTCCTGATCAACGCACCGGTCTTCCTGGCCTTCCTGGTAGCCGGACCGCTGCTCATACCTGAGTTCCGCACCGATTCGCATGCGCCCTTCGATCTACCGGGGGTGGCGCTGTCGATGGCGGCGATCTTCCCGCTGGTCTACGCCGTGAAGGCCACCGCAGGTGAGGGCCTGCACGCCTCCACCCTGACGGTGGGACTGATCGGCCTGTTGGTGTTCGCGGCGTTCATCACGCAGCAGCGGCGGGCGGCGCACCCGCTCATCCCGTTCGACCTGTTCCGCAATCGCATGTTCGCGATGGCGATCGCCGGCACCGTGCTCGCGATGGCGACTCTCGCGTCGATGTCGTACGTGACCGGCATCTACCTGCAGTCCGTGGTCGGCTTCGATGTTCTCGCGGCCGCTCTGCTGGGCTTACCCGCCGCGGCGGTGGTCGCCTACTTCTCGATGCGGGCGCCGTGGATCGAGAAGTACCTGGGCCGCCGGCCCACCTTCACCGCCGCCCTGCTGTTCGCGGCTGCGGGCCAGGCGCTGCTGGTAGGCCTGACCGGCGGCGGACCGGCGTGGCTGTACGTACTGGGCACGATCGTCGCCGGGGCCGGCTACGGCGTGCTGTTCACCTTCGTCTCGGCGGCCGCGCTGGACGCCGCACCACCCGAACGGGCGGGGCAGGCATCGTCGATGTCGGAGATGAGTTTCGAGCTCGGCGCCGCGATGGGGCTGGCCGTGCTCGGCTCGGTGGCGACGGCGGTGTTCACCCGGGAGGAATCGATGTCGCGCACGCTCGGCGACACCCTCAGCCGGGCCGACGGATTGGGCGGCGCCGAGGGCACCGAGCTGGCGAGCGCCGCGCGCTCGGCCTGGGTCGACGCGGTGACCACCACCGTCGGCGTCTCCAGTGCGTTGCTGGTCGCGACCGCCGCCGTCGCCTTCGTGGTCATGCGCGACCGGACGCCCTCACCGGCGGCTGTGCACGCCTGATTCGCGGCGGGATCGGCGCGAGGCCGGGCGAAAGTCCGGGATCACGCCACCCTCCTCGAACGCTGGGACCTCTCCCCTGACGGTGCCCCCTTCGCGACGCTCGGCAGCGATCTGCTGCCTGTCCGGTGGCGGGGCCGCGCCGCGATACTCAAACGCGCGAACACCCCGGAGGAGCGGGCGGGCGCAGCGGTGCTGCGGTGGTGGAGCGGCGACGGCGCCGCCGAGGTGTTCGCGCACGACCGCGACACGGTGCTGATGGAGCGGGCCACCGGCTCCGGCGACCTCATGGCGATGGCGATGGCGCTGCGCGGCCGCGACGACGACGCCACCCGTATCCTCTGCGCCACCGTCGAACACCTGCATCGGCCCCGTGCGGGTACCCCCGCCACCGACCTGGTCCCCCTGCGGGAGTGGTTCGCCTCTCTCGCAGCCGTCCGCGCCGCAGATCACCGGTACCAGCGGTCCTGGGAGACCGCCGAGGCGCTGCTCGCGGACCCGCTCGATGAGGTGGTCCTGCACGGGGACGTTCACCACGACAACGTGCTGGACTTCGGCGGGCGAGGCTGGCTCGCCATCGACCCCAAGTGCGTGGTCGGCGAGCAGGGTTACGACTACGCCAACCTGCTGACCAACCCCGACCTCCCGACCGCGGCGGATCCCAACCACTTCGCGCGCCAGCTCGACGTCATCGTCGCGGAGTCCGGCGTGCCGCGTGAGCGACTGCTGCGGTGGGTGCTCGCCTTCGCCGGCCTGTCGGCCGCGTGGTTCGAGGAGGACGGGGCGATCGACGAGCGGGACCGCGACTTCGCCGTCGCGGACCTCGCGGCCGCGCACCTACTGGAGGCGCCGTCGTGACCAGTCAAGCTGCTGTGCGCGGCGGGTGTCAGCCGGCCGGGATCGGTAGCGGTGCGGGTGCGGTACCGGCTCCGAACGGGCTGCCGCCGAGCTTCTCCCGGCCGTGCGGATCCAACCACTTCGTCAGGTCCGGACCCTTCGGGACGATTCCCGACGGATTGATATCGCGGTGCACCTGGTAGTAGTGCCGCTTGATGTGGTCGAAGTTCGTGGAGTCGCCGAAACCCGGGGTCTGGAACAGATCACGCGCATAGGCCCACAGCACCGGCATCTCGGAGAGCTCGTCCCGATTGCACTTGAAGTGACCGTGATACACCGGATCGAACCGCGCCAGCGTGGTGAACAGCCGGATGTCGGCCTCGGTGATCGTCTCGCCCACCAGATAGCGCTGCCGGGCCAACCGGTCGGACAGCCAGTCGAGGCGGGAGAACAACTGGTCGTAGGCGGCGTCGTAGGACTGCTGTGAGCCGGCGAAACCGCACCGGTACACACCGTTGTTCACGTCGCGGTAGACCAGCGCGTTCACCTCGTCGATCTCTGCGCGCAGGTCCTCCGGATACAGCTGCGGGGCACCGTCGCGGTGGAAATCGGCCCACTGGGTGGAGAGGTCCAGCGTGATCTGGGGGAAATCGTTGGTGACCACGGCACCACTCGGCACATCGACGACGGCCGGCACCGTGATGCCCTTCGGATAGTCCGGAACGCGCCGGAAGTAGGCGTCCTGCAGGCGCGGTATCCCGAGCACCGGATCGACTCCGCCCTCATCGAGGTCGAAGGTCCAGGAGCGCCAGTCGTGGGTAGGACCGCACACACCCAGGGAGATGGCGTCCTCCAGTCCGAGCAGCCGCCGCACGATGATCGCGCGGTTCGCCCACGGACAGGCGTAGGAGACCACAAGCCGGTACCGGCCCGGCTGCACCGGATAGCCGTCGCGTCCATCGCGAGTGATCCGCGTTTCGATGTACCGGGTGTCGCGTTCGTACGGCTGATCCGCGGTGACGTAGCTGCCCTGGTCCTCACTCATGGCACCAGCGTAGGCGTGCCCCTCCGGCACCGTCGCCATCCTGTAACAGGCCGTGCCGACGGTTCGATATCCCGTCTGGAAGCTCCCCCCGCGCTGGAAGGAACGACCCATGCGTAAGCCGCTCATCGCTCTCGCCCTCTCGGGTGCGGCGGTCGTCGCCGGAATCGGTGCGGGCACCGTCGGAGCCGGAGCCGCCGGCGCAGATCCGACCACCTGCCCGGCGATCCCCCGAGACCGCATCGACGGCGCCATCAGCAGCATCGCTCCTCCCCTGCCCGACGCCGGCTGGCGGGTGACGGACACCGGCGGATCGATCGACTGCACCCTTAATTGGGTGCGCCTGGACACCGGCGGCGGCACCGGGAGCTCGCCCGTGCAGTACCTACTGTTCGATCACCTGAAGTTCGCCGGCACACCGACCACGAAGCCCAACTCCTTCACCTCGGTGATCGGCAGCTCCGCGCCCGGTCAGATCACCGTGCAGTTCCGGTGGCTCAACCCGGGTGACGCGACCGCCTACCCCACCGGCCGGGCCGAAGTCCGCTACCAGAGGCAGTCGCAGTCCGGCCCGAAGCCGATCGACCCGCTGCCGCCGCAGATCAAACCCTGACCGGCGGGATCAACCCGCATCCCCCTGGGTCGCAGCCCACTCGGCGACCCGGGCGGCGCTCTCCTCGTCGCTGAGGTCCTCCACTCGGGTCATGATCGACCAGCGCACCCCGAACGGATCCCGGATACTGGCGAACCGGTCACCCGAGACGAAGTCCGCCACCGGTTCACGGACGGTGGCGCCCGCCGACTCGGCCCGTGCGACCACCGCGTCGACATCGGAGCAGTACAGGCCCACCGAGTAGCAATCGACGTCGCCGGCGGGCATCGGGACCATGCCGAACTGCGTGTTCGGCTCCGCCAATTGCAGGCGCCCGTGCCCGAAGTCGAGTTCTGCGTGCACCACGATGCCGTCGAACTCGGTGACGCCGAGCACCGTCGCTCCGAACACGTCGCGGTAGAAGTCGATGGCGCCCTTCGCGTTCGGGATCGCCAGGAACGGAGTGAGGGAGGAAAAGGAGTGGGGAACGCCGTCGGTGGTGTGTACACCGCTCGCGGCTGTCGCATTCTCGGTCATGACGGCGACGCTACGGGTCGCCGCACGGCACCGATTGACGATTCGCGACAGCCTCCTACGATCGACGTGTGAACCCTCGCGGTGTTCTGTACCCGACGGCGCTACCCACCTTCGAACGCCGCCCGCCGTCGCCGGACGCCGGTGACCTGGTGCGCTGGTTCTGGATCGCGCAATGGCACATCGCCCCCGGCCGGACCTCGCGCCAGGAGGTGCTGGCGTTCCCCGGGCTCAACCTCGTGGTCGAATCGACCGCGGCCGGCCTGGCCGGGGCGACGACGGTGCGCTCACACCGAGACCTGACCGGTAACGGGTGGGCGGTCGGAGCGCTCCTGCGGCCCGCCGCGACCCCGGCCGTCACCGACGACGCCCCGGCGATCCTCGACAGCTACACCCCCGTACCCGACACCGGATTGCACAGGAGCGTCGCCGACTCCGTATCCAGCGGCGACCTCGCCGGCGCCTGCGCCGTGATCGAATCCTGGCTCAACGCCCGCATCCCGACGGTGACCGACGAGGCCAGGACCGCGAACCGCCTGGTAGCGCGGATCGAGGAGGACGATTCGATCCGCACCGTCGAGGACGCCGCCGACACCGTCGGCGTCTCGGTCCGCACGGTGCAACGGCTGACCCGCCGTTACGTGGGCCTGACTCCCCTCGCGCTGATACACCGTCGTCGACTACAGCACGCGGCGGAGTTGTTGCGCACAGACCCGGACACCACGGCGGCGGCGATCGCCGCCGACCTCGGCTACGCAGACCAGGCCCACCTCGTGCGGGACTTCCGCAAAGTCCTCGGCATCACCCCGGGCGGATACCGACGCGAGGCCACCTAACCCGGCGGCTGTACCTCGGCGGCGTGGTCCGCAGTGCGGGGCAGCTCGGCGCGGGAGGTGTCTTTGAGATCCACGCCGGAGCGGCCCAGCCGTCGAGCCCCCGAGACCAGGCCGGCCACGATCCGCGCGGCGTGCTCGTACCCCAGTCCCTCCGGTGGGTGGATATTGGAGATGCAGTTGCGGTGCGCATCGGTCACCCCCGCCGCGAAGTCCTCGGGGTCGGCGCGGTGCGTGAGGTAGATCCCCACACTGTCGGCCACGGACAAGCCGGGGCGCTCCCCGATCAGCACCAGCAGCGTCCGCACGCCGAGGGCCCGGGCCACGTGATCGCCGAGCGCCACCCGTGCCTGGGTGGCGATCACCGGTCGGGCGATCGTCAATTCCGGAGTGAGGGCGGCGATGATCGCGCGGGCCAGGTCGGGACCGTGGTCGGTGAGAGCTCTCGGGGACAGGCCATCGGCGAGAACCAGGCCGATGTCGGCGGTCACCGTCGGGACACCGGACAGATCGGCCGGGGTCCGGCCCAGGTCCGGGCGGCGCAGGTACTCGCCACGGTCGGCGGCCCGGCTGGTGAGCACCACCGGCTCCCCGAGTCCGAGACCGCCGACACGCTCGGTGAGCGCGACGACGTCCAGCGGTTGGTGCACGGCATCGCGAGCGGAGGCGTGCGCGACCGCGAACTCCAGCACACGCCGAGTCGGTAGGGCATCGCCGCTGCGCCCCAGCCCGATCCGTGCCTGAGTGGTGCTGCGCAGCGCATCCCAGAACGCGGCGTCCGACCGCTGTGGCACCGTCATCGGGTGATCCCCGCGGTGAGCTCCCGCAGCGGCGACGCCTGCACCGCGGTCTCCCGCAGGCCGCCGGACTCGTCGGTCATACCCTGCCGGTCCAGCCAGGCCTCGAACTCCGGTGCCGGCCGCAGCCCCAGCGCACGACGCACGTAGAGGGCGTCGTGGAAGGCCAGCGACTGATAGCCGAGCATCACGTCGTCGGCGCCGGGAACGGTGATCACGAAACTCACGCCGGCCACGGCGAGCAACGTGAGCAGATCGTCCATATCGTCCTGATCGGCCTCGGCGTGGTTGGTGTAGCAGACGTCCACGCCCATCGGCAGGCCCAGGAGCTTGCCGCAGAAGTGGTCCTCCAGCCCGGCGCGGGTGATCTGCTTGCCGTCGTACAGGTACTCGGGGCCGATGAAGCCGACCACCGTGTTCACCAGCAGCGGGTCCAGGTGCCGGGCCACGGCGTAGGCGCGCGCTTCCAAGGTCTGCTGATCGACCGGCGCACCGTCGGTACCCAGATGTGCTCCGGACGAGAGCGCCGACCCCTGCCCGGTCTCCAGGTACATCACGTTGTTGCCGACGGTGCCGCGCCCCAGTTCCCTGGCAGCCGCGTTCGCCTCGTCCAGCAACGCCAGGTTCACGCCGAACGCGGAGTTGGCGCCCTCGGTACCTGCGATGGACTGGAAGACGAGGTCGACCGGGGCACCCCGGCCGATCAGCTCCAGCGTGGTGGTGACGTGGCTGAGCACGCACGACTGCGTGGGGATCTCGAAGCGGGTGCGCACTTCGTCGAGCAGGTGCAGCAGATCGGAGGTGGCGTGCGGTGAGTCGGTGGCGGGGTTGATCCCGATCACCGCATCTCCGCAGCCCAGGAGCAATCCGTCCAGTGTGGCGGCGGCGATGCCCCGTGGATCGTCGGTGGGGTGGTTCGGTTGCAGCCGAGTCGCGAGGGTTCCCGCAAGCCCGACGGTGGTGCGGAACGCGGCAGTCACCCGGACCGCCCTGGCGACCGCGATCAGATCCTGGTTTCGCATCAGCTTGCTCACCGCGGCCACCATCTCCGGGGTCAGCGCCGGGGCGAGGGCCGCGAGCCTGACAGCGGCATCGTCGGCGACGGTGATCCGTAGCAGTAGGTCCCTCAGGTCCCCCACGGTGAGGTGCGCGATCGGCGCGAACGCGACGCGGTCGTGGGTATCGATGATGAGCCTGGTGACCTCGTCGGATTCGTAGGGCACCACCAGTTCCTCGAGCAGCGCCGACAGCGGTACCTCGGCGAGCGCCCACTTCGCGGCGGCACGTTCGGCGTCGGAGCCTGCTGCGCACCCGGCCAGTTCGTCTCCCGAGCGCAACGGGGTGGCTTTGGCGAGCAGATCCGCCATCGAGGAGAAGGTGAAGCCCTCCCCCCGTACGGACTGGGTCCGGATCACGTGAGCCCACGCTCGGCGTCGGCCAGGGCGGCGAACTCCTCGTCCGGCGAGTTCGCCACCAGGTGGTGCCGACTGTAGAGCCCGAAGTACGCGAGGAAGGCAGCGAACGCGGCGAGCGTCAGCCCCGCGGCCAGCCGGTCGACCAGGAACGTCGCGACCACCGCCGCAGCGGCGATGACCAGTGCGAACGACGTGGTGACGACGCCGCCGGGGGTGCGGTACGGACGCGGCATATCGGGCTCGCGGCGACGCAGCACGATATGGCTGACCATCATCAACACGTAGCTGACGGCCGCGCCGAAGACGGCCATGTTGAGCAGCGTCGCGCCCTCCCCGGTGAGCGAGAGCGCGAAGCCGATCACGCCGGGCACGATCAGCGCGAGCACCGGCGCCTTGCGGGAATTGGTGACGGACAGGCTCTTGGGGAGGTACCCGGCCCGCGAGAGCGCGAAGGTCTGGCGGGAGTAGGCGTACATGATGGAGAAGAAGCTGGCGATCAGGCCGGCGAGGCCGATGTAATTGACAACCTTGGCCGCTGCGGTGTCACCGAGCGCCTCGACCAGGGGGTTGCCCGAGTCCGCCATCGCCTGCGAGCCGACCGCGCCCGGCGCGAGCAGCAGAACCGCGGCGCCGGTGACGATCAGTATCGCCATCGCGACGACGATGCCGCGGGGGACGTTCTTCTGCGGATCGCGGGCCTCCTCCGCGGCCAGCGGGACGCCTTCGATGGCAAGGAAGAACCAGATCGCGAAGGGAACCGCAGCCCAGATCCCGAGGTAGCCGTGCGGCAGCCAGGCCGAGGCACCTGCGGCATCGGTCACGGCGATATCGGTGAGGTTCTTCACGTCGAACTCCCCGATCGCGGCGACCACGAAGACCGCCAGGCCGATCAGGGCGATCACAGTGATCACGAACATCGCCTTGAGCGCCTCCCCGGCACCGGTGAGATGGATGCCGATGAACACCGCGTAGACCACCAGGTAGACCCACCAGCCGTCGGTGATCCCGAACAGATTCAGCGATTGCACGTAGGAGCCGATGAAGGTGGCGATGGCGGCGGGGGCGATGGCGTACTCGATGAGGATCGCGGTGCCGGTGGCGTAGCCGCCCCACGGGCCCAGGGCCCGTCGGGCGAAGGTGTAGCCGCCGCCGGCGGCGGGAAGCGCGGACGACATCTCGGCCATGCCGAAGACCATCGCCAGGTACATCCCGGCGATGATCACGCCGGCGATGGCCAAGCCGCCCCAGCCGCCCTGGGCCAGGCCGCTGTTCCACCCGGCGTAGTCGCCGGAGATCACGTAACTCACGCCGAGGCCGGCGAGCAGCACCCATCCGGCGGAACCGGATCGCAGGGTTCGTTTCGCCAGATAGTCGTCGGATTCGACGGTGGCGTCGATCCCGTCGTGGTGCAGAGCCGGCCGGACCGGTCGTTCGATGCTCATGGGCGTCCTCCTGATCGGGCTCGATCAGATCACCGGCATGTTTCCGGCACTGGATCGTGGTGTTTCACCGATGGATCGAGTCGGTGTGACGTGGAACACTACGGGACCGGTCGTTGCAGCGGGGTTGCACGCAGATCCGTGGGAACGTCGAACGGGTGAGTGAACCGAACGGTTCGTGTGGATCCAACAAGACACGCGTATGAACTTCTCACCTGAGTACAGCCGGATCGGGGTCCCGATCGGGTTTCATGTAACCCATGGCAGACATCCGGAGTTTCAGCACGCTCGGCGGAGGGTTCCCCAGCGTCGTGGTCACCGCGATCGAGATGACCACCTCGATCGGTACCGACACCGAATCCACGTGGAGCGGTCTCCTGGCCGGCAAGAGCGGCATCCGTGAGCTCAAGGGCGACTTCATCGGTGTGGACATCGCCGACCTCCCGGTCCGTTTCGGCGGCCAGCTCCTCGAGGATCCGACGTCGGAGGTTCCCGAGCGGCCCGACCGCCAGTACGCCGGCGATATCAGCAAGCAGCACGTGTCGAAGCGGCGCATGTCCTACGTCGAGCAGGCCGCTCATGTGATGACCAAGCGACTGTGGGACAACGCGGGCCGCCCCGATGTGGATCCGGCACGACTGGCCGCCGTGGTGGGCACCGGCCTCGGCGGCGGTGAGTCGATGGTCGAGGCGGTGGACGCGCTACGTGAGCACGGCGTCCGCAAGGTCTCCCCGTTCACCGTTCAGATGGCCATGCCGAACGGCGCCTGCGCCGTCGCCGCCCTGGAGATCGGTGCGCGCGCCGGTGCCATCGCACCGGTCTCGGCCTGCTCCACCGGCAACGAGGCCATCGCCCACGCCTGGCGCCAGATCGTGCTCGGCGACGCCGATATCGCGGTCTGCGGCGGCATCGAGGGCCGGATCGACAGCCCCGTGATCGCCCCGTTCGCGATGATGCGAGCGCTCTCGACCCGCAACGACGATCCGCTGGCTGCTTCACGCCCGTTCGACAAGGACCGCGACGGTTTCGTCTTCGGCGAGGCTCAGACGCTGATGATCATCGAGACCGAGGAACACGCGCTCGCGCGTGGTGCCAAGCCGATCGCCCGCCTGCTCGGCGCCGGCATCACCTCCGACGGCTACCACATGGTCTCCCCCGACGTGGAGGGCGGCGGCGCCGCGCGTGCGATGAAGCGCGCCATGGAGACCGCCGGCCTGCAGCGCTCGGACATCGACTACATCAACGCCCACGCCACGGCGACCCCGATCGGCGACACCGCCGAGGCGAAGGCGATCAACGCCGTCGTCGGCACCGACGCCGCGATCTACGCACCGAAGGGCGCGCTGGGCCACTCGATCGGCGCCGTGGGCGCCCTCGAAGCCGCACTGACCGCACTGTCGCTGCGCGACGGCATCATCCCGCCGACTCTGAACCTGGACAACCAGGACCCGGAGATCGACCTGGACGTGGTGCACGGTGAGGCGCGCAAGGGCGACTTCACGTACGCGCTGAACAACTCGTTCGGGTTCGGTGGGCACGACGTTGCGCTGGCCTTCGGCAAGTACTGATCTTCTCTCGCCGGAACCGGCGGTCGGGCATTCCTGCCCGGCCGCCGGTTCTTGTTGAGGGCCTCATCCGTTCGCCCGCTGTGTCAGCGCGGCGGTCCACCGGTCACCGGCTGTTACACACGGTAGGCGGTGTACTACACGCCGATGCTGTCGACAGTTGCGCACCTCGAAACACACTCAGGAACGCCGTGGTACTCAAGCCCGAGCTCGATTCAGTGGCATCGCTGGCCGGGCGTTCCAGGAAGCCAGTTCTCGCCCCAGTCCGCCTGGGGCGCGTCTTTCCAACGGCCGATCGCAACGGGACGGGTCGGGCCAGGTAATAGACCCCGCACCGACCTCCTAAGCTTCCATGTCCGATGCCAGCGAAAAAAACTGCACTCGCCGAGGCTGTGCGGAATTCGCTTCCCGGACTCGTAGCCGCGCAGCCTGAGTTCGCAAACCTTCCCTGTACGGCTCAACCCATTTCACGGCGATGTGGTGCCCCCGGTGAGACTCGAACTCACACTGGACGGGTTTTGAATCCGTTGCCTCTGCCAATTGGGCTACGGGGGCGTCCGGCGGACCGTCTGCGACGGCCAGCCGCTCGATCTTACAGGGTCAGTTCCGCAGGGCCGAGCCGGTGTCGACGGAGGCGAGGAAGCCGTCGATGGTCGGCCAGGTCTCGCGCACCGCGTCCGGGCCGGCGATCAAGCCGAGGTGGCTCGACTCGACGGTGGTGAACTCCACGCGCGGCGACCCGGTGAACAGCTCCACGCCGTGATGCGCCGTCTTCCACCCGCACAGGGCATCCCGGTGCGAGCCGAACAGCTGGATAGGCACATCGATGCTGTGCAGGTCGATCGAAGTCCGCCCCAGTCGGATCTTCCCGGCCGCCAGTTCACCGCGGAAGATCAACCGTTCCCACAGTTCGATCGCCACCTTGCCCGGATAGCCCGGGAAGGTCCGCTGGAACCGGTCGATCACCTCCATCCGGGCCAGTTTCTCGGCGTCGTCGATGTTCTCCAGGATGAACTTGGGCTTCTTGAACTCCCGGTCCCACGACGTCGCCCGATAGGCGATCTGCACGATCGGCGCCGGAATCCCGCCGAGCAGTGAGAACAGCGCGCCCGGCCCGAATCCACCGACCCTCGCAGCGAGTTTGTTCACCACCGGGTACGGCGGCTGAAGCGCGTAATCCAAGGGCGTCGCGATGGACACGATCGAGCGGATGGACGTGGTCGACACACCGGCGGTCAGGAACGACAACGTTCCGCCCAGACTCCATCCGTACAGGTCGACGCCGGCCCCGTCGGGCACCCGCCCACCCCAGAAATCGTCGAGCGCCCGCTCGATCGCCTGCGGGATGATGTCGAGGGCGAAGTCCTCGAAACCGAGTTTCCGGTCCCGGTACCCCATCTCCCCGAAGTCCACCACGTACGGCACCCTCCCCGTCTCCGCGAGGTGCCGCACCACCGAAGTCTCGGGCGAGAGGTCGTAGCAGGTGGCGGGAGCGGCGATCGGCGGCACAAGCAGCACCGGAGCCGCGCCCGGCACGGCCGCGGCGCATCGGGCACCGTCGTCGGTGTACCGGCGCAGGGTTCGATGCGGCCCGTCGGCGATGACGGTGTGCGGCGTACGCTGGGGTGGGCGGATTCCATCACCGAAGGTGAGGGCCCACAGAGTGGCGGACCGCTCGCGCAATTGAGTGTTACTCAATACGTTCATGGGGTCACGGTACCGCGCGGGGGTGAGTACCCGTTCGTCCACCCGGTAGCCTGAGGCCCTGATGAAGCACACCGAGCCCATCGCCCACCGCGTGCTCGTCGCCGAAGACGAGGCGATCATCCGCCTTGACCTCTCGGAGATGCTCCGCGAGGAGGGCTACGACGTGGTCGGCGAAGCGGAGAACGGCCGCGTCGCGGTGGAGATGGCCCGCGAACTACGGCCCGACCTGGTGATCATGGACGTCAAGATGCCGGTCCGCAACGGCCTCGACGCCGCGCAGGACATCGCCCGCGAACGGATCGCCCCCGTGGTGATGCTGACCGCCTTCGGTCAGCGTGAGTTCGTGGAGAAGGCCCGCGAAGCCGGGGCCATGGCCTACCTGATCAAGCCCTTCACCAAGAACGACCTGGTCCCGGCGATCGAGATCGCGATCAGCCGATTCGCCGAACTGGCGGCGCTCGAACGCGAGGTGACCACCCTCTCCGGACAGTTGGAGACCCGCAAGCTGGTCGACCGGGCCAAGAGCATCCTCATGCAGGCCCACGGCCTCAGCGAGCCGGACGCCTTCCGCTGGATCCAGCGCACCGCCATGGATCGGCGCACCGATATGAAGACGGTGGCGCACCTGGTGATCGATACGCTCGGCACGCCCGCAGGTTCCGACGGGGCCTCCTGACGGAGACCGGACGCCGCGCTGCGGGCGGCGCGAGGCGATCAGACCGCGCGGATGGGGCGCTGCGGCGGCAGTTGCTGGCCCCGGTAGTACCCGGTGCGCGGTGAGTTCGGGAACACCGGCGCATCTCCGGTGACCTTGTCGTTCTGACGGTCGATGACCTTCTTGACCGCCTGCGGGGACGTTCCCGTGTACCGCGCGATGTGCACGATCGGGATGCGAGCGGCGTAGGCGGCCAGGATCGTCTTGCGGTACTGCTCTTCGGCGTTGGCCTTCAAGTGCGACCAATGAGAGATCGGGCTGAGGAAGTCGCGGACCTCTTGGGGCGTGGGCTCGGGGACCTTCGGCATCGCTACTCCGTGAGTTCTAGCCCGGCGGGGGACTCGGGCAAGCTGACAGGACGTTTCGTCTGTACATCGACCCTCCACCACGGTTTGTTACACGGCGGTTGGATTAGTTTGCCCGGAGTGGTACAACGGGCAGCGATGCATCCCTCTTCTGTGGCGGCCGAGCCGCCTGACGTGCTCGGCAGCTGGACGTTCACACCTGTTGTGACAACGATCATGGTCGCCACGACGATACTGTACTTCTACGGGATCTACCGGGTGCGGCGGTCGGGCGCGAGCTGGCCGCCGATCCGCACCATCTGGTGGCTTACCGCGATGGCACTGATCGTCTTCTCGGTGAACACCGTGATGGGAGATCTGTCCAAGCACCTGTTCTGGGCGCACATGGTGGTGCACCTGATCCTGATCACCCTGGTCCCCCTGTTCCTGGTACTGGCCCAGCCCATCCGCCTGCTCGCCTGCGCCACCGGGGAGACCGGAGACCGCCGAGTACGGACCTTCCTGAGCAACCGCGTCATCCGGCTGTGCACCAGCCCGGTCGTGGGACTGCCGCTGTACGCCGCCATGCTGATCGGTACCCACCTGACCGGCTTCCAGGATCTGGCGATCGCCAATCCCTGGCTGAAGAACCTCGAGTACACCGGCTACCTGGTGGCGGGCTGGATCTTCATGCTGCCGCTGGTGGGTAACGAACTGTGCGGCCCCACGAAGCTCTCGCATCCCCTGCGGTTCGCATCGTTCCTGCTGGCCATGGGGCCGGACACGCTGGTCGGCGTGACGCTCATGATGACCACCACCGAACTCGCTCCCGGATACGCGGCATCACGTGCCGGCTGGGGACCGACGGGGCTCGAGGACCAGTCCGCGGCCGGAGCCATCATGTGGTTCGGCGGCGACGGCCTGATGATGTTCCTGCTGCTGGTGGTGGCGTTCCAGTGGATCACCGCCGAGGCGACCGGGAAACGCGGCGGCGGCATGGGCACCTGGCTCGACTCCGCGCGCCGTGAGGCCCTCATCGGCGAGGACGGTTCCGAGGTCGACGTCGACGACGACGAGGCCGCCCTGGCCGCCTACAACGCGCGGCTACGCGAGATGAACCGGCACGGTTAGCCCCGGTACCGCAACACCGGTACCGGGTCCGCGAAGGTCGCGAAGCGTACTGCGATCGCCGCGACGAGCAGCGCCGCCAGCACCGCTGTCAGTGACCAGCCGACCACCGACGCGCGGCTACGGGTGCGCCGACCGGCGGGGAGCAGTTCCGGGGCGTAGACGATGCCCGCGGTGAGTACCGCGCCCGCGGCGAGCCCGCCCAGGTGACCGAGCAGGGAGATCCCGGCGATGGTGAAAGAGGCGAAGACGTTCACCCCGATCAGCACCAACAGCGCCGTCGGATTGGCCCGCATCCTCAGGGTGAGGATCAGCTCCGCGCCCATGAGCCCGAAGATCGCGCCGGATGCGCCGGCGGTCAGTGTGTTCTCCAGTCCGAACCACAGCACCGCCGCGCTGCCTCCCAGCAGCGACACGGCGTAGATCGCGACGAACCGGACCCGGCCCAGGATCTGCTCGATGTCCCTGCCGAAGATGTACAGGGTGATCATGTTCACCAGCAGGTGGATCGGGCCGAAATGCAGGAAACCCGAGGTGACCGACGTCCACCACCAGCCCAGCGCGGTGGCCGGCTCGGACAGCGCGAGCCGCTGCACCTCGTAGGCGCCCATGTTCTGATCGATGCTGCCCGAGGCCTTCGCGCTGAACGCGAACGCGATCACGTTCACCGCGATCAGCGAGTACGTGGCCACGGGCTGCCAATCGCGGCGGGTGGTGGTTCCGAGGACGCTCACCGCTTCAGTTCACCATGCCGGGGAGGTACGAGCCGAGAACGGCCCCCGCGATCAGGATCACGGCCACGCCGGCCAGCACCGCACCGTCGAGCTTGGTGGGCCCGCCGTCGGGCCGGGCGACCGCTCCGAGCCCGCCGCGGGAACTGATCGCATCGGCGAGTTCGCCCGCCCGGCGGCATGACTGGACGGTGGCCAGCAGCAACAGCTCCAGCATCGTCTCGATGGTGACGCCGCGGGGCCGTCCGCTCCGGCGCAGCGGCCGGCGCTGGCGGGCCAGACCCCACATGGTGCGCACCTCGGCGAGCGCGAGCGGGCCCAGCCGGATCGCGAGCGCCAGCGCCGACGCGACGGCCACGCCGCGGCGGCCGAACCCGCGCAATCGGCCGAGGCACGTCTGCAGGAACCCGGGAACGTCACCGAGCGGGGTGGTCCAGCAGAACACCAGGGCCGCGAACAGCGACACCAGCAGCGCGACCAACGCCCGGAAGAAGACGTCGATCCCGGAGAGATTGATCGACGCCCCGAGCAGTGTGGCGGTGGTCTCCCCCGTGCCCATCGCCGTGAGGAACAGGCTGATCGCGCCGAAGACGAAGAACAGTCGAGGCAGTCGCGGCCAGGCCCGCCAGGGCGCCCCGGCCAACAGGAACCACCCCAACAGCACCAGCGCGCAGGCTCCGATGTTCCACCAGTCGGTGCGCACCCCCATCGCGATGCCCATCGCGACCAGTACTGCGAGCTTGGTGCCCACCCACACCCGGTGGGCGGGGGTTCGTCCCGGCAGTGGGCGACCGACCACGTCACCGAATTCCGGACGGTGCGGGCGCCTCCGGGACGGGTCGGGGGCCTCGGGGCACGCGGTCACGTTCAACACATCGTCAGTGACGGTGCGCAACGGCTGCAGATCGTGAGTGACGATCACCAGCGTGGTGCCGGCGGATTTCGCCGCGGCCAGCGCCGCGGTCATCTTCGCCGTGGCCTCGTCGTCGAGGCCCGCCAGCGGCTCGTCGAGCACGAGGACCTGGGGCTCGGAAGCCAGCAGACCCGCGAGAACCACCCGTCGCTGCTCACCGCCGGAGAGTTCGTCGGCGCGCCGGGAGGCGAACTCGTCCGGATCCAGGCCGACCATGTCCAGGGCCGCTCGCACGCCGGCGTGATCGGCGCCCGAGGCATCGGCGACATCGTCGAAGACGGTGTCGCGGAGCACCTGCAGACGGGTGTGCTGTACGCCGATCACCACCCGGCCACGGCCGTTGACCACCGGTTCACCGTCGACGGTGACGGTGCCCGCCGTGGGCCGCAACAGCCCCGCGATCACCCACGCCAGAGTGGATTTGCCCGAGCCGTTGTCACCGGTGACGGCCAGCGCGGTTCCGCCGGGCACAGTCAGGTCGACATCCCGTAGTACCGGCCGGTCCCACGGGGTACCCGCGTCCCGGATCACGGTGACACCGCGCAGTTCGACGGTGCCGCGCGCACCGCGCCCCTTCTCGTCGCGAAGCGTCGCGGACACCTGAACCCCCGGCGGCCCCGGCGATGACGGTGCCGCCTCGGCGGTGCCGCGCGGCACCCCGAGCCGGATCCGCCGGTCAGCGGCCGCGGATTCGGTCTCATGGTGGGTGACGTGGACGACCGCTCTGCCCGAGTCGGCGACCGCGCCGAGCACGCCGAGCACCGCAGAACGCCCGCTCCGGTCGAGCATCGCGGTGGACTCGTCACTGATCAGCAGCGCTGGGTCGCGGGCGAGGGCCGCGGCGACGGCGAGCCGCTGCAACTGTCCACCGGAGAGCGTCGACGTCTCCCGGTCCTCGAATCCGGCCAGCCCCACCCGATCGAGGACTGCGGCCACATCGGTAACGGTGTCCAGTTCCCGCCCGAAGCGAACGTCATCGGCAACTCGCACGCCGAGCACCTGGGATTCGGGCCGCTGGAAGACGACGGCGGTACCGCCGGCCGCGCCCAGCCCGGGCCCACCCGGACGGTCGACGACGCCGCTGGTCGGTGCGGCTCCGGCGAGGACCCGGGTGAGGGTGGACTTGCCGGTGCCGTTACGGCCGGTGACGGCGACGAACTCCCCCGGTGCGATGGCGAGCTCGTCGACCCGGAGGGCGAGCCGGTCCCCGTACCGCACGTCAACCCGGCTCAGGTGGACCGGAAGCGGGCCCACCCGGTCGTCGTCGGCGCTGATCCCGGACAGGTGCCCGGTATCGCGCGGGAGGACCCGCTCGGCGCGCATCAACAGCGCACCGAAGACGAACCGGGCCAGCCACACCATCGCCAGCACCGCGACGACCAGCACCAGCGGCACCGTGATCGGCCACCAGCGCAGCGACCACTCCCACCCGGCGACCATCGGACGGCCCAGGAAACCCAGGTGCACCGTGCTGAGGATTCGGGCCAGGCCCGTCACCGTCGCCCCGGTGATCGTGAAGATCACCTCCCGCACTCCCGGGAACACCACCAACAGCAGCATCGCCAGCAACGACGACGGGATGGCGAGCATCGGCAGGGCGCCCAGCACCAACCTCCCGGTGGACCATCCGCGGCGGATGGAGGCGCCCAGCAGCAGGCCCACCAGCCCGGTCTCGATGGTGAGCACGACCGGAGCGGTACCACCGAGCAGGAAGGCCACCGCGACACCGACGGCCAGCGACAGTGCGCAGGTCCGGAACCCGTGCCGCATACCGATCACGCCGAAGGGCAGGCAGGCGGCGAAGGCCACCCCCACCGCGAGCGGAAAGACCTGGGAGATCAGGACCAGTGCGGCGGCGACATCGGCGAGCGCCGCGGCCTCGGTGATCTGTCGCGCGCCGAGCGGCGTGCGTGGGGCTTTACGCAAGGGGTTCGATCAACGGGCCAGGTACACCACGACGGTGTCGGAACCCGTACCGGTGAGTTCTTCTCCGCCGACCGGAGTGGCCTCCAGACCACCGACGGTGACACCGTAGTTGGTGTCGGGGTTCGCGGTCAGCGCCGACATCCCGAATCCGAAGACGCAGCGTCCGCCGCGCAGAGTCCCCTCGTCGAGGGTCGACTCGAACGTGCTCTTGCCACTGCTGAAGACCACCCTGGCACCGGCCCTGACCGCGGAGGCGTCGCCGGCACCCGTGCATTCCGTGGTGGTGGCGGTGTACTCGGTGGCCGTGAGGACCACTGCGCCCTTGCGCTCGAAGGCGGTGGTGGCGACGCCCACGCCGATCGCGACCATGGCGAGCACCAGCATGATCACCGCGGCGATCGCTGTCACCACGACGACCCAGGTGCGGGTGCCCGGACCGTGCTTGCGCCAGGGCTGTTGCGGTCCCGGGGGCAGCGGTACCGGCAGCTCGGCCCGGGGATCGCGTCCCGGCGTTCCCTCCGGCACGGTAGGAACCGGACGCTCCTGCGTCTCCTGGCTGGTCATTTGGCCCCCTTCGACGGGAAGTACTTGAGCACGCCCTCCTGAGTGGTGCTCGCTACCAGCATGCCCTCTTCGTCGAAGAACTGTCCGTTGGACATCCCCCGGCCGCCGTCGGCGACCGTCGAATGCGTGGCGTACAGGTTGTACCGGTCGAACCGGACGCGGCGGTGGTACCACAGCGACTGGTTCAACGTGACGGCCATGATCCGGTCGTACCCCCAGGACAATCCGTGCCGGGTGATGATCGAATCGAGGATCGTGGTGTCCGAGGCGTACGCCAGGGCGGCGTCGTGCAGTACCTGGTCGTCGGGCAACGGTCCGGCGGTGCGGATCCAGACGTTGTTGTCCTCCTGGATCAGGCCCTTGCCCTTGGCGATCCACGCCGGATCATTGGTGAACCGCATGTCCATCGGCTGCGGAGCCTCGACGAACATCGAGACCACGTCCTCGTACCCGGCGAGAGTGTCCGCTGTACTCGGCAGCCCCTCCGGGCCCGGGACCTGCGGGGCCGGATCGGCGTGCACCAGCGGGTTTCGGCCGTCGGTCTGGTACGCCAGCTGCATCAGGGCGACGACGGTGCCGGACTGCTCGACCGACACCAGCCGGTTCGCGACATTGCGGGTGTCGCGCAGCCGCCGGACCACGAACTCCAGGTCGGCGTCCACCTCACCGCCGTTGATGAAGTGGGTGTGCGCGGCGTGCAGGAACAGCGACTCCCGGGAACCGGCGACGGTGTTGCCGGAGGCGACGATCGCCTGCGAGAGGATCTGCCCGCCGAACGTGCGCGAGGCGACCTTCGCGGGGTGACGACCGAGGAACCGGTCGTCACCCGCGTCGACGAGGTCCAGCGTGTCCAGGAACCCGTCGAAGTCGGTGAGAGTGTCCGTCATACCGACGACCCTAGTGGTCGTCCTCCCCGATCCGGTGGACCTGGATCAGGTTGGTCGAGCCGATGGTGCCGGGAGGAGCACCGGCGACGATCACCACCTGGTCGCCCTTCGAGTAGCGGCCGATCCCCTCCAGCGAGTGGTCGACCTGCTTGATCATGGCGTCGGTGTTGTCCGCCCCCTCGACCAGGAAGGTCTCGGTACCCCAGGACAGCGCGAGCTGGCTGCGCACCTCGGGCAGCGGGGTGAAGGCCAGCAGCGGCAGCCGGGTGTGCAGGCGCGCGAGCCGGCGCACGGTGTCGCCGGACTGGGTGAAGGCCACCAGAGCCTTGGCGTTGAGTCGCTCCCCGATGTCGCGGGCGGCGTAGGAGATGATGCCGCGCTTGGTGCGGGGCACGTGGTTGAGCGGCGGGACCGACGGGCCGCCCTCCTCGACCGCCCGGACGATCTTGGCCATGGTGCGCACCGTCTCGATCGGGTACTTGCCCACCGACACCTCGCCGGAGAGCATCACCGCGTCGGCACCGTCGAGCACGGCGTTCGCGACGTCGGAGGCCTCGGCACGGGTGGGCCGGCTGTTCTCGATCATCGACTCGAGCATCTGGGTGGCCACGATCACCGGCTTGGCGTTCTCCCGGGCGATCTGGATGGCACGCTTCTGCACCAGCGGCACCTCCTCGAGCGGAAGCTCGACGCCGAGGTCGCCGCGGGCGACCATCACCGCGTCGAAGGCGAGGATGACCGCTTCGAGGTTCTCGATCGCCTCCGGCTTCTCCAGCTTGGCGACCACCGGCACGCGCCGCCCGACCCGGTCCATCACAGCGTGCACCCGCTCGATGTCCGCGGGCGAACGGACGAACGACAGGGCGATGAAGTCGACGCCGAGCTGCAGCGCGAACTCGAGATCCTCGATGTCCTTCTCGCTCAACGCCGGGACCGAGACGTTCATCCCGGGCAGCGAAACGCCCTTGTTGTTGGAGACGGGGCCACCCTCGGTGACCTCGCAGACCACGTCGTTGCCCTCGACGGTGCGGACCACAAGCCCCACCTTGCCGTCGTCGACGAGCAGCCGATCACCGGGACGGGCGTCCTGGGCGAGTTCCTTGTAGGTGGTGGAGACGCGGTCGTGGGTACCGACCACGTCGTCGACGGTGATGCGCACCGTCTCGCCGGTCTCCCAGACGGTTCGGCCGTCGCCGGCGAATCGCCCGAGGCGGATCTTGGGGCCCTGCAGATCGGCGAGGATGCCGACGGCGCGGCCGGTTCGGTCGGAGGCGGCGCGCACGCGGTGGTAGTTCACCTCGTGGTCGGCGTGTTCGCCGTGGCTGAAATTCAGCCGCGCGACATCCATGCCCTCCTCGACGAGAGCGAGGACCTTCTCGTCGGTCGCGACGGCGGGGCCCAGGGTGCAGACGATCTTGGTTCGACGAGTCACCCCGCCTAGGTTAGTCCTCCGATTTCGGCTCGACACGTTCGCTGGGCAACCCGTCAGTAACCGTCTGCTCCTCGTTCACCGCATCGGCACTCACCGATTCCGGTTCGTCCTGCTCGGACGGTGTTTCCGTGGTTTCGCCCGCATCCGCGGCGTCGGTGGAGTCCGCGGTACCCGCCGCGTCGGCCTGGTCCACGGGCTCACTCCCGACCTCCGGCTCGGCCTCGCCCACGGGCTCACTCCCGACCTCCGGCTCGTCCTCGTCGTCGGGCTCACTCCCGACCTCCGGCTCGGCCTCGTCGTCGGGCTCACTCCCGGCCTCCGGCTCGGCCTGGGGTTGAGGTTGGGGTTCGTCCTCGGTCGCTTCACCGATCCGGGACTCGTCCTGGGGCTCGTCCTGGGTCCGTTCCCCGGACCCGTCCTCGGGCTCGACGGTGGGCGCTGCGGCGGCACTGGAGGCACTGGAAGCGCTACCGGCGGACTCGGCCGGGACAACGGGGCTCACCGGGACCGCGGATCCGGTGAACTCAGCGGTCCCGGTGGACTCACCGGGATCGACGGTGAGAACCGAGCGCTCCCGGCCCTTCGGAGCGAGTACGAAGTAGGCGATCGCTCCTGCGAAGACCAGGGCGGCGGTGAAGACGTTGATCCGCACGCCGAAGATCAGCGTGGCGTGATCGTCACGCATGAGCTCGATGAAGAACCGTCCCAGGCAGTAGCCGGCCACATACAGCGCGAACAACCGTCCGTGGCCGATCCGGAACCGGCGATCGATGATCACCAGGAGACCTGCGATCAGCAGGTTCCACAGCAGCTCGTAGAGGAATGTGGGGTGGACGGTGGTGAACACGATTCCAGTGCTCCGCCCATCGAGCACGTCCGGCCCGCGCTGGCCGACGTCATTGGCGCGCTCGAAGATCTGCAGCCCCCACGGCAGGGTGGTCGGACCGCCGTAGAGCTCCTGGTTGAACCAGTTTCCGAGCCGGCCGATCGCCTGCGCCACGATGATCGCCGGTGCGATGGCGTCACCGAAGGGTCCGAGCTTGATCCCGGCCTGCCGGCACCCGATCCAGGCGCCGACGCCGCCGAGCGCCACTGCTCCCCAGATTCCGAGCCCACCGTCCCAGATCCGGAAGACGGCCCCGAGTCCGCGGCCGTTGGCGCCGAAGTAGGTGCTGAAATCCGTCATCACGTGGTACAGCCGTCCGCCGACGAGGCCGAACGGCACCGCCCACACGGCCACGTCGAGAACCTGGCCCGGTTTACCGCCGCGCGCCACCCAGCGGCGGTCACCCCACCAACAGGCGACGACGATGCCGGCGATGATGCACAGCGCATAGGCGCGGATCGGAATGGGCCCGAGGTGCCATACGCCCTGGGCCGGGCTCGGAATGCTCGCGAGGATCACGCCCGTCACCCTACTGACTCCCGCCGTACCTACGATGAACTCATGCCCTTCACGATCGCCCGTGCCGCGTGAATCGCGATTCGGACGCCCCGGACGTGGTGGTGCTGGGACTGGGACCGGCGGGCCGCACTCTCGCCCACCGAGCGGCTGTGGGAGGCCTGCGGGTGCGCGCCTTCGACCCGGCGCCGGACCGCCGATGGCGCCGCAGTTTCGGCGCGTGGGCCGATGAGCTCCCCCACTGGCTGCCCGCCGACGTTCTCGCGGCGCGGTCGTGGCCGCAGGTGGTGGCCCACCGCCGGTACGACCTGCGACGCGAGTACGTGATGCTCGACGTCGATGCGCTCCAGGACGCGATGCCGCTCGACGGCGTGGACGTGCGCCCGGAACGCGCCGGCCGCGAGGGACACGGCGCGGCCTTCGTGGTCGACGCGCGCGGCCCGGCACCGTCGGCGAACCCGCCCCGGCAGACGGCGGCGGGAGTGCTGGTGCCGGTGGGTGCGCA
Source organism: Tsukamurella serpentis (assembly GCF_054780975.1). NCBI lineage: Bacteria > Bacillati > Actinomycetota > Actinomycetes > Mycobacteriales > Tsukamurellaceae > Tsukamurella > Tsukamurella serpentis. The sequence continues at coordinate 83,784 of NZ_BAAGVH010000005.1, forward strand.
CGAGGAGTTGTGGATGGACTGGCGTCCGGCGCCGGGTCTGCCGGACGATGCTCCGGCGTCGTTCCTGTACGCGGTGCGGGTGTCCGGCGACACGGTGCTGCTGGAGGAGACGTGCCTGGCGGGCGCACCGGCGGTCACCGTCGGCGAACTGCACCGGCGGCTGCGGGCGCGGCTGGCGGCGCGCGGGCTGACGTCCGGGGAACTGTACGAGCAGGTGGATTTCCCGCTGCTCACCCTCGGGCCGCGGCGCGGCCGGACCTGGTGCGGAGTCGGCGTGCGGGGCACCACGGCTCATCCGGCCACCGGATACTCAGTGGCCGGTTCGCTCTCCTTCGCCGACGATGCCGTTCGCTCGCTGACCGCCGGCCGGTCACCGTCGACCTCGACGGACGTCGCCGCTCATCGCCTGCGAGTGGCGGCGCTGAATGCACTGCTCGGGATGAGTGCCACCGAACAGCGCGACTTCTTCGAGGTCTTCTTCGGGTTACCGGACCGGCACGTGCACGCCTTCCTGAGTACCGCCTCCGGTCCGGTGCAGACCGCCGCTGCGATGGCCGCAGCATTCGCGGCGGCGCCGTGGCCGCTGCGCCGGCGGCTGGCGCGAGTGGCTACTCCGCGCTCTGCTCGCCCGCGGTGTTGAACTCGGCCTGCTCGATGTCGAGCGCTTTGGCCTGCGCGATCAAATCCTCCAGTGCGGCGGGCGGAAGTGCCCCAGCCTCGTTGTAGACCAGGTTGCCCTTTTTGAAGACCATCAGCGTGGGGATGGAGCGGATGCTCGCGGCGGCGGCGAGGCCCTGCTCGGCCTCGGTATCGACCTTGGCGAAGACCACGTCGGGATGGGTCTCGGACGCCTTCTCGTAGGTGGGCGCGAAGGCGCGGCACGGGCCGCACCACGAGGCCCAGAAGTCGACCAGCACGATCTCGTTGCCGGTCACGGTCTGATCGAACTGGTCGGCGGTCACATCGATAGTTGCCATGACCGTCACAACGAATTTCCCGACTGCATGATTCCCATTCGGTGAAAAGTCCGCCGCAGTCACTACGCTCGAAGCGGACGTGCATCCGCACGTCGCAGGTACGACCGAGACGGCTAAAGGGGATTTACATGACCGACGTGCTTCGCGCAGGTGACAAGCTGGGCCTCGGGGAGAGCCTCAACTCCCTCAACGGTGGCTACACGCTGACCCTGCAGAGCGACGGCAACCTGGTGCTCACCGAGGGCACCGGAACCGTGGTCTGGGCCAGCGCCACCGACGGCAAGGGCGTCGAGCGCGCCGAGTTCCAGACCGATGGCAACTTCGTGCTCTACACCGGTTCGGGCGAGGGTGTCTGGTCCAGCCAGACCGACGGCTCGGGCGCCGACCGCATCGTGCTGCAGGACGACCGCAACCTCGTCGTCTACGCCGGCGACGACGACAAGTGGGCCTCGAACACCGCCACCGATTCCGCTCCTCCGGCCCGCGAGGCCGCGCCCGAGCCCGAGCCCGTCGCGGCTGAGGCTCCCGCCGAGGCTCCGGCTGCTCCCCCGGCGCCGGCTCCGCGCACCCACACCGTCGCCTCCGGCGACACCCTGTGGGCGATCGCCGAGCAGTACCTCGGCGACGGCAACCGCTACACCGAGATCGCGCAGGCCAACGGTATCGACAACCCGGACCTGATCAACGTCGGCCAGGTCATCACCATCCCCTGATCGACTCACGCACGACACCCCCACCGGCCGGCCTCGACCACGAGGCCGGCCGGTTTCGTCGCTCGAAGTGCGTCATTCGCCGCGCAGGAGGCCCTTCGCGACGTGGGTCACCTGGATCTCGTTGCTGCCCGCGTAGATCATCAGCGACTTCGCATCCCGCGCGAGCTGCTCGACCCGGTACTCGGCCATGTAGCCGTTCCCGCCGAACAACTGCACCGCCTCCATCGCGACCTCGGTCGCAGCGCGGGAACTGTAGAGCTTCATCGCCGAGGCCTGAGCGAGTGTCGGCGGCTTGCCCGCGCGGGCGGCCTCGAGAGCGGTGAACAACATGTTCTGCACATTGATCCGGGCGACCTCCATCTCGGCGAGTTTGAGCTGGATGAGCTGGAACTTCCCGATCTCCTGCCCCCACAGCGTTCGTGAGCGTGCGTAGTCGATCGACAGGCGCTGCGCCTCGTTGATGATGCCCAGCGCGAGAGCGGCGATGCCGATCCGCTCCGCGGTGAAACCCGCCTTCGCCGAGGCGCCTCCGCCACCCGGGGCCTCCTCGGTCTCGCCGAGCAGCCGGTCCGCTCCGATCCGCACATCGTCGAAGAACAGCTCACCGGTGGGTGAACTCATCATGCCCATCTTCTTGAAGGCCTGGCCCTGGGTGAGTCCTTCCATGCCCTTGTCCAGCACGAAGGTGAGCACCTTGCGATCGCGCACCGGGGTGCCGTCACCCTCGTCGAGTTTGGCGAAGACCACGATCGTGTCGGCGTCCGGGCCGTTGGTGATGAACGTCTTCTGACCCTTGAGGATGTAACCGCCCGAGCCGTCGCGGCGGACCGTCGTCTTCATGCCACCCAGAGCGTCGGAGCCGCTGTCCGGTTCGGTGATCGCCCACGCTCCGACCTTCTCCATGGTCACGAGTTCCGGTAGCCAACGCTTCTTCTGCGCCAGTGTGCCGCGGGACTTGATCGTGGAGACGGTCAGTCCCATGCTCACCCCCATCGACCCGATCAGGCCCAGGCTCACGCCCGCCATCTCGACGTTGAGGATCAGGAACATCGACGATCCCAGGGTGCTCGACCCGGACGCCGTCGGCTTCTCCCCCGCCTCCTCGGCGGCCAGATCCGCCTCGAGCTTCTCGCGGTTGTCCTGGTCGATGCCGAAGGTCTTGAGCATCTTGCGAATGATGTCGTACGGCGGCAGCGCACCGGTCTCCAACTGGTCGACGTGGGGGCGCACCTCCTTGTCGATGAACGCGCGCAACGCGTCCCGCACCATGAGGTCTTCCTCCGACCACTCGAACACCACAGCCTCCTCGGGTAGAACACGTTCTATACATGTTCCATCCTCGCACCCCTCGCCCACGCCGGTGCCCGAACTCCGGAAAACCCTTGACCTCAACGATGGTCGAGGAAATAGCGTTCCGGACATGGAGAAGTACAGCGACGAACAAATCCTCCAGCAGCCGATCGGGTACTGGTCCACGATGGCAGGACGCGCCGTCGTCACCTTCATCCGCGCAAGACTGAGAACGCACGGCCTCACCCAACCGCAGTGGTGGGTGCTCAACTACATAGCCGACCGACCGGACGGGGTCACGGTGAAAGAGGTGGTCGACTACCACCTCGGTTTCGTCGACACCGACGACTCCTTGCACCCGGACACCCTTGCACTGGTGACCACCGGTTTGCTTCGCGAGCAGGACCGGGCGCTGACGATCACCGAAGCCGGCGCCCAGCGACGCGAGCAGGCATGGACCGACATCCGGAAAGCGCTGGCGACGATCCGTGCAGGTGTCTCGGACCAGGACTACATCTGCACGATCCGCTCACTGCAACGGATGATCGAGAACGTCGGCGAGACCGCATGGCACGCCTGAGTCAATTGACTTTACGTTCCAGGCCCTCCCAGAACGGTGCGCGGAGTACGAACTTCTGGATCTTCCCGGTCGCGGTGCGGGGCAGCGATTCGACGAAGTCGATCCGCTTCGGGCACTTGTAGCCGGCGAGGTGCTCGCGGGTGTGCGCGATGAGGTCGTCCGCGCTCACCCCGTCGGCGACGACGATCGCAGTGACCAGTTCGCCCCACTTCTCATCCGGAATGCCGATCACAGCGACCTCGCGGACCGAGGGGTGCAGGCTCAACGCGTCCTCGACCTCGATGGAGGTAACGTTCTCGCCGCCGGAGATGATCACGTCCTTCTTGCGGTCGGCGATGGTCAGGTAGCCCCCGTCGAACGTGCCGCGGTCTCCGGTGTGGAACCAGTCACCGTCGAGCGCGGCGGCGGTCTCGGTGGGCTTGTTCCAGTACGCGGTGAGAGCGTGGTTGGTCCGGGTGAGGATCTCGCCGTCGTCGTCGACCCGGAGCGTCACGCCGAGCGCGGGGCTGCCGGCCCGGCCGAGGCGCCGGGCCACCTCCATCGGGTCGTCGCCCGCCCATTCCGACCGTTCCCGGTTGACGGTGAGCAGCGGCGAGGTCTCGGTGAGCCCGTAGATCTGGATGAACTCCCAGCCGAGCTCGAACCGGACGCGGTGGATCACGCGGGTGGGCGGCGGAGCTCCGGCGCAGATCACCCGGACTGTACCGCTGCCGGGTATCGGCCCGTCCCACTCCGCGGCGGCGTCCAGCGCGGCGGTGAGAACCGCGGGCGCGGCGCACATGATGCTCACCCCGTGATCACGGACTCGGCGCAGGATCTCGCCACCGTCGACCTTGCGGAGCACCACGTGCTTGATCCCGACCCCGGTCGCGGCGAAGGGCATCCCCCAGCCGTTCGCGTGGAACATCGGCAGGGTGTGCAGCAGCACGTCGTTGTCGGTCAAAGCCACGTGCAGACCGAAGACGGTGGCGTTGAGCCACAGGTTCCGGTGGGTGAGTTGCACGCCCTTGGGCCGGGCGGTGGTCCCCGAGGTGTAATTGATGGTGGCGGTGGCGTTCTCGTCGCCCTGCCACGGCTGCGGGTCCGCCGCTGCGCCGGCCGTCCCGAAGATCGCCTCGTCGTCCCTGCCGAGGATGAAGACGTGTTCGGCGGTGACGGTCTCGGCGAGGTGCTCGAGTTCGGGATCGAGGAGCAGTACCTCGGCGCCGGAATCGGAGACGATGTACTCGACCTCGGCGGGCGCCAGCCGGAAGTTGACCGGGACCAGGATCCGGCCCCAGCCGCAGACACCGAAGAACGAGGTCAGCAGGCGCGCGGAGTTCTGGGACACGATCGCGACGCGGCCGCCGACCGGCACACCCAACTCGTCGAGGCGCGCTGCCTGGCCGCGGGCCAGAGCCGCCATCTCGGCGTAGGTCTTCTCACCCCAGGACGGGGCCGGCTGGTCCGGCTCGTCCACCATGCCGATCCGGTCGGGGTAGACCAGTTCCGCCCGGTCCAGAAAGTCACGCACACCCAGATTCACGAACATGCGGCCAGATTATGGGCCGCATGTCCGATCCCGGGGCGAGTCGGCGAAAACAGTGCGCTAGACCGTGAAACCCAGGGCGCGCAATTGCTCACGACCATCGTCGGTGATCTTGTCCGGGCCCCACGGGGGCATCCAGACCCAATTGATCTTGGCGTCGGTCGCCAGGCCCGAGGAGACCAGAGCCGAGCGGGTCTGGTCCTCGATCACGTCGGTCAGCGGGCAGGCCGCCGAGGTGAGGGTCATGTCGATGGTGACCGCGGCATCGTCGTCGACGCGCAGGTCGTAGACCAGCCCCAGATCGACCACGTTGATCCCGAGCTCGGGATCGACCACATCACGCATGGCCTCCTCGACGTCGTCGAGGGTCGGGAGATTCAGGTTCTCGGCGGTCGCCTGCTCGGCCGCAGGCGGGGCCGGGCTCTCCGCGGCGTCCTCGGTGGTGTTCTCGCTCATGCCGTCTTCTCCTTACGAGTCGATGATCTGGGCCAGCGCGTCCTTGAACGCCATCCAGCCGAGCAGTGCGCACTTCACGCGCGCCGGGTACTTCGAGACGCCGACGAAAGCGATACCGTCGCCGATCAGGTCCTCGTCACCGTCGAGCTGCCCTCGCGACTGCAGCATCTCGGTGTACGACTGCACCATCTTCAGGGCCTCGCCGACGGAGACACCGATCACCTGATCGGTGAGCACCGAGGTCGAGGCCTGCGAGATCGAGCAGCCCTGGCCGTCGTAGGAGACATCGGTGACGGTCTGCTGATCGTCGGACAGCTGCACCCGCAGCGTCACCTCGTCACCACACGTGGGGTTGACGTGGTGCACCTGCGCCCCGAAGGGCTCCCGGAGCCCACGGTGGTGCGGGTGCTTGTAGTGATCCAGGATCACGTCCTGGTACATCTGCTCCATGCGCATCAGATCGCTCCGAAGAACTTCTGGGCCTTGACGATCGCAGCGGCCAGCGCATCGACCTCGTCGAGCGTGTTGTACACGCCGAACGAGGCGCGCGCGGTGGCCGCGACGCCGAACCGGCGGTGCAGCGGCCACGCGCAGTGATGGCCGACGCGGATCGCCACGCCCTCGTCGTCGAGGATCTGCCCGAGGTCGTGGGCGTGAACACCGTCGACCACGAACGACACGGCGCTACCGCGTTGCTGATCGTCGGCCGGACCGATGATCGTGAGGCCGTCGATCTGCGTGAGCGCGCGGAGCGCGGCACCGACCAGTGCGTGCTCGTGTGCGGCCACCTCGGGCATGCCGAGCCCGGCCAGGTACTTCACTGCCGCGCCGAGTCCCACGACCTGCGAAGTCATCGGGACGCCGGCCTCGAAACGCTGGGGCGGGGCGGCGAACGTCGAGCCCTCCATCGTGACGGTCTCGATCATCGATCCACCGCTGATGAACGGCGGCAACTGCGCGAGCAGCTCCCGCTTGCCGTACAGCACCCCCACACCGGACGGCGCGTACATCTTGTGCCCGGAGAACGCGGCGAAATCGACGTCGAGGGCGGCGAAGTCCACCGGGGTGTGCGGCACGGACTGGCACGCGTCGAGCACCACCACGGCGCCGACGGTGCGGGCCCGTGCCACCAGCTCGGGCACCGGCGCCATCGCACCGGTCACGTTGGAGGCGTGCGTGAACGCGACGATCTTCACCGTCTCGTCGAGATCGAGGGAGTCGAGGTCGATGCGTCCGTCGTCGGTGACACCGAACCACTTGAGGGTCGCGCCGGTGCGCCGGCACAGTTCCTGCCAGGGCACCAGGTTCGCGTGGTGTTCGAGCTCGGTGACCACCACGGTGTCGCCCTCGCCGAGGCGACGGCCACCCAGTACGGCGGCCGAGCGGTCGTCGCCGAGGGTGTACGCCACCAGGTTCAGTGACTCGGTGGCGTTCTTGGTGAACACCAGCTCGTCCGGAGCGACGCGCACGAACTCGGCGATCGCCGCCCGGGCGTCCTCGTATGCGTCGGTGGCCTCCTCCGCCAGCTGATGCGCGCCGCGGTGCACGGCGGCGTTGCTGGTGGTGAGGAAGTGGCGTTCGGCGTCGAGAACCTGCAACGGGCGTTGCGAGGTGGCCCCCGAGTCCAGGTAGACCAGGGGCTTGTCGTCGCGGACGGTGCGCGCGAGGATCGGGAAGTCGGCGCGGATCGCGTCGACGTCCAGCCCCGGCTTCACCGAAGTGGTCATGCTCCGGTACCGGCCGCCACGCCCTGGGTGAACCGCACGTAGCCGTTCTCCTCCAGCTCGTCGGCCAGCTCCGGGCCGCCGGACTCGACGATCTTGCCGCCCACGAAGACGTGCACGAACTCGGGATGGATGTAGCGCAGGATGCGGGTGTAGTGGGTGATCAGCAGGATGCCGCCGTGCTCGCGCTCGGCGTACCGGTTCACGCCCTCGGAGACCACGCGCAGCGCGTCGACGTCGAGACCGGAATCGGTCTCGTCGAGGACCGCGAACTTGGGCTTGAGCAGGCCGAGCTGCAGGATCTCGTGGCGCTTCTTCTCGCCGCCGGAGAATCCCTCGTTGACCGAGCGCTCACCGAACTGGGGGTCGATGTCGAGTTCGCCCATCGCCTGCTTGACCTCCTTGACCCAGTGCCGCAGCTTCGGGGCCTCGCCACGGACCGCAGTGGCGGCCGAGCGCAGGAAGTTGGACGTGGACACTCCCGGCACCTCGACCGGGTACTGCATCGCGAGGAACAGGCCGGCACGGGCGCGCTCGTCGACGGTCATGTCCAGCACGTCCTGGCCGTCCAGGGTGATCGATCCCTGGGTGACCTCGTACTTGGGGTGGCCGGCGATGGCGTAGCTCAGAGTGGACTTGCCGGAGCCGTTGGGACCCATGATGGCGTGCGTCTCACCGGAGTTGATGGTCAGATCGACACCCTTGAGGATCTGGATCGGCTCGGCGTTCTCGTCCGCCTGCACCACGTTGACGTGCAGGTCACGGATTTCCAAGGTAGACACGGTGATTCCTTATCAGTTCGAGATGCTAGACGCCGGCTGTGGCGAGTTCGTTTTCGATGGCCGCGGAGAGCCGCTCCCGCAGTTCGGGGACCGAGATCCGGTCGATCAGCTCCTGGAAGAACCCGCGCACCACCAGGCGGCGGGCCTCGTCCTCGGGGATGCCGCGCGAGCGCAGGTAGAACAGCTGCTCGTCGTCGAACCGGCCGGTGGCGCTGGCGTGACCGGCACCGGCGATCTCGCCGGTCTCGATCTCCAGGTTCGGCACCGAATCGGCGCGGGCACCGTCGGTGAGCACCAGGTTGCGGTTGAGCTCGAAGGTGTCGGTGCCCTCGGCCTCCGCGCGGATGAGGACGTCGCCCACCCAGACGGTGTGCGCATCCGGCAGCTTCGAGGCGGGATCGCCCTGCAGTGCGCCCTTGTAGACGACGTTGGACTTGCAGTTGGGCACCGCGTGGTCGACCAGCAGGCGCTGCTCCAGGTGCTGGCCGGCGTCGGCGAAGTAGAGACCGAACATCTCGGCGTTGCCGCCGGGACCGTCGAACTGAACGCGCGGGGTCATCCGGACCAGATCGCCGCCGAGCTGCACCGCGAAGTGCCGTACCTGCGCGTCACGGCCGACTCGTACGTGGTGCTGGGTGACCCACACGGCGTCGTCGGCGAAGTCCTGCGCGTCGATGATCTGCAGCGAGGCGCCGTCGCCGAGGATGATCTCGACGTTCTCGGCCACGGTTCCCGATCCGGTGTGATCGAGTACGACCACGGCGCGCGCGTGCCGCTCCAGGCGGATCTGCACGTGGGCGAAGGCGGTGCTGCCCTCCCCGGGTCCGGTGATCGTCAGGAAGACCGGTTCCGCGACCTCGGTCTCCTTGGCCACGGTGAGCACAGCGGCCTCGGTCATCGAGGTGAACGCCTGCGCGGCGACCCGATCGAAGGGGGCGCCCGCCTCACCCAACCGAGCATCCCCCTTGGCGATGGTCTCGAGAACCACGCCGTCGGGGGTGCTCTCAGCGGTGATGGCGACGGTGCCGTCGGCCCGGGCGGTGCCGTCGTGCAGGCCACGGAGCCGGCGCAGCGGGGTGAACCGCCAGGCCTCGTCGCGGTGACTGGGCACCTCGAAGGCGGCGGCGTCGAAGGACGTGAACAGCTCGCCCTTGTTGGCCACCGGGTGGGCCTCGACGGCCTCGCTGACGGGGTTCGCTACTGCGTCAGTCACTAGCCCACCGACCCTTCCATCTGCAGCTCGATCAGGCGGTTGAGCTCGAGCGCGTACTCCATCGGCAGTTCCTTGGCGATCGGCTCGACGAAACCGCGCACCACCATGGCCATCGCCTCGTCCTCGGTGAGGCCGCGGCTCATCAGGTAGAACAGCTGGTCGTCGGAGACCTTGGAGACGGTGGCCTCATGGCCCATGGTCACGTCGTCCTCGCGGATGTCCACGTACGGGTACGTGTCCGAACGGGAGATGGTGTCCACCAGCAGGGCATCGCACTTGACCGTGGACTTGCTGCCGTGGGCGCCCTTGTTGATCTGGATCAGACCGCGGTAACTGGCGCGGCCGCCGCCGCGGGCGACCGACTTGCTGACGATGTTGCTGGAGGTGTTCGGCGCGAAGTGCACCATCTTCGAGCCGGTGTCCTGGTGCTGGCCCTCGCCGGCGAAGGCGACCGAGAGCACCTCGCCCTTGGCGTGCTCGCCCATCATCCACACGGCCGGGTACTTCATGGTGACCTTGGAGCCGATGTTGCCGTCGATCCACTCCATGGTGGCGCCGGCCTCGGCCTTGGCCCGCTTGGTGACCAGGTTGTAGACGTTGCTCGACCAGTTCTGGATGGTGGTGTAGCGGCAGCGGCCGCCCTTCTTCACGATGATCTCGACCACCGCGGAGTGCAGGGAGTCCGACTTGTAGATCGGCGCGGTGCAGCCCTCGACGTAGTGCACGTAGGCGTCCTCGTCGACGATGATCAGGGTGCGCTCGAACTGGCCCATGTTCTCGGTGTTGATCCGGAAGTAGGCCTGCAGCGGGATGTCCACGTGCACGCCCGGGGGCACGTAGATGAACGAGCCGCCGGACCAGACCGCGGTGTTCAGCGCGGAGAACTTGTTGTCACCAGCGGGGATGACCGAGCCGAAGTACTCCTCGAAGAGCTCCGGATGCTCCCGCAGGCCGGTGTCGGTGTCCATGAAGATGACACCCTTCTCCTCCAGGTCGGCCCGGATGGAGTGGTACACCACCTCGGACTCGTACTGCGCGGCGACACCGGCCACCAGACGCTGCTTCTCCGCCTCGGGGATGCCGAGCTTGTCGTAGGTGTTCTTGATGTCCTCGGGCAGGTCCTCCCAGCTCTCGGCCTGCCGCTCCGACGAACGCACGAAGTACTTGATGTTGTCGAAGTCGATGCCGTCGAGATCACTGCCCCAGGTGGGCATCGGCTTCTTGTCGAAGATCGCGAGCGCCTTGAGCCGCTGCTGCAGCATCCACTCCGACTCGTTCTTCTTGCTCGAGATGTCCGCGACCACCGCCTCGGACAGACCGCGCTGCGCCGAGGCGCCGGCGGCATCGGAATCGTGCCATCCGTAGCCGTAATTGCCCAGGGAGGCGATCGTCTCCTCCTGGGTCAGCGGGCCGTTCTCGACGGTAGTCATCGAAGCTCCTTCACGGGTGTTGCTCGCGGTACCACGCGCTCCAGGGGCACATGGGTGGTGCATGCGCGGTCACCATTGGCGATGGTGGCCAGACGCTGTACGTGAGTCCCCAAGACCTGTTCGATCGCCGAGATCTCGGCCTCGCACAGTTCGGGGAACTCGGCTGCGACCTCCGGCACCGGGCAGTGGTGCTGGCAGATCTGAACGCCGTTACCCACCTCACGGGCATCGGCTGAGAATCCGGCGTCCGAAAGGGCCGCCGCGATCCTACGGGCCCCGTCGGCCGGGTCCTCGGTGGGTTCGGTGCGCACACCGATGGCCTGTTCCGCCCGACGGCGGGCGAAGGCGCGGACCGCCTCGTCGCCTCCGACCTCACGCAGGGCCCGCAGCGCGTCCACAGCGAGGACGTCGTAGCCCTGAGCCAGGCGCCGGCGGCCGGACGGGGTGAGCAGGAACTCCTTCGCCGGCCGTCCGCGGCCGCGGACGGCTGCGGACGGTGCGGACACCGAGGTGACCTCCCCGGCCTCAGCGAGGTTGTCCAAGTGGCGACGGACGGCGGTAGTGGTGATTCCGAGGGCCTCGCCGATCGCGGCGGCGGTGGCCTGACCTCGTTTCATGAGCAGCGCGACCACCGCGTCGCGGGTGTCCCCGTCACGCTGGTGATCGTGCTGGTCGTTTTTCACAACACGATTGTTTCGTAAATCGATCAGCGATTCCAGCAAGGTCAGGCTAAGCTACGCCGCTACCAGCCCGGACCCGGCCGGCATCGTCGGCGCACCGTCTACGCTTGCGGACGTGCGCGTAACCGACCGTCTCCCCACCCCCGTGCGCACGTTCGCGGACTTCCTCGGATTGACCAAGCCCGACGGTCCCGAACCCACGGGTGCGCAACCCTCCCGCGGCGCGGTCAGTCGCCTGCACGACGACGAACAGCAGTTCCCCGACCTCACGGACGACGAGAAGCGCACCGTCCGCAGGATCGCCGCCTTCGGCGGGGTCGGTGCCGCCCTGATCGCCTTCGGCGCCCTCGGCATCGGATCGTTCCCCGTGGTGCAGAACCCGATCGCCGGACGGCGCCTGCTGGGCCTGATGTTCCGCATGCAATCCACCGCCCTGACCGTGGCGATCGTGGGCACCGCGATGCTGATGATCGCCTGGGTGCTGCTGCGCCGGTACACCATCGGCTATCTCAATCCGCACGTGCACACCGAACCCGCGCCGCCGCGCCGGCTCACCCGCCGCGGCTTCGACCGGATCCTCGCGCTGTGGGTCCTCCCCTTCCTGTTCGCTCCCCCGATGTTCAGCAAGGACGTCTACTCGTACCTGGCGCAGTCCGAGATCACCGCACGCGGGCTGGACCCGTACCGGATCGGGCCCGCCGAGGCCCTGGGCATCGACCACGTCTTCACCCGCTCGGTTCCCAACATCTGGCGCGACACCCCGGCGCCGTACGGACCGCTGTTCCTCTACCTCGGTCGCGGAATCACGTGGCTGACCGGCGAGAACGTGGTCGCGGGCGTGGTGCTGCACCGCGCATTGGCACTGGCCGGAGTAGCGATGATCGTCTGGGCCCTGCCGCGGCTCGCGCGACGGTGCGGGGTGAACGAGGTCGCCGCACTGTGGCTGGGCGCGGCGAATCCGCTGCTGATCTTCCATCTGATCGCCGGTATCCACAACGAGGCGCTGATGCTGGGCCTGATGCTGGTCGGCATGGAGTGGTCGTTGCGCGCGATCGGCTCCGGGAACCGCTTCCTCGACGGGATCAAACCCACCGCGACCGCCGGCCTCCTACTCGCCGGCGCCGCGGTGATCGCCCTGTCCGGCCTGATCAAGATCACCTCGGTCCTGGCCCTCGGCTTCATCGGCATGGCGCTGGCGCGGCGCCTCGGTGGCAGCTTCCCGGACATCGGCGGCCGGATCCGCGAATGGCGTACCGCGCTCTCGGCGATCCGGCCCACTGCCGGCCGCACCGTCCTCGCGCTCGCCGCATCCGCCGCACTCCTGGCGACCGTTCTGGTGATCGTGGTGATCGTGGTCTGCCAGGTCACGGGCCTCGGCTACGGCTGGCTCGACGCCGGCACCCTCGGTACCGCCAACAAGGTGCGCTCCTGGCTGTCCATCCCGACGGTGCTCGGACTGGCCGCCGGGCAGGTCGGCGTGCTCCTCGGCCTCGGCGATCACACCACGGCGGTCCTGGCCATCACCCGCCCGATCGCGGCCGCACTGGCCGCGCTGATCGTGCTGCGGATGCTGATCGCGACCCTGTCCGGCCGGATCCACGCGGTCGGGGCGCTGGGCATCTCGATGGCCGCGCTGGTCCTGCTGTTCCCGGTGGTGCAGCCCTGGTACCTGCTGTGGGCCGTGGTGCCGCTGGCCGCATGGGCCACCGCTCCCGGATTCCGTCTCGCCGCAGTGATCGTCTCCAGTGTGATCTCGGTGATGCTGATGCCCAACGGCGGCGAGATCGAGCCGTACGTGATCGCCAAGGCCGGAATCTCGGCGGTGGTGATCGTCGCGATGGCGCTGTACCTCACCTTCGAGCTGCCCCGCGACCGCGAGCGGCGCCGCCAGGCCGCCCGAGTACGCTGACCTCCCGTGCCCGCACTGTCCGCGACCTCGGTGACCAAACGGTTCGGCGACCTCGTCGCCGTCGACGGACTCGACCTCACCGTCGAGCGGGGCAGCGTTCTCGCGCTGCTCGGACCGAACGGCGCCGGCAAGACCACCACCGTGGAACTGTGCGAGGGCTTCGACTCCCCCGATTCCGGCACCGTCGAAGTGCTCGGAATGAACCCGGTCACCGACGCCGCCCGGCTCAAGCCACGGATCGGCGTGATGCTGCAGGGCGGCGGCGCCTACCCCGGAGCGAAAGCCGGCGAGATGCTGCGCCTGGTGGCCGCGTATGCGGCGAATCCGCTGGACCCGGATTGGCTGCTGAACACGCTGGGACTGAACGACGTGGTCTCCGTCAGCTACCGGCGCCTCTCCGGCGGCCAGCAACAACGGTTGGCACTGGCCTGCGCGCTGGTCGGTCGGCCCGAGTTCGTCTTTCTGGACGAACCCACCGCCGGCCTGGACGCGCAATCACGGCTACTGGTGTGGGACCTGGTCTCGGCACTGCGCCGGGACGGCGTCACCGTCCTGCTCACCACGCACCTGCTGGACGAGGCCGAGGCCCTCGCCGACCGGGTCGTCATCATCGATCGGGGCCGGACGGTGGCCGACGGCACCCCCGATGAGCTCACCCGGGCGGGCGCGGAGCACGAACTGAGGGTGACCGCACCGTCGGGACTGGACGCCGGCGCGCTGACCACCCGGCTCGGCAGCGGTTTCACCGTGACCGTGGAGACCCTCGACCCCGGACGGTCGACGTACCTGATCCGCGGCGCCGAGGTGACGCCTGCGGTGATCGCCGAGACTGCGGCCCACCTCGCCGCGCAGGGCGCGCTGATCTCGGATCTGCGGGTGGGTACCCGCAGCCTGCAGGACGTCTTCCTGGACCTGACCGGCCGCGATCTGAGGGGATGAGATGAGCATCGACACCCGGTTCCGCGCGGGGACCTTCGCGCCGGCGCCCGGCGCCGCCGCCCCGGCCCGGATGCTCGCCGCGCAGACGCGCCTGGAACTGACCCTGCTGCTGCGCAACGGCGAGCAACTGCTCTTGACCATGTTCATCCCGATCGCCCTACTGATCGGGCTGACGGTGCTCCCGATCGGTGGGGAGTCCACCCGGATCGGAACCCTGGTCCCGGCGATCATGGCGGTGGCGGTGATGTCCACCGCGTTCACCGGGCAGGCCATCGCCGTCGGCTTCGACCGGAGGTACGGGGCGCTCAAACGCCTCGGCGCGACTCCACTGCCGCGCTGGGGCGTGATCGCGGGCAAGAACCTGGCCGTCCTGATCGTGGTGGCCCTGCAATCGGTGGTGATCGGCGGAATCGGCCTGGTGCTGGGCTGGCGCCCGGATCCAGTGGGCCTGCTGCTGTGGCTGCCCGCGCTGCTCCTGGGGGTGTTCGCGTTCGCCTCGCTGGGACTGTTGCTGGGCGGCACCCTCAAAGCGGAGGTGGTGCTGGCGGTGGCGAATCTGCTGTGGTTCGTGCTCGGCGCGATCGGCTCCCTGGTGGTGGCGGCCCGGCACGTGCCCGAGGCCATGGTGTGGCTGGCGCGGTCGGTCCCGTCGGGCGCGCTGACCGAGGCGCTGATCCGCGCGGGTGAGTCCGGCACCGTCGACTGGTTCGGTCTGGCCGTGCTGGCGGCCTGGGGCGTACTCGGGTCCGCGGCGGCGGTCCGGCTGTTCCGATTCACCGGCTGACTGCTACAGCCCGTAGTAGCCTTCGGCGGGCCACGTACCATCATCCTCGTGTATCAGCTCTTCCTGCGCCTCGTCGACCGCCTGCCGATGCCCGGCCTCAAGGCGCAACGACGGTTCGCGCTCGCGGTCCTGCTCTCCCAGGCACTGATCGCCGTCACCGGCTCGGTGGTCCGGGTCACCGGATCCGGCCTCGGGTGCCCCACCTGGCCCAAGTGCTTCGACGATTCACTGCTGCCCATCCCGCAGGACGAGGTGCCGTGGTGGCATCAGGCCATCGAGTTCGGGAACCGGCAGATCGCCGTGTGGATCGTGGTCACCACGTCGATCGCGATCGTGCTGGCGGTGACCCGGGCCCGGCGGCGGCGCGAGATCCTGGTGTACGCGTGGATCATGCCCGCGTCCACCTTCGCACAGGGCATCCTCGGCGGCATCACGGTGCTCACCGGCCTGCGGTGGTGGGTCGTGGGCGCGCACATGCTGGTCTCCTGCGCAATGGTGTGGATCGCCGCCACGCTGTACGCGAAGGTCGGGGAACCCGACGAAGGTACCGAGATCGAGACGGCCCCCGCCGGTGCCCGCCGGCTGGTCAGCATCTCAGCGGCGGTGATGGCCCTGGCTCTGGCCGCAGGTGTGGTGGTGACCGCCGCCGGACCGCACGCGGGGGACCGCACCAACCCGAAGGCGATCGACCGGCTCGACGTGTCCATTCCGCTGCTGACCTCGCTGCACGGCGTACTGGTCGCGACCTACCTCGGGCTGCTGATCGGAGCGGCGGTGCTGATCGCGCGCGGGCCGTCCACGCCGGCGGTACGGCGTCGGCTGAGGATCGTCTTCGCGGTGGTCGCAGCGCAGTCGCTGATCGGGATCGTGCAGTACTTCACCGGGGTTCCGGCCCTGCTGGTGGTGCTGCACGTCGCGGGCGCGATGTCGGTGATCGCCGAGACCGCTCTGCTGTACCGGCTGATGGCGGCGCGGGTGGTGCGCGGCGCGGACCGGCCGACAGATAAGGTGGCGGCATGACTGATCAGGCCCCCGATAGCGTCGTCTCCCGCCTGAAGAGCTTCGCCGCCAAGCACGACGGCGCGACCGCCGTCCTGCAGAACATGGGCGAGGAGGGTGTGCGCATCACCCTCGTCGGTGGCGACGGAGTGATGGGCGATCAGATCGTCGCGAACCCCGCGCAGGCCGAGGACGCCGCCGAGAAGGCCGGTCTGGACACCTCCGAGTGGGACCGCGCGTTGGTCTCCAAGGCCACCACCGAGCCGGGCCACCACGAGCGGATGGCCGGCTACCGCGCTTCCGGCCGCTAGAGCACACGGCATGCGCGCGATCACAGTCACCGAACACGGCGGTCCCGCCGTCCTGGTCCACGGCGAGGCTCCCGATCCCGCGCCCGGTCCCGGTGAGGTCCTGGTCCGGACGTCCGCGATCGGTGTGAACTTCATCGACACCTACTTCCGCGAGGGCATGTACCCCACGGCACTGCCGTACATCCCCGGCAGCGAGGGTTCGGGCACCGTCGTCGCGGTCGGTGCTGGTGTCTCCGGCCGTTCGGTCGGCGATGTGGTCGCCTGGTGCGAGGGTCCCGGTTCGTACGCCGAGCTGGTCACCGTGGCGGCGGACCGCACCGTCGTCGTGCCGGACGGAGTCCCGCCGGAGGTCGCGGCGTCGGTCCTGTTGCAGGGGATGACCGCCCACTACCTGACCCACGACTCGTATCCGGTGCAGCCCGGTGACACCGTCCTGGTGCATGCCGGAGCCGGCGGAACGGGCCTGCTGACCACCCAGTCGGCCACCGCGCTCGGCGCCCGGGTGATCACCACCGTTTCCACCGACGCCAAGGAGCGCCTGTCCCGGGAGGCGGGCGCATGGGAGGTCCTGCGCTACGACGAGGACGTTCCCACGCGGGTTCGCGAGCTCACCGGCGGAGAGGGCGTCGCCGCGGTCTACGACGGCGTCGGGAAGGACACCTTCGAGCAGTCGTTGCTGGCCACCCGCCAGCGGGGTGTGGTGGTGCTCTTCGGTGCCGCCTCCGGCCCGGTGCCGCCGTTCGATCTGCAGCGGCTCAATCCCCTGGGCTCGCTGTTCGTGCAACGTCCCACCCTGGCGCACCACATCGCGACGGCGGACGACTTCTCCCGGCGCAGTTCGGCCGTGCTCGGCGGGCTCCGTGACGGGTCGCTGCGGTTCACCGTCGGCGCGACCTACCCGCTCGCCGAGGCCTCCCGTGCGCACACCGATCTCCAGTCGCGCAGCACCACAGGTTCGGTGGTCCTCGTCCCCTGAGCCACCCGCACTCAGATGTAAGCGGCGTCAACTCTGCGGTAGATTGGCCGCCATGCCCACCAGTTACCACCACGGGGACCTCCCCGGTGCCCTGGTGTGCGCGGCCGTCGAGATCCTCGACGAGCAGTCGGGCGCGAACGACCTGTCACTGCGAGCGGTCGCTCGCCGGGCCGGTGTCTCGACCGCTGCGCCCTACCGGCACTTCCCCGATCGCAGCGCCCTGATCGCAGCGGTCGCCGCCGTGGGCTACCGGGAGTTGACGGCCGCGCTGGCCGCGGCGAGCCCGGCACCGTCGGGTCCGGAGGACCTGGCCGACGTCGCCGTGGCGTACGTGGACTTCGCGCTGCACCGCACGGGCCTGTTCCGGGCGATGTTCGCCGAGCCCTGCACCCCCGATCCGGACCGTGTGGCGGCGGTCGCGGACATCACGGCCTACCTGGAGCGACTGGTGCGGCGCGCCCTACCCGCAGCAGCCGCCCCAGCAACTGCGGACACCGCGACCGCGGTGTGGGCGCTGGTGCACGGGCTGGCCTTCCTGCACCTGGACGGGAAGCTGGATGCCTCGTCACCGGAGGAGGTGCACCGGCGGGTGCGCGCGACGGTGACGGCGGCGCTGCGGGTCGGCTGACCGGGGCGATCACAGCCCGAGCAGTTGCCCGACGGTGCTGTAGTCGAGGATCGAATCCACCGAGAGCGCGCAGAACAGCACCGCCAGGTAGTTGTTCGACTGCAGGAAGACCTTCAGCGGCTTGATCTCCTGGCCGGCCTTGGTCTGCGAGTACAGCTTGTGCACCGCGTACAGGAACCACGCACCGCACAGCGCCGCGGCGACCGCGTAGACCAGCCCGGCGGCGGGGATCAGCAGCAGGGTGGTCAGGACGGTGGCCCAGGTGTACCAGACCATCTGCCGCGCGACCACGGTCTCCGGGGCGACGACGGGCAGCATCGGCACGCCCGCCGCCTTGTAGTCCTCGCGGTACCGCATGGCCAGCGCCCAGGTGTGCGGTGGTGTCCAGAAGAAGATCACCAGGAACAGCACGACTGCGGGCCAGGCGATGGTGCCGGTGGCAGCGGCCCAGCCCACCAGGGTGGGCATGCAACCGGCGGCGCCGCCCCACACCACGTTCTGCGAGGTGCGGCGCTTGAGCAGCATCGTGTACACGAACAGGTAGAACGCGATGGTGACCAGCACCAGTACCGCTGCCAGCAGGTTCGCCATCAGCGACAGCCAGGCGAAGGAAGCGGCCGCGAGCACGATGCCGAAGATCAGTGCGTGCCGGGTGGGAACGGCTCGGCGTGCGAGCGGACGCCGCTCGGTGCGCTTCATCTTCTTGTCGATGTCGGCGTCGGCGACCATGTTCAGCGTGTTCGCCGACGCGGCACCGAGCCACCCGCCGAACAGCGTCGACAGGATCAGCGGCAGGTTCACGTGACCGCGGTCTGCCATCAGCATGACCGGGATGGTGGCGACCAGCAGCAGCTCGATCACCTTCGGCTTGGTCAGCGCGATGTAGGCGAGCACCGTCTGCCAGGCACGGCCGGCCAGCGATGCGGGAGCGGGTGCGGCCACCGAGCGAGCGGTGGGGGTGTTCTCACCGTGCCCGCTCTTGAAAACCATCGTCTGCCGCACTCTTTCCTGACAGGTCCGGACCGGTGGCCGGACGCACTTGTGCCGCGTCCGGGGCTGACCGGACACGAGCCGCGGGACAGATGCCCCGCCGCGGGCCGGCGACCGACCCCGTCTACTACGCACCATGGTAGTCGGCCGTATCCCCACGACCGAATCGGACCGCGTGCCGCGGGAACTACCGGGCCGTTCACGCCGTCCGTGCACCACCGCCGAGTAGGGTTCACAATTGAGCAAGCATCCCCACCCGAGCAGGAGAGTCCGCAAGCCGTGACCAGCACCGCCGAGATCCAAGCACTCACCACGCCGCACCACCCCGCAGACTGGACCGAGCTCGACACGCGCGCGGTGGACACCGCTCGGGTGCTCGCCGCCGATGCGGTGCAGAAGGTCGGCAGCGGCCATCCCGGCACCGCCATGAGCCTCGCTCCCCTGGCCTACACCCTGTTCCAGCGCATCATGCGCCACGATCCGTCGGACACCGAGTGGATCGGCCGTGACCGGTTCGTGCTGTCCTGCGGTCACTCCAGCCTCACCCTGTACCTGCAGTTGTACCTGGGTGGCTTCGGTCTCGAGCTCACCGATATCGAGGCGCTGCGCACCGAGGGCTCGCTCACCCCGGGCCACCCGGAGTTCCGGCACACCAAGGGTGTCGAGATCACCACCGGCCCACTGGGCCAGGGCCTCGCCTCCGCCGTCGGCATGTCGATGGCCTCACGTTACGAGCGCGGCCTGTTCGATCCGGAGGCCGCGCCCGGACAGAGCCCGTTCGATCACTTCGTGTACGTGGTCGCCTCCGACGGAGACATCGAGGAGGGTGTGACCTCCGAGGCCTCGTCGCTGGCGGGCACGCAGCAACTCGGGAACCTGATCGTCTTCTACGACGCGAACCAGATCTCGATCGAGAACGAGACCGATATCGCTCTCTCCGAGGACGTGGCGAAGCGTTACGAGGCCTACGGCTGGCACGTCCAGCACGTCGAGGGCGGCGAGAACGTCACCGCCATCGAGGAGGCCACGGCCGCGGCGAAGGCGGTCACGGACAAGCCCTCGATCATCATCGTGCGCACCATCATCGGTTTCCCCGCACCGAACAAGATGAACACCGGCGGCATCCACGGTTCGGCCCTTGGCGACGACGAGGTGGCCGCGGTCAAGGAGATCCTCGGTTTCGATCCGGCGAAGGACTTCGAGGTGGCCGCCGACGTCATCGACCACGCCCGGCAGCTGGTCAAGCGCGGCCAGGCCGAGCACGAGGCCTGGAACGCGAGCTTCGACTCCTGGGCCAACGCCAACCCCGAGCGCAAGGCCCTGCTCGATCGGCTCGAGGCCGGCACCCTGCCGCAGGGCTGGGACGCAGAGCTCCCGTCCTGGCAGGTGGGAGACAAGGCGCTGGCCACCCGCGCCGCGTCGGGCGCCTTCCTCGCCGCGGCCGGCCAGACCCTGCCCGAGCTGTGGGGCGGTTCGGCCGACCTCGCCGGTTCGAACAACACCACCATCAAGGGTGCCGACTCCTTCGGTCCCACCTCGATCTCCACGCCCAGCTGGAACGCCCAGCCCTACGGCCGCACCCTGCACTTCGGCATCCGTGAGCACGCGATGGGCTCGATCCTCAACGGCATCGTGCTGCACGGCCCCACCCGGCCCTACGGTGGCACCTTCCTGCAGTTCGCGGACTACATGCGGCCTGCGGTGCGGCTCGCGGCACTGATGGACATCGATCCGATCTACGTGTGGACGCACGATTCGATCGGTCTCGGCGAGGACGGCCCCACACACCAGCCGGTCGAACACCTCGCGGCGCTGCGCGCCATCCCCGGACTGAACGTGGTCCGCCCGGCCGACGCCAACGAGACCGTCGCGGCGTGGAAGGCGACCCTGGAGCGTTCCGGTGGCAACGGCCCCACCGGCCTGATCCTCACCCGCCAAGGGGTCCCGATCCTCGCGGGCACGTCCGCCGAGGGCGTCGCTAAGGGCGGTTACGTGTTGGTCGAGGCCGACGGCGGCTCCCCCGACGTGATCCTCATCGGCTCCGGCTCCGAGGTGCAGCTCGCCGTCGAGGCAGCGGAACTGCTCGCCGCCAAGGGCGTCAAGGCCCGGGTGGTCTCCATGCCTTCGGTCGAGTGGTTCCACGCCCAGGACAGCGCCTACCAGGATTCGGTGCTGCCGCCGGCGGTGAAGGCCCGTGTGGCGGTGGAGGCCGGTATCGCCATGTCCTGGTGGCCGATCGTCGGCGGTTTCGGCGAGGTCGTCTCGCTGGAGCACTTCGGTGAGTCCGCCTCGGACAAGGTGCTGTTCGCGAAGTACGGATTCACCGGTGAGGCAGTGGCCCAGAAGGCCGAGAAGTCCATCGAGAAGGCGAACGGGTAGCGGGCGCACCACGCCCGGCACCCTCTAGAAAGGACAGCTGATACCCATGGCTCAGAACCCCAACCTGGCCGCGCTGTACCAGGCCGGTGTCTCGGTCTGGCTCGACGACCTCTCCCGCGGCATGATCGACTCCGGCAAGCTCCTCGAGTACGTCGAGACCGACTCGGTCACCGGTGTCACCACCAACCCGGCGATCTTCCAGGCCGCGCTGTCGAAGGGCACCGAGTACGACGCCCAGGTCGGTGAGCTCGCCGCCGGCGGCGCCGACGTCGACACCACGATCCGCACCGTGACCACCGACGACGTGCGTGCCGCGTGCGACGTGCTGGCTCCGGTCTTCGAGGCGACCGGTGGGCTCGACGGCCGCGTCTCCATCGAGGTCGATCCTCGTCTGGCACACGACACCGACGCCACCGTCGCTCAGGCGATCGAGCTGCACGGGATCGTCGACCGGCCGAACGTGCTGATCAAGATCCCCGCCACGCTGGCCGGCCTGCCCGCGATCACCCGGGTGATCGCCGAGGGCATCTCGGTGAACGTGACACTCATCTTCTCCGTGGAACGGCACCGGCAGGTGATGGACGCCTACCTGGAGGGGCTCGAGGAGGCCGTGAAGCAGGGCCGGGACGTGAGCGGCGTCTATTCGGTGGCCTCGTTCTTCGTCTCCCGGGTGGACACCGAGATCGACAAGCGGCTCGAGGAGATCGGCACCGACGCGGCCCTGGCGTTGCGCGGCAAGGCCGGGCTCGCGAACGCCCGCATGGCGTACGCGGCCTACGAGGACACCTTCGGCGGTGCCCGGTTCGCGGCGATCGAGGGCGCGAACGTACAGCGTCCGCTGTGGGCGTCCACCGGCGTGAAGAACCCGGCCTACCCGGACACGCTGTACGTCGCCGAGCTGATCGCGCCGAACACCGTCAACACCATGCCGGGTGCCACCATGGCCGCGTTCGCCGACCATGGCGAGGTCACCGACGGGACCATCATCGGGCGCGCCGAGGAGTCGGCGCAGGTCTTCGCCGATCTGCAGGGCGCCGGGGTGGACCTCTCAGCGGTCTTCGAGGTGCTGGAGACCGAGGGCGTGGAGAAGTTCGAGGACGCCTGGAACAAGCTCCTCGAAGCCACTGCCGAGCAGCTCAAGGCCGGGGCCTGACCCTGCGATGACGTGGACGAACGCGCTCCGCGATCCGCGGGATCGAAGACTTCCCCGGATCGCGGGGCCGTCGTCGCTGGTGATCTTCGGCGTCACCGGTGATCTCGCCCGTCGCAAACTGATCCCCGCGGTCTACGACCTGGCCAATCGCGGTCTGCTGCCGCCCGGCTTCTCACTGGTGGGTTTCGGCCGGCGACCGTGGTCCGATGAGGATTTCGCGGCGACGGTGCGGGAGGCGGCGAAGAAGCACTCGCGCACCGAGTTCCGGGACGACGTCTGGGACCGGCTGGCCGAGGGAATCCGGTTCGTGCGGGGCGCCTTCGACGACGACGACGCCTTCGACCGGCTGGCACAGACCCTTGCGACCCTCGATCGCACCCGCGGTACCGGCGGCAACACCGCGTTCTACCTGTCCATTCCGCCGGACGCCTTCCCGACGGTGTGCGAGCAGCTCAAGCGGTCCGGGCTGGCCGATCAGTCCGGTGGCTGGCGCCGGGTGGTGATCGAGAAGCCCTTCGGGCACGATCTCGCGTCGGCGCAGAAGCTCAACGCCGTGCTCGGTGAGGTCTTCCCCGAGCAGCAGGTCTTCCGGATCGATCACTACCTGGGTAAGGAGACGGTCCAGAACATCCTGGCGCTGCGCTTCGCGAACCAGTTGTTCGAGCCGACCTGGAACAGCCACTACGTCGACAGTGTGCAGATCACCATGGCCGAGGACATCGGCCTCGGTGGCCGCGCCGGCTACTACGACGGGATCGGGGCCGCCCGGGACGTGATCCAGAACCACCTGCTGCAGCTGATGGCGCTGGTGGCGATGGAGGAACCGACCAGCTTCCACCCGGCGGAGTTGCAGGCGGAGAAGATCAAGGTGCTCTCGGCGGCGTCCCCGGTGCAGCCGCTCAACGAGACCTCCGCGCGCGGGCAGTACGGTCCGGGCTGGCAGGGCAGTGAGAAGGTGCTCGGGCTGCTGCAGGAGGAAGGGTTCAGTCATACCTCCACCACCGAGACGTACGCGGCGATCACCGTCGAGATCGCGTCGCGGCGGTGGGCGGGTGTGCCGTTCTACCTGCGCACCGGCAAACGGCTCGGCCGCCGCGTCACCGAGATCGCGTTGATCTTCAAGCGCGCTCCGCATCTTCCCTTCGACGACACCATGACCGAGGAACTGGGCCAGAACGCACTGGTCATCCGGGTGCAGCCGGATGAGGGTGTGACGCTGCGGTTCGGTTCGAAGGTGCCGGGCAGTTCCATGGAGGTCCGGGACGTGAACATGGACTTCACCTACGGTGAGGCGTTCACCGTCAGCTCCCCCGAGGCCTACGAACGACTGATCCTGGATGTGCTGCTCGGGGAGCCGTCACTGTTCCCGGTGAACGCCGAGGTCGAACTGTCCTGGAGGATCCTCGATCCGGTGCTCGAGATGTGGGCGGCCGGCGGTGCGCCGGAGGAGTACGAAGCGGGCACCTGGGGGCCGGCGTCCGCCGACGCCATGCTCGCGCGCACCGGAAGGACGTGGCGGCGCCCATGATTCTCGACCTACCGGACACCTCCACCCAGGAGGTCTCCCAGCAACTGATCCGTCTCCGCGAGACGGGCGGCGCGGTCACCCTCGGGCGGGTGCTGACACTGATCGTCTCCGCCGACGAGGGTGAGCCCACCGAGAGCGCGATCGAGGCGACCAATGCGGCCTCCCGCGAGCATCCGTGCCGGGTGATCGTGCTGGCCCGGGCCTCGCACTCCGAGCGCACCAGGCTCGACGCCCAGATCCGGGTCGGCGGCGACGCCGGCGCGTCCGAGGTGGTCGTCCTGCGACTGTACGGCGAGCTCGCCGACCACGGGGCCTCGGTGGTGGTGCCCTTCCTGTTGCCGGACACCCCGGTCGTGGCCTGGTGGCCCGGTGCGGCACCGGTGCAGCCCTCCGCTGACAAGGTCGGACGGTTGGCGTCGCGGCGGATCACCGATTCCACCACCTGCCTGGATCCGGTGGACGCGCTGGAGCTGCGCCGGGCCGGGTACACACCGGGCGATTCCGATCTGGCCTGGTCCCGGATCACACCGTGGCGCTCGCTCCTGGCATCGGCACTCGATCAGCCACCGCACGAGGAGGTCACCTCCGCGGTGGTCACCGGACCGGCCGACAGCCCCGGTGTCGATCTGCTGGCGGGCTGGCTGCACGCACAGTTGGCGGTTCCGGTCCGGCGCCGGGCGGGCAGCTTCGAGGTGCGCCTGGAGCGTCCGGGTGGGGCACTGCGACTGGAGTTCGATCAGAACTCGACCGCGGTGCTGGTGCGGCCCGGGCAGCCCGACGGCAGGGTCGCCGTCCGCCGCCGCGGGGTGGCCGACTGCCTGGCCGAGGAACTGCGCCGGCTCGACGACGACGTCATCTACTTCAACGCGCTGGGTGGGGTTCCCGGCGTCGACCGATCGGAGATGCCCTCATGACCGCACCCACCGTTCGGACGTTCGACGATGCCGACGCCCTGGTGGCCGCCGCCGCCGACGATCTGGTCTGCGTGATCGAGCAGGCCCAGGCCGAGCGGGGGTTCGCCTCGATCGTGCTGACCGGCGGAACGAACGGCAACGCCCTCTCAGCGGCCCTCCGGGACAAGCCGATCGACTGGTCCCGGGTGGACGTCTTCTTCGGCGACGAGCGATTCGTGGCCGGAGACGATCCGGACCGCAACGTTCTGCAGGCTCAGCAGGCACTGCTCGACCACGTCCCGGTGCCGCCGGAGAACGTGTACGCCATGCCCGCTTCGGATGCGTTCAGCGGCGATGGAGGCCTTGCGGCGCAGGTCTACGCGAAGCGCCTGCGGGAGAACGCCGTCCGGCGCGGCAACGGTGTCAGCGTCGGGGTTGCGGATCTGGTGCCCCGGTTCGACGTCGAGTTGCTGGGCATGGGCGGTGAGGGACACATCGACTCGCTGTTCCCGCACACCGACGCCGTCCGGGAACGCGACGCCGCGGTGGTCTACGTGCGCGACTCCCCCAAACCGCCGCCGCGGCGGTTGAGCCTGACCCTGCCCGCGATCGGTGCGGGCCGACGGGTGTGGCTGCTGGTCTCGGGCGCCGGGAAGGCGGAGGCGGTGGCTGCCGGTGTCGGCGGCGCCGCACCGGAGGACTGGCCGTGCGCCGGTGCGCACGGCACCGAGGAGACCGTCTGGTACCTCGATGCCGCGGCCGCCGCGCAGCTCGGCTAGGACTGCTCCAGCACGATCGTCGGAACGCCGAGCGCGGGGTCCTTCACCGTGGCGACGCGAGTGCCCGGCTTCGCACCGCGTCGGACCTCGCTGACCGTCAGGCCGAGTCCGGTGAGCCGCTGACGGCTCAGATCGGCGTCGGCGGTGCGCCAGGCAACACCCCACAGCCCGTCCGGTCCGGACGGGTCGACACCATCGCCCTCCTGCAGGATCACCTCCACCAGAAGGCCGCCGCGGCGCAGGAACAGCTGGTGCACGCCCCAGGGCTGGACGCGGTCGAGCCGCAGGTCGAAATCGAGCCCGGCGCACAGGGTGGCGAGGATCCGGTCCCGGTTCGGCGAGGTGAGCACGATGTGGTCGACCGCAGTGATCTCGCTCCCCGGTACCTCGGACGCCGCGGAGGTGGCGGCCAGTCCGAGGTGCAGGCCGTCCGCGAGGGTGGCGGCACCGTCGGCGACGTCGGTGAGCGGCAGGCCCCGTCGCCTCAGCAGTTCAGCGGTGCCGACGGGATCGGTTGCGGCCACCAGCAGACCGGGCCCGTCGGCCCAACCGGGGGCGCCGACGGCCACGTCCAGCGCGCCCACCGTGTACCGGCCGGTGGGCGGGCTCCCGAGCAGCCGGGCGTGTGCCTCGCGAGCGGTCTCCGGGACGTCGAGGATCAGCAGGTCGCGCGATGGTGCGGTCACCCGATCATCCTCCCGCATCCGGCGCGGTGTCGGTCACGTGCGGTCAGGCGGGCCGCGAGTCCTTCCAGGACGTCCAGGCGTCGCCTGCGGCCTTGATCGCGCCCATCCCGGCGGTCGCGGCCACCTCGCCGGGTTCGATCGACGGGGCATCCGCGGCCAGCCGGAAGGCGGTCTTGACCGCAGCACCGTCGTCGACCGCGCGGGTCGCGGTCGCGGCGACCCCGTCGATCGAAGTACCGGCGCGGCGAAGCGCGTCGACCGAGCGGCCGAGTACCGCGAACCGCTGCCCCAGCGCACCGAGCCTGGTGCTGAGCGTGCGCAGCACCGTGGCGAAACGCCGCCCCAGCGCTGCGGCACGCAGCAGGATCGCGTCCGTCGCGCCGGCCACCGACGCACCTGCCGTGGGGACCGACGCGGCCGTCGCCGCTGCGAAGGTGGCGCCCGCCCAGACCACCAGTTTCGACAGCTCGTCCCGGATGAAGGTGCGCACCTCCTCGACCATCGAGCCTGCGAAGGCGACACCGACGGCGGTGGCCCGGGCCGCGGTCGCCAGCGCGTCACTGTGGTCGGACAGGTTCTGCGTCGATCGCCGGTAGGAGTCCGCGTCCACGCCGGTCCATCCGGTGGAGGTGTCGGCGGCGGCACTGCGGACCGCGGCTCCGACGCCGGCCAGCGGCGCGGCGACCCTCTCGGCCAAGGTCTCGGAGACCGCGTCGACGGCCTCGGGATCACCCGATACCGCATCGAGCGCCGACGTCAGGACGGGTACGTGTTCGAGGATCCAGCCGACGCCCGCGCCGAAGAAGGCCCCGATCGGGTCCTCCAGTGCGCTGGTGATCTCTCCGCCGACGGCGACCGCTCCGGTCAACAGCCCCATCGGGCTCTGGTCCGCGACAACGGCTTCGGCCGCGTCGACCACCGCCTCGGCCAGTGGAACTCCGGCCACGCCGTCACCGACCGTGTCGATGACGCCGCCCGCGCTCATGGCCGGACCGTCTGCGAGAGCGCGGCGCCGGCGCCGCCGTCGGCCGCACGGTTGACCGCGATGTTCCGGGCGAACTCGGCTCGGTGCGTCTGCAGCTCCGTGCCGTGCCGGCGCACCGACTCGTCGAGCCGGTCGATCGCGCCGTTGACCAACGGCACCAGCCAGTCGGCGAACAGCGCGCCGTAGTCCATCGCACCGATCCGTGTCGAGGCGGCCGAGCTCGCCTGTTCGACGGTCCCTGCGATCCGTTCCAGCGCCGAGGCGTGCGCGCGGACGGTGTCCGGTTCGATCACGCAGTCGGTCATCGCTGCCCCGTGTACTGATCCCAGAAATCGAGGTCGGGGTGCAGTCGCACTGCTATCGAGTGGACCTCCCTGGCCGCAGCCTGTTCGGCCAGGGAGGCCGCCGTCATGATCGCCGCACTCAGAGCCTCCCCCGAGGACTCCATGGCTCGTGCGCCGATCACCACCCCCGTGAGCCGTCCCCCCATCCCGACGGTGACTCGCACGTCCCCCCGTGCGGCCGTTCCCGCTCCCAATACCCGGGCCAATCGCTCACGGACCTCTTCGGCCCGGTCGAACATCTCGTCCGCCGACTCGGCGTCCGACCAGACCCGCGGTGTCGTTTCCAACTCATCCCCCGATCTTGTTGGTTTTTCTCCCGCATCAATTAGACGCACCGGCTCCCCGTTCGGTTCCGAGCCCGCATCACCGCAGGTACACGTCTTCCACCGCCTTCACCGACCGAGGGAGTGAACAACAGCTCGAATCCGGCGAGGATGCTTGTTTTACCGGTGCGGGTTCTGATTAGGTGGTGCCCATCACGCCACGCAGCCCTCGCCCTGCAGAAAGGTGGTCACCTCATGGCCGCACGCCGCCGCTCGAGCTGGATGAACGACGAGCTCGATTCACTCCGGGACCTCGCGGACAAGTTCCTCGCCAAGGAACTCACACCCAACACCGAACGATTCGCCGAACAGCATCACGTCGACCGGGACCTGTGGAACAAGGCCGGCGAGGTGGGCCTGTTGTGCCTGTCGATCCCCGAGGAGTACGGCGGTGGCGGCGGCGACTTCCGTCACGAGTCGGTGCTGATCGCCGCGCAGGCGCAGGCCTTCGACACCGCGTGGGGCGTCTCACTGCACAACGGCATCGTCGCCCACTACATCCTGGCCTACGGCACCGAGGAGCAGAAGCAGACCTGGCTGCCGAGGATGGCCTCCGGTGAGGCGGTGGGCGCGATCGCTATGACCGAGCCCGGCACCGGCTCGGACCTGCAGAACGTCAAGACCCGTGCCATCAAGACCGGCGACGAGTACGTGATCAACGGCAGTAAGACGTTCATCACCAACGGCCAGCAGGCCGACATCGTGGTCGTGGTCTGCAAGACCGACCCCGATCAGGGCGCCGCCGGCATCTCCCTGCTTCTGGTCGAGGCCGACCGCGAGGGTTTCCGTAAGGGGAACATCCTCAACAAGATCGGCCAGAAGGGCCAGGACACCTCGGAGTTGTTCTTCGACGACGTGCACGTACCGGCGTCGAACCTGCTGGGCACGCAGGAGGGCCAGGGTTTCTACCAATTGATGCAGCAACTCCCGCAGGAGCGGTTGATCATCGGCCAGGCCTGTGTCGCGGGCATGGAGGTGATCTTCGAGGAGACTCTGCGCTACACGAAGGAGCGGGAGGCCTTCGGCCGCCCCATCTTCGGCTTCCAGAACACCAAGTTCAAACTCGCCGAGGCACTCACCGAGACCACGATCGCGCGGATCTTCATCGACGACTGCATCGAGAAGCACATCAAGGGTGAGCTGGACATCCCCACCGTCGCCATGGCCAAGTGGTGGACCTCCGATCGCGCGCAGGACGTGGCCTCGGAGTGCCTGCAGCTGTTCGGCGGCTACGGCTACATGGCCGAGTACCCCGCGGCGCGATTCTGGGTCGACAACCGAGTGCAGATGATCTACGCCGGCACCAACGAGATCATGAAGGAGATCATCGCCCGCACGCTCTGATCCGGCTACCCGGAGTTGCGCAGCGCCGTCGCCAGCCCGTTCATGGTGAGCAGGATGCCGCGCTGCAGCAGCGGATCCTGATCCCCCGAACGGTACCGGCGCAGCAACTCCACTTGCAGGTGGTTGAGCGGTTCGAGGTACGGGAACCGGTTGAACACCGACCGCTTCAGCGCGGGATTGTCGGCCAGCAGATCGTCCGTCTCGGTGATCGCGAAGTACATCTCGATGGTCCGACGGTGTTCGTCGGCGATCTTGCCGAAGACCCGCGCACGCAGGGCCTCGTCGGGAACGAGTTCGGCGTACCGCGCCGCCAGGCCGAGATCGGACTTGGCGAGCACCTGCGCCATGTTCGACAACACCGTCCGGAAGAAGGGCCAGCGCCGGTACAGCTCACGCAGTCGTTCGAGCCGCTGCGGATCACCCCCGATCCAGGTCTCGAACGCCGTTCCGGTGCCGTAGAAGCCCGGCAGCATCACTCGCGAGAGCGACCACGACATCACCCACGGAATGGCCCGCAGGTCCGAGATCTTCGAGGTCTGCTTCCGGGAACTGGGACGCGAGCCGATGTTCAGCGCACCGATCTCGGCCACCGGGGTGGAGGTGGTGAAGTACTCGACGAAGCCGTCGGTGCGGTGCACCAGATCGCTGTAGGCGTCGCGGGCCAGCGCGGCGAGTTCGTCGAGCACGGCGTAGGCGTCCTCGGCGCCGGCACCGAGCCCCTCGACGTCCAGCAGCGACGATTCCAGCGTCGCCGCGACCAGCGACTCCAGGTTCCGCACCGCACGCGCCGGCTCGGCGTACTTGGCGGCGATGATCTCGCCCTGTTCGGTCAGCCGCAGAGAGCCGCGCACCGCACCCGGCGGCTGGGCCAGGATCGCCTCGTAGCTCGGCCCACCGCCCCGTCCGACGGTGCCGCCGCGCCCGTGGAACAGGCGCAGGGTGATCCCGGCATCGCGGGCCATCGCCACCAGCTCCAGTTCGGCGCGGTACAGCGCCCAGTTCGCGGCCAGATAACCGCCGTCCTTGTTGGAGTCGCTGTAGCCGAGCATGATCTCCTGCAGCGAGCCCTTGCTCGCGACCAGGCTGCGGTACACGGGTACCGCGAGTGCGGCGGCCATCGTCGCTGCGCCCTGCTGCAGATCCTCGATGGTCTCGAACAACGGCACGATGTTCACCGGGCACTGCGCGCCACCGTCGGTGTCCGGGAGCAGCAGGCCGGCCTCACGCAGCAGCACCGCCGCTTCGAGCAGGTCCGAGACCGAGGTGCACATGGAGATGATGTAGTTCGGGATCGCCCCGGAACCGAGCGTCTGCACCGCCCGGGCGGCGGCACGCAGTACGCCGAGTTCCTTGGCGGTCTGCTCGGAGAACTCGGCGCCCGGTCCCACCAGGGGCCGGCGCAGCCGCAGCTCGTCGGTGAGCAGCCGCACGCGTTCGGTCTCGTCGAGCGAGGCGTAGTCCGGATGTACACCGGACCACGCGAACAGCTCGGCGACGGTCTCCTCGTGCACATCGGAGTTCTGCCGCATGTCCAGACCGGAGAGGTGGAAACCGAACGTGTGCACGGCCTCACGCAGGTCCTGCAGCCGGTCGTCGGCGATCAGGCCGTCGCCGCCGGCACGCAGGGAGGCGTCGACGACGCCGAGATCCGCGAGCAGCTCCGACGGTGCCCGGTACGCCTGCGCTCCGATATCGGCGCGGGCGTCGAGCAGTTCGTCCACCAGCGCGTCCGCGGTCGCGGTCAGCCGGCCCCGGATCCCACCCAGCGCCCGCCGGTACGGCTCGTCCGCGCGTTGCGGCGTCGAGTCCCAGGCGGCCAGGTCGAGCAGGGCGTCGGAGACGGTGGTCAAGCGGGAGCTCAGCGCGAGTTCCTGTTCCAGGACCAACAGCTCCCGCAGGTAGTGGCCGATCGCCGTGGCGGCGGCCCGCCGGGTGGCACGGGTGACCACCTCACCGGTGACGTAGGGGTTGCCGTCGCGGTCGCCACCGATCCACGAGCCCGGCCGCAGGATCGGCTCGGCCAACAGCGGCACCCCCGGGTACAGCGCGCGCAGACCGTGCCGCACGTCGTGATTGATCTGCGGCATCACCTGCAGGAACGCGGCGTCGAAGTAGCGCAGGCCGTTCTCGATCTCATCCTGGATCCGCAGCCGCTCCAGCCGAACCAGAGCGGTGTTCCACAAGGTCAGGACCTGCCGTCGCAGGGCGATCTGCACCTGCTCCTCGTCGGCGGGATCGAGCTGCTCGCGCTCGCGACGACGCATCAGTTCCGAGATCCGGTGCTGGGTGTCGAAGACAGTGCGCCGGCGGGTCTCGGTGGGATGAGCGGTGATCACCGGGGCCACCAGGGCGTGACGCAGGGTCCGGGCGACGTCGGCACCGTCGAGTCCGGCCTGCTGGAGCAGGTGGTAGGTGTGTGCGAGGGACGATTCCTGCGGCGGTTCGCCGGCTCGCACGTGCACCGCACGGCGACGCTCGCGGTGCAGGTCCTCGGCGAGGTTCGCCAGCAGGGCGAAGTGCGAGAAGGCGCGGATCACCGGGATGGTCTCGGCGGTGGAGAGCCCGGAGAACATCGCGGCCACTTGGTGTCGTTCGATCTCGGAGCGGCGCACCGCGAAGGACTCCTTGCGGGCCTGCTCGACCAGATCGAAGATCCGCTCACCGGCCTGTTCCCGGACGGTGTCGCCGAGGATCCCGCCCAGCAGCCGGATGTCCTCGCGCAGTGGTTCTGTTGCGGCACGCTCGGGGTCACTGGTCATGCCGACCAGCATGCACCGACTCGCGGACACCTGCATCGCGACCGGATACGGAAAAGCGCCGCGGGAGTACCCGCGGCGCTCGTTCGCTCGTCTGCGTCTCTAGGTGCTGAGCTTGATGCTCAGCGTGACACCGATGATGCACACCGCCCAGATCAGGCCCACGAAGATGGTGACCCGGTCCAGGTTCTTCTCGACCACCGAGGAGCCGGACAGTGACGACTGCACACCGCCGCCGAACAGCGACGACAGGCCGCCGCCCTTACCGCGGTGGAGCAGAACCAGCACCACCAGCAGCAGGCTCAGCACGACGATGGCGATCTTCAGCACCAGCTGCAAAGTTTCCACGAGGATCCAGTGTACCTTCCGGTCGGGGTCGGTCGATCAGGGCGGTCTCGGGGCGCACCTCGGAGTCGAGTGCTGCGTGCGCCCTTACCGGTACCGCAGTGCGGTCAGAGCGGTCCGCCCGCGGCGATGGCACTGAGCGCGGCGAACTCGTCCGGCTTGAGGGAGGCACCGCCGACGAGGCCACCGTCCACATCGGGCTGGGCGATCAGTTCGCCGATGTTCTTGCTGGAGACCGAGCCTCCGTACAGCACCCGGATTCCTGCGGCCACGTCGGCGCCCCCGAGCTCGGCGATCGCCGCGCGTACCGCCGCGCACACCTGCTGCGCGTCCTGCGGCGTGGCCACCTTGCCGGTACCGATGGCCCAGACCGGCTCGTAGGCGATCACGATCTTGGCCAGATCATCGGCTCCCAGGCCCGCCAGGGAACCCTTGAGCTGCGCGACGTTGAACTCGACCTGCTCCCCGCGCTCGCGGACGTCGAGCCCCTCGCCGATGCAGACGATCGGGGTCAGACCGTGTCGCAGCGCCGCCTTGGTCTTGGCCAGGACGGTCTCGTCGGTCTCACCGTGGATGGTGCGTCGTTCACTGTGCCCGACCACCACGTAGGTGCAGCCGAGCTTGGCGAGGAAGGCGCCGGAGACGTCACCGGTGTACGCACCGGCGTCGTGCGGCGAGAGGTCCTGCGCCCCGTAGGTAATCCGCAGGTCGTCACCGTCGACGGCGGTCTGCACCGATCGCAGATCGGTGAACGGCGGCAGCACCGTCACGTCGACGTGCCCGAAGTACTTCTCCGGCAGGGCGAAGGCGAGCTTCTGCACCACCGCGATCGCCTCGAGGTGGTTGAGGTTCATCTTCCAGTTGCCGGCGATCAGCGGTTTGCGGCTCATGCCGGGCTCCGCTCCAGCACGAGCAGGCCCGGCAACTGCTTGCCCTCGAGGTACTCCAGGGAGGCACCGCCGCCGGTGGAGATGTGGCTGAAACCGTCCTCGTCGAGTCCGAGGGTGCGTACCGCCGCGGCGGAGTCACCCCCACCGACGACGGTGAAGGCCCCGTTGGCGGTGGCCCTGATGACGGCCTCCGCCACGGCCTTGGTGCCCGCGGCGAACGCCGGGAACTCGAAAACGCCCATCGGTCCGTTCCAGAACACGGTCTTGGCCTCGGTCAGCACGGCACCGAAGCGCTTGGCCGACTCCGGACCGATGTCCAGGCCCATCCACCCGTCGTCGATCGCATCCGCGGCGACGGTCTTGGACTGCGCATCGGCAGAGAAGGCGTCGGCGACGACCACGTCGACGGGCAGGTGCAGCACATCGCCGTACTCCTGCAACAACTGCTTGCAGGTGTCGATCTGGTCCTCCTGCAGCAGCGAGGAACCCACCGAGCAGCCCTGCGCGGCGAGGAAGGTGAAGGCCATACCGCCGCCGATCACCAGCGTGTCGACCTTCGGGGCGAGGGCACGGATCACACCCAGCTTGTCGGAGACCTTGGAGCCGCCGAGCACCACCGCGTACGGACGCGAAGGGGTCTCGGTGAGCTGAGCGAGTACCCGCACCTCGGCCTCGACCAGGCCACCGGCGAATGCGGGCAGCAGCTTCGCGACATCGAAGACCGATGCCTGCTTGCGGTGCACCACACCGAAGCCGTCGGAGACGAAGGCCCCGGGGCCGGCGTGCGAGGAGACGTCGACAAGTTCGGCGAGGTCGCGGGCCAGCGCCTCCCGCTCCGCGTCGTCCTTGCTGGTCTCGCGCGGGTCGAAACGCACGTTCTCCAACAGCAGCACGTCACCGTCGGTGAGGCCCTCAGCACGGGCGAGCGCGTCCTGGCCCACCACGTCGCCGGCGAGCTGGACGTTGCGGCCCAGGCGCTCCCCCAGTTCCTTCGCGACCGGCGCGAGGGAGAACCGGCGGTTCTGCTCGACCCCGTCGGACGGCACGGGGCGGCCCAGGTGTGCGGTGACGATCACCTTGGCACCGGCCTCGGCCAGCGCGGTGATGGTGGGCACCGAGGCGATGATGCGGCCTGGGTCGGTGATCGCACCATCGTCGTCGAGCGGCACGTTGAGGTCACTGCGAACCAGGACGGTGCGGCCCTCGACACCCTCGGAGAGCAGGTCGGAAAGAGTGGAAACGGTCATCAGAGCGATTTACCTACCAGATCAGTCAGGTCGACGAGGCGGTTGCTGTAGCCCCATTCGTTGTCATACCAGGAAACGACCTTAGCCTGATCGTCGATCACCTTGGTCAGGCCGGCGTCGATGATCGAGCTGTGGGGGTCGGTGACGATGTCCGAGGAGACGATGGGCGCATCGTAGTACTTCATGATGCCCTGCAGCCGACCCTCCGAAGCAGCCTTGAGCGCCGCGTTGATCTCCTCCGCCGTGGCCTTCTTCTCCAGCTCCACGGTGAGGTCGACGACCGAGCCGGTGGGTACCGGCACGCGCAGTGCATAGCCGTCGAGTTTGCCCTTGAGCTCCGGCAGCACCAGGCCGATGGCCTTGGCCGCACCGGTGGAGGTGGGCACGATGTTCAGTGCGGCCGCGCGGGCTCGGCGCAGGTCCCGGTGCGGGCCGTCCTGCAGGTTCTGGTCCGCGGTGTAGGCGTGCACAGTGGTCATCAACCCGTTGACGATGCCGAACTCGTCGTTGACCACCTTGGCCAGCGGCCCCAGGCAATTGGTGGTGCAGGAGGCGTTGGAGATGATGTTCTGGCTGCCGTCGTAGCGGTCGTCGTTGACGCCCATCACGATGGTGATGTCCTCCCCCGAGGCGGGTGCGGAGATGATCACCTTCTTGGCGCCGGCGTCGAGGTGGCCCTGGGTCTTGTCACGGGCGGTGAAGACGCCGGTCGATTCGACCACCACGTCGACGCCGAGATCGCCCCACGGCACCGCGGACGGTCCCTCTCGCACCGCGAGCGCGGCAATGGCCTGGTTCCCGACCCGGATGGTCTCGCCGTCGGCGACCACGTCCTGGTCGAAGCGCCCCAGAATCGAGTCGAACTTGAGCAGGTGGGCGAGGGTGGCGTTGTCGGTCAGATCGTTGACCGCGACGATCTCGATGTCGGTGCTTCCGAGAGCCTTCTGGGCGGCGACCGCCCGGAAGAAGTTGCGGCCGATCCGGCCGAACCCGTTGACGCCTACGCGAACAGTCACTGTAGTGCTCCTTCGAGTGAGGAATACCGGTCCGACCAGCCTAGCGCTCAGCGGCGCGTGGCGCCGTGGCTACAACCGCTCTCCCGGGCGTCGCTCAGCCCTCGTCGAGCATGTCCGCGGTGACCGCGGATTCGGTGTCCGGGACACCGTCGGCGGCGGCGCGCTTGTCCGCCATCGACAGCAGTCGCCGGATGCGTCCGGCCACCGCGTCCTTGGTCATCGGGGGGTCGGCGAGCTGTCCCAGTTCCTCCAGGGAGGCCTGACGGTGCTGCACACGCAGAGCTCCCGCCTGCGCCAGATGGTCGGGGACGTCCGAGCCGAGGATCTCCAGGGCACGTTCCACGCGGGCGGCGGCGGCGACCGCGGCGCGGGCCGAGCGCCGCAGGTTGGCATCGTCGAAGTTGGCCAGACGGTTCGCCGTCGCCCGGACCTCGCGCCGCATCCGGCGCTCCTCCCACACCAGCCGAGTGTCGTTGGCGCCCATGCGGGTCAGCAGTGCACCGATCGCCTCGCCGTCGCGGACCACCACGCGGTCGGCGCCGCGCACCTCGCGGGCCTTCGCCGTCACGCCGAGCCGGCGAGCACACCCGACCAGGGCCAGCGCCACCTCGGGACCGGGGCAGGAGACCTCCAGCGCACTGGACCGGCCCGGCTCGGTCAGCGAGCCGTGAGCCAGGAAGGCACCGCGCCACGCGGCCTCGGAATCGTGTACCGATCCACCGACGATCTGCGACGGAAGCCCGATGACGGGACGGCCCCGCAGGTCCAGCAGACCCGTCTGCCGAGCCAGGGCCTCACCGTCCTTGACCACGCGAACGATGTACCGCGCGGCCTTGCGCAGGCCGCCGGCGCCGAGCACGTGCACATCGGAGTTGTAGCCGTAGAGGTCCAGGATCTCCTTGCGGATGCGGCGGGCGATGATCCCCATGTCGACCTCCGCCTCGACGATCACCCGGCCACCCTGGATGTGCAGGCCACCGGCGAACCGCAGCAGCGAGGCCACCTCGGCGCGCCGAGCGCTCACCTGGGTGATGGAGAGCCGACTGAGCTCGTCCTTGACCTGGGATGTCAACGCCACTCCGACGTCCTTCCGGCTACGCGTGCGGATTGTCTCAGCAGGCATTCACTGTAGGCCATCGCTCCCACCGAGGGGGACGACGGTCTCAGGGCACTGCCGGTGACCTCCGCGATCGCCGTCCCGCGGCCGCGGTCAGCCGTCCAGAACGGCCCGCAAGCCCCGGGCCAGAGCAACGGGATCGTGCTGGTGCGAGCCGGGGACTCCCACATCCACGAAGTGCGGCCGGGCTCCGAACAGGGCGGTGGCCCGGATCAGGTGTTCCCGCTCGGCGCCGGGCGGGACGGTGGCGGCGTCGACGATCACGTCGTCGAACTCCAGTCCGGTGGCGTGGGCGGCGAGGACGTGCAGATGCCGTTCCGGTGAGTAGCCACCGGTCTCCTCCGGCTCCGGCGCGAGGTTGAGGATCAACACCCGCCGGGCGTCCGTGCGCCGCAGCGCCTCCAACTGTTCGGGGACCAGGACGTGCGGGATCACCGAGCTGAACCAGGAGCCCGGACCGAGCGTGACCATGTCCGACACCTCGATCGCCTCGATCGCCTCCGGACAGGCCTGCGGGTACGCCGGTTCCAATCGCACGCGGCGCACCTGACCGGGGGTGACGGCCACCGCCACCTGCCCTCGAATCACCCGCGAGAGCCGCGGGTCGTCCTCGAGGCCGGTCACATCGGCTTCGATGCGCAGCGGCCCGGGGACCATCGGGAGCACCCGGCCCTGGACTCCGAATCGTTCGACGATCGCGTCCAGCGCGTCGACCGGATCGCCGAGCACCTCGCACAGCCCGGCCAGCAGCAGGTTCCCCACCGGGTGTCCGGCCATCGCACCGACGCCGCCGAAACGGTGCTGCAGGACACCGGCCCAGAACTCCCCGCGGTCGTCGTCGGGCATGAGCGCGGCCAGGGCCATGCGCAGGTCTCCCGGCGGGATGATCCCGAGCTCGCCGCGCAGCCGGCCGGACGACCCGCCGTCGTCGGCCACGGTGACGATGGCGGTGATCTGCGCGTCGAGTTCGCGGGCGGCACGCAGGGTCGCGAACAGACCGTGACCGCCACCGAGCGAGGCCACTTTCAGTGCTGTCATTCCAACCCCAGATCCCGGTGCGCGGCACGGACTTCGATGCCGGGCTTTCCGGCGAGCCGGCGTACCAGTTCTTCCGTCATCGCCACGCTGCGGTGCTTACCACCGGTGCAGCCGATGCCCACGGTCAGATAGGTCTTGCCTTCGCGGCGGTAGCCCGCGAGCAGCGGATCGAGCAGTCGGGTGTAGGTGTCGAGAAAGCCGGAGGCGCCCGGCTGCCCGAGGACGTACCCGGAGACCTGGTCGGTGAGCCCGTTGAGCGGGCGCAGTTCCGATACCCAGAACGGGTTCGGCAGGAACCGCACGTCGAGCACCATGTCGGCGTCGAGCAGGATGCCGTTCTTGAAGCCGAAGGACTCGACGGTGACCGTGACGGTGCCCGAGCGCAGCGTGCGGAAGGAGTTCTCGATGGTCTCCCGCAGGCGTGCCACCGACAGACTGGAGGTGTCCAGTACGAGGTCGGCGGTCGACCGGATCGATTGCAGGATCTGGCGTTCGGCGCTGATCCCCTCGGCGAGGGTGCCGTTGCCCTGTAGCGGATGCTTGCGCCGCACCTGCTCGAACCTGCGGATGAGCGTCTCGTCCGAGGCGTCGAGGAACAGCACCCGGGGTTCGATGTCCTTCTCCGCCAGTTCCCGGCGGATGTTGGCGAAGTCGCCGGTGAAGGTGCGGCTGCGGACGTCGGTGACGATGCACAGCCGGTGGATGCGCGACTCGTCCGCCAGGGAGATGTCGACCATGTTGCTGATCAGGGCGGGGGGAAGGTTGTCGGCGACGTACCAGCCGAGGTCCTCGAGCACCTTAGCCGCGGTGCCGCGCCCGGCACCGGAGAGGCCGGTCACCAACAGCACGTCCATGGGGCCGTCACTGCGGTGCTCACCGACGGTCCGCTCCTCCGCACGCGTGCTCGGCTCTCCGCTCGGGTGCACGGCCCTCCTCGCCTTCGTCGCTCCTGATACCCAGCCTAGCCATGTCGGGCGGTTCCCGCGGCGCGTAGTCCACCCCCGCCGCAGCGGCCTTGCGCCTACAGTCGTCACCGTGTCCTCCCCGCTGCGCTCCCGTGCGCTCATCGCGTCGTCCGTTCTCGCCGTCATCGCCTCGTCCGGACTCGCGGTGAGCGCTCCGGCGTCCGCCGCGCCCGGCAGCGACGGACTGGATCCGGCTCTGGCGCAGGCTTACTCGGCCGCGCAGCAGGCCGCCGCCGACGAAGGGGTTGCGCTGAGCATCACGTCCGGGAAGCGGTCGTGGGACCAGCAGCAGGCGCTGTGGGAGCAGGGGTCGGCGCAGTACGGCTCATCGGCCGCGGCCCGGCGGTGGGTGCTGCCGCCGCAGGAGTCGACGCACGTCAGCGGCCGGGCGGTCGACGTCGGTCCGTGGCAGAGCGCGGCCTGGTTGCAGCGGAACGGCAACCGGTGGGGCCTGTGCCGCACCTTCGACAACGAGTGGTGGCACTTCGAGCTGGTCACCGCGGCCGGCGGGGTGTGCCCGCCGACGGTGCCGGATGCGTCGATGCGCTGAAGCCGCTGCGGTTCCCTTCCCCGGCCTGCTGGCCGGTGTTAGGTTTCCTGGATACGACCATGGAGGGCACCGTGATCCGTCTCAAGCCCGCGGCCGCAGCCGCACTCGTGATTCCCTTGGCGCTGACGTCGTGCAGTACCTCCGGTTCGGGCGGCGGCCCCTCGTCGACGGTGGCGGTCGCGGCGGCCGGGTGTGATGCGGCGGGGGTCACGGGCACCATGTTCCGCCCGTCGGCGGCGGCCTCGACCGGGGCGCGGGACATCAGCACCACCCCCGAGGGTTCGTCCGGCTACCGGTCCGGCCTGCCGGTGACGAATGCGAAGAACTACGCGGTGGCCACGGCCAATCCGGTCGCCACGAAGGCTGCGTGCCAGGTCCTCGAGCAGGGCGGTACCGCCGCAGATGCCCTGGTCGCGGCGCAGACGGTACTCGGCCTGGTGGAGCCGCAGTCGTCGGGTATCGCCGGCGGCGCCTTCCTGCTGTATTACGACGCGAAGTCGCAGAAGGTGCAGGCCTACGACGGACGTGAGACCGCACCGGCCGGCGCCGACGAGAACTACCTGCGCTGGATCTCCCCGGAGGACCGAACCGCGCCCAAGCCGGATGCGCGGTCATCGGGTCGGGCGATCGGTGTGCCGGGCGCTGTGCGACTACTCGAAGCGGTGCACAGCGAGCACGGCAACCGGAGCTGGCGCGAACTGTTCGATCCAGCTGTGCGGATCGCCGATGACGGCTTCGAGATCAGCCCACGCCTGGCCGGGGCGATCGCCGAGGAGGCGAAGAACTTCGCCAACGACGCCGACCTGCGGAGCTACTTCCTCGAACCCGACGGCGCACCGAAGAAGGCCGGGGTACGGCTCACCAATCCCGCATACGCGAAAACCCTGGGCGCCATCGCCTCCGAAGGAGCGAAGGCCTTCTACACCGGTGCCATCGCCGAGGCGATCGTGGCGTCGGTGCGCGATAGCTCCGGCGGCCGTACCGCGGGCACGATGACGGTCGAGGACCTGGCCGGGTACACCGTCAAGACGCGGGAGGCGCTGTGCACCCCGTATCGGGACCGGGTGTTGTGCGGTATGCCGGCACCGTCGTCGGGTGGAATCACCGTTGCGCAGGCTCTGGGCATCCTCGATTCGTTCGATCTGTCGAAGCTGGGGCCCGCCGCGGTGAGTAACGGTGATCCCGGTCCGGACGGCGGGGTGCCGACCGCAGAGGCCGTCCACCTGATCTCCGAGGCGGAGCGTCTGGCCTACGCGGACCGCGACAAGTACATCGCCGACCCGGATTTCGTACCGCTCCCGGGTGGGTCCCCCGCTGCGCTGGTCGATCCTGCGTACCTGCGAGGACGAGCCGGATCGATCGACCGGAACAGGTCGATGGGCACCGCCGCGGCCGGCGACTTCCGCACCGGCGCACCGGGTGTGACCACCACCCCGGAGCACGGAACCAGCCACATCACGGCGATCGACAAGTACGGCAACATCGCCTCGATGACCACCACGATCGAGTCGGCGTTCGGCTCGTACCACATGGTGGACGGCTTCCTGCTCAACAATCAGCTCACCGACTTCTCCGCGGAGCCGGCTGATTCCACGGGCAAACCGGTGGCGAACCGGGTGCAGCCGAACAAGCGGCCACGCAGTTCGATGTCTCCGACGATCCTGTTCAGCCGCGGCGCCGACGGTGCCCGCGGTGACGCATTGGGCGCGCTCGGCTCCCCCGGCGGCTCGGTGATCATCCAGTACGTGATCAAGACGGTCATCGGGCTCACCGATTGGGGGCTCAATCCCCAGCAGTCGGTGGGAATGGCGAACTTCGGTGCCGCGAACTCACCGAAGACGAACATCGACAGTGGTCACCCGGCGGTCGGCGGCCCGGAGGGACAGAAGGTGATCGAACAGTTGCGGGCGCTGGGCCACCAGGTCAATGCCGCACCGCAGGTCTCCGGACTGTCGGCGATCATCGCTCAACGCGATGTGCTCGCCGGGGGCGCGGATCCGCGGCGCGAGGGGATCGTGCTGGGCGGCGGCTGATCAGTCCCGCAGCGGCACCGCACTGCCCACCACCGAGAGGTGCACATCCTCGCCCACGGCGGGCAGTTCGGTGCTGGGTAGCCGGATGGTGATCGCGGAGCCGGCTTCCAGCCGCAGGTCCACGGTGGCGTCCGGGCCGAAGAACTCGATCCGCTCCACCTGAGCGCAGGTGCCGTCGGCCGCGAGCCTGATCTGTTCCGGCCGGAGCAGCAGCTGCGCGGGTCCGCTGCCCTGGCCGGACACCGGCAGCCGGCCCAGTTCGGTCTGCGCGGCGCCGCCGGAGATGTCACCGTCGAGGATCACCACGTCACCGAGGAAGCGGGCGGTGGCGGCGGTCTGTGGGCGCAGGTACACCTCGGTGGGCGTGCCGACCTGGGCG
This sequence comes from Tsukamurella serpentis, assembly GCF_054780975.1. Taxonomy (NCBI): domain Bacteria; kingdom Bacillati; phylum Actinomycetota; class Actinomycetes; order Mycobacteriales; family Tsukamurellaceae; genus Tsukamurella; species Tsukamurella serpentis. The sequence continues at coordinate 125,443 of NZ_BAAGVH010000005.1, forward strand.
AGGGCACCGTCACGCAGGACTGCGACCTGTCCCGCGAAGGACAGCGCCTCGGACTGGTCGTGAGTGACCAGGACCGCGGTGACGCCGGTGGCGCTGAGCACGTCCGCGACGGCGGCGCGGGTGGCCACCCGCAGTCCGGCGTCGAGCGCCGAGAACGACTCGTCGAGCAACATGATCCGGGGTCTACCGGCGAGTGCCCGCGCCAGGGCCACGCGCTGCTGCTGCCCACCGGACAGTTCGTGCGGATACCGGGCGGCCAGCCGAGTGTCCAGGGAGACCATCTCCAGCAACTCGGCCACCCGGGAAGTGACGGTGCGGCGGGTCGCCGGAAGTATCGATCGTTGCAGGCCGAAGGCGATGTTGCGGGCCACGGACAGATGCGGGAACAGGGCGCCGTCCTGCGCGACGTAGCCCACGCCGCGCCGGTGCGCGGGCACCCAGCCGGTGTCGGAGGCGAGTTCACGATCACCGAGTCGGACGGTGCCGCCATCGGGTCGGGCGAACCCCGCGACCAGGCGCAACAGGGTGGTCTTGCCGGAACCCGACGGCCCGACGACAGCGGTGATCGACCCTGCGGGCACCGTGAGATCGACGCCGCGCAGGACGGGCTCGTTCCCGAAGCTCTTGGTGAGTTCGCGTAGTCGCAGCTCGGCGCCGACGGGGCCGGAGGCGGTGTCGGTCATCTGGTTCCTCTCGGGCTGGTGCTGCCGCCGGCGGACCGTCGGGACTGGCGGAACAGCAGGTACGTGGTGGGCAACGAGAGGATCACCATGGCCAGCGCGAACGGGGCGGCTCCGGCGTAGTCGATCTCGCTGCTCTTGGCCCAGAACTCGGTGGCCAGGGTGCGGGTGCCGGTGGGCGCGAGGATCAAGGTGGCGGTGAGCTCGTTGGTCACGGCCAGGAAGACCAGGGCGGCACCCGCCGCGGCGGCGGGCGCGGTGAGTCGCAGCGTGATCCGCCCGAAGGCGACGGCGGGCCGGGCTCCGAGTCCGCGGGCGGCCTCCTCGAGCGACGGTGGCGCCTGCGCGAGTCCGGCGCGCAGTCCGACCGCGGCTCGCGGCAGGAACAGCAGCACGTACGCGAGCACCAGCACCGTCGCGCTCTGGTACAGATCGGGGAAGGCTCGGATGGAGACCGTCACCAGGGCGAGACCGATGACGATGCCGGGCATCGCGCTGCTGACGTACGTGGATGCTTCGAGTCCGCGGGTGATCGGGTTGGGGCGCCGTACTGCCAGGTAGGCGAGCGGAAAGGCGGCGGCGACGGTGAGGACGGCAGTCGCTGCGCCGTAGCCGAGGGAGGTTCCCAGCGCGTCGAGCAACTCGGTCGGTGCGGTGGTCGCCAGACCGCGGATGGTCCAGCCGATCACGAACCACAGGGGAAGGCCGAGCGCGGCGGTCACCAGGGCGGCCACAGCGAATTGGGCGGGCAGGTGATAGCCGTGCAGGGCGATCCGGGTGGGCCGGGCGACGGCACCCGATCCGACCCGGGCGTAGCGGGCCTTTCCGCGCGCCGACACCTCCCCGACCAGCAGGAGCAGGCACAGCAGGGCCAGCACACCGGCGAGCATCGACCCGGCGGTGCCGTTGAAGGTGGATTGGTACTGCACCATGATCGCGGTGGTGAAGGTGTCGAACCGGATCATGGCGAAGGCGCCGTACTCGGCGAGCAGGTGCAGTGCGACCAGAACCGCACCGCCGAGCATCGCCAGCCGCAGTTGCGGCAGCGTCACCCGGACGAAGACCCGCCACGGTCCCAGGCCCAGCGCCGCAGCGGACTCCTCCAGGGCGGGGTCGAGCCTGCTGAGGGCGGCGGCGACGGGGATGTAGACCAACGGGTAGTAGAACAGCACCGCGATCAGCACTCCGGACCACAAGCCGGCCAGCGACGGGATCGCCGAGACCCAGCCGTAGCTGCCGACGAAGGCGGGGATCGCCAGGGGCGCGGCGAGCAGCAGCGACCAGACACGGTGCCCGAACAGGGTGGTGCGTTCGACCAGCCAGGCGCCGCCGACGCCGATGAGCACCGTCAACGGCACCGCGATCACGGTGAGCAGCACGGTGTTGGTGAGCAGCTCACCGACACGGGGCCGCAGGACCAGCCGCAGGGATTCGGTCCATCCGGTGTCCACGGTCATGTAGACGACGAAGCCCAGCGGCACTGCTGCGACCGCCGCAACAACGGCGGCCGCAGCGGTGAGCAGTCTCAGAGCAGACCCGCTTCGGTCATCAGCGACACGACCTGGGGGCCGTTGAGCTTGGCCGGGTCGACGGTGGGCGCCTGCAGATCAGCCAGCGGAACCAGCTTCGGGTTCGCGGGAACACCGGAGGCGACGGGGTACTCGAACGCGTTGCCCTTCTCCAGGACCTCCTGGCCGGTCTTCGAGGTGATGAACTTCAGCAGCTGCTGAGCCTGGGCCTGGTTCTTGGAGGACTTGAGCACACCGCCACCGGAGATGGAGACGAAGGCGCCCGGGTCCTGGTTCTTGAAGTAGTGGGTGCCCACGTTGCCGGAGTTCTCGCCGGTCTTGGCCTGGTCACCGTAGTAGTAGTAGTGGTAGATCAGCGCGGTATCGACCTCGCCGGCGTTGACCGCCTTCATCGCGGCGCCGTTGCCCTTGTAGGCCTTGGAGTTCTCCTTCATCGCGCGCAGCCAGTCCTTGGTGGCCTGCTCGCCCTTGAGCTGGAGGTACGCCGAGACGATCGCCTGGAAGTCGGCGCCCGACGGCGACGCGCTCCAGCGGCCCTTCCACTCCGGCGAGGCCAGGTCGGTCATCGACTTCGGCAGCTGCTCGGGGGTGACCTTGCGCTTGTCGTACACCAGCACCGTCGAGCGGGCCGCGATGCCGGTCCACTTGCCGGTGGAGGGCTTGAGTCCGTTGTCGATCTGCGCGAGGGTCGCGGGGTCGACGTCGGCGAACAGGCCCTTGTTCTCCACCTGGGTCATCGCCGGGGAGTTCTCGGTGAGGAAGACGTCGGCCGGGGAACGGTCACGCTCGGCGATGATCTGCTGCGCGAGCTCGGAGTCCTTGCCCTGCCGGATGTTGACCTTGACCCCGGTCTCGGCGGTGAACTTCTCCACCCATTCCTTGGTGAGGGTGTCGTGCTGGGCGTTGTACAGGGTCAGCTCGCCGCCACCGGCCGTGCCGGAGCTCGACGGTGCTGCACCGTCGCCGCTCGAACCGCAGGCCGTGATCGTGAGCGAGGCTACCGCAACCAGTGCGGCCGCGAGGGTGGAGCGCTTACGCATCGACATCGTCGAATCCTTCTCTTATGCAATGAAATTGTTCCGGAACTCCGGGGTAAGGCGACGCTACACTAAGCATACTCACAGGGTGAGCACAGCCGCGAAGGACGCCGCCACGGCGACGATCGCCCCCTGCGCGGCGAATCGGCGTGCACTGATCCGGACTCCCGCGCGCCCGCAGCGATCACGCCAGAGCAACGTCGCGAGTGAGGCCCAGACGGTGACCAACGGCGCGACTCCGACGCCGATCAGCAGGGCCATCAGCCGCACCGGCTCGCCCTGCGCGGCAGGTTCGAGGGCCAGGTAGGCGGGCAGGTTGTTCACCGTGTTCGAGGCCAGTGCCCCCGTGGCGGCCAGGCGCATCAGGTCAGCGGTTGCAGTCCCGGTACCCGCGACCCGGCCGAGCGCCGCTTCCAGGCCCAGCGTCAGCGCGACCTGTACAGCTGCGAAGACGATCACCAGTATCAGCACCATCCGCCACGGCACCACCACCTCGCGCAGCCTCGCCGGGGCGCGGACGGCGAGCAGCGCGAGCAGAAGTGCCGCCGCAGCCGTCGCCGCTGCCGCCGGCGGCGCGCCGAGGAGGAAGGCGGGGCCGAGCGCCGCGCAGATCGTTGCTGCACCGGCGAACAGCACCCGGTCCGGCGGCCGCTCGAAGTTCGGCGGGCGGTAGCGCCCGCGTAGGTCGCGACGATGCAGCAGGTACAGGATCGACACCGTCACCACGATCGCCGCGGTCGCCGGTTTCCAGGACAGCGCGACATACGTGCGCACTCCGCCGTCGAGGTGGTAGACGGCGAGCAGGTTGGTGAGATTCGAGACGGGCAGCAGCAGCGAGGCTGTGTTCGCCAGCCACACGGTGGTCATCGCGAAGGGCAGCGGCGCCAGTCCCAGCCGGGACGTCGCGGCGAGAACGACCGGGGTGAGCAGCACTGCGGTGGTGTCCAGACTGAGCACGATCGTCGCCGCGCAGGCCACGGCCACCACTGCCAGCCACATCAGCAGAACCCGTCCGCGCCCGAGGCGTGCCGCGAGCACACCGAGGGCATCGAACACACCCGCCACCTGCGCGATCTCGGCGACCACGGTGATCGCGAGCAGGAAGATCAGTACCGGAGCGATCTGCTCGACCGCTGCGGAGACGCTCACGGGGCGTCTGCGCGCAGACCGTCGAGCACGGTGCGGGCGGTGGTGAGGCCGATCCCGGGGACCTCCACGATCTCCTCCAGGCTCGCGGCGCGTAGCTTCGCGACCGACCCGAAGTGCTTGATCAGAGCAGCCTTCCGCGTATTCCCCAAGCCGGGGATCGCGTCGAGCGCGCTCGTGGTCATCCGCTTGGACCGTTTGTTGCGGTGGAACGAGATCGCGAAACGGTGGGCCTCGTCGCGCACCCGCTGCAGCAGGAACAGGGCGTCGGAGCTGCGCGGGAGGATGACGGGGTCGTCGTCACCGGGAACCCACACCTCCTCCAGTCTTTTCGCGAGGCCGACCACCGCGACGTCGGTCACTCCGAGTTCGTCCAGGACGGCCTGCGCAGCGGCGGCCTGGGGTGCGCCGCCGTCGACCACGTACAGGTTCGGCGGGTACGCGAACCTGCGGGGACGGCCGGTCTGCGGGTCGATCGCGGCCTCGGGCGCGAGGTCTCCCCCGTCGGCGCCCTCGTCCTGGTGCGCGTCGGCGCGGTGCCGGAGGAAGCGGCGGCGGGTGACCTCGGCGATGGAGGCCACATCGTCGCTGTGGCCTTCGCCGGCGGCCTCCTTGATCGAATAGTGGCGGTAGTCGGACTTCTTCGCCAGTCCGTCCTCGAAGACCACCAGTGATGCCACCACGTCCGAGCCCTGTATGTGGCTGATGTCCACACACTCGATCCGCAGCGGCGCCTCGTCGAGGCCGAGGGCGTCCTGTAGGCCCTGGAGCGCCGCCGAGCGTGCGGTGAGATCGCCGGAGCGTTTGAGTTTGTGCTGGTGAAGAGCTTCGGAGGCGTTGCGTTCGACGGTCTCCATCAAGGTGCGCTTATCGCCGCGCTGCGGGATGCGCAGTGAGACCCGGGAGCCGCGCAGTTCCGTGAGCCAGTCCTGCACTTCGTCGGCGTCGTCGGGCAGAACCGGGACCAGCACCTCGCGGGGGACGGGGCTCGCTGCACCATCGCCGGACTGCTGGGCGCGCTCGGCCTCCTCGCCGTAGAACTGGGTGAGGAACTGCTCGACGAGCTCGGCGTTCTCGCTGGTCTCCGCGTCGCCCGGTTTCTCCACCACCCAGCCCCGTTGGCCGCGTACTCGGCCGCCGCGGACGTGGAAGATCTGCACAGCGGCTTCGAGGTCATCGGCGGTGAAGGCGATGACGTCGGCGTCGGTGCCGTCGCCGAGCACCACGGCCTGCTTCTCCACGGCCTTACGCAGCGCGGAGACGTCGTCGCGCAGGCGGGCCGCGCGCTCGAAATCGAGATCGTCGCTGGCGGCGAACATGTCGTTCTCGAGGTGTTTGATCAGGTTGTCGGTCTTGCCGGCGAGGAAGTCGCAGAAGTCCTCAACGGTGTGACGATGCTCGGCCGCGGTGACCCGGCCGATACAGGGTGCGGAGCACTTGTCGATGTAGCCGAGCAGGCAGGGGCGGCCCATCTGGTTGTGCCGCTTGAACACTCCTGCCGAGCAGGTGCGGGCGGGGAAGACTCGCAGCAGCAGGTCGAGGGTCTCCCGGATGGCCCAGGCGTGACTGTACGGACCGAAGTAGCGCACGCCCTTGCGACGCGGGCCGCGGTAGACGTAGAGCCGTGGGTACTCCTCGTTCAAGGTGACCGCGAGCATGGGGTAGGTCTTGTCGTCGCGGTACCGGACATTGAACTGGGGATCGAACTCCTTGATCCAGTTGTATTCGAGTTGCAGTGCCTCGACCTCGGTGGTGACCACCGTCCATTCGACGGACGCGGCGGTGGTGACCATCTGGTAGGTGCGCGGGTGCAGGCCGTAGACGTCGGCGAAGTAGGAGTTCAGCCGACTCCGCAGCGATTTGGCCTTGCCGACGTAGATGACACGGCCGTGTTTGTCCCGGAACTTGTACACGCCGGGCAGCGTGGGAATGCTGCCCGGGGCTGGGCGGTAACTCTGCGGATCGGCCACCCGTCCACCCTAGGACGGGTGGCCGACATGTCGGGTGTAGGAGGGTCGGGCGGTTCAGCCGACGGGAATCCAGATCGGCCCGAGCCAGAATCCCCAGTGATTGCGGCCCTCGTCCCAGACGGGCGTGTGCCACGCTCCCTGGCGGTAGACGGGGCCGGGCCGCCAGTTCGGGTTCTCGCCGTTCGTACGCGCCCGGTCCCGGTCGGCGGTGCGGTCACCAACAGGGCGTTCTCGGCCGTCACCACGATGGTCGTCCTGGGTGACGCCCGTGCGTCCCGGATCCGCCGACGCGATGCCTGCGCCAACCGATCCGACGCCGCCGAGTACGGCGGCGCCCAGGAGTGCTGATCCGATCAATTTCTTCATCTTGGTCATACGAAGACTGTGATCGCCCAGCCTGGATGCGCACGTACAGCGAGCTGCCGGTTTCCTCCACAGAGGCACGTCGGGCCGCCTGCACTGGGCGTCGACGTCCAGGCAGCTGCAGCTCATCCAACCTGCGATTGAACTGCATGAACATCGATGAGCTGCTTTGATTCAAACATGTCAGGCGGGCACGGCATCCTGATCGGTTGGTCCGAAAGTGGCCGGCCGCGGAACCCCGTGCATGCGCTACCGAGGGATCATCATGACCGACTTCAGCACACTCGAACCGCTCACCCGCGCGCAGACGATCACACTTCGAGGCATGGTCGAGCACGTCTGCGCCGCGCGGGGCTTGCCGTGCACACCCCACGACCACGACGCCTTCCAGGTCGGCGACGCAATCCTTGGGCTGGCCAACCTCGCTGCACACGTCGCAGACGTTCCAGAATCCGAGTGGATCGAGGTGGTCGACGCGTGGATCACCAACCTGGAGCGCATCCGCGACGCGAACGACTCCGAGGTGACGGAAGCGAACATCTACCCCCGCCTGGTTCGGAGCACGCCCCCGGCTGATGCAGATACCGATTACCCCTTCGTGGGAATCGTTCCCGGACTCTCGATGATCTTCGCCGCGGACTATCCCACCCATGTCGTCGAGCTGCTCGCCGCAGATCATTTCACCCACCTCGGCAGTCCAGTCGAGGTAGGCCGTATCGCGGTCAACAACCTGCACAGGCTGTCGGTTCCCGAGCCCCAGCTCGTCGACCTGGGAATCGACGGATCGAGCATTCCAGTCGTGGCCTTCCAGTTCAACGACTTCTTCGGACCTTCGCGACTGCTGTACGCGGCTACCTTCGCGCAGGAGCATCTGTCCTCCGCCGAACACGGTCACCTCGTCGCCGCTCCGACCCGCGACGTGCTCCTCTTCCTTCCGATCGACGCTGAAGACCTCTTCGACCAGGTGAACGTCTTCGCGAGCACCGTCGACAGCTTGTATCGGAGTGGACCCGGATCTGCGTGCGAGATCACCTACCACTTGACCTCGGCCGGCGACCTCGACGCAGTCGCCCACCTCACCGCAGACGGCAGGCTGTATTTCAGGCCGAACGAGGACTTGGCCGCGAAGTTCTTCAACCTGCCCGAGCCGGAGGCCTGATCATGCGCGTGGTCGGCAGCGTCCGCGGAGTCCACTGACGAGCGAGGTGTCGAACATCAGATGGCCACCCTCGCCGGTGATGCGCGGCCGATTACCGCGTATTGTTACAGGTGAGGCGCCGACGGGGCGAGGTCGACGATCCTGTAGTGGGGAATGCCTGCGTCGGCGTATCCGCTGCGCTTCATGACCAGGTCTACACGACGGGTTCCGGGGCACCGCACCTCGACGGCGAGCAGCACATCGGCCGCTTAGTACGGCTCCAGCGCCCCTTCGCGCAACACCACAACGTCGGGCACACGGACGGTCGCCGGGGTCTGGGCATCGAGGATGACGTCGACCTCCTCGCGCACCGCGAAACCCGCTGGAGCGGCGGCACCGATGATCGCCCACAGCCTGGACAGCGCCAGAGAGTGCTTCGAACTCGGCGGTGGCGACACGATCAGGGCCCCCTCCTGAAGCTCCGCGCGCGACGCCGTGTCCTCCCCCAAGGCGCGCCACTCCTTCAGCGAAAGGAGGTGCGGTCGGGTCGCAGCGGGCATGGCACAAGTCTAGGACGAAGTCGGGAGGTGTGTGCCTGCCTACTAGGACTGCGTTGTTTTCGCCTGTCCACGGTTCGTACGATCAGTCGCGGCGCACTCGCATCGGCGGCGGCGCGCACACCACGCGCGGCACCGGCACCGGGCGCCTTCCCTGACATTCCGGTTGTGGCGCGCACCCCAGACGTTCTTGCGCCTCGACTTGTAGAAGTCGCGCGCACGTACTACTGCTGCACGAGAGGAGCTTGCCCCGGTTCTCCGGACACCTGATCTGTAGCGTCGTTGCTACAGGAGAGGAGTCCAT
>NZ_BAAGVH010000006.1:0-47046 GCF_054780975.1 Tsukamurella serpentis
GCCGATGGTACTGCACTCGTGAGGGTGTGGGAGAGTAGGACACCGCCGGACTAAAATTAGATACGAGGACCCCCGGGTCGGTGAGCAGAAGTGCTCCCGACTCGGGGGTCTTCGGCGTTGCTGGAGCCGTTTCACGGCTTCTCCGGGCGCGCACAGTGAGGCCCGGTTCGGGTGCCGTAAGGTGAATGTTGTGCGTGTCGTGATTGCCGAATGCCAGGTCGACTACGTGGGCAGGTTGACTGCCCACCTCCCGATGGCCCGCCGGCTGATCCTGGTCAAGGCGGACGGCTCGGTGAGCATTCACGCGGACGACCGGGCGTACAAGCCGTTGAACTGGATGAGTCCGCCCTGCCGGCTGGAGACGTCCCCGAAGGGTGAGGGCGCCGAGGATCTGCCCGAGGGCCAGCAACTGTGGATCGTCCGGAACAAGGCCGACGAGCAGCTGCGCATCCTGATCGGTGAGGTCGAACACGACAGTAGTCACGAGCTCGGTGTGGACCCGGGACTGGTGAAGGACGGTGTCGAGGCCCACTTGCAGGAATTGCTGGCCGAACACACCCACACCTTCGGAGCGGGCTTCACCCTGATCCGCCGCGAGTACATGACCGCGATCGGCCCCGTCGACCTGCTGTGCCGGGACGCCGACGGCCGGACCGTGGCGGTGGAGGTCAAGCGGCGCGCCGAGATCGACGGCGTCGAGCAGCTCACCCGGTACTTGGACCTGCTCAATCGGGATCCGCTGATCGCGCCGGTCACCGGGATCCTCGCCGCCCAGCAGGTCAAACCGCAGGCGCGGACCTTGGCCGAGGACCGGGGGATCCGCTGCGTCACCGTCGACTACGACGTGCTGCGCGGGACCGAGGACACCTCGTACAAGCTGTTCTGATGGCCCGTCGCCCGGTATCACGTCGACGTGCGGGCGGCACACCGCGGCCGCTGAGTGCCGGGGGATTCGGCGAGCGGGTCGAGTTCGAGGATCGGGCCTACCAGGTCCGTACCGTCACCGGGGCCGGCGCGTCCAAGGCCTACCGCTGTCCGGGCTGCGACCAACCGATCGCCGTGGGCGTCGCGCACGTCGTGGTGTGGCCGGCCGCGGAGTCCGGCGGTGTCGCCGAACGGCGGCACTGGCACACCGGCTGCTGGCGCCGTGAGGCCGCCCGGAGGGGCTAGTTCTCGGTGACGGTGACCTTCTCGGAGACCGGCTCGCCGGAATCCTCGGCTGCGGCGAAATCAGCAGCTCCCAAGATGTCCTCAGCACGTTCGGTAGCGGTGGGCGAGACCTCGGTGAGCTGATCGGCCTTGGGCGCTGCGGCAGGTTCGAAACCGGCCGGCGCGACTGTGCGGCCCACCGTCTCGGACTCGGTGTCACCGGTCGCCAGCGCCTCGGGCACGAGCGAGAGCTGACGGCGCACCGTCTCCAATTGATCGAGGATGGACGTGCGCAGCGATTGCATGTCCTCGGTGACCCGCCGCGCCTGCGCGATCTGCGCTGCGATCTTGGTGTTGGTGTCCGCGAGCTTCTGCTCGGCGGTGGCGTTGGCGGTGTTGAGAGTCTGATCGGCACGTTCGTTCGCCGAATCGATGCGCTCGCGCGCCTCCGCCTTGGAGGTGTCCTCCAACTCGGTGATGGTGCGGATGGCCTTGTCCCGGCGCAGGGACATGGCCATGTCGAAATCGTTCTGCACCCGCTCGCGGTTGTCCGCCGAGGAGCGCTCGAGCTGTTCCGCGTCCGCCTGTGCCTGCGCGACGATCCGATCGGCCTCGTCGCGTGCCTGCGACATGGTGTTCTCGTGCTCGACCTCCATGGCCTCGCGCCGGGTGGCCATGTCGGTCCGGATCCGGTCGGCCTCACGCCGGGTGGTCTCGGCCTCCTGGCGGGCCAGCGAACGCACCTCGGCGGCCTCGTTCTCGGCCGCGGCCCGGATCTCGGAGGCCTCGTCGGAGGCCAGGCGCATCATCCGGGCGATCCGGTCGCTCATACCCTCGGCGGTGGTGGGCGGGACGCTGAGCCGGTCCACCTCACGCCGCAGGTTGTCGATCTCGTCCTGGGCCTCGTCGAGCAGGTCGGTCAGCTCGCGGGCGTGCGCCGAGGCGGCGTCCCGGTCCGCCGCGAGAACCCGCAGCTCAGCCTGGTAGCGGCGGAACTGCTCGGTGACCTGGTCACGGTCGTAGCCACGAAGCACCACCGCGAACGGTGCCGGGGCCGAGCCGCCCGAGGTGTTGTCCGAATTCGCCATGCACCGATGGTACTTCGGCGCCGCCCCGGCCTGGTTCCAGCAGGGCCGTAGCGTCCGAATCGTTACCGCTGCGCGAGCCGTTGCGTGAACCGTCCGATGCGGGTGGTCTCAGCTCGCGGGCTCGACCAGCTCCACCAGCACACCACCGGCGTCCTTCGGGTGCAGGAAGTTGATCCGCGAGCCCGCGGTGCCGGCGCGCGCGGCGTCGTACAGCAGTCGGACGCCCTGCGAGCGCAGGTGCGCACTGACCGCGTCGAGATCCGTGACGCGGTACGCCAGTTGCTGCATCCCTGGTCCGTTGCGGTCCAGGAACTTCGCGATCGTCGATTCCGGGGTCAGGGGCGCCAGGATCTGCACCTGGGCCGAGCTCGACGGGGCCGCACCGCCGACGAGCAGGGAGGCGGGGGAGAGCATCGCCTCACGCACCCCCTGTTCGGTGTTGATCTCCTCGTGCGTGCACACCATCCCCAGGACCCGCGCGTACCAGTCGAGCGCGGCGTCGAAATCGGCGACCGCGATACCGACGTGGTCGATGCCCAACAGGTATTGCGCCGGGACGGCGTGTGCCTCGGGAGCACTGTGGCCGGAATGCTGCGATTGGCTCTCAGTCATGTCTCGAATGTAGCTTTATGGGCGAAGACCGATGCCCCCTAGGAGGTACCTGTGGCCCAGTCCGCAACCCGCGAGGATCCCACGGTCATCGTGGCCGGCGCCCGCACCCCGTTCGGCAAGATGCTCGGCTCGCTGAAGTCGCAGTCCGGTACCGATCTCGGTGCGGTCGCGATCCGCGGAGCACTGGAGCGCAGCGGTGTGGACCCGCAGACCATCGATTACGTCATCATGGGACAGGTGCTCACCGCGGGGGCCGGTCAGATGCCCGCACGGCAAGCGGCGATCGCGGGTGGGGTCCCGTGGGACGTGCCCACCTTGACCATCAACAAGATGTGCCTGTCCGGGATCAATGCCATCGCGCTGGCCGATCAGTTGATCCGCGCCGGTGAGTACGAGGTCGTCGTCGCCGGCGGCCAGGAATCGATGACCCGCGCTCCGCACCTGCTCGCCGGCAGCCGCGAGGGTCACAAGTACGGCAGCGCGACGATGCTCGACCACGTCGCCTACGACGGCTTGCACGACGTCTTCACCGATCAGCCGATGGGTGGGCTCACCGAGCAGCTCAACACCACCGACACGGTCACCTACTCCCGGGAGGAGCAGGACGTCTTCGCCGCCGATTCGCACCGCAAGGCGGCGCGGGCCTGGGCCGAGGGCAAGTTCGCCGACGAGGTGGTCCCGGTCGAGATCCCGCAGCGCCGCGGTGAGCCGATCCGGGTCACCGAGGACGAGGGCGTCCGTGCCGACACCACCGTCGAGACGCTCGCCAAGCTCCGTCCCGCCTTCGCCAAGGACGGCAGCATCACCCCGGGCAACGCCTCGCAGTTGACCGACGGTGCGGTCGCCGTGGTGGTCATGCGTAGGAGCAAGGCGCAGGAGCTGGGACTGGACTACCTGGCGGAGATCGGTGCGCACGGTGTGGTGGCCGGCCCGGACTCGTCGCTGCAGCACCAGCCCTCGAATGCGATCAAGAAGGCCTGTGAGAAGCAGGGGATCGAGCCGGCCGATCTCGATCTGCTGGAGATCAACGAGGCCTTCGCGGCGGTGGGCCTGGCCTCGACCGCCGATCTCGGCGTCGACCCGGAGCGGGTCAACGTCGACGGTGGCGCCATCGCCATCGGTCATCCGCTCGGCGCCTCCGGCGCCCGCATCGTGCTGCACCTGGCGCTCGAGCTCGCGCGCCGCGGCGGCGGCACCGGCGCCGCGGCGCTGTGCGGCGCCGGCGGCCAGGGCGACGCCCTGATCATCACCGTCCCCGGGAAGTGAGAACAACTGTGAACGAGTCGATCGCGTCGAAGATCGTCCTGGCGTTCAAGGTCGTGGCCTTCGCCGAGGCCCTCACGTGGATCTGGCTGCTGTTCGGCATGTACGGCAAGTGGGTCGGCGGGAACGAGGAGGCCGTCGCCAAGCCGGGCATGGCCCACGGCATCGTCTTCATGGTGTTCGTGGTACTCACCCTCGTGGTGGCGAAGATCCGCAACTGGGACCTGAAGACCCTCGCGCTGGGACTGGCCTCGACGATCCCGCCGCTGTGCTCGGTGATCTTCGAACTGTGGGCGCAGCGCGCCGGCAAGCTCGACCCGCAGGCGACCTCCGGGTCCGCCCCGGCGGCGCGGAGCACCGACGCGATCGGCAGTTAGGGCACGCCGTGCCGCGCCTGCGGGTACGTTGAGTCCGCGATTCGGTCTGCATTCGACGGAAGGCGGTCATGGTGGACATCCTGGGTGGCCTGCCGGGCGGAAAGGCGCTCGGCGCGTCGGTGAACCGGCTGCGGGCGACCGCGCGTAACGGCTACGAGGTGCTTACTCACGGAGGGCTCGAGACCGGGGCGAAGCCGTCGCCGTTCGCCGTCGTCGAACGATCCCCGATGTATCGGCTGCGCCGGTACTACGCCGATGCCGCGCCGGCACCGGCGGAGGACGACCGTCCGGTGATCCTCCTGGTCCCGCCGATGATGGTGGATGCGAACGTCTTCGACGTGACCGCGGAGAACGGTGCGGTCTCGGTGCTGCACCGCGCGGGCATCGACGCGTGGGTGATCGATTTCGGTTCGCCGGACCGCGAGGAGGGCGGTCTCGAACGCAATCTCGCCGATCACGTGGTCGCGACCTCCCGGGCGATCGACAAGGTCGCCGCGGTCCGCGGCCGCGACGTGCACCTCGGCGGCTACTCGCAGGGCGGTATGTTCTGCTACCAGGTGGCCGCCTACCGTCAGTCCCGGTCGCTCGCCAGCCTGATCACCTTCGGCAGCCCCGTGGACATCTCCGCGGGCCTCCCGCTCGGCGCACCCCCCACCCTGGTCAACAAGGGCGCCGAATTGGTCGCCGATCACGTCTTCAGCCGGTTCTTCCTGCCCGGGTGGATGGCGCAACGAGGCTTCGAACTGCTCAATCCGGTCAAGGCGGTGCGCTCGCGGGTCGATTTCGTGCGGCAACTCCACGACCGCTCGGCGCTGTTGCCCCGTGAGGATCAGCGTCGTTTCCTCGAGGCCGACGGCTGGGTCGCGTACTCGGGCCCCGCGGTCGCGGATCTGCTCAAGCAGTTCGTGGTGCACAACCGCATGCTCACCGGTGGCTTCGCGATCGACGGTGAGGCGGTCACCCTGGCCTCGATCACCTGCCCGATCCTCGCCTTCGTGGGACTCGCCGACCAGATCGGACGTCCCAGCGCGGTGCGCGGCATCCTGCAGGCCGCGCCGATGGCCGAGGTGTACGAGGCCCAGGTGTCGGCCGGGCACTTCGGGCTGGTGGTGGGTTCGTCCGCCGGCGCGATCACCTACCCGACGGTGGCGCGGTGGGCGAAGTTCCAGGACGGAAGTGGGCCGCGCCCGGAGAACATCGAGCCGATGGCGCCGCACGACGGCAGTGACGGGGCGGTCAACCCGCTGGTCGCAGGGGTCGCGGGTATGGCCACCGTCGGGTTCGTCGCGGCCCGCGACGTGCTCGACGCGGCCTCCGCCACCGCGGCCGGTGCCTCGGCGGTGGCGCGGGAGGTCACGCGGGGTCTGCCGAAGCTCGCACGACTGGGGCAGTTGCAGGCCCATACCCAGGTTTCGCTGGGCAAACTGCTGGCCGAACAGGCGGCGCGGGACCCGCACGGCGAGTTGTTCCTCTACGAAGACCGGGTGCACACCAAGCAGGCGGTCAGCGAGCGCATCGACCGGGTGGTCAGCGGACTGCTGCAGGTGGGTGTGCGGCAGGGCGAGCACGTGGGAGTGCTCATGCACACCCGCCCGTCGGCGCTGGTCGCCATGGCGGCGCTGTCACGACTCGGCGCTGTCGCGGTGCTGCTTCCGCCGGGAATCGACTACGGCGCGGCGCTCGGGCTCGGTGAGGCGACCTCGGTGATCACCGATCCGGAGCACGCGCAGGATGCGACCGCGGTCGCGGAACGGGTCTTCGTGGTGGGCGGCGGCGACCGCCGCGACCGGCCCGGTGCCGCTTCCCAGGACCTCGCCGCCGAACTGGTCGACCTGGAACAGGTCGACCCCGACGATGTGCGCATCCCCGGCTGGTACCGCCCCGACGCGGGCCTGGCCCGCGATCTGGCGTTCGTGATGTTCTCGGTGGTCGGGGAGTCGCTGCGGGCCAAGCGGGTGACAAACGGCCGGTGGGCGTTGTCGGCGTTCGGCACCGCGTCCGCGGCTCGGCTGTCCGAGAGCGACACCCTCTACTGCCTCACTCCGCTCAGCCACAGTTCCGGACTGATGACCAGCCTCGGCGGTGCTCTGGCCGGGGGCTCGCGGATCGCCCTGACCCGCGACTTCGATCCCACCCGGTTCATGGTCGAGGTGCAGCGCTACGGCGTCACCGTGGTCTGCTACACCTGGAACCTCATGCGCGCGGTGCTCGACACCCCCGATCTGCAGGTTCCCCGCTACCACCCGGTCCGGGCGTTCATCGGTTCCGGGATGTCGGCCGAGCTGTCCCGGCGGGTGTCCGAGGTCTTCGGTGCCCAGGTGGTCGAGTTCTACGCCTCGACCGAGGGCGAAATCGTGCTGGCGAAGGTCCGCGGCGACAAGCCCGGCGCCAAGGGCCGCCGGTTGCCGGGCAGCGCCGAAGTGGCTCTGGTCGACTACTACTTCGATTCCGGGCGGTTCGTGGAGAACGAGGAGGGCTACCTCCAGCAGGTGCAGCGCGGCGAGGTCGGTGTGCTGATCGGCCGTGCCGATCCGGACACCACGCACCGGGACGCGCTGCTGCGCGGGGTGTTCCGGCCGGGTGATGCCTGGTTCTCCACCGGCCACCTGTTCCGTCAGGACGACGACGGTGACTACTGGCTGGTCGACGACCTGCGCACGGTCGCGCTCACCGATCGCGGCCCGGTGTACTCGATCCCGATCACCGATGTGCTCGAGCAACTCGGGCAGGTCGATCACGCGGTGGTCTACCAGGTTCCGGACGACGGGCTTCAGGCCTCGACGCGGGTGGTCGCCGTGGTCACGCTCCGCCCCGGTGGGACGCTGACCGCGGACGAGGTCACCGCCGCGTTCGCCGGCCGGCAGGGCCAGTACCCCGATATCGTCTCGGTGGTCGACGAGGTCCCGCTCACCAGCTGGTTCCGGCCCCGCCATCGCGCACTGGTCGAACGCGGCGTACCGGAGCCCGGCCCCTCGTCCTGGCGGTTCGATCCGGAGCACGGCCGATACCTGTGACCGGTGCTCGCCGAGGGCGAACACCGCGGGCCGGGCGGGCCTGGCGCGGCGTGCCAAAATGGTGGGGTGACTACACCGCGCGCCCCGCGAGGCGCTTCGAAGCAGGATCAGGAGCGCGCTCTGCGCACTGCGGCGGCCATGGCGGGAGCGGTGGACCTGTCCGCGCTCAAGGCCCGTGCGGATGCCGCCGCGGCCCAACAGGCGCGAGCGGCCGGTGGCGCCGCGGACGCCGCCGCGTCTGATTCCGCGGCACCTGCGCCGGGACCTGCGGGATCCGGTGTCGGTGTGATCGACGTGACCGATCAGAGCTTCCCCGCCGAGGTGATCGACCGCTCGGCGAATCAGCTGGTGGTCGTGCTGCTGATGGCCGGCTACAGCGAGCAGTCACAGGCCATGGCCGCGATGCTGGGTTCGCTCGCCGCCGCGGACGGTGGCCGGTGGACTCTCGCGCGGGTCGACGTCGACGGCGCCCCGGGCGTCGCGCAGGCGTTCGGAGCGCAGTCGGTGCCCATGGTGATCGGCGTGGCAGGGGGCCGTTCGGTGACCGCGTTCGCCGGCGCGCAGCCGGAGCCGGCGGTGCGTCAGTGGCTCGGAGATGTGCTCGCGCAGTTGCCGCCCGAGTTCGGCGGCGGGCCGGTGGACCGGGCCGAGGCCGCGCCGGACCCGCGTCGGGAGGCGGCCGAGCAGTTGGCCGCCGATGGCGACTACGAGGGGGCGCGCGCGGCGTACGAGGCGATCGTGCACGCGGATCCGGGCGATGCGGAGGCGGCCGCTGCGGCCCGGCAGATGGCGTTCTTCGCACGTGCCACCACTGTGGAGCCGGGTGCGGCCGCGCGGGCGGAGTCCGCCGGCGGTGACGTGTCCGCCGTTCTCGACGCCGCCGACGAGGAGCTCATGGGCGGAGCGCACGAGGCTGCGTTCGCCCGCCTGATCAGTGCGATCCGGGTGTCCGCCGGTGACGATCGCACGGCGCTGCGGACCCGCTTGATCGAGCTGTTCGATCTCTTCGATCCCGCGGATCCGTCGGTGCTGGCGGCCCGCCGCGATCTGGCAGCCGCGCTGTTCTGAGTGTGGGCACTCGGAACCGGTTTGACATACTGATCCAGTGATTGCGAGAACGTGGGCGACGGTGCCGGTGTCCCGTCGTTCCGTACTGGCCGGACTGGGAGTTGCGGGGCTGTCCGGCACCGTGGCGGCGTGCGGTCGCACCGGCCCGGAAGTGAGCCGCCGGGATCTGCAGGCGTGGTTCCACCAGTACGGGGAGAAGGGCGCCTCGGAGGCGCTCGACCGCTACGCGGCACAGTTCCCCGGCGGTGGTGTCCGGGTGGGGATCTTCCCCGGCGACTACGAGCAGCGGGTGACCTCGGCGCTGGCCGAGGGCACCGGACCGGACGTCTTCGAGTTCCCGAACGGTCCGTCCATCGACATGATCGCCGCCGGCCAGGTGGTGGACCTGACGGATCTGTTCGGCGACGTCCGTTCGGACTTCACGCCGGCGCTGCTGAACCGGATGACCCACCGCGGCCGGATATTCGGGATTCCCCAGGTCACCGACGTACAGCTGCTGGTGTACCGGCGTTCGACGTTCGCGCAGGCCGGTGTGGTTCCACCGCGCACCCTGGACGAGCTGATCTCGGCGGTCAAGGAGCTCGACCGCGGAGCGATGAAGGGCCTGTTCCTGGGGAACAGCGGCGGCGCGGATGTGCTCGGTGGTGTGCTGCTGTGGTCCTCGGGGCACGACTACATCACGCCGGAGGACGAGCCGGGCTTCGTCGACGAGGAGGTGGCCGTCGGTCTGCGTGCCATGCGTGAGCTGTACACCTCGGGGAATCTGCTGCTCGGGTCGCCGCAGGACTGGGCCGACCCGGCTGCGTTCATCGAGGGCCGCACCGCCATGCAGTGGACCGGTCTGTGGGCGCTCCCGGCGATCCGGGCAGCGCTGGGCGACGACTTCGGTGTGCACCCGTTCCCGGCGATCGGCCGCAACGGCGGCGCGAGTGTGCCCTTCGGTGCCTACGGAACCTGCGTCAGCGCCGGCGGCGACGTGGCCCGGGCCAAGGAGTTCGCCAAGTGGTTGTGGATCGAGCGCAGTGACCTGCAATTGGACTGGGCGCAGGCCTACGGCCTGCATGTTCCCGCGCGACGCTCGGTGTTGCCCGCGGCCACCATCCTGGCCACCGGCGCCTACAACGAGGCGGCGCAGCTGGTCTACTCGGTGGGGCGCCCGCAGACGCCGCTGCTGTGGACCGCGCGCAGTGCCACCACCTACCGTGACGCCCTCGACCGAGTGATCCGCGGTGGCGCGGATCCGATGACCGAACTGCGGGCCGTGGCGGCCGTGGTGCGGGAGGAACTGAAGCGCCTGCGCTGAGGCATAGGCTGGTTGCCATGCTCCTGCCGTACACAGTGACCCCCGTTCCGCCCGGCTCCGACGAGACGCCCGCGGTGACCGTGGACGGTCGCACGCTCTCGCGCACCGATCTGATCGGAGCGTCCACGGCGGTCGCCGAGCGGCTCGGCGGCCTGGGTGTCCGCGGACCGGTCGCAGTGTGGGCGGAGCCGACGCTCGCCACCGTCGTCGCGCTGGTCGGGGCGCTGCGCGCCGGGGTGCCCGCGGTTCCGGTCCCTCCTGATTCGGGCTCCGGCGAGATCGAGCACATCCTCACCGACTCCGGCGCGCAGGCCTGGTTGGGTGCCGCGCCGCGGACTGCGGGGGTGCAGCTCCCGACGGTTCCGGTCCGGGAGCACGCCCGGGGCTGGCACAGCCTGCCGGAGCCGCATCCGCGGTCGACCGCGCTGATCATGTACACCTCGGGGACCACCGGTGCACCCAAGGGGGTTCCGGTCCGGCGGGAGGCGATCGCGTCCTGCATCGACGCCCTGGCCGATGCGTGGTCCTGGACCGATGCCGACACTCTGGTGCACGGTCTGCCGCTGTTCCACGTCCACGGACTGATCCTGGGGATGGTGGGTGCGCTGCGCGTGGGCGGCCCCGTCGTGCACACCGGCAAGCCCACGCCGCAGGCCTATGCGCAGACCCCCGGCACGCTCTACTTCGGTGTGCCGACGGTGTGGTCGCGGATCGCGCGGGATCCGGAATCGGCTGCGGCGCTGAAGCGGGCCCGATTGCTGGTCTCCGGGAGTGCGCCGCTGCCCGCGCCGGTCTTCGAGCGGATCGAGGAGCTCACCGGACACCGGATCGTCGAACGGTACGGGATGACCGAGACCCTGATCACCGTCAGCGCCCGCGCCGACGGTGAGCGGCGACCGGGATGGGTGGGACTGCCGCTGTCCGGTGTGCAGACCCGCCTGGCCGGCGAGCACGGTGAGCCGGTCCCGCACGACGGTGAGTCGATCGGTGCCCTCGAGGTCCGCGGCCCGATGGTCGGCACCGAGTACCTGGGCAGGCCGGAGGCGAGTGCGCGATCGTGGTCCGCGGACGGCTGGTTCGCCACCGGCGACGTCGCGGTGATCGACCCGTCAGGGCTGCACCGCATCGTGGGCCGGGCCGGAACCGACCTGATCAAGACCGGTGGCTTCCGGGTGGGAGCGGGGGAGATCGAGGCCGCCCTGCTCGGGCACCCGCGGGTGCGGGAGGCGGCCGTGATCGGCATCGCCGACGACGACCTGGGGCAGCGGCCGGTGGCGTTCCTCGTCACCGACGGTGCCCGGGATGAGGCGGCGGCCACCGAGATCATCGAATTCGTCGGCCGGACGCTCTCGAAGCACAAGCGTCCCCGGGAGGTCCGTTTCGTCGATGAACTCCCGCGCAATCCGATGGGCAAGGTGCAGAAGTCGCTGCTGGAGTAACAGCCGGAGCGATCAGAACACCGGGTCCGGTCGGCGGGTGAGGATGAACTCGTGCAGCCGTCGGGCCGGCGGGGCCAGTGTCGCCGTCGCCCGCGCGAGCGATATCGCGCGTCGGTGGGAGCCCGCCAACGCCACCTCCACCATCGCCGACGGGGCTCGATCGTCGTGGGGCAGGAGCGCGACTCCCAGGCCGCGCGCCACGAGCTCGCGGATGGTCGCGAACTCGGTCGCTTCCATCGTGATCGAGGCGGTGAATCCGGCGTCGGCACACCATTTCTCGGTGATCGTGCGCAGGTGGTAGCTGGGTGGGTTGGCGATGAAGCTCTCCCCGCGCAGTTGGTCGAGCCGGATGCGCGCCTCCCCGGCGAGGCGATGATGGCCGGGGAGCGCCGCGAAGACCTCCTGGGCGCCGATCACCTCCTGGTGCAGCCGCTGCGGGGGAGGGATCACCACGGCGAGATCGAGTGCCCCGGTGTCGAGATCGCGCACCAGCTCGGATCCGTGTGCCTGTTTGAGATTCACCGTGACGCCGGGGTGGCCGCGACGGAAGGCGGACAGCAGGTCGGGGATGGTCCCGGTACCCATGGTCAAGGGGAAGCCGAAGCGTACGGTGCCGTTCTCGGCGTCGGAGTCACCGGTGGTCTCGTCGATCGCGAGCGCGAGATCCTGGAGCGGCTGCCGGATCCGTTGCGCGAGGTGCGCTCCGGCAGGGGTGAGCCGGACGGTGCGGCCGGAGTGGATGAGCAGTGGCGTCTTCAGGTCGTTCTCCAGGGCGTGGATCCGCCGGCTCATCGACGACTGCGGGACACCGAGTGCGGCCGCCGCACGAGTCATGTGTCCGTCGTGCGCGGCCAGTGCCGCGAGTGCGGCGAGCTGGGGCGTGAACAGACTCAGCGACTGATCCATATTCAGATCATATCTCTGCAATAGCTCATTGGACGGATGGATTGCGGGTCGCGGAGGCTGAGAACGGCTCGCAGTACCGACAGTCTCCGGGAGGAACCGATGACCAGCAGCTCCGCACCGCACTTCGACGCCGACGTGGTCCTGATCGGCGGCGGCATCATGTCGGCCACGCTCGGCGCCATGCTCGCCGACCGCCCCGGATTGCGGATCCTGATGCTCGAACGCGGCGAAGCACTCGCAACCGAGAGCAGCGGCCCGTGGAACAACGCCGGAACCGGGCACGCCGGCTTCTGCGAACTGAACTACATGCCCGACCCTGACGATCCGGCCCGTGCCCTGTCGATGGCGCAGCAGTACCGGCAGACCCGCGCGTGGTGGCAACGATTGATCGATGCCGGCCGGCTCGACGGTGCCTTTCTGCGGCCGGCGCCGCACATCAATGTCGTCTTCGGCGAGCGGGACCGGGATTACCTGCGGCGCCGTTACCAGAGCCTGCGCCGGCATCCGGACTTCGTGCAGATGCAGTTCACCGAGGACCCCTCGGTCATCCGGGAGTGGGCACCGCTGGTGATGCACGGCCGTGCCCCGGGATCGATGTGGGGGCGCATCGCAGCGACGCGCCACCCCGGCGGCACCGACGTCGACTTCGGTGCCCTCACCGAGGGGCTGACCGAGATCATGCTGCGGGCGGGCGGTGAGGTCCGATTCGGGCATGAGGTGACCCGGCTGCGCCGTGATCTCGCCGGCTGAACGGTGCGCGGACGCCACTCGGGCGGGCGTTTCGAGATCCGCGCCCGGCGGGTCTTCGTCGGGGCGGGCGGCCAGGCGCTGCGGTTGTTGCAGAGCGCCCGCCTGCCGGAGGTGCGCGGTTACGCGGTGCTTCCGGTGGGGGCGGCGTTCCTGCGCTGTTCGGCACCGGAAGTGGTCGCCCAGCACGATGGAAAGGTATACGGGCAGGCCGCGATCGGGGCCCCGCCGATGTCGGTGCCGCATCTGGACCGGCGCAGTGTGCAGGGCCGGGACTATCTGATGTTCGGCCCGTACGCCACGTTCAGTACCAAGTTGCTCAAGCGCGGCAGCCGCGCGGACTTCTTCCGCACCCTGCGGCCCGGGAATCTGCACGTGATCGCCGCTGCGGTGGCACAGAATCCGCTGCTGGTGCGCTACCTGGTGACCGAACTGGCCGCGGGGAGGAAGAAGCGGTTCGCGCAATTGCGGCAGTACTTCCCCGACGCCGATCCGGCGCAGTGGGAGTTGATCACCGCCGGGCAGCGGGCGCAACTGGTGACCGGCGATCCCCACCGTGTGGGAGTACTGCAGCAGGGGACCGAGCTGGTCACCGGAGCGGACCGCACCGTGGGCGGTCTGCTCGGCGCCTCACCCGGGGCCAGTACGGCCGTCCCGATCATGATGGAACTGTTGCGGCGCTGGGAGATCTGACCACCGCGGTGCCGTTGTCATACATGGCGCCGCGGTGGCCGAATCGCCCTGCGAGGGCGGAGATCGGGCGGATCAGAGCGCGGCGCGAGCCTGCGCCACAGCGTCGGCCGGGTTGCCGCGCCACGGCTCACCGTGCCCGGGAGCGATGGTGTCGGCGTCGAGATCGGCGATCGCGTCCAGGGTCCGGGCGGTGCCCGCCGGGTCATGACTGAAGAAGCCGGGCAACAGCTGCGGGCCCGTGCTGCCGGACAGCGGGTGCCCGGTGACCAGCGCATCTCCGGTGGCGACAACGCCGCCGGGCAGCAGGAATGCGGTGTGTCCGGAGGTGTGGCCCGGGCACGGCACCGGTACCGGAGCGCCCGGCAGATCCAGGGCGGCACCCGCTGCGGGCACCGTGAACGGCTGTGCGTAGGGCATCTCCACATGATCGAGCGCACCCACCCGGATCACCCCGGCCAACCACTTGAGGGTGCGTGGGCGCCAGGCGATCGGCACCAGGTCGAGCGGCTTGGCCTGCTCGTGCACCTCGCCGTGCGCGTGCGCGATCTCATCCGGATGCGCGAGCACCGTTGTGCCGTAACGTTCGTGCAGTTTCGCGATGCCGCCCACATGGTCGATGTGCGCGTGCGTCACCAGGATGGCCCGGACGTCCTCGGGGCGGCGTCCGATCGACGCGAGCTCCGCCTCCACCCGGTCGACGTCGCCCGCCCAGCCCGCATCGATCAGGGTGACGCCGTCACCGTCGACCAGCGCGAGGAAGTTGACGTGCGTGCCGCGACCGAACCAGACGCCGCTCGATAGTTCTTGCATTACTTTCCTTCGAATGTGAGCCAGACGGCGGAGTTCGGCCCGAGAACGACCTCCGCGGAGGCGGAACGGCCGTGCCACGGCCGTTCTTCAGCCATCACGCCGCCCATGTTGCCGGCGCCGGATCCATAGTACGCGCTTGAATCAGTGTTTACTATCTCTTGCCAATAGCCTACGTGGGGCACTCCCACCCGGTAGCGCTCATGCGTCTGACCGGAGAAGTTGTAGAGGCACAGAACTACGGATCCGTCACTGCCCCAACGCAGGAAGCTCAGCACGTTGTTCTGCGAGTCGTTGGCATCCACCCACTCGTAACCCGTCGGGGTGCTGTCCCGGCTCCACAGCGCCGGATGCGCCCGGTACGCGGCGTTGAGATCGCGGGTGAGCGCCTGAATGCCGGTGTGCAGCTCACCCTCCCAGCCCTCGAGGTCGTCCCAGTTCAGGCTCCGCTCCTGCGACCACTCGCCGACCTGTCCGAACTCCTGGCCCATGAACAGCAATTGCTTACCGGGGTGGCCCCACATGTACGCCAGCAGCGCTCGGACACCGGACGCCTTGGTCCGCGCGTCGCCCGGCATCCGGGTCCACAACGTGCCCTTGCCGTGCACCACCTCGTCGTGACTGATCGGCAGGACGAAGTGCTCACTCCACGCGTACATCAGCGAGAACGTGATCTCGTGGTGGTGGAAGGAGCGGTGCACCTGATCGCGCCCCAGGTATCCCAGGGTGTCGTGCATCCAGCCCATGTTCCACTTCATGGTGAATCCGAGTCCACCCAGTTCTGTCGATCGGGTCACCCCCGGCCAGCTGGTGGACTCCTCGGCGACGGTCACCACGCCCGGGAAGTGCTTGTGGACGGTGGCGTTCATCTCCTGCAGGAACTCCACCGCTTCCAGGTTCTCCCTTCCGCCGTGGACGTTCGGCGTCCAGCCGCCGTCCGGGCGCGAGTAGTCCAGGTACAGCATCGAGGCCACTGCATCGACCCGGAGACCGTCCACGTGGAACTGGTCGAACCAGTACAGCGCGTTGGCCACCAGGAAGTTGCGCACCTCGCGGCGCCCGAAGTCGAAGACGTAGGTGCCCCAGTCGAGTTGCTCACCGCGTTGCGGATCACCGTGCTCGTAGAGCGGGGTGCCGTCGAACCGGGCCAGCGCCCACGCGTCCTTGGGGAAGTGCGCGGGCACCCAGTCCACGATCACGCCGATGCCGCGGGCGTGCATCACGTCGACGAACTCGCGGAACTCGTCCGGGCTGCCGAACCGCGAGGTGGGGGCGTAGTAGGAGGTCACCTGGTAACCCCAGGAGCCGCCGAAGGGATGCTCGGCGACCGGCAGCAGTTCGATGTGGGTGAACCCGATCTCGCTGACGTAGTCCGCGAGCTGGTCCGCCAGCTCCAGGTAGTTCAGTCCCTGCCGCCACGATCCCAGGTGCACCTCGTAGGTGCTCATCGGGTGGTGGGTGGGGATCTGCTTGGCGCGCTCGGCGATCCACGACCCGTCGCGCCAACGGTGCGCGCTGGTGGTCACGATCGACGCGGTGGCCGGCGGCCGTTCGGTGCGCCGCGCCATCGGGTCGGCCTTCTCCACCGGGCCGTTGCCGGTGAAGATCCGGAACTTGTAGGCCGCACCCTCGCGCACGCCCGGTACGAAGACCTCCCAGACACCGGAGGAACCCAGCGAACGCATCGGATAGGACTCGCCCGCCCAGTACTCGAAGTCGCCGATCACCGTGACACCACGTGCACTCGGTGCCCACACCGCGAACGAGGTGCCGTCGACCTCACCGTCTGGGGTGGTGTAGCTGCGCACCTGCGCGCCGAGCACCTCCCACAGCCGCTCGTGCCGGCCCTCGCCGATCAGGTGCAGGTCCATCTCGCCCACGGTGGGTAGGAACCGGTAGCCGTCCGCGACGACCGTTCCGCCCGCCGGGTACTGGACCTCGAAGCGGTAGTCGATCAGGTCCTCGATCGGGACCTCGGTGCCCCACAACGGACCGTCGATGCGGGCCAGCGGGAAGTGCTCGCCGCCGATCACCGCGGCGACGGCGGTGGCGCCGGGTTTGAGTGTGCGCAGCACCGTGCCGGTGGGGGTGGGGTGGGCCCCCAGGATCGAGTGCGGGTCGTAGTGCTCTCCAGACAGCAGGCGCGCCACGCTCTCCGGGGCGACCTCCGCTGCAGCGGAGTGGTTGTCGTTCATCCGGTCACACCTTCCTCGCCGGTTCGGCGGATCGCTCGGGATTCGCTAGGGCTCCCGATACGACAGCTCCAGGCATCGTTGCCGATCCATCCGGGGCAGCGCCAGGATGTGCGCCACATTCCGCCACGGCTCGAGCCGCACGAAGTTGTCGGCGCCCCACTGGTACACCTCGCCGGAGACCTCGTCGTGCACCTCGAAACGCTCGTGCCAGTCCCGGCCGATCGCCGGCAGATCCAGGCGGACGGTGCCGGACTCGGACCCGAACGGGTTGAGGTTCACCACGATCAGCACCAGATCGCCGGTCGAGGCGTCGTACTTGCTGTACGCGATCAGAGCGTCGTTGTCGCTGTGGTGGAAGTGCAGGTTGCGCAACTGCTGCAGGGCGGGGTGCCGACGGCGGATCTGGTTGAGCCGCGCGATCCACGGTTCCAGCGACTCCCCGCGGCTCTGCGCCTGCTTGTAGTCGCGCGGCCGCAGCTCGTACTTCTCGGAGTCGAGGTACTCCTCGCTGCCCGCGCGCACCGGGACGTGCTCGTAGAGCTCGTATCCGGAGTACATGCCCCAGCTGGGGGAGAGTGTCCCGGCCAGCGTCGCGCGGATGGCGAACATCCCCGGACCGCCGTGCTGCAGACTCTCGTGCAGGATGTCCGGCGTGTTCACCCAGAGATTGGGGCGGCACAGATCGGCGTTGGCGGCGTGCTCGCGACCGAACTCCTCGAGTTCCCACTTCGCGGTCCGCCAGGTGAAGTAGGTGTAGCTCTGCGTGAACCCCGCCTTGGCCAGGCCGTACATGCGGGCCGGGCGGGTGAAGGCCTCGGCCAGGAACAGTACGTCCGGGTTGACCCGCTTGACCTCGGTGATCAGCCAGTGCCAGAAGTCCGGCGGTTTGGTGTGCGGGTTGTCCACCCGGAAGATCTCCACCCCGCGCCGTACCCAGAACATGGTCACCCGCAGCAGTTCCCGGTAGATGCCGGTGCGGTCGGTGTCGAAGTTGATGGGGTAGATGTCCTGGTACTTCTTCGGCGGGTTCTCCGCGTACGCGATGCTCCCGTCGGGCAACACGGTGAACCACTCCGGGTGCTCGGCCGCCCACGGATGATCAGGTGCGGCCTGGAAGGCCAGATCGAGGGCTATCTCCATCCCGAGCTCCCGCGCCCGGCGG
The DNA here is from genome assembly GCF_054780975.1 of Tsukamurella serpentis. Lineage (NCBI taxonomy): Bacteria > Bacillati > Actinomycetota > Actinomycetes > Mycobacteriales > Tsukamurellaceae > Tsukamurella > Tsukamurella serpentis. The sequence goes on from NZ_BAAGVH010000006.1 coordinate 17,824, forward strand.
TTGAACTCGTCGAAGTCCTCCAGCGTGCCCAGGGCCGGGTCCACCGCGTCGTGACCGCCCGCAGCGGAGCCGATCGCCCAGGGCGAACCCACATCGTCCGGCTCGGGGGTCAGGGTGTTGTTGCGTCCCTTCCGGTTGACCGTGCCCACCGGGTGGATCGGGGGGAGGTAGACGACGTCGAACCCCATCTCGGCGATTCGGGTCAGATCCTCGGCGGCGGTGAGGAAGGTGCCGTGCACCGGCCTGCCCTCGGTGTCCCAGCCGCCGGTCGAGCGGGGGAACAGCTCGTACCAGGAGCCGAACAGCGCGCGATTGCGGTCCACCCACACCCGGAAGGTCCGGGACTTGGTCACCAGCTCACGCACCGGGCGGTCGGTCAATAGCGCGGTGACCTCCGGGTGCAGCGCCGGGCTGGTGCGTTCGACCAGGCTGCGGTCCTCGGCTCGCAGTGCGTGCGCGGCGGCCGTCAGTGTGTCCCGGGCCGGACCTTCCAGCTCGGTGGCGGCACGATCGAGCAGGCGCGCCCCCAGTTCCATATCGTTCGCCAGTTCCGTCGTGCCCTGGCCCGCGGCGAGCTTCTTGCGCACCGCATCACGCCAGGTGCTCGCCGGATCTGACCAGCCCTCGATGCGCAAGGACCAGTATCCGGTGCGGTCCGGACGGAACACCGCGTGGAAGCGGTCGGGCTGCGCCGACTCGGTCATCCGGACAGTGGAGGAGATGCCGTCCGGGCCGGTCACCACGACCGATGCCGCGACCGCGTCGTGGCCCTCGCGCCACACCGTCGCAGCTACCGGCACGACCTCGCCGACCACTGCCTTTCCGGGGTACTGCCCGCAGGACACCACGGGTTCGATCTCGTCGATACCGATGCGGCCGGTCACGTCGTCAACGGTAGTCGACCTGTCCGGATCGTGTGTGGCTACTCCGGCTCAGGACTGCGCCAGCCGCTGGAGCGCGGCCACAGCGGTATCGCGGTCGGCGGTCTCCCAGAACGGGGGCAGTGAGGCACGCAGGAAGCCTCCATACCGGGCGGTCGCGAGCCGTGGATCGAGCACCGCCACCACCCCGCGGTCGTCGGTCGAGCGCAGCAGTCGGCCCACGCCCTGCGCGAGCAGGAGGGCCGCGTGGGTGGCGGCCACAGCCATGAAGCCGTTGCCGCCGCGGGATTCGACGGCGCGCTGGCGGGCGGTGAGCAGCGGATCGTCGGGCCGGGGGAACGGGATCCGGTCGATCAGCACCAGTGACAGCGACGGTCCCGGCACGTCGACGCCCTGCCACAGGCTCAGGGTGCCGAACAGGGAGGTCGACGGGTCGGCGGCGAAATCCCGCACCAGCTGACCGGTATTGCCCTCGCCCTGGCACAGGATCGGCAGGTCCACTCGCTCGCGCAGCGCCTCGGCGGCGGCCTTGGCGGCGCGAGTGGAGCTGAACAGGCCCAGAGTGCGGCCACCGGCCGCGGTGAGCAGGGTCTCGATCTCATCGAGGGTCGCGGTGGCGGTGCCGTCGCGACCGGGTGGTGGCAGCTTGGTCGCGACGTACAGGATCCCGGACCGGGCGTAGTCGAACGGTGATCCGACGTCGATGTGGCTCCACTCCAGTCCGGCCTCGGGGGGCCTGCCCGAGGCGAGTGCCGGATCACGGTCCGGGGCGGCGCCGCCGGAGCGGGGCAGGCCCCAGGACCCGGCGACGGTGTCGAATCCGCCTCCCACGGCCAGCGTCGCGGACGTGAGTACCACGGTCGACTCGCCGAACAGGCGCGAACGCAGCAGCCCGCCCACCGACAGCGGCGCCACGAACAGTGCGCGGCGGAAGCCGCCACCCTTGACCGGGATGTCGGAGGTCCACACCACGTCCCGGCGCTTGGCCTCATCCGGCTCGTCGAATGCGGTCAGCACCCGCACCGCGGTGTCGTGCACCTCGTCGAGTGCGGTGATCGCGGCGCTGCGAGCGGCGGCCGCATCGGAGTCCAGGCTCGCCCCGCGAGCAGGTCCCACGGCGGTGCGGGTCGCCCAGGCGGCGTCGCGCACCGCGGCCAGGGCCGGACCCCCGCCGTCGGGCAGGCCGAGCCAACGCCGCGCACCCGCCGCGTCCAGCAATTGCGTGAGCCCTTCCGAGGCCGCGACCAGGGCGTCGGCGATCTCCTCCTCGACCAGCTTGCCGGCGCGTCGGGCCGCGGCTGCCACGGCCGGGCCGGTGAGTTCGGCGGTGGCCACCGAGGTCACGCGGTCCACCAGTTCGTGCGCTTCGTCGACGATCACCGCGTCGTGCTCGGGTAGCACGTTGACCTCGGTCATCGCGTCGATCGCCAGCAGGGCGTGATTGGTCACCACCACGTCCACCCGGCCGGTGCGTTTGCGGGCGGCCTCGGCGAAACAGTCCTGCCCGTAACTGCAGTTGGTGGCGCCCAGGCATTCGCGGGCGCCCACACTGACCAGCCGCCAGGACTGGTCGGAGACCGCCGGGGTCAACTCGTCGCGGTCACCGGTCTCGGTGTCACTGCTCCACTCGCGCAGCCGCTTCATCTCACGTCCCACCCGTGAAGCGGCGAACGGATCGAACAGTTCCTCACTGTCCGGCTCGGAGGCCACTGAACTGTGCAGCTTGTTCAGGCAGAGGTAATTGCCCCGGCCCTTGAGGATCGCGAACTCGGGTTCGCGTCCCAGGGGCTTGGCGAGCGCCTTGGCCAACCGCGGCAGGTCGCGGTCCACGAGCTGCTGCTGCAGGGCGATGGTGGCAGTGCTCACCACCACGGTCTTTCCGGAGGTGACCGCATGGCGGATCGAGGGCACGAGATAGGCCAGGGATTTGCCGGTGCCGGTGCCCGCCTGGACGGCGAGGTGTTCGCCGGTGTCCAGGGAGTGCGCCACAGCGGCGGCCATCCGCACCTGGCCCTCACGCTTGCTGCCGCCCAGTGCGGTGACTGCGGCGTCCAGCAGTTTCGGCACGATCGGCGGCTCGGTCACCCGGAGAGTCTAGCGGCCCGGTAGTGCGAGGACGGCGGCCCGATCGCCGAGTGCGTCCCCGGTTCGGGTCACGCGCGTCTGCCCGCGCATCCGGAGGCGATCGACCTGCCGACGGTGCGCAGCAGTGCGGCTGCGTCGGTCATACACCGCTGCGGATCGGGTTCGAGCGCGGACAGCGCGATCGCGCGACGGAAGCCGGCGCGGTGGATCTGGTCGGCGTCGAGTGTGCTGCGACCGGCGACTGCGAGCACCGGGACCCCGCGCTCACGGGCGGCTGCCGCGACTCCGGCCGGCGCCTTGCCGTGCAGTGTCTGTTCGTCCAGGGAACCCTCACCCGTGATGACCAGGTCGCAGGAGGCCAGCTTCACCGCGAAATCGGTGAGCTCGAGCACGATCTCCACTCCGGGGCGCGCCCGGGCGCCGAGGAGCGACATCGCGCCGAACCCGGCGCCGCCCGCTGCGCCGGCACCCGCGGCGGCGCGCAGATCCCGCCCGGTCGTGGCCCTGACCAGGTCCGCCCAGGTGCGCAGGGCATCGTCGAGCACCGGGATGTCGGCCGGGTCCACTCCCTTCTGCGGGCCGTACACCGCCGCCGCCCCGTCGGCCCCGAGGAGGGGATTGTCGACATCGCAGGCCAGGGTGAACCGGGCGCTGCGCGCCGCGCGATGCAGCCCGGACAGGTCCAGCCGTGTCGCCTGCAGCAGTCCGCCGCCACCCGGTGCGACGGGTCTGCCATCGGCGTCGGTGATCTCGGCTCCGAGCGCGGTGAGCATCCCCGCTCCGCCGTCGGTGGACGCGCTGCCGCCGAGACCGATCACGATCTCCCGGGCGCCGTGGTCCAGAGCGTGTGCGATCACCGTTCCCAGGCCCGCGGTGCCCGCCTGCAGCGGGGCGAACCGGCCGCCCGGGAGTAGTCCCAGGCCCACCGAGGAGGCGAGCTCGACCACCGCTTCGTCGCCGCGGCGGGCGTAACCGGTGCGGTGCACCTCACCGGTCGGGCCGGTCGTGACCACGTGCACCCGGTCCCAGCCGGCCGACACCGCGGCGTCGACGGTGCCCTCACCGCCGTCGGCGATCGGGGCCCGGACGCACAGCCAGTCCGGGGCGACGTCGGCGATGCCGCGCGCCAGCGCGTCGGTGACCGCCGCCGCGGACAGTGAGCCCTTGAACTTGTCCGGTGCGAGCAGCACCGTCGTCGGATCGGCGGTCATGCACCCTCCTAGTCCAGCAGCAGGAGCGCGGTGGGCGCATCGCCGCCGGCGGTCGCGAGGTCCTCGAACTCGGTGACGTCGTCGAGTTCGGTACCCATAGCGATGTTAGTGACCCGTTCCAGGAAGATCTCGACGATCACCGGAACCCGGTGCTCGCCGGCCAGTGTCCGGGCTCGGTGCAGTGCCGCGGCGATCTCCGCCGGGTCGATCACGCGCAGTGCCTTGCAGCCCAGGCCCTCCGCCACCTTGACGTGGTCGACGCCATAGCCCTTGGGAACCGGCGGCATCCGGTCGGCGCCGCCTGAGCTGTCCGCAGCGGTGCAGTCGTCACTCTCGGCGTTGATGTTGTCGAAGCCAAGCTGGACGCAGAAGTCCATATCGAAGATGCGCTGCGCCTGACGGATCAGACCCAGGTAGGAGTTGTTGACCACCACGTGCACGTAGGGCAGGTTGAACTGCGCCGCGACCGCGAGTTCCTCGATCATGAACTGGAAGTCGTAATCACCGGAGAGGGCTACCACGTCGGCGCCGGGCTCGGCCGTGACCACGCCCAGTGCCGCTGGGATGGTCCAGCCCAGTGGCCCGGCCTGGCCGCAGTTGATCCAGTGCCGCGGTTTGAAGACGTGGAGGAACTGCCCGCCGGCGATCTGCGACAACCCGATCGTGCTCACGTACCGGGTGTCCCGGCCGAAGACCCGGTTCATCTCCTCGTACACCCGCTGAGGCTTGACAGGGATGTCGTCGAAATGGGTGCGGCGCTGCATCGTCCGCTTCCGCTCGGCACACTCGCCGACCCATGCGGTGCGGTCCGGGAGGGTTCCGGCGGAGCGGCGTTCGCGGGCTACCGTCACCAGGAGGTCGAGTGCTGCGCCGGCATCGGAGACGATGCTGTAGTCCGGAGCGAAGACCCGTCCGATCTGCGTGGGATCGATGTCGATGTGGACGAATCTGCGCCCCGCGCGGTAGGTGTCCAATCCGCCGGTATGACGGTTCGCCCACCGGTTGCCGATTCCCAGGACGAAGTCCGAGGCCAGCAGGGTGGCGTTTCCGTACCGGTGCGCGGTCTGCAGGCCCACCATCCCCGCCGCCAGAGGGTGATCGTCGGCGATGGTTCCCCACCCCATCAACGTGGGGATCACCGGTACGTTCAGCAGCTCGGCCAGCTGCACCAACTGCTCCGCGGCGTCGGCGTTGACGATGCCGCCACCGGCCACGATCAACGGGCGGTGCGCGGCCGTGAGCATGTCCAGAGCCTTCTCGGCCTGTGCGCGGGTGGCGGCGGGCTTGTGCACCGGCAAGGGGGCGTAGGTCTCGGGGTCGAAGTCGATCTCGGCGAGTTGTACGTCGATCGGCAGGTCGATCAGTACCGGACCGGGCCGCCCCGAGCGCATCAGGTGGAAGGCCTGCGCGAACACCCCGGGAACCTGAGCGGGTTCGAGCACGGTGACGGCCATCTTGGTGACCGGGGCGGCGATCGAGGCGATGTCGACCGCCTGGAAATCCTCCTTGTGCAGGCGCGCCACCGGCGCTTGGCCGGTGATCGCCAGGATCGGGATCGAATCGGCCATCGCCGAGTACAGGCCGGTGATCATGTCGGTGCCCGCCGGTCCGGAGGTACCGATGCACACACCGATGTTCCCGGCCCTCGCCCGGGTGTACCCCTCGGCCATGTGGGAGGCGCCCTCGACGTGCCGGGCCAGTACATGGCCGATCCCGCCGTGGGCGCGTAGCGCCGCATAGAACGGGTTGATCGCCGCACCGGGTACGCCGAACGCCTGGGTGGCGCCTTCGAGTTCGAGGATCCTGGCCGCTGCTTCGGCGGCGCGCATACGAGCCATGTCGGTTCTCCTGTCGGGGACTGGTACTGGGGCTGGAGCTGAGATCTGGCGGGTTCACCCGGCGCGGCCGGAGAGCCGCTCGACGCCGCGCAGCAGTGCGCTGTGGTCGAGACCGGCGTCCCCGTTGACGCGGGCCGAGGCCATGAGCTGTGCGACCAGTGCGCCCACCGGAGTGACCACACCGGCCTCCCGAGCGGCGGCAGTGACGATGCCGAGATCTTTGTGGTGCAACTCGATCCGGAACCCGGGTTCGAATTCGCGGTCGAGCATCCTCCGTGCCTTCTGATTCAGCACCGCCGACCCGGCGAGTCCGCCGCCGAGGACCTCGACCGCGGCGGCGGTGTCCACCTCGTAGGCCTCGAGGAAGACGATCGCCTCGGCGAGCAGTTCGAGGGTGCCGGCCACGATCAGCTGGTTGGCGGCTTTCACGGTCTGGCCCGACCCGTTGGGGCCGACGTGCACGACGGTCCTGCCCACCACGTCGAGGACCGGGCGGGCGGTGTCGAAGTCGTCCGGTGAGCCCCCGACCATGATCGAGAGCGTCGCGTTCACGGCTCCGGCCTCACCCCCGGAGACCGGCGCGTCGAGCATCCGGAAGCCCCGGGTGCCGGCCTGTTCGGCGAGCGAGCGGGCCACGTCGGGCCGGATACTGGAGAAGTCGATGATCAGGGCGCCGTCGGGGGCGTTGTCGAAGACCCCGCCCTCCCCGGCCAGGACGGTCTCGACGTCGGGGGAGTCCGGGACCATCAGGGCGATGATCTCGGCGTCCGCGACGGCTTCGGCGATGGAGGACGCCCCCGTTCCGCCGGCGTCGATCAGTGGCGCGGTGCGTTGTGGGGAGCGGTTGAATCCGGTGACGGTGTGTCCGGCCTCGGCGAGGTGCACGGCCATGGGGCTGCCCATGATGCCGAGTCCGATGAATGCGATGTTGGTCATGTCAGACTCCTTGGTGGGTCGAGTTCAGGACGCGGAGAGACCACGGGCCGAGCCCGCAGCGCGTTGTGCGCGGGGGAGCCAGGCGAACGGATCGGCGTGGGTCTGCTTGTACTCCAGTCCGATCGGGCCGGCGTATCCCACCTGCAGCAGGTGCCGGAGATGATTCTCGAGGTCGAGTGCGCCGGTGCCGGGCTCGCCTCGCCCGGGCGCGTCCGCGATCTGGACGTGGCCGATCCGGCGGGCATGGGTGTCGATCACCGCGGTCAGGTCGTCACCGTTGACCTGCAGGTGGTAGAGGTCGGCGAGGAGACGCAGGTGATCGGGTGCCCCGGTGGCGTGCACCCGGTCGATCACGGCGATCGCGTCCGCCGCGGTCTTGAGCGGGTAGCGCGGGGCGCCGCTGACCGGTTCGATCAGCACCACAGCGTCGATGGCTGCGGCGGCGCGGGCCGCTGCCGCCAGGTTCTCATCGGCGACGTCGTCCTGGGCCCCGGGGTGCATACCGTCGATCCGGTTGCCGTACAGGGCGTTGAAGGCCGGTGTGCCCAATCGCTGGCCGATGCCGATGGTGATCGCGATGTTGTCGCGGAACTCCGCCGCGCGGGCGGGGTCGGAGAGGATGCCACGGTCGCCGCCGGGCATGTCCCCGGCGGCGAAGTTCAGCCCGGTGAGCCGGACCCCGGCGTCGTCGATCGCGGTGACGAAGGCGTCGACCTGCCGGTCGCTCGGAGTGGATGTGGGGAAGGGCCACCAGAATTCGACGGCATCGAAGCCTGCGCTCCGGGCTGCGCGGGGCCGGTCGAGGACCGGAAGATCGGCCAGCAGGATCGAGCAGTTGACGGTGTAGGTGAAGGTGGTGTTCGCGTTCATCAGGACTCCTTCGTCAGACCGGAGGGAGGTGCAGAGGATCAGTGGGCAGCCGGCCGCACGGAGCCGGGACCGGGCGCAGGCGCCGGAGTGGGACGCAGGAGTCCTGAGCGCGACATTGAGACCAGGACGCTTCCGTATATCGAAAGAAAATGTTCCGCCCAATGGAATAGTTGCATGTGATGCCCATCACGTCAAGGTCTTACGAGGATCGGCTGGGGGCGGCCAGCGGGGTGAGGGCGATCGAGTGGACACGACGGAGATCGGGAGGTGCGCAGCACATCCCGATCTCCAGCCGACACCGTCGGGCCGGCTCGTCGGTGGTTCAGCCGGGGGGCCGATTACCCCGCTCGTCGCGTGCGGCTGCCACGACCGAGACGTCCGGCCGATTACCGGCCCTGATCTCGTTGAAGACAAGGTTGAGGGCCACCGCCACCACTGCTGCCGCGCTGATCCCGGAATGCATGACAGTGCTCACCGAAGTCGGGAACGCGTCCCAGAACGTCGGGGCGGCCACCGGAATCATGCCCATGCCCAAGGCGACCGCCACGATCACCATGTTCAGGTTCCCCTCGTAGTCCACCCGGGACAGGGTCTTGATCCCGCTCGCGGCGACCGATCCGAAGAGCACCAGACCGGCCCCGCCGAGGACCGGATACGGGATCGCGGCGACCACCCGGCCGACCACCGGGAGCAGGCCCAGCAGCGCCAGGATGCCGCCGCCGACGGCGACCACGTATCGGCTCTTGATCCCGGTCAGTGCCACCAGTCCGACGTTCTGCGCGAAGGCGGTACAGGGAAACGCCCCGAACAAGGGGGCCACGGTGGTCGAGGCCATATCCGCGCGCAACCCGTCGGCGACCCGCTTGCGGTCGACCGGGGTGCCGACGATCTCGCCGATCGCCAGGATGTCTGCGGTGGTCTCGGTCATGATCACCAGGATCACGATGGTCATGGAGATGATCGCGCCGATCTGGAAGGTCGGCGACCCGAAGTGCAGGACCGGTGGCAGGGCGAAGACGGGGCCGCTGCCGACCTTGGAGAAGTCGACGTCACCGAGCAGGGCGGCCACCGCGGTGCCGATCACGATGCCCAGCAGAATCGACAGCCGGGAGATCGCGCCCTGGAAGACCCGGCTGATCGCCAGGATGATCAGCACCGTCAGTGCGGCCAGCCCGATATTGGCCATCGACCCGAAACCTGCTGCGCCGGCGCCGCCTTGAGCCCAGGTGAAGGTCACCGGGAACAGGGACAGGCCGATCACCGTGATGATGGTGCCGGTGACCACGGGCGGGAAGAACCGCACCAGTCCGGCGAACACCGAACTCAGCGCCAGACCGATCAGCCCGGCGACGATGATCGCCCCGAAGATCGGTCGCACGCCGCCTTCGTCGGCGATCGCCACCATCGTCGAGACGCTGGCGAAGGATAGTCCCTGCACGATCGGTAGACGGGCGCCGAAAGGGCCGATGCCGATCGTCTGCAGGACGGTGGCCAGACCGCTGAGGAACAGTCCCGCCGTGACCAGCAGGCCGACGTCGGAGGCGGACAGCCCGGCCGCGGTGCCCACGACCAGTGGTGGTGCGATGACGCCGCCGTACATGGTGAGGATGTGCTGCGTCCCGTAGAGCAGGAGCTTGCCGAAGGGGAGCCTCTCGTCCTCCGGGCGCGCGATCGTTGCTGAGGTCATCGTGGTGCCCCGGTCAGCAGAATCCGGGTACGCCGTGCCAGGCGGAGCCGGGGTCGGAGGCGTCGTCGCGCACCACGCTGGCCTCGATCAGGCCGTAGGGGCGGTCTGCCGCGATGAAAACCTCACCTGGATTGTCGACGCCGAACGGCGACAGATCGACCAGGAAGTGGTGCTTGTTGGGCGCCGAGAACTTGATCTCGGACACCTCGGGGTGCTGCTCGAGCACGCTCTCGCCCATACCGTAGAGCGTCTGCTGGAGAGCCTTGCTGTGGATCTGTGCGAACCGTTCCAGCAGGAGCGCGCGGATCGAGGCGAAGGAGGCGTCCCAGTCCACATCGGTGTGTTCGTACCGCCACTTGGTGACCAGCGAGGTCGCCAGAATGCGATCGTCGGTCTCCTGCAGTGTCGTGTACTTGTCCTTGAGGAAGCCGTGGAACTCCGAGCCGGTGGTCTTGAGCAGGGTCAAGTCGTGGATGCCCGAGACGACGTGTGCCGTGCGGTCGGGGCCGCGGCCGTCGATGTTGACGACGGTCGACCGCACGCCGCCGCCGGCCCGGACGAAGGAGTGATCGTGGCCCGCACCGTCGACCTCGATCCGATCCCACGGGTACTCGTGCACTTCGATGCGGGCACCGTCGGCCCGGGGCGTGGAGTCGATGAAGTGTCCGCCCAGGGTCAGCGCGTACTCCTCGATCGCTCCCACGCCCTGTTCTTTGGCGAAGGCGAAGGCGGTGTTCTTCTGGGTGTCGGTGGGCAGGACCGCGCCCTGGTCGCCGCTGATGTGCGCGTCCCGGAAGTCGCCGCGGAGAGCCGATGACACGTTCAGGTCGCGGAGGTGATGGCGCGCTGTGTCGCGGTACACGCGGACGACGCGGTTCTCGGCCTTGCCGTACTGGTTGGGACCCAGGTGGACTGCCATTCTGACCAGCTTCTTTCGTGTGTGGGGTGGGGATCGGGCTGATTCGAGGTCGGAGTTCTTCTTTCGTAATGCGGAAGCGGTGTTCCGATGATCGAAGAATGGCATGTGATCTCCATCACGTCAACAGTTTGTTGAAATCAGCTCCGGGGCTACCATTCGGCCATGCGATTGAGTGCGGAGTTCACCAGCGAACCTTTCCGCGGGGAGGGGGAGGTGCCCTCGCACGCCGAGCGCGCGGTGGCCGCCATCCGGGCCTTCGGGCTCGACCACGACTTCGGGCCGTTCGGCACCTCGGTCAGCGGCGACGCCGACGCGGTCCTTCGAGTTCTGAGGTCGGCGCTCGCCGAAGCCTTCGCCGCCGGCGCGGCGCGGGTCACTGTGCAGGTGGACCGGGCCGATGATTGAATCCGAGCATCCGCTGGTCGGAGCGGTCGCGGAGTTGGTCGAGCGGGTCGGTGGTCAGATCGTGCCGATCGACCGGATCGCCGACGGTGACGTGCCGCTGGTCTGGGACGGGGGCGCCGTCGCAGCGGTTCGCCTGCCGGCGAGCGCCTCGCCGGCCGGAGACCTCGGCGCCCTGCTCGCGAGCCTGGCTGCGGAGTTCGGGGCACCGCTCGACGGCCTCGATCGTGCCGGGAAACAGCGCGCGGTGCGGATACTGGAGGAGCGTGGCGCCTTCACCTACCGCAAGTCGGCGGAGACGGTGGCTGAAGTCCTCGGCGTCACCCGGTTCACCGTCTACAACTATCTCAATCGGATCCGGGGCTGATCCCGGCGAGCGCGCAGATCGCCGCCCTGGCCTCGTCCGCGGTGGTGACGCCGATCAGAACGCGGTAGGCGAGACCGTCCGCGGCGGCCAGCAGTGTTCGTGCGCGGTCGCGGTCTCCGTGAAGGAGGTCGGTGGCGAGATCTTCGGTGCCGCGCAGCGCCTCGTCGACGATCGCCCGCAGGCCGGCGTCGGTGACCGCTTCGGCGAGGAAGGCGTACCAGACCTTGGCTCCCGGCCGCTGCGTGCCATCGGTTCCGATCGCGTGCGTGAGCAGCATCAGGAGGGCTTCGTCGAGGTCGTCCGGGATCGGGATGCGTCTGCTCGGCGAGCGCGAGGTAGGACGTGAGGGCGTGGCGGATGATGGTTTCGCGGGTGGGGAAGTAGTGCTGGACGCGCCCCATGGAGATCTCCGCCTGTGCGGCGATGCTGCGCAAGGTGACCGCCGCGATGCCGCGTTCGGCGATGATCTCCCACACCGCCCGGTCGATCGCCGCCCGGCGCGCTGCGTGATCCACCTGCTTCGGCATCGGGGCCACCATAGCAATGCAGCCGCATCGGCACATTGATACAATGCGAGTGCATTGCATCGGAAGGGGTGCGAGATGGGGCGACGAACCCGGATCGACGCCGGCGCCGTCGGATATCGGGCGCAGCTCCCGACACCCGAACTGCCCGGTGCCGAGGCGCTCGCCCGGCTGGCGATGCCGGTCTTCGTCGGGCTCGGCGCAGGCAGCGCGGTCACCGACACCGCGGCGGCCGCTCGCAGGGCCCGCACCCTGCCCGGCGCGACGGTCCGCGTCTGGCCGGACGGCACCCATTCCCTCCCGATGCAGTACCCCGACGCGCTGTGCGCCGAACTGGCGGCGTTGATCGCCCGGCAGCCCGGCTGACCGAGCTCAGGCGACGGTGATCCCGGCTGCGGCGAACTCCGCCAGGGTCGCGTGGGTCGAGGCCTCGGCCACCCCCGCTGCGTAATCGGTGAGAACGCGCACCGTCAGGCCCGCGGCGCGAGCGTCGAGCGCAGTGGCGCGCACGCAGTAGTCGGTGGCGATACCCGCCACGTCCACCGTCGAGATCCCGTGCGCGGTGAGCCATTCCGCCAGCGAGGCGCCGTCGGCATCGTGTCCCTCGAATCCGGAGTACGCCGCCGAGTACGCGCCCTTGCTGAACACCGGCACGCCGTCCGGTAGGCGCAGATCCGGGTGGAACCGAGCACCGTCGGACCTGGCGCGGCAGTGCGGCGGCCAGGTGTTGACGAAGTCCGGCGTCGGCGAGAAGTGTGAACCCGGATCGATGTGCCAGTCCCGGGTCGCGACCACCGTCGAGTACCTGCCGAACAGATCCCGGCCGATGGCCCGCGCCACCCGCGCGCCGCCGTCCACGGCCAGCGAGCCGCCCTCGCAGAAGTCGTTCTGCACGTCCACGACGATCAGTGCGGTGCTCATCCGGTTCTCCTCAGGGGCGTTCGGCGGGAGGGGCTTGGAAGCGGGTGGAGATCGCGGGTTCGCCGTTCGACAGGCCCAGGCCCTCCCACGGCAGGGTCACCAGAGCCTCGCGCAGGTGAGTGCGCGCATCCTCCAGGGAGGGCAGGTCCGGCACCTGCTCGCCGCCCCGGACCAGGGGGATCTGCAGTTCGATCGCGGTCAGATGCGACGGGACCGCCGGGATGTCGCCGGGACGCAGCAGCACCTCCTCGACGATCGTGCCGGTGGAACGGGCGAGTCGGACCGCTCGCTTCTCGCCGCCGTGGGTCTCCTTGTGCGAGCTGCGCTTGGCGACCGGCCGGCCGTCGACCTCGACCAGCTTGTAGACCATGCCCGCGGTGGGGGCGCCCGACCCGGTCACCAGGGACGTGCCGACGCCGTAGACGTCGATCGGCTCTGCGCGGAGCGCACCGATCGCGTACTCGTCCAGATCGCCGGAGACCACGATCTTGGTCCGCTCGGCGCCCAGTCCGTCGAGCTGAGCCCGTACCTGACGGGTGATGATGCCCAGGTCGCCCGAGTCGATCCGGACCCCGCCCAGCTCCGGCCCCGCCGCACGCACCGCGCGGTTGACCCCCTCGGTGATGTCGTAGGTGTCCACCAGCAGAGTGGTGCCGGGCCCCTGCGCCGCGACCTGCGCCGCGAACGCGGCCTCCTCGTCGGGGCCGTCCGGGCCGGTGTGCAGCAGGGTGAAGGCGTGCGCCGCGGTACCGCCCGACGGTACGCCGTAGGTCCGGGCCGCCTCCATGTTCGAGGTGGTGGTGAAACCCGCCAGGTAGGCGGCACGGGCGGCCGACACCGCGGCCCGCTCGTGGGTCCGCCGCGAACCCATCTCGATCAGTGGCCGGCCCGCGGCCGCGGAGACCATACGTGCGGCGGCCGACGCGATCGCGCTGTCATGGTTGAGGATCGACAGGATCAGCGTCTCCAGGATCACCCCCTCGGCGAAACTCGCCCGCACCGTCAGGACGGGGGACCCGGGGAAGTACAGCTCACCCTCGCGGTAGCCGTCGATCTCACCGGTGAACCGGTAGTCACGCAGCCAGGCCACGGTCTCGGCGTCGAGGAAGCGCTCGGCGATTGCCAACTCCTGCGGGCCGAACCGGAAACGGCGGAGTTCGTCGAGAATACGAGCGGTACCAGCGACGACGCCGTACCGCCTGCCCTCGGGAAGCCGGCGCGCGAAGACCTCGAAGACGCACGCGCGGTGCGCCGTGCCGTCCTTGAGGGCGGCCGCGAGCATGGTCAGCTCGTACTGATCCGTCAGGAGTGCGGAACTGGCTCTGTCATCCACCGTCACACTGGGTACCCTAGAACCATGACCGAGAGCAGCGCAGGGGCACCGGGCGCAGGCGCGCTGCCCGGCTCGTCCGCGGTCCTCGAGCGCAAGTCCGAAGAGGCGATCGACAAACCCTGGGTCACCATCGTCTGGGACGATCCGGTGAACCTGATGTCGTACGTGACCTTCGTTCTGCGCAAGATCTTCGGTTTCAGCACCGCCAAGGCGAAGGAACTGATGATGCAGGTACACACCGAGGGCAAGGCGGTGGTCTCCACCGGAGACCGTGACAAGGTCGAAGGAGACGTCCGCAAGCTGCACGCAGCCGGACTCTGGGCGACGATGCAGCGAGACGACTGAGTGCGGAACTGGCAGATCAAGCGAGGTGGACGCGGAGAGATCCGGTTCGTCTCGAAGATGGACCCCGAGGAAGTGGGGCTGGTGCGATCCCTGGTCGGGTCGCTGGTCGAGTTGTTCGACGAGCGGGAGGATTCCGCACCGCACGACGAACTCGCCGAACTGACCGGACTGCGGACCGGGCACAGCGAGCCGCCGGCTGAGACGGTGTTGCGGCGACTACTGCCGGACTTCTACCGCCCCGACGCGAACGCCCCCGGCGCCGTCGAGGTGCCCGTCGGAGAACACGCCCGGGACCTCAACGGTGCGTTGCGCTCGCTCAACGAGCCCGAGGTGATCGACGCCAAGCGCACCGCCGCGCAGACGGTCCTGGCCACCCTGCCCGAACGGGCCGGAACTGTCAGCCTCACCCCGGACGAGGCGCAGGACTGGCTGACCTGCATCAACGACCTGCGGCTGGCGCTCGGCACACTGCTCGGCATCACCGCCGACCTACCGGACGGGCCCGCATCGGCCGATCCGGCGCGAGCCGGACACGTCGACGTCTACCACTGGCTGTCGGCACTGCTCGACGTGCTGGTCTCGGTGATGCTCGACCACCAGGTGGATCAGTAGCCGGAATACCCGGCGCCGCGACCGGGTTGTTCGAACCGTGACCGACGAGACCGAGACGTCCGGCCCGTCCGGCGGCCCCGGCCCCACGGGCCTGAGGATCCGCCGCGCGCTGGTGGAGCAGATCATCGCGCATGCGCGCCGGGACCACCCCGATGAGGCCTGCGGTGTGATCGCCGGCCCCGAGGGCACCGACCGCCCGGAGCGGCTGATCCAGATGCTCAACGCCGAGCGCTCGCCGACCTTCTACCGATTCGACTCCGGTGAACAGCTACGGGTCTGGCGGGCGATGGAGGAGGCCGGCGAGGAGCCCGTGGTCATCTACCACTCGCACACCGCCACCGAGGCGTATCCGTCACGCACCGATGTCGCGTTCGCATCCGAGCCCGGCGCCCACTACGTGCTGATCTCGACCCGCGAGGAGCTCGGCGCCGACGCCGAGGTCCGCAGTTTCCGCATCGTCGATTCCGTGATCACCGAAGAGCCCGTTCACATCCTGGAGGTCTGATGTCCGTCACCGTGTCCATCCCCACCATCCTGCGCCCACTCACCGGGGACCAGAAGCGGGTGCCCGCCGACGGTGCCACGCTCGCCGCCGTCATCGACGACCTGGAGACCCGTCACGCCGGGCTCAAGGACCGCCTGATCGCCGACGGCGCTCTGCACCGCTTCGTCAACGTCTACGTCGACGACGAGGACGTGCGGTTCACCGGCGGCCTGGACACCCCGATCTCCGACGGTGGCACCGTCACCGTTCTGCCCGCAGTGGCCGGCGGATGAGGTTCGACTCGCTGCTCGACTCGCTGGGCGGGACTCCGCTGGTCGGGCTGCCCCGGCTGTCGCCGCGCTGGTCCGGCGACCTACCCGGCCCGGACGGCCGCCCACTGCCGCATGTGCGACTGTGGGCGAAACTCGAGGACCGGAATCCCACCGGGTCCATCAAGGACCGCCCGGCGCTGGCGATGATCGAGCAGGCCGAACGAGAGGGGCGGCTGCGCCCCGGCGACACGATCCTCGAACCCACCTCCGGCAACACCGGGATCAGTCTGGCGATGGCCGCCAAACTCAAGGGCTACCGGCTGGTGTGCGTGATGCCCGAGAACACCTCGGCCGAGCGACGACAACTGCTCACCATGTACGGCGCGCGGGTCATCGGCTCACCCGCCGAGGGCGGCTCGAACCGCGCCGTGGCCCGGGCCAAGGAACTCGCCGCCGAACACCCCGACTGGGTGATGCTCTACCAGTACGGCAACCCGGCCAACGCCCGCGCCCACTACCGGGGTACCGGACCCGAGCTACTGGCGGACCTTCCGGAGATCTCGCACTTCGTGGCGGGCCTGGGAACCACCGGAACCCTCATGGGCACCGGCCGGTACCTGCGGGAGAAGGTCCCCGGCGTGCAGATCGTGGCCGCCGAGCCGCGCTACGGAGAACTCGTCTACGGGCTGCGGAACCTCGACGAGGGTTTCGTCCCCGAGCTGTACGACGAATCTCAGCTCACCCGGCGGTTCTCCGTCGGCGCGTACGACGCGCTGCGCCGCATGCGGCAGCTGATCGACGAGGAGGGGATCTTCGCCGGGGTCTCCACCGGTGGAGTGCTGCACGCTGCGCTGGGCGTCGCGAACAGGGCCCTGGACGCGGGGGAACGGGCCGACGTGGCCTTCGTGGTCGCCGATGCGGGATGGAAGTACCTGTCGACCGGTGCGTACGACGGTACGTTGGAAGATGCGGAGGAGGCCCTGGAGGGCCAGTTGTGGGCCTGAACCTCATCCGGTACGCGGGTCGCCCGCTTGAGGAGGTCACCATGACGTTCCCCGGCAACGACGATGCCCGGACCGGGACGCGTTCGCGCAGCGCCGGTCGCGCGGTGGTGCGTTCGATGATCGCCATCGGTGTCTTCGTCGCCGGCCTGTGGTTGCTGGAGGGCATCGACACCGCGATGGGCAATGCACTCGACCAGTGGGGCATCCACCCGCGCGGTCCGGAAGCCGTCCGCGGGGTCGCGCTCGCCCCGCTGCTGCACGGGGGGTGGGGTCACCTGGCCGCCAACAGTGTGCCCGCTCTGATCCTCGGCTTCGTCGGACTCGTCGCCGGGGTGTGGCGGTTCGCCTTCGCGACCGCGGTGATCTGGCTGGTCTCCGGCGTCGGTGTGTGGTTCACCGGCGGCACCGGAACCGTGGTGGTGGGTCTGTCCGGGGTGCTGTTCGGCTGGATGACCTACCTCGCTGTGCGTGGCCTGTTCACCCGCAAACCGCTCGATCTGACCGTCGGACTTGCTCTGATGCTGCTCTACGGCGGCATGTTGTGGGGCGTACTGCCAGGTCAGCCGGGGGTTTCCTGGCAGGCGCATCTGTGGGGCGCGGTCGGCGGAATCCTGGCTGCGGTGCTGCTCGGCCGGCGTTCGCGGACCGGCGGCGCCGCCCGCGACTCGCGTCAGGTCGGCGCGATCGCCTCATGACGATCGCGGATCTGGCAGCATGAGCGGCATGCGTCTCACCATCCTCGGGTGTTCCGGTAGCGTCGGCGGTCCCCAGTCGGCCTGCTCCGGGTACCTGCTGGAGGTGGACGGCCAGGATCCGGTGGTGGTGGACTTCGGCCCCGGTGTCCTCGGTGAGCTGCAGCAACGCGTCGATCCGAACACCGTCACCGTGTTGCTCTCACATCTGCACGCCGACCACTGCCTGGACCTGCCCTCGCTGCTGGTGTGGCGTCGCTACCACCCGGTTCCGGCGCAGGGGCGGCAGCGGCTGCTCGGCCCGTCGGACACCCCGGAGCGGATCGGCCGCGCCTCCGCGGAATCGGCGACGATGCTCGACGACATCTCCGACACCTTCGATTTCAGCGCCTGGCGGGAGAACGAGGACCACACCGTCGGCGCTCTGGCAGTGCGCCCGCTACGCATGTTCCACCCGCCGGAGTCGATGGGGCTGCGGATCACCGGTCCGAGCGGTGCGGTGCTCGCCTACACCGGAGACACCGGTGTGTGCGAGAACCTGGTCGAACTCGCCCGCGGCGCCGACGTTCTGCTCGCCGAGGCCAGTTGGACCCATGACCCGGGCAACCGCCCGGTCGGCGTGCACCTGTCCGGCCTGGAGGCGGGGGAGGCCGCGGCTGCGGCCGGTGTCGGAAGGCTGCTGCTCACCCACATCCCGCCCTGGACGTCCCGTGAGGCGGTGATCGCCGAGGCGCGCTCGGTGTACCACGGCCCGGTGGACGCCGTCAGCGGCGGTGACGTCTTCGAGCTCTGACGCACCGGCGGACTCGGTCGCTCTCCCCGTGCCGGACCAGCGCGAGACGATAGGCTGAGCGGGTGAGCAGACGCGCAGACGGCAGGGCCGACGACGAACTCCGCCCCGTGACCATCACCCGGGGATTCACCCGTAATCCCGCGGGATCGGTGCTGGTGGAATTCGGTGAGACCAAGGTGCTGTGCACCGCGAGCGTCGAACTGGGAGTCCCCGGCTGGCGCCGAGGTTCCGGCCAGGGATGGTTGACCGCCGAGTACGCGATGCTGCCCGGCGCCACCCACGAGCGCAGCCGGCGTGAATCCACCAAGGGCAAGGTCGGAGGCCGCACCCACGAGATCTCCCGGTTGATCGGCCGTTCCCTCCGGGCGTGCATAGACCTCGCCGCGCTCGGTGAGAACACCATCGCGATCGATTGCGATGTGCTGCAAGCGGACGGCGGCACCCGCACCGCCTCGATCACCGGTGCCTACGTGGCACTCTGCGACGCGGTCACCTACCTCGGTGCCGCCGGGAAACTGACCGACCCGCAGCCCATCTCGTGCGCGATCGCCGCCGTATCAGTGGGCGTCGTGGACGGCCGGGTCCGCCTGGACCTGCCCTACGAGGAGGACTCCCGCGCCGAGGTGGACATGAACGTCGTGGCCACCGACACCGGCACGTTGGTGGAGGTCCAGGGAACCGGTGAGGGCGCGACCTTCGCGCGCACCACCCTGGACTGGATGCTCGATTCGGCGATCGCGGGTACCGAGAAGCTGTTCGCGGTCCAGCGGGAGGCGCTCGCCGCACCGTACCCGGGCGCGTTGCCGGAGACCGAGGGCGAGCCGAAGAAGAAGTTCGGCCAGTGACCGGCGGGCGCCTGCTGCTGGCCTCACGCAATGCCAAGAAGCTCCGCGAGCTGCGGCAGGTGGTCGCCGACGCGGGCATCGTCGGCCTCGAAGTGGTGGGGCTCGACGAGGTCGCGCCCTTCGACGAGCTTCCCGAGGATGCGCCGTCGTTCGAGGGCAACGCGCTGATCAAGGCCCGGCAGGGCTACCGCGAGACCTCGCTGCCGTGCCTGGCCGACGATTCCGGGATCTGCGTGGATGCGCTCAACGGTATGCCCGGCGTGCTGTCCGCGCGCTGGTCCGGCCGGCACGGTGACGACGCGGCCAACACCGCGCTGCTGCTCGCCCAGCTCGCCGACGTCCCTGATCAGCGCCGCGGTGCCGAGTTCGTCTCCGCCTGCGCTCTGGTGATCGGGCCGGAGGAATCGGATCGGACGACGGTGCGCGGCACCTGGCGCGGCACGATCGTGCGCGGGATGCACGGCGACGGCGGATTCGGCTACGACCCGGTGTTCGTGCCGGAAGGCTCGGAACGGACCGCGGCGCAACTGACCCCGGAGGAGAAGAACGCCGTGAGCCACCGCGCGCGGGCCCTGGCCCAGCTGGTCGAACCGCTGCGCGCACTCGCGGCGCGCATCCCCGAATAGGGAGGTTCTACGCGGTAGCCTCTCCGCGTGAACCGCAGACCGTCCGGGTTGCGTGGGGGCCGCGTGGCCCTCGCGATGCTGTCTGCTGTGGTTCTCGCGCTCAGCGGAACGCTGTGGTGGAGCAGCAATCTCGTGATCGGCGGATTCAACGTCTCCGGTGCGCTCGCCGAGGCCAAGGTGGCGAAGTCCACCGGTGGCGCCCGCAACATCCTGCTGATGGGCCTGGACACCCGTCGCGACCAGAACGGTGATCCGCTGCCCGCGGATGTGCTCAGCCAATTGCACGCCGGCACCAGCGACAACGGCGGATACAACACCAACACGCTGATCCTGATGCACGTGCCGGCGGACGGTAGGAGCGTGACCGCGTTCTCCATCCCCCGTGACGACTACGTCCGGCTCGAAGGCGTGCAGACCCGCACCAAGGCGAAGATCAAGGAGGCCTACGGCTTGCGCAAGGCCGAGGTCGAGGATCGACTCGCCGCCGAAGGGGTTTCGGACCGCCGGGAGATCGAGCGCCGCAGCCGCGAGTCCGCGCGGGCGGCGACCCTCGCCACCGTCGAACGGCTCGTGGGTGTGCCGATCGATCATTTCGCGGAGGTGAGCCTGGTGGGCTTCTACGACCTGGCGAAGACCCTCGGCGGAGTCGAGGTGTGCCTGAACAATCCTGTGCGCGACAGCTATTCCGGGGCTGCATTCCCGGCCGGCCGGCAGAAGCTCAACGCCGCACAATCGCTGGCCTTCGTGCGGCAACGGCACGGTCTCGCCGACGGTGACCTCGACCGTACGCACCGCCAGCAGGCGTTCATCGCAGGTGTCATGAACGCGCTGCAGAAGCAGGGCGTGCTCGCAGACATGCGGAAGATGCAGTCGCTGATCTCGGTGGCGCAACAGGACGTGGTGGTCTCGGACGGCTGGGATCTGCAGCAGTTCGCCAAGCAGGCCGGACGGATCGCGGGCACCGACCTGACCTTCACCACCCTGCCGGTGCTGGGCTACGACATGATCGACGGCCAGGCGGTCAACATCATCGACCCCAAGGCCGTTCGCACCCAGGTGCAGAAGGCCTTCGGGCAGTCGGTTCCCGAACCGGACGGATCCACACCCGATGACTCGACGCCGGTGCCGGGCACTGCGGCGGGGGCCGCGATCGCGCCGAATCAGGTGGGCTTCACCGCACCGCGGCAACCCGCGACGACCACTGTGCCGCCGACCGGGCAGACGGTGCCGGTGCGCCCGGCCGGGCCGGTTCCCGATGCCGGGACGACCTTGCGCGGTGGCGGGATTCCGTGCGTCGACTGATCGTCGCCGGGCTAGTGTCATCGCTGTCCGATGTTCGTTCAGAGTCGACCAGAGCAGAGAAGAGACCCATGACTGAGAGCAAGATCGGCATCCGCCTCGGAGCGGTCGTCCTGACCGTCGCCGCACTGGTCCTGGCCGGTTGTTCGAAGCAGGGCGCCGACACCACCTGTGAGAACTACCAGAAGATGTCCGACGCCGACCAGCGCGAGCAGGTGACCAAGCTGTACAAGGACAAGCACGGAGAGGAACCGTCGTCGATCGTCGTCGGCGGGCTGCAGCAACAGGCGATTCTGTTCTGCAAGACCGCCGGGAAGCCGGACTCCAAGATCAAGGAGATCCCGATCTCCTGATCGGACGGCGATCAGCGGTGGGCCGAGGTCGGGTCTGCGCGGCGCGGTCGAGGATCACCGTTGGTGGGTGCGCCCGGGGAGACTTGAACTCTTTCCCGACCCCTGGTCAAGGGGCTGGAATAGCCCCTGACCTCGCGATATGGTCACAGTCGGTCACTGGCTATCACCGCTGTTCGGCGGGAAGTGTGCCCAAAATGTGCCCACGGGCGGTGTCCATCGCCGCCGCCACCACATCCAAGTCCTCGTCGAACAGGTCGCTGTACACATCCAGCGTCATCGCGGCCGACTTGTGCCCCATCATCGCCTGAACCGCTTTCACGTGCGCGCCGGCCTGCACCGCCAGGGACGCCGCCGTGTGCCGCAGATCGTGCGCGGTGACCCTCGGAACCCCGGACCGCTTCACGGCCTGCTCCAGCCATCCTGTGCCGTTCTCCGGCAGCTTCTGATGCCCCCCGTCCGCGCCCGGGAAAACCAACTCGTCCCCGTCTCGGCCCTCCACGTGCTCGGCGAGCATCACGGCCAAGAACGCGGGCAGGCCGACCGTGCGGGACTCGTGCGCCTTCGGCGTGCCGACCACCACGGAGCGCTTGACGAGTACCGCGTTCTCGACGACTGCGATCCGGCGGCGATCGAAGTCCAGGTGCTTCACGCGCACCGCGGTCGCCTCGCCCCATCGCAGCCCCGTGTACGCGAGCATGTACACCAGCACCTCTCGTGTGCCCGCCTTGGTGGCGAGGTCGCGCACCTGCTCGTGCGTGAGGTACGTCCGCGGTCGCTGCGGCTTCCGCGGGAGGTTCTCGACGCCGCGCGCCGGGTTCTTCGCCAACCGGTTCGCCTTCACCGCGCTGTCGAGAATCCCTGCGAGGATGCTGTGCGCCCGGAGCACCACCACCGCTCCCGCGCCACCACGAACCACGTCCCCGCCGCCATCAACCTCATCCACCTGCATCGCGGTGATCCAGTCCTCGACTGCGGCGCGGGTGATCGTGTTCACTGGCCGGTCGGCCCACTTCGGTTGGACGTGGACGCGCCACGCGGTGTCGTACGAGTGGTACCCGGAGGGTTTCATCGACACCTTCTTCCCGGCGAGCCAGTCCGGCGCGAGCTCGCCGACGGTGATGCGGCCGAGGGCAGGCGCGACGTAGTCGCCGGTGAGCTTCTGCACCTCGACGGTGCTTGCGAACGTCTGGGCGTCGCGTTTCGTTGTGAACCCGCGCTTCTTGGTGGTCGCGCGGTCGGGTGTGCGGTACCGGACCATGTATCGGCGGCCGGCCTTCGTCTCGTACGGCTCGATGGTGGCCATCAGCGCGATCCCTTCCGGGCGATCCGCCGCAGCCGCAGCACGACGCTGGGGGAGTAGGCCAGCGCCTCCGGCCGGTCGATCAGTCGGATGAGCTGCTGGTAGTACCGCACCGGCGTGACCCCGAACTGGTCGGTGATGGCGTCCTCCTTGGCGCCCCGCTGCTGCCACCACTGGGCTTCGAAGTCCAGGATCGCGCGCTCACGGTCGGTCAGCACGGCCAGTCCTCCACTCGTTCGTCCACCCAGGCTCGTTCGTCGTCGTCGAGGGCACGCACCCGGGTGAGGAGTGTGGGCACGTCGACCCACAGTTCGTCTGCGACTTCGGTGGCGTGCCGCGCCCAGCGGAGGACGTCGACGAGGTCTTCGAGTTCGATGAGCCGGCGCGCCGCGATTGTGTGGACGGCGGTCTCCTCGCGGGCCTGCAGCACCGGGTCGCGCGGGTAGACGCGGCGTTCGTCGTGGACGAGTTCGTGCGCGATGGTGCATCGGCGTTCGGCTTGGGTGAGGTCGTCGGCGAGGTGGATTCGGCGGCCGTTGATGCACCCGGCGATGGTGCTGTTGCCGAGGTCGCTGAACCGGATCTCCAGCCAGTTCCGGCCGCGGGCTTCCCGCCAGGGATGCCACGGTGTGGTTCTCGTCATACCGGCTGTTGTACACGTACGGACCGACAGAAAACGCGCTGACCAGGAACTACACAGATGTCATTCGAGGCGCCGGCGAGTGGGTGGACCGCTCGTAATCTGAATGAATGCAGGGCCTGGCGTCTTGATGACGCTCTTAATCAGCCGAATGTTCTGGCCGACCACCATCGCCGATTCGAGCCGACTCATGGTCGCCTTCATAGCGATGAGCCGAGCACCATACTCGCGCACGCAGGCGATCTCGTGGGGGACCTTCCAGATCTCGGGATTGGCTGTCAACGCGACGACTCCATTGCGCCCGCAGTACTCGATCCACTCGACGTCGGGCATCGTCTGCGAGTACTCCTTGCCGAAGACATCAGCCAGGGTCGCAGTCCTGATCTGGTACAGCCTGCCCAACGGTGCCACAAGCTTGGGGCTCGCACACCTGTCGATCAGGACGTGCTCACGCGAACGCAATGAGTTCGTCGCGGTCATCGACCACCCGCTGCACGTCGTGCTCGTCGAGATCGAAGTCCTCGGCCACGCTGCGTATCGAGTCCCCAGCCTCGACCGCTCCGAGCACCGCGAAGGCCGGAACGCCGTTCCGGAACGAGGGCCTGCCTGCATTCAGCCGTGGATCGATGTACAGGATGGCTTCGTCCTCCCCAAGTTCGACCTTGAACCTTATGGGTACGTCCTGGTCGTCCAGATCCACCGCCCGAAGGTATCGGTCGAAGATCTTCGGGGCCTGTACCTGCTGATCCGCGATTCGGATGAAGAGGTCGCCATCCGCGTCGGGTGCCTGTTCGTAGAGGTGCCCGACGGCGTCGACGAACAGCTTCGGCTTGGCCAGGACGAACTGGTCGCCGGTTCGTTCGCGGAGCATCTCGACAGCTGGCGCGATCTTCTGCATCGAGGTCATCTTGCGTAGGGCGCTTAGCGACCACGCCTCCACGAGGCCAGACAGAGGGATTGTCGGCCAGCCGCGGCGAGCGTTCGGCACGACGTGCACGAGAGGAGCGCGTGTGGCAGTGGGCTTTGCCCACGACCGCAACGTGGCTTCCTTCATGCCGACGATTCGCGCCACTTCGGGGAAGGTGCAGATCGGCGACGTGTTGGCGATGGTCATCTACACCCTCTCCTCTCGCTACGGCGGATGTTAGTTGCTGCTGCTGATTCTTCGCTGGGGGTGTGACAGATTTCGCCTGATTGTTCCATCTGCTCACGCGCCACCCTCCGGGCCGTCGGGATCCGGCAGCTCGCCGGCCTCGTCCTGGCGGCGTCGGATCTTCCGCCCGACCGGCTCGTGGCCGAGGTCACGTGCGGCCCACTGCTCGTCGTTGGGGAGGGGTGGGGGCTTGCGGCGGCGGTCCGCTAGGTTGCGGACTTGCCCAGGTGTCTTCTGGGTTTGTCTCGGCGGGTCCTCGGTGCCCTTGGGCGGGGCCGGCGCAACAGAAGTAGACGTAGCAGCATGATTGATTCGCCTCCGGATCTCGTTCAGCAAGGCGTCCGTGGACACCTCGTTGAGGGTGATCGTCAGGGCGGTTCCGTCGTCGCTGTAGTCCGCGAGTGATCGAGCAGCCGCGATGCGCACGGTCTCGGCGGGGATGCCGAATCCGCGAGCGAGCCCAGTGATCGTCGCGGCGTCCGGCATCTGCCCGAGGTGTTCCCGGTTGTCTCGCAGGATGTTGGACACCAGCTGACGACTCAGCCCTGAACGTCGCACGAGGTCGGTCTGCCGCCAGCCGCGGGCGTCGAGCTCGCTCTGTACGAACCGTTGGTACTCGTGCATGTGGACGACCTTCTCGGGTATGGCGTGGTGTGTCTACGGCGCGCTGCCTGCGGTGTCAACAAGGGTTTAGTCTCTCGGCAGCCCATTGTGTCAAGCAGTTGGCGACACGTCCAATGCAGCTTTGACCTGCTACGTGCTGAATCACAGGGGTGTAACTGCTTGACTATCTGTCCGGTTGGGATGGACACTTGTCGTGAAGCGCTTGACAACCAAGCTGAGAGGGGAGCATCATGAATCACGTCACCCGCAGGAAGCGATCGAAGGGAAGGTGGATGCGGCTTCGCGACACGGCGCTGTTGGTCGACTACATGAACGCGCAGAAGTTCTCGCAGGCGCGGCTTGCGCGATACGCCGGGGTGTCACGACAGTTCGTCAATCAGCTTGTGCACGGGGATCGACGTACGTGCACGACTCAGGTGGGCCGGCTCATCGAGGAGGCGCTGTGCGTCCTCCCGGGGACGCTGTTCGTGCGAGAGGAGTCGCCCACTACGACTACGTCCGTCAAACGGACTACGGCAGCCTGACGAAAGCAGAAGCCCCGCCGGTCAGGGCGGGGCTTCCAGAACAACAAGAGGAGGTGAGAGGTGACATGGGATCCAGCACAGTTCTCGGGCGAGCAGCGGCACGCCGCAACGCTGGCACTACTCGAAGCGCAAGGCAAGGTGTGGCGGCTGGACACCGAGGTTTTCGGGCCGGAGCACTCGCAGGCGATGCGCTATGCGTACGGCCTAGTCGAGGACGTGATCGTGGAGATGGCCTTGGCTTGGAAGCCGAGCTAACTGAGCCCCTTCAGCGCGAGCAGAGCGGTTCCGCTCGACAGCCCTGCCAGGGTCGATGTGGCGTACGGGTACACGAACGTGTGCAGGAGAGTCTTCCATCGGCCGACGGACTCGGGGTCCGTATCGGACTCAGCGGTGACACCAATCGCTCCGAGGAGACGTTCCAGGGCTGTGGCGAGCTCGAAGTCACCCGCTGCGTCGAAGTGGTCCAGGCACCACTGTGCATGGTTGATCACGTTGACGAGGTGCATGCGCAGGTGTGCGGGCGCGCCGCTGTTGTTCAACACCTGCGTCGCCGCGCTGAGGAAATCCTGCACGGACTGCCGGGCTTCCGGGGTGGCCTCGGGCACCTCGTAGTCGAGCAGCCCGCTCAGAGCATGCAGAAAACGAAGCGACTGGACGTCAATCCCTCCGCTCCCAGCGGCCACCCAGCCGCTTCCGAACGCGAATACGTGCGCGCACCAGTTGGAGAACTCGTCGCGGTAGACCGTGACGTTCCGCCCCTTGCTGCTCATCAGGTTCAGCAACTCGTCGATTGCCTCGAGGTGGCGAACGGCTTGTCGGTGCGCGCTCCACGTGACCGATTCGGTTCCCATTTGGCGCGCATCGTTCGCGGGCTGGCTGGGCGCGTTCCACGCGGTCAGTTGCGCATGCAGCAACTCAGCTGGGTTCGCCATCGGACTCCTTCGTCCTACAAATCACCCCCCGCCCGGGCATGGGCGAGGGGCAATCACAACAACTGATCGGAGAGATCAAGTGCACAACAACGATATCAGCCCGGCATTGCCGGAGGGTGGCTCGCCACTCGATGCGGGCCGGACGCCGTGCCCACAGGGTGGCGAGGACCGCTGGTCGACCCGATGGCTCATGGAGAAGATGGGCTACCCCCGGTGGAGCGACTTCGAGCCGGTGATCGAGCGGGCCAAGACGGCCGCTGCGAACCAGGGCTTCAATGTTCGGACCCTTTTCAGGATCAACCCTGAAAAGACTGGTGGACGCCCCCGGACTGACTACCAGGTGACCCGATTCGCCGCGTACCTGATCGCGATGAACGGCGACCCGCGGAAGCCCGAGGTTGCGGCGGCACAGGCGTACTTCGCGATCCGCACCCGCGAGGCTGAGACCCGTCCCGCAGTGAACGGCTCGGACATCACCCGCCTCGAGTTGATCGAGATCGCGCGCAACGCGGAGATGGAACGTCTCGCGCTCAAGGCGGAGAACGAGCAGCTCGCCCCGAAGGCCGAAGCGTTCGACAGCTTCATCGACGCGACCGGCAAGTACGGGGTCGGTGCGGTGGCGAAGATGCTCGGCACCTCGCAGAACAAGCTGTTCCGGGATCTCCGCAACGCGGGCGTCCTGATCGCGAAGGGCTCGATGCGGAACACCCCGTACCAGCAGTACATGCGGTACTTCGAGGTGAAGGCGCATGAGTACGAGCGGAACTCGGGTGAGATCGGCTGCTCGTACACGACGTATGTGCAGCCTGCGGGAATCGCGTTCATTCAGCGGAAGCTGGGATTGCCCGCGATCGACCCGATCCACGAGTCCGCGCTGACCGGTGAGGCGGTGGACGCATGACGACCATCAAGATCACCGTCGGCGGCACCGTCGTCGAGGTCGAGCCCGCGAAGCCGCGTACGACGACGGTCTACAACGTCGGCGTCTCGTCGCCGCAGGCCGTGATCCAGCGGATCGAGGAAGCGCAGCGGCGTGAAGCGGCGATGCGTCGAGCCGGCATGGCCGACCCGACGACCCCGTCACCGTCCGTCGATGATTCGCCGCTCGAGGTTGCCGATCGCCGTGACGAACAGGGACAGGGTGCGCCCGAGATCGCGGTCACGATCCCCAGTGCGCTCCTCGCCAGCCTGAATCACCTGCTCGATGAGGGCGGCTGTGATTGGCATGTCCGCGGGGATCTTCCCCTCGAACGCGGCGCGGAACTCATCGGCGCTGGGCGGGGGTCCGCTGCGGTCGCTGAAGTCGACCATGATTCTTCTCCTTCGTCGGGTTGTGGTGACACGACGGTAGGAGATGGTGGCGGGCCGGGCAGCCGAATCGAGCAGCCCGGTCCCGCGCCGACCGTCATCCTGAGCCGGTTCATGGACGCGCTCGGCGTGAAGCCGGCCGCGCAGGAGGAGTGCGTGGAGTTCTTCCTCCGTGGCGACGACGTCGGTCAGGTGTTCGGGCTCGATCCGGTGGCGTACCTGCGTCGCTGCTACGGGCTGGCAGCTGAGTTCCAGTTCGAGCCATATCAGGCGGGGCTCATGATCGACGCTCTCGCGACGGCCCTGCGGGGTGCGCGATGACCGCCGCGGTTGTTCGGTCGGTCCGATTCCCCGACGGCAGTGTCCTCGACGGCCTGAACGTTGCGGTGCTGCAGCGGGACCAGTACGTGGACAACGACACCGGGGAACTGGTCGTCGATTGCCTGGTCCAGCACGAGGTGTTCGCGGAGCCGTACCCGATGCGGGTCGAGGCGTCCCGGATCGAGGTGATCGCGTGAGCGCGAAGTCGTTGCGACCGGAGGCGCCGCTCGCAACATCCAGGCAGGTCGCAGACCACTTGGGTGTCGACATCGAGACGTTGGCGAACTGGCGGTACCTCGGGAAGGGGCCGGTGTTCGTGAAGGTCGGCGGCGCAGTCCGTTACGACTGGGCGGACGTCGCCACGTGGATCGCGGGGCAGAAGTGCCAGCGCACGGACGTGAAGGCGGCGTCATGACCTGGCTGTTCGAGGTGCTGCAGGGCGTGAACGGGTTCCTGTTCCTGGTGCTGGCGCCACTGTCGTTGGTGCCACTGCTGGTGCATGACCGTCGGGAGCGGAGGGCCGGCCGGTGACCCCCGCAGATCAGGAGATGGAGCGGGTCGTGGCCGCGCAGGCGAAAGCCAGGCACGACGATCCCGCCGCGGTGATCGGCCGACTCAACGTCGAGTTGGATCGGGCGGCTGATGACCGGCGGTGCTTGATGGCTCAGGTCGCGGACATGGGTGGCCGTGTGCGGCAGATCGCTTCACCGCTGTGTGTGGCGTTAATGCGGGATGACCTGGACGAGTTGGGTTTGCGGGAGGTCATCGCTGCTGCTGTGGACGCGCTGGATGACGCTTCTGCCCAGCCGGCGCGGGTGTTGTCGCAGTTGGCGGACACGTGGAGGGCTGAGCGGTGAGCGCGGAGGCGGTGCTGGCTGTGGCGGTGATCGCCGTCGGCTTGCTGGTCGTGTGCGTGTTGTCGGCGGGGATGGCTGTGCTGCAGCGGCGTGTGGATGCGCTGGATTCGCGGTCTCGGTCGGCGGTGGAGGAGGGGTGCGGTGGGGATGTCGCTGCACTCGCGGACGAGAGGCACCCGGAATGAGCTGGGTGAT
This sequence comes from Tsukamurella serpentis, assembly GCF_054780975.1. NCBI lineage: Bacteria > Bacillati > Actinomycetota > Actinomycetes > Mycobacteriales > Tsukamurellaceae > Tsukamurella > Tsukamurella serpentis. Next base: position 46,977 of record NZ_BAAGVH010000006.1, read on the forward strand.
GACGTGGGAGCTTGCCCCGGTTCTCCGGACACCTGATCTGTAGCGTCGTTGCTACAGGAGAGGAGTCCAT
>NZ_BAAGVH010000007.1:0-119608 GCF_054780975.1 Tsukamurella serpentis
AGGCCGCCTCATCGGTAGCCTGAAGCCGTCACGTCAACTGTCCGGGAAACCGGGTCAAGCTCCGCTCGATCGACCGTTGGCTCTGCGGCTCACGCACATCCACCCTCGTCCTTTGAAAAGGCCCCACGCCCGAGGCTGCGCGCCAGAGCTAGGACGATCGAACACTGCCGCCTAAGTCACGTGTGACTGTCGGTCACCACAGGAAGGAAGCGATGCCGTGGACCAGCAGGCACGAACGGAAGGGCGATGAGATGCGTTCCCGAGATGGGGCGTTCCGCATGCTGGAGATGCAGTCCGATCATGTTGACGAGCATCGCGGCGATCGCCGCAAGGTCTGCGGCTGAACCGTGGAACGTAGGTACGGAGCATCCTCTGGTGGGGACCAGTTCGTCGCCTTCGCCTGCGTCCTCCCAGAACGCGTGATACAGCTCCAGTCCGCCATCGGCCAATACTGAGCGTCCTGCCTGGTTGTCTAGCTCGGACGGTACGCAGGGGGCACCTGGCGCCCAGATGTTCGCGATGCCGAGCGTTCCCGTTCTAGCGTCGGTGGCGACCTGGGCAATGAGTCCTTTGCGGGCTTCGCGGGCGAGTGCGTCTAGATGTGTGGTGACGCTGTGGCTGACGGTGGCGTCGATGATGAGGTCTGAGGAGAGTGAGATGGAGGGATCGGGGACGATTCCGTCTGCTACGACGACAGTCAGGTCGTCGCGGATGGCGCGGAGGCGTGTGGCGAGGGCGTCGGCCTTTGACTGGCCGATGTCGGCTTCGGTGAAGTTCTGTCGGACGAGGAGTCCACCGGTGATGGTGCCGGGATCGCAGATGGTAATGGTGTTGGCTCCGGCGCGTGCGATGAACTCGGCCAGCCATGATCCCAGTCCGCCGCAGCCCCAGATGTGGACGGTCTTTCCTTGGAAGCTGTTGACGGGCCGGTTGTCGTCGCGCCGGGTAGTGACTTCTTGCCGTTCGTCGGACACATTGCACCATTCGATGGGGATGTCGGCGTTGATCTTCGCGGGATCGAGGTTGACCGCGGTGCCGTGCTTCTTGGCTAGGAGCCGGAGGACATCTGCGGTAGTTGCGGGGAGACGTCCGCCGAGAAGATGATGTGCTCCCCCCGCAGGATGGGGCACGGCAAGTACAAAGTACTGCTCAGTGCCGCCGGCGTTTCGCTGAGCGCTGGCGAGAAGCGAGGTAAGGAACGCAGCCGACTGTGATGCGACCTGTAGTGATCGTCCTTCGCGGCGAACCATGTGAGGGTCGTCCAGGAGCCTCAGGAACAGTGCGAAGGTGGACGCGGCGCCGAAAGGAAGGTCGCTCTCGAGCACGATGACGGGTGTGCGAAGTCCGTCGTCTCCTGCCGAGTAGCTGAGGTCGTAACGGTGCAGTGAGCGAGCGACGAGTCGGGCGATCTGGTGCTGCTTTGGCGGCCCTGATTCGCGGACGACGATGGTGGGCGTGCCGTCGGCACGGTGAAGGACGCCACCCACAGCGTGGTACATCGCCGTGGACGGATCGAATGCTCCGCCGGCGGCATCAGTGAGCCAGTCCCACAGTCGACTGAGGAACCCCGTCATTCCGGCGGCCGGGCGCCATTCACGGGACGGGTCGAGGTAGGTGCAGAGACGCTGCCCTTGGAGGACGTGCGGGAACCCGAGGAAGCGGGTGTGGTCGACTTCGGCGCTGGGGGGAAAGAACGGCGAGGGGCGAATCTTGACGATGAATTCCTCGTCATCGCCAAGTTCTAGCCCTCCGGGGGAGTGGCGAATATCCTTGGTGTGCAGTCGAATTCGTAGTGTAACGTCACCGTCAGGGTCGAGCCGAGGCCGCTCGACTATCCGCACGTCGTTCGGGCGCGCCCTGGCGAGTGACTTCAGCTCGTCTACGAGATGCGTCTGCCAGGCCGAGAGCGTAGCCCGATTACGACGACTCATCCCGCACGGCCAGACCGCCCCACGCTGGAGGTGGTCGCAGAAACTGCTGCCGGGAATTTCGCCCGACTGGATGCGATCTCCGGCGCCTTGAAAACGTCACCGAAGATGCCCTGCCACAGAGCAATACTGCGCTCCTTGTTCTCCTCCTCGTACGCATTTTCGATTTCGGCGGCGTGGACATGGATGCGGTCTCGGAAGTAGCTGTAGGTCGACTGTTCCCATCGATGGTCGAAGGTAACCCCGGAACCGGACGGGTCTGGAACGGAGGGCTTGATCGGGCGCGCCTGAAGCCAGGCGTCGAGGTCCTGCACGATGTGCAGGAGGGCGGTCGGGACGTCGCTGTAGTAGCCGGGGTCGAGCAACGTCCGCAGCTCGGTGACCTGCTCGCCGAGCAGTGTCGTCAGGAGGATCGACCGTGTCCCGGTGAAGGAGTTCTTGTGGTCACGCAGGTACTTCATCAGCCGGATGACCTTGCGGAGGTTGCCGTTCGCAAGCGCATCCTTGTCTTTCATCCAGTCCGTGAAGCCCTGAGGGTCGGTCCGCTCCCAGACGTTGTCGTCGCGGTTGACGATGACTTCGCGACCATCGGCGAGGTTGAGGTGCGGCACGATGTCGAGGTGCATGGAGTTCGCGTACACGAGTCGAACGCAGCGGCACTTGCGGGAGTGGGGCATGCTTCCATAGGTGCCGTGGCGGTGCAGCGCCGCGTAGACCTCCTCTATGTACTTCTTCGGGTTGTCGGACCAGTCCGCGTTCTCCCTCATGTCGAGCATGAAGTCCGCGTCGAACTCGTTGCCGCCGACAGGATTGATGATGGTCTTATGTGCCCAGGATCCCTGGGGGGTCTTGCCGATGATGAGCGGGCCAATCTGCTCATCTGCCTTCAACACCCCGTAGACGGCATCTACGCGAGAGTCGAGCAAGTCCAGCTTTACTTGGCCGAGGTTGACGGTGTCCTTGAGTAGGGCATTGAAGTAGTCAGTGAGTTTCATTAGGGGACCTCCGTGATCGAAATGCCTGTCGGGTCGCCGCTGCGTCGACCTCCGAACAACGATGTGTACTCGGCCGCGCGATGACCCTCGAACCGCGCGGTGTACACGGGGCCAAGTTCACGGCTAGCCGACGCGGCGAGTCCGGCGACATCGCTCGGGTCCGCAGAATCGAGCGAGTACAGATCGCCAGGAACTCTGGCATCGAATCTGGTGTACGCCGCCTTGCCGATCAGGTGTTCGGCGATGCCCTGTCCGCCACGGCTTCCGGCGTCGAGGATGAGCGGCGCGATCGGCCTCGCCCAGTTCAGCAGCCCGCCGCGGTCGAGGCGCTTCGGGTGGTTCGTGACCTGGTCGATTGTGCCCACATTGAGCACCCTGATCGCGCTCAAAGGTGCTCCGAACATGCTCACGGCCTCGGCTATGGCGACAACGGAAGGGTTGTTCGCCCACACGCCACCGTCGATTAGGCGGTGCCCATCGACCTGCGCGGCCGGGAAATAGACCGGTGCCGCTGAGGTCGCCATCCCAACGTCCACCATTGGGACGCGCCAATCCCTAGTGAGCCGCGCGTGGTGCGGCGTCTTAAAGACATGCACGGCACCCCTTTGCACGTCCCAAGCAGGGACTATTAGGGGCTTGGTACTGTCGCCGAGCAGCTTGTCTCCGAGCACCTCCGTCAGCGCGGCTCGAAGCGCGTCCGCGTCGTAGACGGGCGCAGCGAGTTGGCGAGGCCGCCGCCATACTCGCCGCCGGGCTGCTGGGAAGACTGTCTTGACCAACTCTTCGTAATGTCCGACAATCTCACTCGGAGTGACGCCAGCACCGAGCGCGAGCGCCACAATCCCGCCCGCGGATGTCCCGGCGATCAAGTCGAACGAGTCTCTGATGCTTATTTCGAGATCCTGTTCCAACCGTGCGAGAACGTGAGCGGTGAACAGTGCTTTTGCCCCGCCACCATCGAGGGCAAGTATCTGGAAGCGGTCGATGGACGGGTTGCTTGACGCGGTTCTCGTCGCTGAGTCCAGTTGTTCTTTGGGCACATGTACCTGTCCGAGCGACGGCATCTCGGCTCCGAGATCGGCGGCATTTCGAGGAACCACATCCATGTAACTATTCTACGGCCCTGCACTGACAAGTCTTCGCTTGTTTCGTTCGCGCGACACTGCGGGTTGATGCCCGACGTGCCCCGGGCATGTACGTGGAGGTGCCGAACGGCAGCAGATCTCTGGTCCGAACACCCACCGAAAACACCCCCAAGTACCATGGCGCTCAGCGGGCCAGCAGCAGACGCTGATCGCGGACGTCGCTACGCCAGCGCTGTAGCGGATCGCGCATTCCCTCAGGTTGATAGCGGGCGCTGACCAAATGTGCGAAGGTTGGGCGCAGCTGGTCCCAGGACCGTGCGGAGAGAGCTTGTTCCGTCCAGGTCGGGTCGACGAACAACGCCGTGAGTTCCACCGTCGAGGGGTACCGATGCGCGCTGGCGCGGGTCGCCCACTTTTCGCGAGGTGACGCGACGCCGGTAGCCGGGCAGGCGTCGAGGTCCTCAGAGGTAGGAAGAATGAGGTTGTTCATTTCGGCCCAGTCGGTGATGATGTGGGAGGCGGCGATGAACGCGGTCTCCGTAGCTTGGCGACCGAATCGCCCTTCCAGGCGGCGGTGACGATAGTGAGCCGCGCGGATGTCGGGTCGTCGGCCAACTAGTAATGGATAGCCACTCACCGGTGAAGTTCCGCTGCCCCTTGTATGACCGAGGGCGTCGAAAACGCTGCAAACCGCACGCGCCCGAATCCGCCAAACTTGTCAATGAAGTGCAGACAGAAGAACCGCCGCCAGTCTGCAAATACGTCACTGTGACAGAATCGTGGGTTGCGCCAGGCGCGCACCCAACTGGAGAAGTCCGGGCCGGCAGCGCCTGCATGTACCGAACATAGATCAGACGGCGCTCGCAGCCGCGCGGGCACGCCGGTGGCTACGTCACCAATCTGAGAATCGCCCACCGGATACGTCAACAAGTCGAGAGAGACCGGACGGCTGCGTCAACTCACCTGAGGATGCGTCACAAAGATTGAGAATAGACAGAACACCCAGTTGGCGATGATCCCGGGCGCACCCAGTGTGCGCTACCGATAATCTACATTATGTCATTACGTGGAGCGGTGGTGAACTCCTGCATGAGCTCCTCCACGCGGGCATCGATGTCGTCGCGCACCAGGCGCATCCGCTCGATTCCGTCGATGCCGCGCTCGGAGGGTTCGTCGGTGTCCCAGTTGACCAGGCGAACCCCGGCCGGCGGTTCCACGACGGCCTCCCGCCCCAGAGTCACCACCAGGTCCACGCCGGCGAGTACATCGGGATCGATCGGCTTGGGCACCTCAGCAGTGATGTCGATACCGATCTCGGCCAGCGAATCGGCCGACAGGCCGTTGACCGCCGCCCCCGGCTTGGTGCCGGCCGAATACACCGTGACCGCATCGCCGGCGGCACGACGCATCAAGGCGGCCGCCATCTGGGACTTTCCGCCGTTCTTCACGCACACGAAAAGCACGCTCGGCGTGCCTGTTCGGTTGTCGGGCATCAGTTCACACTCCTGGACGGGTCAGTGGGAGTCGCGGTACTGGACGGCGGCGTGAGCGGGAAGCGTCGCCGCAGGGCCAGCGAGACGTACACCAGGGCGACGAGCACCGGAACCTCGATCAACGGCCCCACGACACCGGCGAGAGCCTGCCCGGAGGTGGCTCCGTAGGTCGCGATCGCGACGGCGATCGCCAGCTCGAAGTTGTTCCCCGCCGCAGTGAACGCCAGCGTCGTGGTGCGTTCGTAGCCGAGCCCCATCATCGCGCCGAGCAGGTAGCCCCCACCCCACATCACGGCGAAGTACACCAGCAGCGGCAGCGCGATCCGGGCGACGTCCCACGGCCGCGAGGCGATCTGCTCGCCCTGCAGAGCGAACAGCACGACGATCGTGAACAACAGGCCGTACAACGCCCACGGCCCGACCTTGGGCAGGAAACGCGCCTCGTACCAGCCCCTCCCCTTGGTCCGCTCCCCGATCCTTCGGGAGAGATAACCGGCGAGCAGTGGGATGCCGAGGAAGATCAGCACCGATTTGGCGATCTGCCACGGTGACGTGCTGATCGTGGTCTGTTCGAACCCGAGCCAGCCCGGCAGGATCGACAGGTAGAACCAGCCCAAGACGGCGAACATGACCACCTGGAACACCGAGTTCAGCGCGACCAGCACTGCGGCGGCCTCGCGGTCGCCGCAGGCCAGGTCGTTCCAGATGATCACCATCGCGATGCAGCGCGCCAGGCCCACGATGATCAGGCCGGTGCGGTACTCGGGAAGGTCCGGCAGGAACACCCAGGCCAACGCGAACATCAGCGCCGGACCGAGCACCCAGTTCAGCACGAGCGAACCGAGCAGCAGCTTTCGGTCACCGGTGACGGTGGCGAGCCGGTCGTAGCGCACCTTCGCCAGCACCGGGTACATCATGATCAGCAGACCCACCGCGATCGGCAGGGAGACACCGTCGACCTGGATCTGCTCGAGAACGCCACCCAGCCCCGGAATCGTCTGGCCCAGCAGCAGACCGACCGCCATCGCGAATCCGATCCACAGCGGTAGGAACCGGTCCAGGGTGGACAACTTGCCGACGATCGGCGCGGGCGCGTCGGTCGCCGCCGAGCTGCTCACGAACGCACCTCCCCCGAGACGGCACCGGCGGCGGGTTCGCCGGACTCCAGGATCCCGGCGAGCGAGGACAAGACACCGGGGACGACGCGGTAGTACACCCACGATGCACGGCGCTCGGATTCGAGCAGACCGGCGTCCTTGAGCACCTTGAGGTGGTGCGAGATCGTCGGCTGGGTGACTTCGACCGACGGGGAGATGTCGCACACGCACGCCTCACCACCCTCACGACTGGCCACCAGACTGAACAGCCGTAGCCGGACAGGATCGGCGAGCGCCTTGAACAGCGCCGCGAGGTCGGAGCACTGCCCCTGCGACAACGGCTCTCGGACCAACGGCGAACACTGCTCCGTCACCACGGTGAACAAGCCTGATTTCGACATGCATCGATATTGTCATCTGTCGATCCCGCGCGCAACCGTGCCGTCGGCGCGCGCAACCCCGTCGGCGGCGGCAGCACGCAGCCCCACCTCGGCCCCGCCTGTGTCGACGATTACACCCACCCAAGTCGCGTGCAGTGTGCAATCACCTTATGCTATTGCAATACCAAATCTGGAGGTGTCTGTACTGCAGATCCTCTGCATCGACGAGGAAGCCCCCTCATGCCGCAACCAGCAACAACAGTTCAATGCGTCGCCCTGGTACCGGCGCACAACGAAGAGCACAAGATCAGCACAGCCCTCGACGCGATGATCGCCCAGAGCGTTGAGTTCACCCGGATCATCGTGGGCGCGGACCGCTGCACCGACCGCACCGAGGCGATCGCCCTCGGCCACGGCGTAGAGGTCTTCCGGGTCAGCGACAACACCGATCGCAAGGCCGGCGCCCTGAACCAGGCCCTGGCGTCACTGCTCCCCGGCCTCGACCCCGATGACCTGGTCACCGTGGTCGACGCGGACACCCGCCTGCACCCGAAGTTCCTCGAACACGCCCTGCACCGAATGTCCAACCCCACGTCGAACGGGCTGCGCGTCGGCGCCGTGGGCGCGGTCTTCCTGGGCATCGACGAGCCCCGTTCCCTGATCGAACAGTTCCAGCACAACGAATACTGGCGGCACGCGCAGGACATCTCCCGCCGGCACGCCCGCGCCGACGTGATCACCGGGACCGGCGGAGTCTTCCGCGTCGAAGCGCTGCGTGCGGTCGCCGCCCGACGTCCCGACGGTGTCTCGACCTACCTGAGCACGTCACTGACTGAGGACAACGAGCTGACCCTGGCGATCAAGGACCGTGGATACGCGTGCGCCTCGCCACGGGAGTGCACTCTGGAGACCGAGGTGATGCCCTCCTGGCACGATCTGCACCTGCAGCGCCTCCGATGGCAGCGAGGCGCACTGCAGGACCTGCACCGCTACTTCCCGAACCGGGTGATCCTTCCCTACCTCGCGAAGCAGATCGCGATCAATGTGGCCGTCGCGTTCGTCCCGTTCTTCCTCCTGATCCTGCTCGGCGCGACCCTGACCACCGGAGCCTTCCCGTGGTCCTGGGTATGGTTCTGGCTGGGCCTGCTCGCTGTCGCCGAACGCATCTGGACGGTCCGCCGGGGTGGACCGAAAGCCGTGCTCCTGGCGTGCACGGTGATTCCAGAACTGATCTACGATCTGTACCTCAAGCTCACATTCGCCCGCGCCCTGGCCGAGTTCATCGCACGCTCCCCCACCCGGTGGGACCGCGTCGAGAACTCGGATCGCCGCCGGATCCGGACCACCGTCGCGAGCAGCGCCGCGACCGCAGCCCTGTGCATCCTGGTTCTGCTCGCAGCCGTGGGCGCGGTGGCCGGATCCGTGCAGTGGCACGTGTGCGCGATCCTGGTAGTGCTGGGCTTGGTCGCAGCCGTGGTCAAGCTCCTGAACATCGACCTGTTCCTGTGGCGTTACGGTGATTTCGAGCTCGACGAGGACTGCCGGGATGCCGCTGCGGCCACCGCACCGGACGACTGCGCTCTGTTGCTCTCACCGCAACCGGGACGCCACGCAAAGCCGCACCTGTACGAGGCGCTCGAATCCCGGCCGGTCAACGCCTGACCAGATCGGACGTCAACGACGAATGATCCCCTGATCGATCGCGCTGGCGACCGCCGCGGTCCGGGATTCGACACCGAGCTTCGCGTAGATCCGGACCAGGTGCGACTTCACCGTGCCCTCGGTCAGGTGCAACCGCTGTGCCACAGCGAGGTTGGAGAGCCCGTCGGCCACCAGTGTGAGCACCTCCGACTCGCGGCGGGTGAGCGCGGTACCCGGTACCCGAAGCCGGCTCACCAACCGATCGGCGACCGCCGGAGCCAGGGTGGTGCGGCCGGCCGCAGCAGTGCGGATCGCGGCCACCAAGTCCTCGGGCGGAGCGTCTTTCAGGAGGTAGCCGGTGGCGCCGGCTTCGATCGCGGGTAGCGTATCGGCGTCGGAATCGTAGGTGGTCACGATCAGCACCCGGGGAGCGCTCGGCCGCCCGGTGATCAGTGCAGTCGCCTCGGCGCCGCCCATCCCCGGCCCGAACTGCAGATCCATCAGGATCACATCGAGATCGCCGTCCGCGGCGCGTTCGACGGCCGCTTCCGCGGTCGCCGCCTCGGCGCGGACCTCGATGTCCGGTTCGGTCTGCAGGACCGCACGCAGCCCGGCCCGGACGATCGGGTGATCGTCGGCGATCAGCAGGCGGATCGGGGTGTCGGTCATGCGGTCCCCTCGGTCAGCGGCAGGCGCAGGGTCACGGCGGTACCGTCACCCGGAGCGGTCTCGACGGTGAGTTCTCCGCCGAGATCGTGGGCGCGGGCGTACATCGCGGGTATACCGAACCCCCCGGTTCCTGGGCCCGGTCCGGGCACCGCCGCAGCGTCGAATCCGATGCCGTCGTCGGTCACCGACAACGCGACGTCGTCGGCGCCGTAGCGAAGAACCACTGCCACGTTCTCGGCGTACGCGTACTGAACGGTGTTCGACAGCGCCGACTGGGCGACCCGCAACAGCGCCACCTCCTGCGCCGTGGCCAGGCCGATCGGTTCGCCTCGGAGACTGAACCGCGCGGTCAGGCGGTGCCGCACGCCGGTGGTGCGGCACAACCGTTCGAGCGCACCGGCCAACGTCGTACCGTCGAGCGCCGGCGGAGCGAGGGCGGCCACGAACCGTCGGGCCTCGTCGAGGTTGTCACCGGCCGCCTGGCGGGCCGCCGCGATGTGGTCCGTCGCGGTCTCCGGAGCACCGGGAAGGGCTCGTTCTGCGGCGTGCAGGAGCAACTGGATGCTGGACAGGCCCTGCGCCAGCGTATCGTGGATCTCCCGTGCCAGGCGGTCGCGTTCGGCAAGCACCCCGGCGGTGTGCTGCGCCGCAGCGAGATCCGCCCGGGTGGTGGTGAGCTCGTCGATCAGCCTGCGCCGCTGTTCACTCTCCCGATAGAGCTCCTGATACCCCCACACCACCGCCACGGCGACCGCCGCTCCCAGCGCCGGCCCGATCGCCATGGCGGGACCGAACGACTGCTGGTGGGCTGCGAAACCGGCGATCGCGGCGATCATCGTCAGCCCCACGGCCACCACACCGGTGCGGCGCGAGAGCAGGTGCAGTTGCAGCAATTGGAGGCCGAAGGCCAGCCACACCGCGTCGGGCGTCAGCGCCAGCAGCAGCAGCCACGCAGCGGCGAGCGCCCCGAGCCACGTCGCCGTAGCACGCCGGGACCCACGCTCCCCCGCGGACGCTCCCCCGACCGCGTACACGAAGCCGAACACCACCGCGGCGGCCACGATCCACCCCGCCGCCGCTCGCGCATCGACCACTGCCCGGGTCGCCGCGAGCGCCAGCAGTGCGGCCACCAGCAGATGCACGCACCACCGCAGAACCCGCGGAGCCGGGGTGGACACGGCCGAGTGCTCGTTCACAGTGCCTCCACGATACGGCCGCAGCGGGCGGGTTCCCTGCATCGAAAGTTGGAAACCGGCGCACCCCGTTCGGCGCGCCAAGTCATTCCCTGCGCACGACGCGCACGCGCTGAGCCGCGACGCACAGTGGACCGGTACTGATGGAACGCCGGGAAGGACAGGCACACACCGTGTTCGTGGCATTGCGGGATCTCAGATTCGCGAAGGGACGATTCGCCCTGATGGGTTCGGTCGTCGTCCTGATCACCCTGCTGGTGGGGTTGCTGTCCGGTCTGACCGGTGGACTGAGTCAGCAGAACATCTCGGCGATCGAGGGCCTGCCCGCCGATCAGCTGGCCTTCCAGGCACCGTCCGGCGGACAGGACCTCTCCTTCTCCAACTCCACCGTCACCGAGACGCAGTGGAAGGCGTGGTCGCAGGCCCGCGGCGTCACGAACGCACAGCCCTTGGGGATCACCACCACCAAGGCCGAGGCCGGCGACCGCAGCGCGGGTATCTCCGCCTTCGGAGTCGAGCCCGGTAGTGCACTGGCACCGCGCAGCGACACCATCTCCGACTCGGCGGTGGTGCTCTCCACCCAGGCCGCCGAGGATCTCGACGTGACGCCGGGCCGGCGAGTCACCATCGCCGGTCAGGATTTCGACGTCGCAGCCGTCTCGGGGGACGCCTCGTTCAGTCACACCCCGGTGATCTGGACGTCCCTGAGCGCATGGCGGTCGATCGCGCCACCGTCGGGCGACGGTGGCCCCACGGCCACGGTGATCGCCCTGAACGTCAGCTCCGACGCCGATCTCGCCGCGACGAACCGGTCGGCCGGCACCACGACCGCCACCCCGAAGCAGTCGCTCTCGGCGATCGGCTCGTACACCTCTGAGAACGGGTCCCTGCAGCTCATGCGTGGCTTCCTGTTCGCGATCTCCGCGCTCGTGATCGGAGCCTTCTTCACCGTGTGGACCATCCAGCGCAGCGACGACATCGCCATTCTGAAGGCGCTCGGCGCATCGACGGCGAGCCTGCTCATCGACGCCCTGGGGCAGGCGCTGGTGCTGTTGATCGGCGGCACCCTGCTCGGGACCGCACTGGCCACCGCAGCGGGCGCGCTGGTCAGCGGGACGTCGGTGCCGTTCCTGCTGACACCGTCGACCCTGATCCTGCCCGCCGCGGTGATGATCGCGCTCGGCGCGCTCGGCGCGGCGCTGTCGATCCGCCGCATCACCTCCGTCGACCCTCTGACCGCACTCGGGAGCGCACGATGACCCTCACTCTGACCGATGTCACCCTCACCTACCCGGACGGTGACGGCCGCCTGACCGCCCTCGACAACGTCCGTCTGGAAGCTCCCGCGGGCACGCTGACCGCCGTCGTCGGACCGTCGGGCTCCGGCAAGTCGAGCCTGCTCGCGGTCGCGGCCACCCTGATACGGCCCGATCACGGCACCGTCAGCATCGACGGCATCGCCACCGCCGGCATGACCCGCGGGGAGCTCGCGGAGCTGCGGCGCGGCCACATCGGCATCGTCTTCCAGCAGGCGAACCTGCTGGCCTCGCTCACCGCTGTGGAGCAGCTGGAGGTGATGGCGCAGATCCGGGGTCACAAGCCGCGCAACGCCCGCAGCCGGGCGATGGAACTGCTCGACACCGTCGGGCTGGGCGCGCTGGCTCAGCGCCGCCCGCACCAGCTCTCCGGCGGTCAGCGACAGCGGGTGAACATCGCGCGCGCACTGATGAACGAGCCGACGGTGCTGCTGGTGGACGAGCCCACCAGTTCGCTCGACCATGAACGCGGTGCGGCGATCATCGACCTGATCACCCGTCTGACGCACCAGCAGGCGACGGCGACGGTGCTGGTCACGCACGACCGGTCGCAAACGACCGCGGCGGACCGGGTGGTGGAGGTCCGCGACGGCGCACTGGTGTGACCCGTTGCACATCTCCATCTACCCGCCCTACAGTGAACACTGACTCACTTAGGAGGACCGATGGCGAAGGCACCGAGGAACACGAACCTCGACCCGGAGGTGGACTACCTGCGGATCTACCGCGATCTGACCACACTGGACTTCCCGTGGGACTTCAACCAGGCACTGAGCTTCGCGCTGTTCCGCACCTACGCGGTGCCCAGCATCGGCGGCCTGCTGCACCGCACCGGGGAGTTCGAGCAGCGGCCCCAGAAGCGATACGACGACACCGCACTCCTGTTGGAGGTCCCCCTGCTCAACGGGCTCGATCACCCGGAGGGGCGGGCCGCGGTCCGGCGGATCAACCAGATGCACCGCTCCTACGACATCTCCAACGACGACATGCTGTACGTGCTGTCAACCTTCGTCGTGGTGCCGAAGCGGTGGATCGACTGCTACGGCTGGCGGAAGCTGACGGCGCCGGAACTGCGCGCATCGGTGCTGTACTACCGAGAACTGGGCAAGCACATGGGCATCCGCGCGATCCCGCAGGACTACCTGGGTTTCGCGACCCTGATGGACGACTACGAGAGCCGGTACTTCGCCTACGACCAGGGCGGCCGGATGGTGGCCGATGCCACCAGGGAACTGCTGGCGTCCTTCTACCCCCCGCCGCTGGCACCGCTGCTCGACCTGTTCAGCCGTGCGGTGATGGACGAGCCGCTGCTGCGCGCCTTCCACTACCGCCGTCCGAGCCCGGTCGTGCGGTTCCTCGCCGTGTCCGCGCTGAAACTGCGGGCCGCGGTGGTCGCGAAGATGCCAGCGCGGCGCGAACCCCAGCACGTCTACGACATGCCGCGGATCAAGACCTACCCGCGCGGCTTCACGGTGGAACAGATGGGCACCTTCCCCACCGGTTGCCCGGTCGGGCAGGGGTCGGTCACGCGCTGACCGCTCCGCCCTCGCTCACCTCCCGCAACCGCACGACCGTCCCTATCGGGACCTGCGCGAGTAGATCGAGATGGTGCTCGGCGATCACCCCGATCAGCGGATAACCACCGGTCGTCGGGTGGTCGACACCGAAGACGATCGGCTGCCCGGACGGCGGCAATTGCACCGCGCCCGGGATCAGTGCACGGCTGAGCACCTCACCCGGGTAGCCGGCGAGCGGGGGTCCGGTCAGCCGCACCCCCACCCGGTCGCTGTCGGGTGAGACCGTCCACGCGGTCTCGAGCAGCCGCCGCCAACTGTCGTCCGGGAGGAGGCCGAGGTCGGGTCCTCGGACAACATCGACGGTGCACTCGGACCCATCGGGTAGCGGCGGTGCAGGCTCAGGGGCGCCGACCGCGCCGCGCGGCGCCGGCCCGACCGGCAGTACGTCCCCGGTCTGCAACGCGGGCGGACCGAGGCGGGCGAGCGTATCGCTGCTACGGCTTCCGAGTACGACGGGGCCGTCGATGCCACCGCGGACCGCGACCACCGTCCGCAGACCCGCGGTGGGACTCCCGACGATCAGATGGTCACCGTCGAGCAGTGCGAACGGCGTATCGGGCTCGATCTCGCGCCACCGGCCGTCGGGACTCTCGAGAACGAGAGGTGCCCGTGCACCGGTGACCGCCAGTACCTGATCTCCGCGCGCGATGAGTTCGATTCCGCCGGCGAGACTCTCGATTCCCGCCGCGCCCGTGGGATTGCCCACCAGCCGGTTCGCCCTCAGCAGTGCGGACCGGTCCGCCGCACCCGAACGGGTGACGCCCTGCGCCGCCAGGCCGGGCCGGCCCGAGTCCTCGATCAGCGACCGCAGTCCCGGATCGGCGATCTGCAGGCCCAGCTCCGCCCGGACCGCCGGTGACTGCGGCGGCGCGGCCGTCAGGGGACGCGATGCGGGTGCCGGCGCCGGTTCGCCCGCGACGGTGATGCGTTCGCGCACCGCAGTGAAACGCACCCGGCTGCCGGGGCCGAGCAGTGCAGGCGGGTCACGGTCGAGGTCCCACAGTTCGGTGTCGGTACGGCCGATCAGCTGCCAGCCACCGGGCGAGGTCCGCGGGTAGACGGCGCTGAACTCCCCCGCCAGTGCGACTGATCCGGGTGGTACCCGCACCCGCGGAGTCGCACGGCGCGGAACCGGTGGGCCGGGACGATCCGGGCGCAGGTACGCGAAACCGGGAGCGAATCCGACGAAGCCGACGTACCAGTGCTGCTCGGTGTGCATCCGCACCACGCCGGCCGGATCGGTGCCCAGGTGCTGCGCGACCGCCGCCAGATCCTCACCGTCGTAGACCACCTCGATCGGTACCAGGGGGCCGTCGGCGCCGGCTGGAGGCGGCGGCGTGAGATCGCGCAGCGCCAGCGCCGCGTCGGAGGCCGAACCGGGCAGGTCGAAGCGGACGGTCACCGAATCACCGCCGGCGATCAGCTCGCGCTGGCCCGGTAGGGGTTCGTGCGCCAGGAGCGCCCGTAGCGCCTCCACTCGTCCGGGGTCGACGGTGACCCGGACCGCGCGAGCGCCGACCATCGCCACACCTGTACCGGGACGAGCCTGGAACACCTCCACCTCCCGTCCGTCGCAGCTGCGGCTTCGATGCGGATAACGGTACCGGCCCCGGATTGTTAGAGTTTCTATCAGCCCACTGCCGACCGTGAAGGACCGCTGGTGTCCGAGACCGTGTCCGACTCGTACTCCCGCCTCGCCGTGGCGGTCCTGTGCGCCGCCGGGATCGTCGTCGCCCTGATGCAGACCATCATCGTGCCGCTGATCCCGGATCTGCCCGCGCTGCTCGCGAGCACACCGAGCAACTCGTCCTGGGCGCTGACGATCACCTTGCTGGTCGGAGCCGTGGGGACTCCGATCGCGGGCCGCCTCGGTGACATGTTCGGCAAGCGACGGATCCTGGTGAGCAACATGGCCGCCGTGGCCGCGGGTTCCACGGTGTGCGCTCTGTCGAGTTCGCTCCCGCCGTTCCTGATCGGCCGGGGGCTGCAGGGGCTCGGGATCGGTGCGATCGCGGTGGGAATCAGCATCCTGCGCGACATCGTCCCGGCCCGGCACCTCGGCGGAGCGGTGGGCGCGATGAGTGCCTCACTCGGCGTCGGCGGGGCTCTCGGACTGCCCTTCGCGGCCACCATCGCCCAGATCGTGAGCTGGCACGCGCTGTTCTGGGTCTGCGCGGCGGCGGCGGTCGCCTGTGCCGTGTCGATCCTGCGGATCGTGCCGGAGGGTCCGTTCGAGGCCGGCGGCAGGTTCGATGCGGTCGGCACGGTGGGGTTGACGGTGGTACTGGTGTTCATCCTGTTGCCGCTGTCGAAGGCCTCCGCATGGGGCTGGACGGATCCGCTGACGCTGGCGATGTTCGCCGGGTTCGTCGTGTCCGCAGTGCTGTGGTGGCGGTACGAGCGCCGCACCCCCAATGCCCTGATCGACGTCGACGCACTGGTCAGTCGGCCGATCCTGCTGACCAACATCGCCTCGGTGGCCACTGGCTTCGTCTTCTACGCCATGCAGATGATGCCGATCCAATTGCTCATGGCACCCGTCCAGGCACCGTCGGGCCTGGGACTGGCGATGATTCCGGCCAGCCTGGTACTCATGCCCAGCGGGCTGGTGATGTTCGGATTCTCCTATGTCAGTTCGTGGATCACCGACCGGCGTGGCGCACGGGTGTCGCTGGCGGTCGGCGTGGTGGTGATCGGCTGCGGCTACCTGGTGCTGTGGACCGCTCTGGGCGGGCCGTGGCCGCTCACCTGGCAGTGGGTCCTCGGGGCGAGTGCCCTGGTGGGCGCCGGTCTCGGCATCGCCTACTCGGCGATGCCCGCGTTGATCATGTCGGTGGTGCCGCTCTCGCAGACCGGTGAGGCGAACGGCGTCAACGCCCTCATGCGGTCGGTGGGGACCTCGATGGCGACGGCGGTCGTGGCGATGGTGCTCACCGGGGCGAGCGTGGTCACGGTGACCGCGCACGGCCCGGTGCGGACCCCGTCCGCCCAGGCCTACGAGCTGACGATCCTGATCAGCCTCGCGGTGTGCGCGCTGGCGGTGCTGTGCTCGCTGGCCATCCCGCGGAACACGGGCGGGCACCGTCGAACCGATCTCGACAGTGCCCGCCCGGTGCGGTGAGAGGTCCGGTCAGCCGGTGATGCTGTCCAGATCGGCGTTGAAAGTGGCGCTCGGACGCATCACTGCGGCCATCTTCTCGCGGTCCGGCCAGTAGTAGCCGCCGATATCGGCCGGCTCTCCCTGGACCGTGCGCAGTTCTTCGACGATCGTCTCCTCGTGCTCGGCGAGCGACTTCGCCAGTGGCGCGAACGTCGCCGCGAGTTCGGCGTCCTCGGACTGGTTCGCCAGTTCCTGCGCCCAGTACATCGCGAGGTAGAACTGGCTGCCGCGGTTGTCGAGCTCGCCGGTGCTGCGCGAGGGAGCCTTGTTGTTCTCCAGCAGCTTGCCGGTGGCGGCGTCCAGAGTGGTCGCCAGCGTCTTGGCGTGCTGGTTGTCGTTCTTGCGACCGAGGTCCTCGAAGCTGACGGCCAGCGCCAGGAACTCGCCGAGCGAGTCCCACCGCAGGTGGTTCTCCTCGATGAGCTGCTTGACGTGCTTGGGCGCGCTGCCGCCCGCGCCGGTCTCGTACATGCCGCCACCGGCCATCAGCGGGACGATGGAGAGCATCTTCGCGGAGGTTCCGAGTTCCAGGATCGGGAACAGGTCGGTGAGGTAGTCGCGCAGGATGTTGCCGGTCGCGGCGATGGTGTCGAGACCGCGCATCGCCCGCTCGAGGGTGTAGCGCATGGCGCGCACCTGCGACATCACCTGGATGTCGAGGCCCTCGGTGTCGTACTTCTCCAGCTCGGCCTTGACGGCCTTGATCAGCTCGTTCTCGTGCGGGCGGTACGGATCGAGCCAGAACAGCACCGGGGTGCCGGAGTTGCGGGCCCGGTTGACGGCGAGCTTCACCCAATCCCGGATCGGGGCGTCCTTGACGGTGCACATCCGCCAGATGTCGCCCTCCTCGACCTGCTGGGAGAGCAGCACCTCGCCGGTGGCGTTGTCCACGATGTTCGCGGTCCCGGCCTCGGGTACCTCGAAGGTCTTGTCGTGGGAGCCGTACTCCTCGGCCTTCTGGGCCATCAGCCCCACGTTGGGGACGGTGCCCATGGTGCGGGGATCGAACGCGCCGTTGGTCTTACAGAAGTTGATGATCTCCTGGTAGATGCGCGCGAAGGTGGACTCGGGCATCACCGCCTTGGTGTCCTTGGTGCGGCCGTCGGCGCCGTACATCTTGCCGCCGGCGCGGATCATCGCGGGCATCGAGGCGTCGACGATCACGTCGGACGGGGAGTGGAAGTTGGAGATGCCGCGGGCGGAGTCGACCATCGCCAGCTCCGGACGGTGCTCGTGGCAGGCGTGCAGGTCCTTGACGATCTCCTCGTGCTTGGACGCCGGGAGGGTGGCGATCTTGTCGTACAGATCGCCGAGACCGTTGTTGACGTTCACCCCGAGCTCGTCGAACAGCTCGTGATGCTTGGCGAAGGCGTCACGGTAGAACACCTTCACCGCGTGACCGAAGACGATGGGGTGCGAGACCTTCATCATGGTGGCCTTGACGTGCAGCGAGAACATCACGCCGGTCTCGTAGGCGTCCTGCATCTGCTCCTCGTAGAACTCGAGCAGCGCCTTCTTGCTCATGAACATCGAGTCCATGACGTCGCCTGCGCCCAGCGTGACGCTCGGCTTGAGCACGTGCGCACGGCCGTCCTCGGTGACCAGCTCCATCCGCACGTCGCGGTCGCGGTCGATGGTCACGGACTGCTCACCGTGGTAGAAGTCGCCGTGCTTCATGTGCGCGACGTGGCTGCGCGAGGCCATCGACCATTCGCCCATGCTGTGCGGGTTCTTGCGGGCGTACTCCTTGACCGCGCGCGGTGCACGACGGTCGGAGTTGCCCTGCCGCAGCACCGGGTTCACCGCGCTGCCGAGAATGGTCGAGTAGCGCGTGGCGATGTCGCGCTCCTCGTCGTTCTTCGGCTCGGAGGGCAGGTCCGGGATGTCGTAGCCCTTGTCCTGGAGCTCACTGATCGCCGCCAGGAGCTGCGGGACCGAGGCGCTGATGTTCGGGAGCTTGATGATGTTGGCGGACGGATCCAGGGTGAGCTCACCGAGCGAGGCGAGGTTGTCGGGAACCTTCTGCTCGTCGGTCAGACGCTCGGGGAAGGCCGCCAGAATGCGCGCCGCGACCGAGATGTCGCTGGTCTCGACGTCGATCCCGGCGGGGCCCGCGAAGGCCCGGATGATCGGCAGGAACGACGCGGTGGCCAGTAGTGGGGCCTCGTCGGTCAGCGTGTAGATGATGGTCTGCTGCTGCGCACTCATGTGTGTTTGCTTCTCCCGAATCTCTTGGTCGGTCGGCTCTTTTGTGAACGCTCTTCGAATCTCCATGTAACGGTTCCTCCATTATCCTCCTCCTCCGCCCGGGCTGTGCGGCGGTACTCCGGCAAACGCGACGCCGGCGCTCTCCACGTGCGACGGTGCGCGTCGCCGCGATAGGACGGCCGGTGACCGTTAGGCTCGGAACATGAGCGCAGGACTGGCGGCCCTTCTCGACGACATCGCCGCTCTGGCCCGGTTGGCCGCGGCGTCGGTCGATGACGTGGCCGCGGCCGCGGGCCGCGCCAGTGTCAAAGCGGCCGGTGTGGTGGTCGACGACACCGCCGTCACCCCGCGGTACGTGCAGGGCATCAAACCCGAGCGCGAGCTGAGCATCGTCGCGCGGATCGCCAAGGGCTCCCTGCGCAACAAGCTGATCTTCATCCTTCCGGCCATCCTGCTCCTGAGCGCCTTGGCACCGCGGGCGCTGACCCCGATCCTGATGCTCGGCGGGACCTATCTGTGCTTCGAGGGCGCGGAGAAGATCTGGGAGAAGCTCAGCGGGCACGGGGACGGCGGCGTCGCCGAGCCGTCGTCGTCCACCGAGAACGTGGTCGACGAGGACACCGTGGTCAGCGGCGCGATCCGAACCGACTTCATCCTCTCGGCCGAGATCATGGTGATCGCGCTGAACGAGGTGGCCGCCGAGGTGCTGTGGGCGCGGGCGATGATCCTGATCGTGGTGGCCGTAGCGATCACCGCACTGGTCTACGGAGTGGTCGCGGCGATCGTCAAGATGGACGACGTGGGGCTCGCTCTCGCCGCTCGCCCCTCCGAGTTCAGCCGCAAGGTGGGCACCGCGATGGTCAAGGCGATGCCGAAGGTGCTGGCCACCCTGGCCACCGTGGGCATCGTGGCGATGTGCTGGGTGGGCGGGCACATCCTCCTGGTCGGGCTGTCCGAGCTCGGAGTCAAGGCTCCGTACCGGTTCGTGCACCACCTCGAGGTGCTGGCGCACGACGCCGTTCCCGCGATCGGGCCCGTACTGGGCTGGCTGGCCAACACGTTCTCGTCCGCGGTCTTCGGGCTCGCGGTGGGCGCGATCGCGGTCCTGATCGTGCATCTGATCACGAAGCTGCGCCGCTCCCCCGCGGCGCACTAACCGCGGTCGATCACGCCCCTGCGGGGGCCTCTCCGGAGCGGGCGGCACCGTCGGCGATCAGGTACTGCGCCGCGCAGTAACTCGCCATCACCGCACCTTCGAGCCAGGCCGGCGGGCTGCTGAGCACGAACTTGCGCAGCCCGAGGAGCGAATCGCTGAGCAGGAACAGTCCCGCCCCGGTCAGGGTCGAGCGGCGCGCCGCGGCCGGGACCTCGGGGCCGAGCACGGTGGCCGCCGCTGCGGTTCCGGCCAGGATCGCGGAGTACCCGCCGAGCAGCGGAGCCAGCACGGGTGCGCTGCGGCGAGCGGCGAGCAGGGTCCGGGGCGCACCGACCGCCCACAGGGCGGCGACAGCCGCGGGCCCGGCGGGGTTCGCGGGGCGCTGCCGCTGTGCCAGCAGACCGGCGATGTAGGCCGCGTGTCCGGCGGCGAAGGCGCTCGCCCCGACGGCGAAATCGGATGGCTCGTCACCGAGGAGCGCGATGTCCCCCGCCCAGCCCGCGGCCTGCCCGACCAGGACGGTGCGGGCCAGTGGAGAGGTCCGGGCCCGCCGGTCGGTGGCCAGTGACGCCGCCAGGAGGGGCATCAGCAGAGGCTTGGTCCACCGCCGGGCGCGGTGCCACTGCGGTTTCGACGAGGCCGACAACGTGCTGTCGATCGTGGCGAACGCGCCGTAGCCGAGGCGCAGGGCGGTGCTGGTGGAGATCATCGGGCCAATCTATCCGTAGGCTCGTGACGTGAGCTCCGACACCATCCCTGCGGCCGGCGAGGGGCGCATCCGCGTGCCCGCAGACCTGGACGCGGTCTCCGACATCGGTCCCGAGGACCACGCCGGTGCGGACCGGCGCGCGGTGGAACGGGTATGGCTGGCCGCACGCTGGTGGTACGCGGCCGGTATGCAGCCGGCGATCCAGGTGTGCGTGCGGCGCGGCGGGGCGGTGGTGCTCAACCGCGCGATCGGTCACGCCCGCGGGAACGGCCCGGGCCTGCCCTCCGATCAGGACGATGCACCGGATCCGGTTCCGGTCACCGTCGACACCCCGTTCTGCACCTTCTCCACCGCGAAGGCGGTCGCGGTGACGGTGCTGCACCGCTTGATCGAGCGCGGCGACCTGCAGATGGATGCACGGGTGGCGGACTACCTGCCCGAGTTCGCCTCCTTCGGCAAGGACCGGATCACGGTGCGCCACGTCCTGACCCACAGCGCCGGAATCCCGGTGAACAACGGTCCGAAGCCGGATCTGCGGCGCTCGGAGGACAGCGAGTACACCCGCGCGATGCTGGCCGCGATCAAACCGGTCTACTCCCCCGGGCGGCTGCACTTCTATCACGCGCTGACCTGGGGACCACTGGTGCGCGAGCTGGTCCTCGCGGCGACGGGACGCTCGATCCGTGAGATCACCGCCACCGAGATCCTGCGGCCGCTGGAGATGCGGTGGACCAACTTCGGGGTCGATGAGGCCGATCTGGACCGGGTGGGCCTGAGTTACGCCACCGGCACCCCCGCACCACCGGCGATCGAGGCGGCCTTCCGCGCGGTGGTGGGCGGAACGATGCAGCAGATCGTGCCGATGGCCAACTCACCGCGGTTCCTCACCGGAGTGGTGCCGTCGTCGAACCTGGTCTCGACCGCCGCGGAACTGTCCCGGTTCGCCGAGATGTTGCGTCGCGGCGGAGAGCTCGACGGGGTTCGCGTACTCGATCCGGCAACGCTCGACGCCGCCACCCGGCAGGCCCGGCGATTGCGCCCGGACTTCGCCACCGGTGGCCGGCCGCTGCGCTGGGGCACCGGGTACATGCTCGGGTCGCAGCGTTTCGGTCCGTTCGGGCGGGACGCTCCACGGGCCTTCGGGCACACCGGGATGACCGAGATCGCGATGTGGGCCGACCCCGCTCGAGCACTGTCGGTCGCGGTGGTCTCCAGCGGCAAACCGGGTGGTCATCCGGAGGCCGGGCGGTACGGCGCTCTGCTCGACGCGATCGCCCGCGAGTTCGCCGAACCGCCCTGTCAATAGGGCGTTCCTACCGGTTCGATAGGGCATCTCACCTCTACTTTCCGTGCAATCTTGAATAATTCCAGAAAAGCTGGATTCTGTCGGGATCCGGACGTATGGTGGTTGCTGAGCGGCCCGACAGCCCATCGGGACGCCGAGCTGTCCACAGCCGAATCACATCCGCTTCGAGAGGAACACCGTGTCCGAGGAACAGACCCCCTTCCCGCAAACCGAGACGTCCGGAGGCTGCCCGGTCGCACACGGTTCGCTGCGCCCGCCGGTGGCCGGTGGTAGCAACCGCGACTGGTGGCCGGACAAGATCAACCTCAAGCTGCTCGCCTTCAACCCGGCCGAGGGTGATCCGATGGGCGACGGCTTCGATTACGCCGCCGAGGTCGCCACCATCGACGTCGCTGAACTCAAGAACGACCTGATCGCCCTGATGCGCGACTCGCAGGACTGGTGGCCGGCGGACTTCGGACACTACGGCCCGCTGTTCGTGCGCATGTCCTGGCACTCCGCCGGCACCTACCGCACCGAGGACGGTCGCGGCGGTGGCGGCGAGGGCATGCAGCGCTTCGCCCCCCTCAACAGCTGGCCGGACAACGCCAGCCTGGACAAGGCGCGCCGCCTGCTGTGGCCGCTGAAGCAGAAGTACGGCCGCAAGCTGTCCTGGGCGGATCTGATCCTGTTCGCCGGCAACGTGGCCCTGGAGGACATGGGTTTCCAGACCGCCGGCTTCGCCTTCGGACGCCCGGACCTCTGGGAGCCGCGCGATGTGTACTGGGGACCCGAGCACACCTGGCTGGGCTCGGACGGCCGGTTCTCCGGCAACCGCGACCTGGACAAGCCGCTCGGCGCCACGCACATGGGCCTGATCTACGTCAACCCCGAAGGCCCGGAAGGTGTTCCGGATTTCATGGCCGCCGCGGACGACATCCGTGAGACCTTCGGCCGGATGGCGATGAACGACATCGAGACGGCGGCACTGATCGTCGGCGGGCACACCTTCGGCAAGACCCACGGAGCGGGCCCGGTGGAGAACGGCCCCGATCCCGAGGGCTCGCCGATCGAGCAGCAGCTGCTCGGATGGAAGGGCGGCAACGGCACCGGCGTCGGTAAGGATGCGGTCACCAGCGGTCTCGAGGTGATCTGGACCCACACCCCCACCAAGTGGGACAACAGCTTCCTGGAGATCCTCTACGGCAACGAGTGGGAGCTCACCAAGAGCCCCGCCGGCGCGCACCAGTGGATGCCCAAGGACGGCGGCTGGGCCAACTCGGTGCCCGAGGCGTTCGGCACCGGGAAGACGCATCCGTCGATGCTCACCACCGACCTGTCGATGCGTTTCGACCCGATCTACGGCGAGATCACCAAGCGCTGGCTCGATCACCCCGAGGAACTGGCCGAGGAGTTCGCCAAGGCCTGGTTCAAACTGCTCCACCGCGATATGGGCCCCACCTCGCGCTACGTCGGACCGCTGGTACCGCAGCGTGAGGAGCTGTGGCAGGACCCGATCCCGGCACCCGCATCCGCACCGATCGACGAGGCCGAGGCCGCCGCCATCAAGGAGCGGATCGCCGGCACCGGCCTGACCGCCACGCAGTTGGTGAAGACCGCGTGGGCGGCGCACTCGTCGTACCGCGACTCGGACAAGCGCGGCGGCGCCAACGGTGGCCGCCTGCGTCTGCAGCCGCAGATCGGCTGGGAGGTCAACGAGCCGGACGAGCTGGCACAGGCCGTCCGCGCCCTGGAGGGCGTCGTCCAGGCCCACAACGACGGTCCCGGCAACCCGGTGTCCTTCGCCGACGTGGTGGTCCTGGCGGGCAACCTCGGGGTGGAGCAGGCGGCGAGCGCGGCGGGCGTCCGGGTGAGCGTGCCGTTCACCCCGGGCCGCGCCGACACCACCCAGGAGCTCACCGATGTCGAGTCCTTCGCGGTGCTCGAACCCAAGTGGGACGCCTTCCGCAACTACGTCGCCAAGGGCGCCCCGCTGCCCGCGGAGTACCTCCTGGTGGACAAGGCCCAGCAGCTCGGCCTCACCGCTCCGGAGATGACGGTGCTGCTCGGCGGTCTGCGCGTGCTGGGCAACAACTTCGGCGACTCGCCCGACGGCGTGTTCACCGACCGCCCGGGCACCCTGACCAACGACTGGTTCGTGAACCTGCTGGACATGTCCACTCAGTGGGCACCGTCCTCGGACGACGACAGCACCTACGTGGGCACCGATCGGGCTACCGGCGAGAAGAAGTGGACCGCTACCCGCGCGGACCTCGTCTTCGGTTCGAACTCGATCCTGCGTTCGCTCGCCGAGGTGTACGCGACCGACGACG
The DNA here is from genome assembly GCF_054780975.1 of Tsukamurella serpentis. Lineage (NCBI taxonomy): Bacteria > Bacillati > Actinomycetota > Actinomycetes > Mycobacteriales > Tsukamurellaceae > Tsukamurella > Tsukamurella serpentis. The sequence goes on from NZ_BAAGVH010000007.1 coordinate 24,226, forward strand.
CGAAGCAGAAGTTCGTGGACGATTTCGTGGCCGCGTGGACCAAGGTGTCCAATAACGACCGGTTCGACGTGAAGTAACCGAGACGGTATTCGCTGCGAGTCCGCGCCCCGTGCACCCGTCGGTGCACGGGGCGCGACCGTCGGACCATTCATTAACTTGTGGGTTAACGAGATATAACCCGATCTACGATTACAGCCGGTGACGGGCGTACCCTCTCGCGCATGCCCTACTTCGAGAGAGTCTCCGCCACCGAGTTCCGGCCCACCGAACACGTCTCGGGTGGCTGGAACACCGCGGAACAGCACATCGCACCACCGATGGCGCTGCTGGCGCACGCCGTCGAGCAGGACCGCGATGCCCGGCGCGACGACGGTCTGCGCCTGGCGCGCCTGTCCTACGACATCCTGGGCACGCTCCCGATGGACACCGTCGACGTGCAGGTCTCCACCATGCGCCCGGGCCGGACCATCGAGCTGGTCGAGGCGCGCCTGAGGCACGACGGCCGGCCCGCGCTGATCCTGCGGGCATGGCTGCTGGACCAGCGCGACACCGCAGCGCTCGAAGGCACCGAGTTCGATCCGATCCCACCTGAGGATCAGCTGCCACCGTGGGATCCGAGCACCGTGTGGCCAGGCGGATTCATCGCGTCCACGCAGGTCAAGCGTAGTCAGATGCGCCCAGGACGGGCCGCGTACTGGGTGCGCTCGCAGATCCCACTGCTGGACGAGCCCTGTGGTCCGATCGCCCGCGCCGCCCGCTTCTTCGACATCGCCAACGGCGCGACCGTGCGCGCCGATCCGCAGCAGGTGGCCTTCCCCAACCTGGACCTGACCGCCCACCTGTTCCGCGACCCCGTCGGCGAGGCGGTCGGATTCGACACCCGGGTATCAACCGGCCCGAACGGAACCGGACTCACTGAATCGGTCATTCACGACACTTTAGGGCCGGTCGGGACGGTCAATCAGATACAAACCGTCCGACCTCGCTGAAATCCGCTCTCAAGTGTGGTTACATTTTCGAGCGTTCAATTCGCCTGTCGAAAGGATTTCGAAATGAATACTCAGAAGACTCGCCTGCTCGGTGCTGCGCTCGCCGCTGTCGCGCTCACGGTCAGCCTCACCGCATGTGGTGAGGCGAAGGACGCCGCGAGCAACGCGACCGCCGCTGCGGGCTCGGCCGCCGGTAAGGCCACCGAGGCCGCCGGTAGCGCCGCCTCGAAGATCACCGGCGCCCCGGGTTCGGGTGCCGCTGCGGAGTCGGGTTCGGCAGGTTCGGGCGCAGCGGGCTCGGAGTCGAAGGCCGCCGTGCCGTCGACCACGATCTCCACCCCGGGCGGCAAGGAGGTCACCCTGACCGACGCGCCGATCATCGCCGAGTACGCCAAGTACGGCTACGAGAAGGGCCACCTCGGTGCTCCGATGGGCCCGGTCTCCCCGCTCCCCGACGGTAAGGGCAAGTACCTGACCCTCAAGGGCGGCACCATCTACTGGTCGCAGGGCAGCGGCGCGCACATCGTGCACGGCGTGATCGGTGAGAAGTGGGGCGCGGCCGGCCACGAGAGCGGCAAGCTCGGCTACCCGACCAGCGATGAGACGTCCGAGAACGGCGCCATCAAGCAGACCTTCCAGAACGGAACGATCACCTTCCGCGACGGGGTCGCCACCGTCTCCTAACCGGACGGGCACCACCGGTCACCGCGCCGTCCCGATGTACACCGTTCGCGCAGCGAGCACGAAGACATCGGGGCGGCGCATTGCGCTGTGCGGGTCCGACGGATCGGTGAGCCGGCGCAGCACCGCGGCATCGCCGGGATCGAGACGGTCCGCAGCCGCGAGGTGACGGGCCAGCATGGACGTCACCGCGCGGCGGGAGGCGTCGTCGAGCGGCGCCGGACGATCCACCAGGAACGTCCGGGCCGTCACGTCCACCAGTCCGGCCGAGCGCAACATACCCGGCCAGTCCTCCGGCATCTCGACGGTGCCGTGCAGGTCCGAGCGCATCCGCGTGAATCCGTCGGAGTGCGCCTGATCGAGCCGCTCAGCCAGCCCCGGCCGGCCGATGCCGATGTCCCGCGGCAGGAACCGCGTGGGCAGCCCGCCCTCCGCGACCGCGAGGAGCCCACCAGGGTTGAGCCGCTGTGCGAGCGCCGCGATCGCGGCCCGCTGATCCCCCAGGTGATGCATGGTCTGCGCGGTCCAGATGAGATCCGCGGTCGGCAGGACCTCCAGATCGTCCGGCAGATCCGCCCGGAGAATCCCCACCGGTGTCCCGGTGGCGTCGCCGCGCGTTCGCGCCCGGTGCAGCAGTCCCACGGCGCCGTCCACCGCCACCACCTGTGCGTCCCGGTAGTGCCCGGCCAGCGCCGCCGACATCACACCTGCGCCGGCGCCGACGTCCAGGATGCGCTGTGGCCGCAGATCCGGCCACTGCGCATCGACGAAGTCCAGTGCGGCGTGGACGTACGGCAGCAGGACGGTTCCCTCTGCCTCGATATCGTCCGCCAACGCCGTCCAGTCCACGCCGGTGTGTTCATGATGCGCCATGCCGTCCAGCGTGCCCGCGGCGCGCGGTCCCGGCAATCCTTGCCGCTGTCAGCGGATTCCGCCCAGGCGGACCCGGACTCCCGGGGGAACCACATCGCGGGCCGCCGACAGCCGCTCGGAATCCTGCGTGTGCACCACCACCGTCATCCCCGGGCCGGTGTGCAGTTCGATCTCGTCGGCGGCGAATCCGGCTCCGGACAACGCAGACCTGATCCGGTCCGGGACCACCCATCCGCCGGGTACGGCGATCCGGTCGGGATCGACCGGCCGCGGTGCCACCCTGTCGAACGGTCTGTCCGGCCGGGGCAGCGCGGCCGCGAGCAGCTCGCCGATCGCGTCGATGTGCTCGGCCGCCTGCTGCGGGCTGTACAGGTCGGGGTGGAAGGCACCGTCGACGGTGAGCTCGCCGTCGCGACGGCGGAGGATGTTGATCAGGCAGTCGGTGACCGGCCCCCACGCCAGCACGTCCAGTGACCACGGTGTCGAGCCCGCATAGGGCAGCACGTTGACGGTCGGCCCGTACAGCCGCCCGGTGCGCCACGCCGCGGGTACGTCGGTCATCAGTTGCTCGGGACGCTCACCCGCCGCGACCCGTAACGCCGCCTCGTCCAGCCAATGGCGCACCTGTTCCCCCGCCCGGGCAGGAGTGGTGTCCGCACTGATGTCCACCCGCGTGGGCAGCGCCGCCATCCACTGCATCGGGGTGGTCCGCTCGGCCGGTGTGCGCCGCAGGGCCGCGACCACGCCGATCCGGGCGGTGCGCGTCCCCAAATGACCGACGGTGTACGCGGCCACCGTCGCCGCGGCCTCGCTCGGCCACGCCGCACGCGCGAGTGAATCGCCCACATCGACCACGATCCGGTGCCGAAGGGGGCGTTCGGCGGGCCGGGCGGGCGCCGGACCGAACGAGATCTCCTCGCCGAGCGCCGCCACCCCGTCGATGGCCCTGCCCCAGAACGCGAGATCGGGTGCGCGCAGGGTCGCCGCGCCCGCCGCGACCTCGTCGAGGTCTCCGAGCCGGCGCAGCGGCAGTGGTGAGCCCCCGAGCGCGGCGGTGTAGCGCTGGTGGATCCGGCGGAACACCAGGGTCACCCCGTATCCGTCCAGCACCGCGTGGTGCGCGTGCAGCACAACCCGCTGCGTCGGTCCGACCTTCGCGATCATGGCCCGGAACAACGCCGAACCGTCCAGCGGTAGCGGCGGCCCGTCGAGGTGGTCGCGGAACTGTTCGTCGGTATCGAAGTGCCGCACGTGGACCGGTGCGGGATCGGCGGTGCGGAGTTCGACGGTGCCCGCCGCGGTGCGCATCGCGCCGATGGAACAGGCCTGAGTCTCGGCAACGGTGTCCTCCACCGCGCGCAACAGCAGCGCCTCATCGACCGGCACCGACAGGCTCCACGCCGCCATCAGGTCCAGTGCCGCGGTCCCCGGCAGTTGACCCGCCAGCCGCAGCATCGCGAGTTGAGAAGGCAGGGGCCGCACCCGCGCAACCCTACGCCGCGGGGGCCGACAGCCGTCCGGTTCACCAGAGCAACGGGGGCGTGTCCTATATTCCGGTTAGCGCGGGCTCGATGCGCGTCCGACACCGAAGGGACCCGAACACCACATGAGCATGAACGGAGGCGACACCGGCCGTGGCCGGCGTATGCGCCGCCATTCGTGGGTCCTGGCACTGATCGACTACCTGGTGGTCACCGTGTTCGCCGCGCTCAGCCACGACATGCACGACATTCCGGCCCGGCACATCACCCTGATGCTGTCGTACGCGACCATCACCGTGGGCCTGTTCTACCTGCTCGGCCTGTACCGGACGCGGATCACCCTCAGTGCCCTGGACTCGGCGCCGCAGCTGCTCATCGCGGGGTGGATGCTCACTCCGCTGGCGGTCGTGTTCATCTGGCACGGCGACTACACGCAGATGGTCCATGCACTGTGGTGCTGGGCCATGCTGCTCGGCGTGCGGGTGGCCTACTACTGGACGGTCCGCCGGCACCGGATGCGACACCCGCAACGCGGCGCGCGCACACTGGTCATCGGCGGCGGGAAGGTCGCGGGCGAACTGGTGACCTCGATGTTCGAGTTCCCCGCGTACGGGCTGCGTCCGGTACTGGTGATGGACGACGATCCGGTGGACGCACCGTCGCTGACGGTGGAGGTGATTCCGCGCCGACGGGACCTCGCGGCCCTGATCCAGGAGCGGCAGATCGCGACGGTGATCGTGGCCTTCTCCCGCGACCGCGACTCCACCCTGATCGAGCCGCTGCGCGAGTGCGACGAACTGGACTGCGAGATCTTCGTGGTCCCGCGGTTGTACGAGTTCGTGCACCAGGACCGCGATATGGACCGCATCCACACCACCCCCCTGGTGCTGGTGCGCAGATTGGCACTGCGATCGAGTCACTGGCGGATCAAGCGGGTCACCTCGCTGACCACGGCGGTCCTCGCGCTGATCCTGCTGGCACCGGTGCTGGTGGTGGTTGCCGCGGCGATCAAGATCCAGGAGCCGGGGGCCCCGGTGCTGTTCCGGCAGACCCGCGTCGGTCAGGACGGCAGGCTGTTCTCGCTGTACAAGTTCCGCACCATGCGGCCGGTCCCGGACGAGCAGTCCGATCGGGACTGGACCGATGAGTCGCTGCGGATCACCCGGATCGGCCGGCTGCTGCGACGGCATTCGATCGACGAACTGCCGCAGCTGTGGAACGTGGTGCGCGGGGACATGTCCGTGGTCGGGCCCCGTCCGGAGCGCCCGCACTTCGCGGACCGCTTCGGCGCCGAGATTCCGGCCTACCAGTCGCGCCACCGCGTGGGGGTGGGGCTGACCGGATGGGCGGCCATTCACGGCCTTCGAGGTGACACCGACATCAAGGATCGCGCCTCCTACGACAACTACTACATCGAGAACTGGAGCCTGTGGCTCGATGTGAAGATCGTGCTGATGTCGGTGGGTACGGTGATCCTCGGTAAGGGCGGTCGCTGAGAGCCGATCGCCCGGCGCCGGTTCAGCGCATCTCGACCAGCACCACTGCCACCGCGTGACAGTCGGTGTGCGAGAGTGAGACCTGCGCGTACATCCAGCCCCGCTCCCGGGCCCATGCGCCGAACTCTCCGTGCAGCACCAGCTCCGGACCGTCCTCGGTGGTACGGACCTCGATCTGCCGCGGCGGGTGACCGTCCTCGGGGCCCGGGCGCAGCGCCTTGACCGCCGCCTCCTTGGCCGCCACCCGGCCCGCCAGCCGGCGCACGTCACCGGCGCAGTCACGCACCTCGGCGTCGGTGAACACGCGGGAGACGAATCGCTCCCCGAAGCGGTCCAGTGAGTCCTCCACGTCCCGGATATCGACCATGTCGATACCGATCCGGTTCATCGGATCACCTCCTCGACGACTGCGCGCATCCGACTCCGAAAGGCCTCCACGGAGAACGACGAGGCGTGCGCCCGCAAGGCGCGTGGATCGAAGTCCTCCGGCCGGAACGCCCGCATCGCCTCTGCCAGGGCGCCGATGAAGGCATCGTCGGCGTCGTCGGGCAGCAACTGTCCGGACACTCCTGGGACCACCGTATCGAGAGCACCCCCGGCGGCGCGCGCGATCACCGCGGTCCCCGCCGCCATCGCCTCGACCGGAACGATGCCGAAGTCCTCCTCGCCGGGCATCAGCGTCGCCCGGGCCGCGCGTTGCAGCTGCACCATCCGCGCATCGCTGACCCGCCCCAGGAAGACGGTCTCCGGCCCGGCGATCCGTTCCAGAGCGGCGCGGTGCCGCCCCTCCCCCGCGATCACCAGCCGCACCCCGGCGCGCTGCGCGGCCCGGACCGCGAGATCGATGCGCCGATAGGGCACGAGCCGGCCCGCCGCCAGGAAGTAGTCGCCCGGTGCGCCAGCCGCACCCGGCGTGAACCTGTCGACGTCCACCGGCGGTGCCACCACCCGCGCCGACACCCCCCACCAGCGCGCGATCCGTTCCGCGACGGCGGTGGAGTTGGCCACCACCGCCCGCAGATGCGGGACCGCCTCGGTCTCGACCGCCCGTGCCTGCGCGGCGAGGGCGCGCAGTGCGAGCCGCCCGACGGCGGTCCCACTCTCCCCGCTTCGGAACGCCGGATCCCAGGCCCAGCGGGCCGGTGAATGCACGTAGGCGATCGGCGCGACACCGGCGCCCGCCCACCCCCGGGCCGCGGCGACGGCCCCGGCGTGGTGGCTGATGACCACTGCGCGCGGGCCCGGCTCAGGGCGATGCCGGCGCCAGGCCCCCGGAGCCAGCGCCAGCAGCGGGACGTGCGAACGGCGTCCGGTGATTCGGTGCAGCCGGTCCAGCCCGGTCACGGTGAACCGTTCCCGGAGTGCGGGCGGCACGCAGCGCGGGTCGGCGAAGGCCAGGTGCAGCCGGGCGTCGGGCCAGGTCTCGGCGAGAGCGCTCACCACGTTCTCGGAGCCGCCGTGCTCGGTCCACCGCTCGTGCACGATCGCGATCCGGGTCACGGGCTGCCGGCCAGAGACTGCACCGCTGTCACCAGCGAATCGATCGTGGCGAAGGTGGCCTTCGATATCAGCGAGTCCGGGAATTCGATCGCGAACCGGTCCTCGATAGCCAACATGACGTTGACGGCTGCATGTGACGTGAGTCCCGCGGTGTAGAGATCGTCGTCGCCGGCGAGCTCCTCGATCGGCACCGTCAACCGCCCCTGACGTGCCACGATCCCCCGGATCGCCTCCTCCATCACGTGCTCCTCGGTCTCCCTCGCCCGGCCCCACCTGGGTTTTGCGGTCGCGTGCTGTGCGCCTCCGCAGTTCACCCTAGCCTGGTAATCTATCGCGACAATCGCAGTTCCGATCCGGCGAAACGAGCAGGCATGATCGAGTCCGTGACGGCGGCCGCGGTCGACGCCACCGACCTGCACAGCCGGCATCTCCGATTCCGCGAGTCGTTGTTCGACGCCGGGCACCTCATCCCCACCGGGGCCGACGGTGTCTACGGCCGCGGCGCGCATTTCGAATCCCTGGTCCGGTCCGTCGACGCACTGATCGGCGCCACCATCGACGAGGTACACGGGGGTGCGGCCACCGTCGTCGCCTTCCCTCCGGTGACTCCCCGGGAGAACCTGGACCGGACCGACTACGTGGTCTCATTCCCACAGCTCAGCGCTGCGGTGTCGACCTACGCCGGTGGTGACGCAGAGCATCGCCTGATGCTCGCCGGTCGCGATGCCGGCCACGACTGGGGCGGGCACTTCCGCACCAGTGACGTCGCCCTGGTGCCGTCGGCGTGTCACTCGGTGTACCCCATGCTGACCGGTCGACTGCCCCGCGACGGCGCCTGGGTGGACGTGGCGGGCTACTGCTTCCGCCGCGAGCCGTCGGTGGATCCGGCCCGGATGCAGTCCTTCCGGATGCGGGAGATCGTGCGGATGGGCTCGGACCGGGCGGCGGTCGCGCACCGGGACAGCTGGGCGGCGCGGGCGTCCACATTGCTGAGCGGACTGGGGCTGGCCGTGACCAGCATGCCGGCGATCGATCCGTTCTTCGGCCGGGCCGGTCGCATGCTGGCCGCCGGCCAGTCCTCGGAGGGCCTGAAGACCGAGCTGGTGGTGCACCTCTACGGCGAGCGGTTCCCCGGAGTGGCACTCGCCTCGGCGAACTACCATCGGGACCACTTCGGCGTGAAGTACGAGGTATCCACCGTGGACGGAACGCCGGCGCACAGCGCGTGCACCGGCTTCGGCGTGGAGCGGATCGCGTTGGCGCTGCTGGCGACCCACGGGCTCGAGCGAGACGGCTGGCCCGACGTGGTGAACGCGCAACTGTGACCGGGGTTCGGGTCCACCTGACCGGAGCGCAGTGGCCGCGTACGGAACCGGGTGGACTCAACCGTTACTTCGCTGAACTTTTCTCGGCCTTGCAGGCACGGGCCGATCTGGCCGTCAGCGCCTGCGCATTCGGCGCCCCCCCACCGGCCGGGAGCAGCTGGGGCGCCGGCCACGGCTCCACCCGGGCCCGGGTACGCGCCTCCCGCCGCACCGTGCCCGCCGGAATCGCGGTGCTCGACCGGCATTTCGCACTGTTCGGTCCGGCGCCGCGCAGCGCCTCTCTGGTCACCCACTTCCACGGCCCCTGGGCCGGAGAGAGCGCCGCGGCCGGTGAGAGCCGGATGTCCGTCATCGTCAAGGCGCTCGTCGAGCGCGCCCGCTACCGCGGCAGCGACCGGTTCGTCACTCTCTCCCACGCCTTCGCCGGCCTCCTCACCGAACGCTACGGCGCCGACCGGACGACGATCTCCGTCATCCCACCCGGCGTGGATCTGCACCGGCTGTCGCCGTCCCCGCTCGGCGACGGTCCCCCGACCGTTCTCTGTGTGCGCAGACTGGAACGCCGGATGGGCATCGACGTGCTCCTCGACGCCTGGCCCGCGGTGCTGGCCCGTCATCGTGACGCCCGGCTGCAGATCGTCGGAGACGGATCCCAGGCGCGGGACCTCGCCGAGCGCGCGGCCGGGCTGGGTATCAGCGAGAGCGTGAGCCTGCTCGGGGTCGTCGACGACGCCGAACTGGCCCAGCGTTACGCGGCGGCGACGGTGACCGTCGTGCCGTCCCGGGCCTGGGAAGGGTTCGGCCTGGTCGCACTGGAGTCCCTGGCCGCCGGGCGCGCCCCGGTCGTCACCGACTGCGGTGGCCTCCCGGAAACGGTGCGCGGTCTCACGAGCGACCTGATCGTACCGGCCGGCGACGCGCAGGCACTCGCGCACCGGCTCGGAACCGCGCTCGACGGTGACCGCCCGTCCGTGCGGGCCTGCCGTGCCCACGCCGAGACCTTCTCCTGGAACGTCGCGGCGGCCCGGCACGCCCACCTGTACCGGGAGCTCGCCCGATGAGCGCGCGGCGGCCGGTGATCTTCCTCGGCCACACCGCGGCACCATCGGGCGCCGAACTGGCCTTCGCCCGGCTCGCCGCTCAACTGCGCGAGCGCGGCGTCCCGGTCTCGGTGGTGCTACTCGAACCCGGGCCGCTGGTGCAGATCCTGCACCAGCGAAAGGTCCCGGTCACCGTGACCCCGTCGGGCGCGGCCTCGGTGCGCCGCGGATCCGGTCCGATCACCGTGCTGCGCGCTGCCGCCGGACTGCTGGTCGACGGGCTCCGGCTCGCCGCGGTCCTGCGTGCCCACGACGCGGGCGTCCTGGTCGCGGAATCGACCAAGACGCTGCTGGTGGGGACGATCGCCGCCCGCAGGGCGGGTATTCCGCTGGTCTGGCAGGTGCACGACCGGCTCTCCGCCGAGTACTTCGGCGGGAAGCGGTGGCCGCTGCGACTGCTCGGCCGCGTCGCCGCCTCCGGATTCCTGGCCAATTCGCACGGCACTCTGCGCACCGTCGCCACCGGCGGCAGACCGTCGGCGGTGTGCCCGCCCGGGGTCGATCTGACCGCCGTTCCCCGGCCCGCACCGCAGCGCGCCCCGCAGGACGTGCGGATCGCCATGATCGGCCGGATCTCCCCGTGGAAGGGGCAGGACCTGGTGCTACGGGCCCTGGCGCAGATGCGCGCCACCCCCGCGGTGCGATTCGTGGGCGGCACTCACTTCGGCGAGGATGAGTACCTCGACCAGCTCGAGGACCTCGCCGTGCGGCTGGGCCTCGGAGATCGGGTGGCGTTCACCGGTCACGTCGACGATCCGCTGTCCGAGGCCGCCGACGCCGACATCGTGGTGCACTACTCGCGGTTGACCGAGCCCTTCGGGCAGGTGGTCGCCGAGGCGATGGCCGCCGGCCGGGTGGTGGTGGCCGCGGGCGCGGGCGGCCCGACCGAACTCATCATCGACGGTGCCGACGGTGTGCTGGTGCCGCCCCGTCGCGCGGACCGGCTCGCCGTCGCCCTGGACACCCTGGTCGAGGACTGGGAGCTGCGCGAGCGGCTCGGCGACGCCGCCCGGGAACGCGCGCGGGACCTCGACCTGCGAACCTCGGCGGCGATCGCCGACTCGCTGCTCGCCCGGGTCGGCCGGGAGGCGGACGAGCCTCGGCGGCGCCGGTGAACAGGCTCGACGGCGCGGCGGGCGTGGCCCGCGATGTCGCGCTCGTGGCGGCCGGACGGTACGGGCAGTACGCGGTCACCCTGATCACACTGCCCCTGTGCGCACGCCTGCTCGGCCCGGCCGGCATGGGCCTGCTGGCGGTGGGCATGTCCGGGTACTTCCTGGGTGCACTGTGCACGGACCTGGGACTCACGCCGTTCGTCGCGGCCCGGGTGCCGGGCGCGGTGGATTCGGTCTCGCTGGCCCGGCTGCGCGGTGACTACGCCGGCCTGCGCGGTGCCACGCTCGCCCTCGCTGCAGTGGTGTTCGCGGTGGCGGTACTGGGTCCGGTGCCCCGGGTGGTGGAGATCGCCGCCCTCGGCCTGCTCGTAGGTTCGGCGAGTGCGTGCGGCGACGACTGGGTTCTGCTCGGCGCCCAGCGGTTCGGTGCAGTGGTCCTGCAGCAGGCGGCCGGGCGACTGGTGTACCTGCTACTGCTGATCGCGGCACTGCCCCGATTCCGGGCACCGGAGACCGCGATGCTCTGCCTGCTGGCGGGATCCACCCTCGCGGTGATCTGGTCGTGGGTGCGGACGGTGCGCGATTACGGCCCACCGTCGGCGCCCCGTCCACCCTCCGACCTGCTCCGCACCGGCGGCCCGGTGTTCGCCGCGCGCCTGCTGTCGGCGACCTACGGCCCCGGTGCGGCGTCGCTGTTCGCCCCCGCTCTCTCCACCCGGTCGCTGGGCCTGTTCAGTGCCGGTGACCGCACCGTGCAGGCGGTCGGCGCACTGCTCGACGCCGTGGGCCTGAGCCTGCTTCCGCGGTTGGCACGACGCACCGACGACGGTTTCTGGACAGCCGCCCGGCGGGGCGTCGTCCTGGTTGCACTCGGCGGATCCGCCTGTGCCGCTGCGACCACGGCGCTGGCGCCCTGGCTGGTCCCGATGATCTTCGGTCCGTCTTTCACCGGAGCGATCGGCCTGATGCAGGTGCAGGCCTGGGCGCTGCCGGGCCTGGCCGTCGCCTCGTTCATCGCCACCGCCGTACTCCCGGTGCGCGGCGACTCCCGGGGTGTTCTCCTCGCGGCGGCGACCGGCGCGGCCGTGATCCTGACAGCTCTGGTGGTGGCGCTGGGCACCCGCAGCGCACTGACCGCGGTGATCGGCATCGTAGCCGCGCAGAGCTGCGCCGCGATCTTCTCCGTGGCCCGGGTGCGCCGTCTGGAGGCGATCGCGTGAAGCCCGCTGATCGCGCCGGATCGACGGTCCTGTTCGCCGGTGACCAGTGGTACGGCAGCAATGCCCGCTCCCTGGCGGACGGCTTCCGGCGGGCCGGACACCGGGTGACGGTGGTCGACACCACCGAGGTGACGCTGCCCCGCCGCGGCACCCGTGCCTGGTGGTACGCCAAGTCCACCGGAGCGCGGGAGCCCGGCACCGTCGAAGCGGTGCACCGCCGGATCGACGCGGCGGCGGCCGCCGCACGGCCCGATCTCCTGCTCTGTTTCACCACCGTGCACCTCGACCAGCAGCGACTGCTCGAAGTACCGGCCGCACGCCACGTGCACTACTGCGCCGACGACGTCTCCAATCCGGTGAACACCACCACCGCCTACCTGGCCGCGGAATCGGGCTGGGACGCGATCGTGACCACCAAGGCGCACAACGTCGCCGAACTCGAGCGCCGCGGCGCCCGCCCGGTGTTCGTGCTCAGCGCTTACGATCCGTCCTGGCACCGCCCCGTCCGGCCGCGACGGCCCAGACGCTATGCGGCGGGTTTCGTCGGCAACGCGCGCCCGGACCGCACCGAGCTGGTCACCGGCCTCGCCCGCCGCCTCGGCCGCGACTTCTACCTGGCCGGACCGGGCTGGCGGCGACTACCCGCCGCCTGGAGGTCGGGCGCGGCGGTGCACGGCGCCCGGTACGGACTCGCCCTCTCGGCTTCCATCGCGGCGATCGATGCGAACCTGGTCCTGCTCAACTCCGACAACCGGGACACGCACACCTGTCGCACCTTCGAGGTGCCTGCCGCCGGAGGGCTGTTCGTCGGTCCCCGCACCGCCGAGCACCGCGCGCTGCTCGACGACGGCACGCAGGCTCTGCTGTACGACGATCCGCGCGAGATCGACGAGATCGTCGCGCGGGTCGTCGCCGAACCTCGGTGGGCGGCTTCGATCGCGGCGGCCGGCCACGCCGCGATCACCGGCGGCCGGCACACCTACACCGACCGGGCGAGGGAGATCATCGATGCCCTCGACTGAACTGCGCACCTACTTCGGCCCCGAGGACCGCCCGGTGTACGGGGCGCTGCACCTACCGTCCGAGGGCACCGCCCGCGGTGCGGTACTGCTGGTACCGCCACTGGCGAAGAAGCAGTACGACGCGCAACGCGGCCTACGCAGGCTCGCCGATCTGCTGACGGCACGCGGGCTGGCCGTGCTGCGGTTCGACTACTACGGCACCGGCGACTCGTCGGTACCCTCCGGGCTGCCCGGTGCGGTGGCCGACTGGATCGAGTCGGTACGACACGCCCACGACTACCTCGCCGCACTCGGGGCCGGTGACCCCGCGGTGGTCGCGGTCCGGGCCGGGGCTCTGCTCGCGGCCGCGGCGGAATTGACGCCCCCGGCGCTGGTGCTGTGGGACCCGGTGCTCCGCGGTAGCGCCTTCGTCCGATCGCAGCAGGCGCTCGCGCGCGTGGCGGGCCTCGAACGCCCGCACACGGATCCGGGGCCACGCGCCTGGGTGGGACTGGACATCGACCGGGAGGCGATCATCGCCCTGTCGCGGTTGCGCGCCGGCACGCTCAGCGCCCGACGGATGCTGGTGGCCGCTCCACCGGACGCGCCGGACGGCTTTCCGGCGGCGGAACGGATCGAGATCACCGGGATGACCGACTTCCTCCAGCCACGGTCGCATCTGGTGCGGATACCGGACGACGCGATCACCGCGATCGCCGCCTGGCTCGGCGATGCCGTGCCGCGGCGAGAGCCGGTGGCACCGGTACCCGTGGTCCGCACCGAGGCGCGGATCGGTGCGGTCCGGGAGCGGATCGAGGAGATCGACGGTGCGCGTGCCATCCGGACGCTGCCGGCCCACGGCACCGAAACCGGCGATCAGCAGCCCGCCGTCCGGTCGGTACTGCTGTGCGCCACCGCGAACGACTCGCGGCACGGGCCGAACCGGGCCTGGGTGGAACTGGCACGCAAGGTCGCCGCCGCCGGTGGTAGCGCCCTGCGATTCGACCGGCGTGGATCGGGCGAGTCCGGCCCGGTCGCCGCCGGCGAAGTGGTGCCCCTGTTCCCGGACACCGGTGTTCCGGACGCGGTGGCCGCGGCCCGGACGTGCTCGGGACCACTGCTGACCGCGGGAATCTGCTCCGGGGCGTGGTACGCCGCGCACGCCGCACACCACGTGGGCGCCGATTCAGCGGTGCTGGTGAACACGGTGTTGTACTCCTGGCGTCTCAAACAGCGTCTGGTCACCGCCGCCGATCTGGGTATCCCTCGTACCGATCCGGCGTTCACCAGCAGTGCGCGCGGGCGCGCCAAGGACCTGGCGCGCCGACGGCTGCCGTATCCGGCGTGGCGCCGGCTGGGACGACGGGGAATCACCCAGGTTCCGGAGGTCCTGCTGCGCCCGCTCCTGGAGGCCGGTGCCGACACCACGGTGATCCTGGCCCCGGAGGACGCGAACTGGTTCGACGCGCAGCGCGGCCCGGAGGGGCTGCTCCGGATGCTGCGCGAGCACCCTCGCGGTGCCTTCCGTACCGTCCGGATTCAATCCGGTGACCACAGCGGCTACGACCCGGTTGTCCGAGCGACAATCTCATCCGCGATACTGAAGTGGTGTACACCAACGTGATCTCCCTGATTCCTGCGCGCAGGTCGATCGCGGCGGCCGTGATGACTGCCCTGGTCGCGCTGTTCGGCCTGGGCATCGACCGGATGTACGTGCAGCCGCCGATCGCCAATCCACATCCCGCGGATGCGATCGTGGTGCTCGGCGGCAACCCCTACGACCGTTTCGAATACGGTCTGGAACTGGCGCAGCAGGGTCTGGCCGCTCAGGTGGTGATCTCGAACTCGGTGGGCCCGACCGATCAGCGGATGCGCGAGCTGTGTTCCCGCGCGATCGACCGGGTGGAGGTCAGTTGCTTCCTGCCCGTTCCGTGGAGCACCCGCGGTGAGGCGCAGGAGATCCGTCGCCTGGCGAAGTCGCGCGGCTGGAAGGACATCATCGTGGTGACCACCACCGCGCACCTGCAACGCGCCAGATTCATCGTTCGCCGCTGCTACGGCGCGGAACTGCAGATGATGGACTTCCCGGAACGGCGCAGCACCGTCGACACCGTCCTGGGCTGGGGCTACCAGAGCGCCGGCTGGGTCAAGGCCCTGTACCAGAACGGCTGCTAGCGCACCCGTGCACCCTCCGCCGGCCGGAGGTGATGCCGGCCGCGAGTCTGGGTGCACGGGTCAGGCGCCCGGGTCGGGTGCCCTCGTCACGCTGTACGCGAGCGCACCGACCGCGAGCACCATCACGCCCACCGCGACCGAACCGGTCGGTAGCGAGAGCGCGACCAGCAGGCATCCAGCCAGGCCGACCGCGGGGACCACCCGGCCGGACCACGACGCTCTGAGCGTCCACGCCGAGGCATTGGCGACCGCGTAGTACACCAGCACCGCGAACGACGAGAAACCGATCGCCGCACGCAGGTCGACCATCGCCGCCGCGACCGCGACCACCACGCCGACCGCGAGTTCCGCCCGCACCGGCACCCGGCGCCGTTCATCGATCACCGCGAGCGCCCGCGGCAGATGACCGTCGCGGGCCATCGCGAGCGTGGTGCGCGAGACGCCCAGCACCAACGCGAGCAGGGACCCCAGAGCGGCGATACAGGCGGCGACGGTGATCACCGGCACCGGGAATCCGATCGCCCGGGCCGCATCGGCCACCGGCGCCGGTGCACCGGCCAGGCCCGACACCCCCAGCACCGCCAGCAGCGAGACCGCGACCAACAGGTACACCACCAGGGTGATCGCGAGTGCGATGAAGATCGCGCGCGGCAGAGTCCGCTGCGGCTCACGCACCTCCTCCCCCAGGGTGGCGATCCGCGCGTAGCCGGCGAAGGCGAAGAACAGCAGACCCGCCGCCTGCAGGACCCCGAACACCCCACCGCTGCCACCCGCGACACCACCGCCGAAGACACCACCGTCGGCCACGTGGGAGGCCGCAGCGGAGGTCAGGGCCGCCACCACGAGAGCGACGAGCACCGCAACCACCAGAGCCGCGGCGATCTTCGCGACTCGGGCCGAACGCTCCACACCCAGCACGTTCAGGGCGGTCAGCGCGATCACCGCGGCCACCGCGACGGCGTTCGCGTACTGCGGCCAGGCGTAGTGGCCCACCGTCAGCGCCATCGCCGCGCACGAGGCGGACTTGCCGACCACGAAACTCCACCCGGCCAGGTGCCCCCAGAACGGGCCGAGCCGCTCGCGGCCGTAGACGTAGGTGCCGCCGGACTGGGGGTACACCGCAGCGAGCCGTGCGGAACTGCTGGCATTGCAATAGGCGATCAGCGCCGCGATCGCCAGCCCCGCCAGCAGCGCCGAACCGGCGGCGGCCGCCGCGGGGCCGAGGGCGGCGAAGACGCCGGCACCGATCATCGCCGAGAGTCCGACGGCGACCGCATCGCCCAGTCCCAGACTGCGGCGCAGTTCGGGCGCGCTCACCGGGTCTCGGCCAGCGCCGCGAGCCGTTCCAGCGATGCGGCCAGGCGGTCCGCGGTGGTCGCGCGCGCCCGGGGCAGGCGCTTCTCGTCGCGCAACCGCGTCCAGTCGTAGGTGTGCGTGACCCGGGTACCGCCGTCGGGGAGCGGTTCGAGTTCCCAGCGCCACAGATGCCCGGGGGGCCGTTCGCCGACCGGCGCCGGCAGCCAGGCGATCAGGCGTCCCTCGGTGAACTCGGTGACCTGGTTCTCCCGGACCTTGTCGCTGGTCAGGTGGGTACGAAAGACGTCCCCCGCGGCGCGGACCCGCTGCCCGCCGGCGGCGGAGTCGAGGTTGTCGTTGCCGTCCCACTCGGGTTGCCGGGCCGGGTCGGCGATCAGTTCGAAGATCGTCTCCGGTGACGCCGCGACCTCCCGGGATGCGACGACGATGCGGGCCTGCTCCGATGCACTCACCACCTCATCGAACCAGGTCCGGAGCGTCCGCGCCGGTTCACCGGCGATCGGGTCCCGCGAGTGGGTCGACGATGGCTATTGTCGAGCGCATGAAGGCAGTCGTTTGTACCGAGGGTCGCCTGTCCGTCGCCGAGTTGCCGGCTCCGAGCCCGGCTCGCGGTCAGGTCCTGCTCGACGTCACCCGCACCGGGATCTGCGGGTCCGATCTGCACGCGCGGCACCACGCCGACCTGGTCGCCGATATGGCCGTCGAAGCCGGTTACTCCGACTTCATGCGGATGGATCAGCAGGTGGTCCTCGGGCACGAGTTCGTGGGCACCGTCGCCGAGTACGGTCCGGGATGTCGCAAGCGCTGGCCCGTGGGGACCCGGGTGGTGGCACTGCCCACCATCAAGGTCGGCAACGAGCCGCAACTGGTGGGCCTGTCCGAGCGGGCGCCGGGATCGTACGCCGAACAGGTGCTGGTGCAGGAGGCCATGGCGATGCCCGTCCCGGACTCGCTCTCCGACGAGGAGGCCGCGCTCACCGAGCCGATGGCGGTCGCCTGGCACGCGGTACGCCGCGCGGAGATCCCCCGGGGCCGCACCGCGGTGGTGATCGGCTGCGGCCCGATCGGTCTGGCAGTCATCGCGATGCTCAAAGCGTCCGGGGTCAAACGGATCGTGGCCAGTGACTTCTCCGCCGCGCGGCGGGAGCTGGCGCGAACGATGGGTGCGCACATCGTGGTCGATCCGGCACAGCAGCAGCCGTGGGACGCCTATCCGCCCGACCGCCACGAGATGCGCTCGGTCTCGGATCTGCTCACCCTCGGCGTGGATTCGATGACGAAGCTGGCCCGGGTTCCCGGCCCGGTTCCGTGGTGGCGGATCATGCGACTGGCCGAGCGACTCGGTCAGACACCGGCGGGTCCGGTGGTGTTCGAGTGCGTCGGCGTGCCCGGCGTGATCGATCAGCTCACCACAACCGCGCCGCTGCGTTCCCGGATCGTTGTGGTCGGCGTGTGCATGGAACGGGACTCCTTCCTCCCCGCCATGGCCGGCAACAAGGAGATCGACCTGCGGTTCGTCTTCGGCTACGACCCGAGCGAGTTCCACGACACCCTGCACATGATGGCCAGGGGGAAGGTCGATGTGAAACCGCTGATCACCGGCACCGTCGGATTGGCGGGGGTGGACGCCGCGTTCGACGCCCTGGGCGATCCCGAGGTGCACGCGAAGATCCTCATCGACCCGTCGAGTACGGCGAGCGCACCCTGACAACCGTCGCGTCGTTCAACGTCAACGGGATCCGGGCGGCGCGCCGGCGCGGCTTCGACGACTGGCTGGCGGGCCGGGGCCTGGACGTCCTGGCGCTGCAGGAGTTGCGCTGCAACCCGGACTCGCTCGGTGTGGTCGACGGTTTCCACGTGGCCGCCGACCACGGCCGCATCCCCGGACGCAACGGCGTCGCGCTGCTGACCCGGCGGGCCCCGTCGGCGGTGCGCACCTGGTCGTCGCACCCGCCACGGGCCCGCGGGCTCGGTGCGTACGCCCACGAGGGTCGCTACATCGAGGCCGATCTCGCCGGCGTGCCGCTGACGGTGGCCTGTCTCTACCTTCCCAAGGGCGGACTGCCGGCGGACCTGCAGCGGCCGGGCAACATGCGTGAGCAGCCCGACGGTGGCGCCAAACACGCCCGCAAGATGCGTTTCCTGGACGGCTTCGCCCGGGAACTGGACCGCAACCGGCGCGCTGCCCTCGCCGCCGGACGCGAGTTCCTACTGCTCGGGGACCTGAATCTGGCGCACCTACCGCACGACGTGACGAACTGGCGGGCCGCCCGGAAGATGGAGGGCTTCCTGCCCGAGGAGCGGCAGTGGCTCGACTCCCAGCTGGGTCCTCGGCGCCTGGTGGACGTGGTCCGCGCGCTGCACGGCGACCGGCCCGGTCCGCTGTCCTGGTGGAGTTGGGCCGGGGAGTCGTTCACCAAGGACGTCGGCTGGCGGATCGACCATCACCTGGCGACCCCCCGGCTGGCCCGGACCGCACGATCGGTCACCGTGGACAAGGAGGCGTCCCCGGAGCATCGGCTCTCCGATCACGCTCCGGTCGTGGTGGAGTACGACCTGGACGAGCTCTCAGGACAGGAAGCCGAGCGCGTCGACGGTGGCCTGCGGATGCTGTAGGTGGTAGCCGTGCCGGATACCCGGGTACACCCGCAGCCGCGCGCCGGTGATCCGATCGGCCAGGATGTGCGCGTTCTGCGCCGGGCACAGTCGGTCGTCAGCGCCGTGCAGCACCAGCGTCGGGGCGGTGATCGCCGGTAGCGCGGTGTGGCCGTCGTGGTCGGTGCTGGCGGCGAAGTGCGCACGCTGAGCAGGGAGTGAGCGGGGCCGTGCGGTGATGGCGTCGGCGGTGTCCGGGTTGGCGAGCAGCCAGTCCGGGGTGAAGAACAACTCCAGCAGAGCCCGCCGGTCCGAGCGGACCAGGATCCGCAGCGCCTCCATCGGGCGCGGCACCCCGTGGGCGTCACCGACGGTGGTGGCACCGAGGATCAGCCGGCGCACCCGGTCGGGGTGCTCGGCCGCCAGCCACTGCGCGGCGCGCCCGCCCATGGAGAATCCGTAGACGTCCACCCGGTCCCCGCAGTGCCCGCCGGCCCGGGCGGCGTCGTGCACGGCGACCGCGTCCGCGGCGCAGTCACGGGTGCTCCAACCGCGGGGGAAGACGTCGTCGCTGTCGCCGAGACCCCGGTGATCGAAGGTGATCACCGGTCCGGTGCCGCGAAAGGCCTCGACCACCGGGTCCCAGGACATGCCGGGCAGAGCCTGGCCGGCGATCAGCAGCAGCGCCGGGCCGTCGGCCCCGGGCACCGCCGGGTGCACCTGGTAGGCGAGTCGGGCACCGTCGGATGCGGTCGCGTGCGGCATGACGGCAAGCCTAGGACCCGGTCGAAGGGGGCGGTGCCGCTCACGGGACACATGTCCGTTTGGTTACACTGCTCGCCATGTCTGTTCACATCTTCTACGGCTCCTCGACCGGCACTGCCGAGGGCGCCGCGAACGTCATGTCCGACGTGTTCGCCGAGGCCGGCCCGGTCGAGGTGCACGACATGATGGACGGCGAGATCGACGCCCTCGATCCCGCCGACTTCCACGTCTTCTCCTGCGCGACCTACGGTGAGGGCGAGTTGCCCGCCGGGTCCACCGAGTTCTTCGACGACCTGCTGGCGTCCTCCCCCGACCTCACCGGTCTGCGGTTCGCCGTCTTCGGCCTCGGTGACTCGATCTACGTCGACACCTACAACGCCGCGGGCAAGACCATCGTCGGTCATCTCACCGGCCTGGGCGCGACCCAGGTGGGTGAGCGTTTCGAGCACGACAACTCGGGCACCGACGACGTCGAGGCCAAGGCCGTGGAATGGGCGAAGGGCATCGTCGGCCAGATCTGAGCCGAACCGGTGCCGCTCAGCTGCCGGCCAGGCGCAGGAGCAGCGGTATCGCAGCCCGTAGTACCTGCGTGTCGTCACCGGTGAGCTGCTGCCCACCGGTGACGATCAGCCATTGATCAGCCGCCGCGTCCCGCGCATGCAGGGCGTCCCGGCCGCGTTCGGTGAGGGCGACGGGTCGGCGCCTGCCGTCGACGAGATCGTTGTCGTCCACGATGTAACCGAGCCGGCGCAGGTCCGCCAGCGCCGCCGAGACGTTCGACCGCTTCATCTGCAGCCGTTCACCGATCGCCGTCGGGAAGGCCTCCGCCCCGAGCGCTTCGACGGTGCCGAGCACGAACAACTCGCCACCGCGCAGCCCCGCGGCGGGCAGTCTCCGCAATCGTTCGGAGAGCAGCCCCACCGCCAGGCGCAGCGCCTCTGCGTCGCCGGGTCGCATCCGTCGCCCGCCTTACTCGCCACCGGGTACGGTCGGCTTATCCGCAGCACTGTCGAGCAGCGCCGACAGGTCCACTCCCTGGGCGCGCAGCGCCGCGATCACCGAGGCGATGGACTGCCCGGAGATCCCCAGTAGCCCGCCGGTGGGATCGTCGTGACCGCCGCCGATGATGTTGATGCTGTCGATCGCAGCAGTGGCCTCGGACTGCGCCCGGACCGCTCCCTCGATGGTGGCCAGCACCTGCGGCACCAGCAACAGCCGCACGGCTTCGCCGTTGTAGCGGTTGAAGGCCTCCGCCTGGGCCTGCTTACCGGCTGCGTCGGCACGCAGTTCGGCTTCCAGCGCCGCGGCCGCGGACTTGCGGGCCTGTGCCTGTGACTCCCCCTCGAGGCGGATCGATTCGGCGTGCGCCTCGGCGGTGAGGATTGCGGCCTGGCGTTCACCCTCGGCGCGCGCCACCGAGGCCTGACGGGCCGCTTCGGCGGGGGCGATCACATCGGCCTGTAGTGCGGCCTCGGCCTGCGCCCGGCGCTTGACCTCCACCTCGGTGCGGGCTTCGACGCGGGCGGCCTCGGCCTGTTCCAGGGCGATGCCGACGGCCTTCTCCGCCTTCGCCTTGGCGAGTGGGCCGGCCTGGTCGGCCTCGGCGTTCTGTGCCTCGGTCTGCGCGCGCAGCTGTGCGATGCGCACGTCCCGGCCCTGCTGGGCCTCGGCGATGGCGGTCTCCGCCTCGGTCTGGGCGATCTCACCGGCCCGGCGGGCGTCGGCGGACCGGATCAGCGAGTCGCGTTCCGCCTCGGCCTTACCGATATCGGCGTCGCGCTTGACCTCGGCGATCCGCTTCTGGCCCAGCGATTCGAGGTAGCCGTTGCGGTCCTCGATGCCGGCGATCTTGAGGATGTCGACCTCCATGCCGATCCGCGCGAGGTCTCCCCCCGCCTCCTCGACCACCCCACGGGCCAGTGCCTCGCGGTTGCTGTTGAGGTGTTCGACGGTCATGGTGGCCGCGATTCCGCGAAGGCTGCCGGCCAGGATCTCGTTGATCTGGTTCTCCAGCTCGGCCATGTTCGCGGTGAGGAACCGCTGTGCGGCGGTGCGGGTCATCTCGTCGGTGGTGCCGATCCGGACCAGCCCCACCGCCTGCAGTTCCACCGGCACACCGTCGATGCTGCGGGCGTTGCTCAGCGCGATCCGCACCTCGAACGGGCGCAGTGGCATGTAATCGACGCGTTCCAGGCCGGGGACCTTGAACCGGGCGCCGCCGCGCACCACCTTCATCTCTCCGCGGCCGGTGAAGATCGCCACCTGGTCCGGTGGCGACTTGATGTAGTTGTGGAAGAAGATCCACACCGCGAGAAGGATCACGACCACTGCGGCACCCGCCGCGATCAGGATCGATACGGTCATCTCGTTGTCTCCCTATTCTCTTGTAGATGGCTTCAGTGCGGCGTCAGGATCGCGGGCGCTCACCGGTGTCGAGCGGCTGCACCACCAGCCGGCCCGCCTCGACGTCGACGATCAGCACCTGATCGCCGTCGCGGGCGGTGGCCTCCCGGTCGACCAGGATCGCGGTCGTGGTGGCGCGCACCGATTCCGAATCGATGTAGCTCACCCGGCCCCAACCACCGGCCGGTATCCCCATGGTCAGCTCACCGATGGTGCCGACCGCGGCACGCAATCCGGCGACGGTCCCGGTCTGTGCCCTGCGCATCGCGCGCAGGACGAGCATGAGCAGGGCGTACGCCGCGACGGCGGCGATCGCGGCGATCACGACGACGACGGGCATCATCAGGCCGCTGGCGGACAGCGGCCAGCCGACCACTCCGAACACCCCGAGACCGGCGGCGAGGGCGGGCGCGCTCAACCAGGGCAGGCCGACGTCGGTGTGCGGACCGCCGATCTCGGCGCCGCCGATCTCCACGTCCCCCAATACGAGTGAGGCGATCAGCACCAGAACACCGACTACTGCACAGACTGCGAAAACGGTAACCACGGGCGCCTCCTATGCGCTCGGATCTCCCGATTGCAGTATAGCGAACATTACGTATGAACGGTGGTGGACCGCGCGTGAAGTACTCACCCCGAACAGGTAGAACTACGCATCCGGTTCCGCCGCCGCCGGGGCATCGTTATCGGCATGACCGATACGACACCCTCCCCCAAACCCACCACCGCCTTCTTCGTCCAGTCCGCGATCGCCTTCGGCGTCTCGTCCAGCGCGCTGCTGATCGGTGCCTTCTACCTACCGATGGATCCGTGGCAGCGCGGCTTCCTGATCCTGGGCACCCTGTTCCTCATCACCAGTTGCTTCAACCTCGCCAAGGTCATCCGGGATCAGCAGGAGGCCAACAGCATCCGGGTCCGGGTGGACGAAGCCCGGCTGGACCGGCTGATGGCCGAGCACGATCCGCTGCGGAGTGTGGGCTGAGCGTCAGCCCCCGCCGCCGCGGAGGCCACTGGCCCGGAGCACCCGTCGCTCGACGCCGGCTCGGATCGCGTCCTCCGCACCGATCAACCGGACCCGGTGCCGGGCGCGGGTGATCGCGGTGTAGAGCAGCTCGCGGGTCAACAGCCGCGAATCCGCGGGTGGGATCACCACCGACACCGCCTCGTACTGGCTGCCCTGGCTGCGGTGGATCGTCATCGCGTACACCGTGCGCACCGCGACCAACTGGTTCGGGTACAGCAGCGCCACCTCGGAGCCGCGGGCGAAGGCCGCGCGCAGGTCGGTCGGGTCGCCGTCGTGGGCGATCACCACCCCGACGTCACCGTTGTACACCTTCGCGTCGTAGTCGTTGGCGGTCACGAGCAGTGGTTGTCCCGCGTACCAACCGGATCCGCCGCGCACGCCGGACCATTCCTCGGCGAGTTGCGCCCACCGGGTCACCCCGGACGGGCCCTCTGAGTGCGCACACAGCACCCGGTGCCGCTGCACGCCGGCCGCAGCCTCCGCCGCCAGCCCCTCCCGAGCCACCGATGCGGTCGCCGCTCCGGCCGCTGCGACGTCCGCTCGCAGCCCGTCGAGATCATCCGGATCACACCACTCGATGGCGCCGTCACCTCCGGCGCGGGCGAGCTCGATCACCCGGTCGGCATCACCCCGGCGCACCGCATCGGCGAGTTCACCGAGCGCGCCGGTGAACCGGCGGCCCCGGCGTAACCGGATCACCCCGCGGCGGGCATCGGCGAGCTCCTGTGGCACCAGCACCTCCTCCTCACCACCGGTCCGGTCCGCCTCCTCGGCGAGCAGTGCTTCGAACTCGGGCGAAGGCTCACAGGTCACACCCCGGACCACCAGATCGGCGAGGACGGCACCGGCGTCCACCGACGCCAACTGATCGGGATCGCCCACCAGGATCAGCCTGGCGTCGGGGCGCAACGCCTCCAGCAAGCGGCACATGATGGTCAGCGAGACCATCGAGGTCTCGTCGACCACCACCACGTCGTACGGAAGGTGATTGCCTGCGTCGTGCCGGAACCGGCTGGCGTTCCCCGGTTTGAAGCCCAACATGCGGTGAATGGTCTGGGCCTGCAGGTCACCGGGAAGTCCCAGTGCCGTTCCCTGGGCGCGGACCTCACCTGCGAGCTGCGCCGCTGCCCGTCCCGTGGGCGCGGCCAGCCCCACCCGCAGCCCCGGACCGTGTTGATCGAACAGCAGCGCCAGGATCCGCGCCACGGTGTAGGTCTTCCCGGTGCCGGGACCGCCGGCCAGCACGGTGGTCTGCCCGAGCACCGAGACCGCGGCCGCGAGCCGCTGACGATCCGGCCCGGGCTCGCCGAACCGGGTGCGCAGCCCCTCCCGCAACCGGGCGATGTCCACTCCGGACACGGCGCCCGCGCGGGCGTCGAGCACCGAGCGCACGGTCTGTTCCTGTCGGTGATAGCGGTCCAGGTACAGCAGTTCGTCGTCGACCAGCCGCAGCGGCCGCAGTGGGCCGGTCTGTGCACCCACCACCAGCGGACTTCGCCGCAGTGCCCCCCGCAGTGCGTCCTCCTCGGGCCAGGGCAGCGCGTCGACGTCGATCTCGCCGTCACCGTCGACCGCGACGTCACGTAGCCGGGACAGTTCCAGGCAGACCGATCCGAGTCGCACGGCACGGGTGGCCAGCGCCGCGGCCAACAGCACCGACTCGTCCGGTTCCCCGCCGAGCCGGCCCAAGGTGGTGGCCACCCGCACGTCGGCGGAAGCGAGGACGCCGGCGCCGGTGAAGGTCTCCAGCAGGGTGGGGGCGGTCATGGGCGTCCTCCCGCGAGTGCCTCGGACACCGCGACCACCAGGTCGGCGGGCGGATGCCATTCGAAGACGCCCGCCCCCGGCGGCGTGTGCGGCCCGATCATGGCGCGTACGAAGTGGTACTGCACCACACCGAGGTTCGCCTGCGGGGAGTACCCGGGGAGCTTCCACAGGAGGAAGCGGTGCAAGGCCACCGAGTACAGCAGCGCCTGCAGCACGTAGTGCGAGGAGATCATCTCCCGCGCCATCGCCTCGGGGGTGTAGTCGGCGGTGGTGAGGTCACCGCGGGCGAGGCGGTTGGTCTTGTAGTCGACGACCGTGTACGTCTGTTCCTCGTCTCGCCGGATCCGCAGGACCGAATCGATACTGCCGGTGAGGTACCCGCGCAGTGCGGCGCCCGGGATCTCCCGCAGCCGCTGTGCGTACGGGGCGAGTGGATCGTCGTCGGGGAGGTGTGCGGCGAGCAGGTCTGCGATCGTCGCGAGGGTCGCCGAGCGCTCATCAGCAAGGGGCAGTTCGAATTCGAGTTCCGCGAGGTGATCGCCGGGGGCGATCTCGGCGAGGGTGAGGCCGGAGAGAGTGCCGGCGCCCATCGGGGTACGCAGCACCGCGAGCAGGGCCGTGGCCACCTCCTCCGGATCGTCCGCGGTGGCGCCGTACTCGGCGGCCTCACGGCACCGGGCGAGGACCTCGGCGTCGAGGTCCGGGGCGCCGGTGTCGACGTTCTCCAGGATCTCGTGGACCAGTGTGCCGAAGACCGCACCACCGGAGAGTCCGTTCATCAGGCTCGGCGGTGCCTGCGTCGTGACCGAGGCGGGTGTCCGGTCGCCGATCGGTTCGTCGAGCGGCTCGTCGGCGACACCGGCGTCCTCCGGCTCACTGCCGGTGTCCGCGGTCTGTTCGGCGGGGCCGTGGGCGGCATCGGCGACCAGCGCCGAGTAGCTGGTGCGCCGCCAGGTCGGATCGATCCGCCGGTGCGCACGGCCCAGCTCCAGGATCGGGAAGTCGTCGTCGCGGGGGCGCCACTGCGGCAACTCCCCCGGGTCGAGGTCGACCGGTTCGATCGACACCGATCCGGCGATCGGGCCCGCCCATTCCCGCAGCCGTGCGCCGACGTCACCGTCGGCCGGGAGCGGAGCCGACTCCGCGGGTACCCGGCCGCCGCCGACCTCCGAGAACAGCAGGCGGTGCAGTGGCGAGCCCTTGGTCGTGGTGCTCGGCGCCCACCACAGCACCAGACGCGACTGTGCCCGAGTCGCCCCCACGTACAGCAGGCGCAGTTCCTCCGCGGCGTCCTCGGCGCGGGCCGCCGCGAGCCGCGTGGGGTAACCCTGGGCGTCCTTGCCGCCGACGTCCACCAGTCGCTCGCCGTCCTCGTGGAAGGTGAAGGTGTCGCGGTCACCGAAGCCGCCGAACGAGTCCCACGCGAAGGGCAGGTACACCACCGGGAACTGCAGCCCCTTGCTGGCGTGTACCGTCATCAGTTGGACGGCCGCGACATCGGTGGCGAGTCGGCGCGCCGGGTCGGCGGTGCCGCCGAGTCCCGGATCGGCGATCCGCTCGGCCAGCCACCGGGTGGCTGCGCCCGGTCCCAGCCCCAGGGTGACGGTCGCGTGCTGCACGAGTTCGGCGACGTGCCGCAGATCGGTGAGGGTGCGCTCGCCGCCCACCTGGCCGAGCATGCGCTCGTCGAAGCGCGATCGGCCGGCGAGCGCGTCGAACATCGCGGCGAAACCGGAACGCGCGAAGATCCCGGCGAGAGTGCGCAGCCGGCCGCTGATCTCCGAGACCAGCTCGTCCCCGCGCTGGTCGAGGTCAGCGGCGGTGTACTCCATCAAGGGCGTCAGCGCCGCGAGCCGGGCGCGGTCGCTGCGGCCGGGATTCTCCAGTGCCTGCAGGACCCGCAGCCAGTCGGTGGCGGCGGAGGTGCTGAACACGCTCGAACCACCGGCCGCGACCGCGGCGACGCCGTGTGCCTGTAGCAAGGTCTGTAGGAGACCGATGTGCTCGTTCTTGCGCACCAGCACCGCGATGTCCTTCGGCTCCACTGTCCGGGGGCCGTCGTCGGCGTCGAGCACCTCGGCCGCGGCCAGCGTCCGCACGATGTCGGCGGCGACGTCACCGAGCACTGCGGTGCGCACACCGGGCACCCGCGGCACACCGGATTGGGTCTTCGGGCCGACGCCGTTGCTACCGAGGTACCGCAGCCGCAGCGGTGCGCCGTCGAGCCGGGAGGTGGCCCGGTGCGCGCGGACCGGGCCGGCCACGATCCGGGTGTCGCCCAGCGCGACATCCCCGTAGAGGTGTTGCAGTGCGCTGACCAGCGGTCCGTCGGAGCGGCGGTTGACGTCCAGGGCCCGGTGGGTGGTGGCGGCCCTCGACGCTTCCAGGTAGCTGTAGACCTCGGCGCCCCGGAAGGCGTAGATGGCCTGCTTCGGATCGCCCACCAGTACCAGGGTGCGGGCGCCGTGGAAGGCGGCGCGCAGGATGTCCCACTGCACCGGATCGGTGTCCTGGAACTCGTCCACCAGCACCACGGAGTACATCTGCTGCAGGCGAGCGCAGGCCCGGGCACCGTGAACCGGATCGGTCAGAGCCTCACGCAACAGGCCCTGGAGGTCGTCGAAGTCACGCAGCCGCCCGGCGCGTTTGCGGCGGTCCACCTCACGGCGGACGGCGTGGGCGAACTGCACCCGCAGCGCCACGTCCGAGCCCGCAGCGGCGTCGGCCGGGGTGATCCGCGCGCGAGGATTGGCGACCACGGTCCGCGCGTACAGGTGGGCGGTGGCCAGTGGGAACGGCGGATCGGGCCGGCCCGCGAACATGGCCAGGTAGGCGTCCTCGGCGACCTCCTGGATGAGATCGGAGACGTCCTCGACGAATTGGACCCCCGGTTCCAGATCGCCCGCCAGTCCGAGTGCGTCGAGCATCCGCTGACAGAAGCCGTGCGTGGTGGTGATGGTGGCTGCGTCGAAGTCCGACAGCGCCAGTACCAGCCGACGGTGCCGGGCCGCGACCTCCTGTTCGTCGCCGGTGGCCAGATGCCGCAGCAGTTCGTCCGCACCGGTGCGGGCGGACTGCGGATCGCGCAGCGCCTGCTCCGCGGACATCAGGCGGGACCGCGCGCGTTCGCGCAGTTCCTGGGTCGCGGCGCGGGAGAACGTGATCAGCAGCATCTCGCCGAGCTCGGCGACGCCCTCGGCGACGTACCGGGTGAGCAGGCCGACGATGGCGTACGTCTTACCGGTGCCCGCGCTCGCCTCCAGCACCGTGGTGCCGCCGGACGGCAGCGGTCCGGTGAGCTCGAAACCTGTGACGGGGAGGACGGATTCGCGGGGCATCAGGACAGCTCCTCATGGGTGAGCAGGGGAACCCACAACCGGGCCGCGAGCGCACCCAGCCGGGTTCCGGCGCGGGAGAACCCGGTCTCGTCGCCGTGGGGCGGCCCCAGGGCGTCGTCGAAGGCGCGCTCCCCCAGCGCGTACCGGACGGACCGGTCCTTCCCGTCGCCGAAGGCGCCGTCGAACTCGGTGCGAGCGATCTCCAGCGCCCGCTGTGCGGTCTCACCGGCCAATCCGCGTTCGGCGTACACCGCCGACGCGGACGGGAACAGGGGCAGCGGTTCGGTCAGGCCCCGGTCGCGCAGGTCGACCAGGACCCGCAGCTGCGCCACCGGATCCGCCGGCACCGAGAGTTTCGAGGTGAGCACACCGCGGAACCGGGCGCGCCCGATCGCGAGCGCGGTGCGATCCTCGAAACCGGCGGCGCCCAGCGCGAGCAGGGCCACCCACGCCGCCATGCGGTGTTTCGGTGCCAGTCTGCTGTACGAGGCCCGCACAATCCCGTCCGGCCGCACCGCGGGGACCGATCCGGCCAGCCGGCGGCCCTCGCCCAGGTCCACGGAGACGTCGACGGTGTCCGACGGCCCCACCATCAGGGGCCCGGCGACCCGCGCGAGCTCGGCCACGCCTCCGGCGATGCCGTCGAGGACCGCCCCGCCGAGCGCGAACGGCGGCAACGTTCCCCGGCGCACCTCGGCCGCGGCGAACCTCTCCCGGGACACGCCTGCGAGGGTGGCCGCGAGCATCCGCTCCCCGATGTCCCACTTCTGCAGCCCGTCGGGGGCGATGGTCAGGGCTTCGGCGAGCTCGTCGTCCTGATCGGGCACGGTGAATCCGAGCCGTTGCCGCAGGAAACCACGAACCGGATGCTCGCAGAACCTGATCAGCGCGTCGAGATCGACATCCTCCACCGCGGCCGCGAGCGGCGCCGCCAGCAGCGGCGGGGCCGGCTTCGGCGCCCTGGTGGATGCCTCGGCGCCGGCGTGCGCGGCCGGATCGTAGGAGAAGGGCACCCCCAACCCGAAGTGGTCCGGATCGAAGTTGCGGGGATCGAAGGGCTGGAGGGGGTGCTCGAATTCGAGTCCGCGAGCCTGCGGATCGGCGAGCAGCGCCTTCGCGGCGTCGCGCAGTTCGGCGACCGGGACCGCCGGCGGCCGCCTGGTCCCCTTGACCGGATCCGCCCCGGTGTAGAAGACCAGGAGCCGGTCGGAGGCACTGGTGACGGCGTCGAGGAACAGTTGACGGTCCTCGGCGCGTGGATCGCGCTCCCCGACGCAGGGCGTGCGTCCGAGTACGTCGTCACCGGAGTAGCGGGTGCCGCGGGGGAAGATCTCGTCATCGAGCCCCAACAGCACCACCACGCGATGCGGGACCGACCGCATGGGTACCAGGGTGCACACCGTCAGTTCTCCGGTGCGGAAGTTGGCGCGCGTGGGTTTGGCGGCGAGCCGGGACCCGAGCATCGAACGCACCTCGGACAGGGTGAGATCGCGGTCCGCACCGCCGCGCAGGGCACCGGCCAGTTCGCGCCCGGCCTGAGTGAGCTGCCAGGCCTCGCTCGGCGGCACCGCGCCGATCCGGTCGAGGAGTTCCTGCAGGCAGTGGGCCCACTCGCCGGCAGGCCGGCGCGCACGTCCGGTGGCGGCGGCGGTGGTGAGGACGTCGAGGAAGTCCCCGAACCTGCCGACCAGGTCGATGTCGGTGGAATCGACGTCGTCGAGGGGTAGCCCCAGACCGAGCCAGTCACCGTCGGTCTCGTCGGCGACCACCCCGAGGACGATCCGGTCCAGGGCCGTGGCCAGTGTGTTCTGCGGGAAGCCGCTGAGCCCGAAACGTTCGCGGGCACCGGCGTCCAGGCCCCAGCGGGCGCCGGACGGGCCCGCCCACTCGCGGAGCCGTTCGATGTCCGAGTCGGAGAACCGGAACCGCCGGCGCACCGGCTCGGTCGCGGCGAGGTCGAGGACCTCGGCGACGGTGGCCCGGCCATCGGCGATCTCCAGCACCGTCACCAGGGCGTCGAGCAGCGGATTGGTGAACCGCAGGGATCTGTCGGCCAGGCGGACCCGGAGCCGGCGCGCGGGGTGGCCGTCGGAGTCGTCGGTTTCGGCTGCGCCGAAGGCCGACCGGATCAGCGGGGCGTAGGTCTCGATGTCCGGACAGGTGACGAGGACCTCGCGCGGGGCGAGGGAGGGATCGTCCTCGAACAACCGGACCAGCCGCTCACGCAGCACCTCGACCATGCGTGCCGCACCGTGGCAGGCGTGGAACTCGACGGAACCGTCCACCTCCAGGGATCCCGAGAGCGGGACGTCCTCGGCGATCGCTGCCTGCAGCCGGCCGAGCACCGTCGCGCCGGGCCGCCGCGGCGGGTGATGGACGTCGGTGTCGGCGATCGGCGCGACCCGGGCCTGCAGTTCCCGTGACTCGCGCCCCAGAGACGCCAGCAGCGGGTTGGCCGCGGCGAACCCGGCGAGGCGCGGGCTCGGTGCGGACGGTGCGATCGGTTCGGGGCCCCCGTCCCGGGTCCACAGCACCGGGCTCGGGTGCGGCAACCACAGGTGCACCTCCCGCCCGGCGGCCAGAGCGGACAGCACCATCGCCTGGTCGGCGGGGATCCGGGTGGGACCGTACACGGAGAGTCGTTCGGGCAGATCGCTGAGCGCCGGATCGGCACGCAGGGCGGCGACGGCGTCCGTGAGCCGCTCGGCGGGACCGGGTACCCCGGCGAGGGCGCGCACGCGGCGCAGCAGTTCGGCCTGCCAGGCCAGATCCTCGTCGAGCGCCCCTCCGAGACCGTCGGTGTCGCGACCGGCCGCCCAGTCGACGAGCATCCCGGGGCGGTTCGCACCGTAGGAGCGCAGCAGCCCGGCGAGCAACTCGGCGGTCGGGTAGCGACGACGAGGACGGTGCCCCGGCTGCTGCTCCCAGCCACCCGGCCGGACCACGCCCAGGTGCCGGGCCAGTACCGCGCCGGCCGGTTCGAAGGCGAGCTCGTCGATCGCGGTCAACACCAGCCAGACCAGGGACTCACCGCGCCAGGGATCGTCCTCCGGCGCTATCCCGGTGGCCGCGGAGACGGCATCGGCGATCAGGGCCGCCGGACTGGGGAACGAGATGTTGGCGGCCACCCCGAGATGCGAGGCCAGCCCCTGGGTGATCCACCGCTCCACGCCGCGGGCCGGGACCGCGATCACCTCCGTGGCGAACGGATCCCCGGCCGGCACGGCGAGCACCTCGGCGAGACCTTCGAGGAGGGCCTCTGCTCGCTCGGAGCGGTGCACTGTGAGCATGGCCGCAGTTCTAACACAGGCCACTGACTACTCAGACCGCGTGGGTCAGGGCCGCAGGCAGCTCCGCCAGCGAGCGGATCGCCGGCGGCGATCCGCTGCCGGAGCCGGAGCGGTCGAGCCACAGCGCCCGCAATCCTGCCTCCCGGGCCGCGGCGACGTCGTTGCGGTAGTCGTCGCCGACGGCGATGCACGCGGCGGGCGCCGCCCCGGCCAGCTCGCAGGCGTGCCGGTACACCCGCGGATCGGGCTTGCCGATCCCCAGGGTGTCGGTGGTGACCACCCGTTCGAACTTGTCGGCCACCCCCAGCACCTGGAGTTTCATCCGGGTGGCGGGATTGGACGAGTTGGTCAGCAGCACCACCGTGATGCCCCACCGCTGCGCCGCCTGGACCGCGGTGAGTGCATCCGGGTACAGGCGCTGCGCCGCCGCGAAGGTGGGGTCGTAGCCGCTGCAGAAGCGGCGGTAGCGCCGTGCCTCCCAGATCAGTCCGGCATCGTCGGCGGCCGCCGCGATCCGCGCCTTGCGCATCTCGTGGAACCGGAGCCGGCCTTCGGTGTACTGGGCGAAGACCGACTGCGGATCGGCCCGGAAGTGCTCGGCGAACCGCTCGCGGGCTGCGGTCGTCGAATCCGGCCACACCTCGAGTGCAGCCGAGCGGGAGGCCACCGCGATCGCGGAGGCGGTGTCGATCAGGGTGTCGTCGACATCGAGGATCAGGCCCTCGCAGGGCCGGGGACCGTCGACACCCGATCGCTGTCGCAGACGGGCGAAGGCGCCGGTTCCCCAGTCCAGCCCGCTGCGTACCGCGGTTCCGACCAGATCGGTGAACTCCACCTGTGCGCCCCTCCCATCAGTCGGGTCAGCCGACCAGCCCCGCGAGCCGGTCCAGGGATTCGCCGATCTCACCCTTGAGCGAGCGGGCGACCGTCGCGCCGACCGGACCGAACAGCGGCGGGCCGCCGAGGTCCACGCGCAGCACGATCTTCGATCCGGTACCGGACGGGGTGATCGAGACCGTCAACTTGTACTTGGTGCCCGCCACACCCTTGCCGTCGAGCACCAGATCACGCGGCGGCTGGTAGCTCGCCACGGTCCAATCGACCCGGTTGCGCATGCCCTTGACCTTGACCACCGAGCTGAAGGTCGTGCCCACCGCCAGCTCCTCGGGGACGTCGCTGCGGTAGCCGTCGTGCAGTGTCACCCAGTCCTGCAGGAGATTCAGATCGGCCGCCTTGGACCAGACCTCATCGGGGGCGGCCGCCAGTTCGACGGTCTTCTCCACCTTCGCCACACTCTCTCCTTCGCCTCGGTGACCTTCATGTGCGGATGATCATCTCGAACCCTAGCGTGCGAAGCTGCTCTGCGGGGCGGACGCGTAACGTCGGTTGTCATGACTGACTTCGCGGCGCTGGTGGGCACCCCGTTCACGTATTCGGAGGTCGGTGCCACCCGCGGCACCCCACCCGCCGACGCGCACGTCTTCCGCGCGGAGAAGGTGATCGGTACCGGCCCGGCCGCGTTCGCCGAGGCCCGCAGCAGGATCCTGGCGTACGGCATGCAGCGCGGCGCCGGACTGCGAGTACGGTCCAGCACCGCCACCGCCCGCCCCGGAACGATCCTGCTGATCCGGGCCTGGTTCCTCGGACCGATCCGGGTGCCCTGCCGGGTGGTGTACGTGGTCGACGAGCCGGCTCGCGCCGGTTTCGCCTACGGCTCGCTGCCCGGCCACCCGGAGAGCGGCGAGGAGTGGTTCGGGGTGGAACTGCGCGGCGGGCCGGACGATCCC
Organism: Tsukamurella serpentis; assembly: GCF_054780975.1. NCBI lineage: Bacteria > Bacillati > Actinomycetota > Actinomycetes > Mycobacteriales > Tsukamurellaceae > Tsukamurella > Tsukamurella serpentis. Next base: position 57,468 of record NZ_BAAGVH010000007.1, read on the forward strand.
GACGGTGCGGTGGTCGCGCAGGTGGTCGGATTCGCCCGGCCGGGCCGCTGGTTCACCCGCCTGGGTCACCCGCTCTCACGGGTGATCCAGCGGCTGGTGGCGCGCCGCTACGTCGCGGCGATCGCGGATTAGACGCTCACCCGGCGACGGCGGAACGGCACCGGTTCACCGTGCAGTTCCTCCAGGAGGGCGCGCAGCTTCTCCGGGATCGGGACCGGCCGGCCCGAGCCGGCACCGTCGACCACCACCATCGAGGTCTCGGCGATCGCCGCGACCACCCCGTCCGCGCCCTTGACCTGATAGCCGATGTCGAAACCGGTGTTCCCGATCCGGGTGATCCACACTGCGATCGTTGCCGGCTCGTCCGAGTAGACCAGCGGGGTGGCGTAATCGATCTCCTGGTGCGCGACGAACATCACCGGCTGCTCAGCGCCGGCGCCGAGTTCCTCCCGGCCCACCAGGAAGCGGATGCGGGCCTCCTCCAGGAGGCGCATCATCGTCACGTTGTTGACGTGGCCCAGCGCATCCTGATCGGACCAACGCAGAGCGATCTTCACCTCGGAAATAGACATATGGATATTGTCGTCCACGACGACCGGTGCCCCAGACCACGGGAGATGTAATGCGTGTCACTCGCCCCCTCAACGCGGCGATCCTCGCCGTCGCCGTCACCGTCGTCGCCGCGTGCTCGACCTCGACCGGGGACCGGTCCGGGGAGACCTCATCCGGCGCGTCCGGTGCGGTCTCGGGCACCGTGGTCGTGTACGCCGCCGCCAGTCTCCAGGCCACGTTCGAGCGGCTGGCCGCCGAGTTCCGCGACCGGAACCCCGCCGCCGAGGTGAAGTTCTCGTTCGGCGGTTCGTCGGGTCTGCTCACCCAGCTCGCGCAGGGCGCCCCGGCCGATGTCTTCGCCTCCGCCGACACCCCCACCATGGACCGCGCCCGGTCCCAGGGCGTGGTGCGGAGCTCCGACCCGTTCGCGACGAACGTGCTGACCATCGCGACCGCGCCGGGAAACCCGAAGGGCATCACCTCGCTGACGGATCTCACCCGGCCGGGCACCTCGGTGGTGGTGTGCGCGGCTCCGGTTCCGTGCGGCGCCGCGACGGTGAAGGTCACCACGGCGGCGGACGTGCGGCTGAAGCCGGTCAGCGAGGAGGACTCGGTCTCCGGGGTGCTCGCCAAAGTCCGGCACGGGCAGGCCGACGCCGGCCTGGTGTACCGCACCGATGTCCGGGGCGCGAGGGGCGCAGTGGGTTCGGTCGACTTCCCGCAGGCCGACGGCGCGGTCAACGTGTATCCGATCGCACCGGTCACGGCGGCCAGGAATGCGCGCGGCGCGAGCGCGTTCATCGACTTCGTGCGCGGTCCGCAGGGCCGGGCGGCCCTGGCGGACGCCGGCTTCGGGGCGCCGTGACCGCGTTCCCCCGGTGGCTGCTGGTCCCGGCCGGGTTGGGTGTCGCGTTCGTGCTGGTACCGCTGGCCGCCGTCATCGCCAAGGTCGACTGGTCACGGTTCGTCGCCCTGGTCACCTCCGACGACTCGCGGACCGCCCTGGCGCTGTCACTGCAGACCTCACTGGCAGCGACGGTGGTGTGCATCGTCGTGGGGGTACCGCTGGGCACCGTTCTCGCGCGCAGCCGCTCCCGGCTGGCCGGGGTGCTCCGCCCGGTAGTTCTGCTGCCGCTGGTGCTCCCCCCGGTGGTGGGCGGGATCGCGCTGCTCTACGCCTTCGGGCGGCGCGGACTGCTGGGCCAGTACGCGGGGATCGGCGAGCAGGTCGCGTTCACGACGGTCGCGGTGGTTCTGGCGCAGGCCTTCGTCGCACTCCCCTTCCTGGTGCTGGCCGTGGAGGGTGCGCTGCGCACCCTGGGCACCGATTTCGAGCGCACCGCCGCCACTCTCGGGGCGTCACCGTCGGTCACCCTGTGGCGGATCACGGTGCCGCTGGTGCTGCCGTCGATCGCTTCGGGAGTGGTGCTGACCTTCGCTCGCGCGCTCGGAGAGTTCGGTGCCACGCTCACCTTCGCCGGCTCCCTGGCCGGGACCACCCGCACCCTCCCGCTGGAGATCTACCTGCGCAACGAGACCGACCCGCAGGCCGCGGTGGCGTTGTCGCTGGTGCTGCTGGTGGTGGCGGCGGTCATCGTCTCGGCGGTGTACGGGGTGCGGTCGTGGCGGCGATGAACGGGCTGGAGGTCGACGTGCGCGTGCCCGAACGTCACGTGGATGCGACCTTCACAGTGCCCACCGGCCGCACACTGGCCCTGCTCGGTCCCAACGGGACCGGCAAGTCGACGGTGGCCGACGCCGTCGCCGGTCTGATCCTTCCGGCATCGGGCTCGGTGACGGTGGCCGGGCGGACCGTCTTCGGCGAGGGCGTGCGGGTGCCCGCGCATCGCCGGAGCGTGGCGCTGCTGGGGCAGAACACCCGCCTCTTCCCGCATCTGAGTGTGCGCGCCAACGTCGCCTTCGCGCCGCGCAGTGCCGGCGCTTCCCGCCGGGACGCCGCGGCCGCCGCCGACCACTGGCTCGATGCGGTGGGCGCCGAGCAACTGCGGGATCGGCGGCCGACCGAGCTGAGCGGAGGTCAGGCGCAGCGCGTCGCGCTGGCCCGGGCGCTCGCCGCGCGACCGCAGGTGCTCCTGCTCGACGAGCCGCTCTCGGCCTTGGACGTCGCTGCACGTTCACAGGTCCGGACCCTGCTGCGGGATCTGATCCGCGATCTGACCTGTGTGGTGATCACCCACGACGCCGCCGATGTGGTCGCCCTGGCCGACCGCGCGGCGGTACTGGAGGGTGGCCGTGTGGTGGACGAGCGCGATGCGACCGAGTTGCTCCTACGTCCGGCGACGGCGTTCGCGGCACGGCTGGCGGGCATGAACCTGCTGCCGGACGGCGACGGCGCATGGGTCTTCGGCCCGGATGCGCTCGAGGTGTCCGGACCGGACGGAGATGGTCTACCGGCTACCGTCCGGGAGGTCACCGTGACCGGTGGCCACTGCCGGGTGCAAGCGGTCACCGTGGACGGAACGGCCCTGGTGGCGCAGGTGCCCGCGCCGCGACACGCGGATCTGCGGCCGGGTGCTGCGGTGCGGCTGCAGCCGCACTACGCGCGAGCATCCCGGGCACCGGCTGCTCGCGCCGGTTAGCGATCCGCCGGCGGTCAGGCCTTCTCGGCCGCCACCCGCGCGAGTACCGCCTGCGCGAACTTCTCGGCGCCGCCGTCGAGCCGTTCCAGGTGCAGATCGGGCTGGACCACCTGCACTTCCAGCAGCTGCGGATCACCGTCGGCGCGGCGGACCAGGTCCACCCGCACGTACAGCGGCGGGTTCTTCGGGTCGATCGGCGCCAGGGCGGCCTCGGCCAGCTGACGCTCGGCCTCGGTGGGCTCCACATCGGTGGGCGTCTCGGCCGGGCGTCCCTCGGTGGCGTCGGCGCCCAGCTCGGCCGCGAGGTCGCGGCCGAAGGCGTGGCTGAACTCACCACCGATGTAGACCAGGCTGACGCCGCTGGACTCGCCGAGATCCGGGGAGACCATCACCGAGGTGCCCGCGGCCTTGATCTCCTCGAGCTTGGCCCGGCTGGCGTCGGAGTCCTCCGGGCCGAACCGGACCGCCTCGGCCAGCGTGCCGCTGATGCTCGGGCGCACCACGTGCGCCACACCCAGGTAGTCGTGGTCGAGGGTGGCGTCGTGGACGGTGATGAACTGGGTCGGGACGATCGGCAGTCCCTCGGATTCGTAGTCGCGCAGGTAGCGCTTGTCGGCGTACCAGCGCACCAGCGGCTCGGGGTTGAGCACCAGGCTCTGGGCGGCGGCGCGCCAGGCCCAGCCCAGGAAATCGTCGTAGCGCTGGGCGTAGTCCCAGGCGCCGGCGATCACCACGGCGTCGAACTGCTCCCAGTCGACGGCGGAGTCGGTCCAGACGGCGGCCTCGGCCTCGTGGCCGGCTGCGCGCAGCGCCGCGATGATCTCCTGGCCGCGACCATCCAGGTCCGGCTGCGCGGCGGAAGTGGCAAGAGCGATTCGGTACGTCACGCCGCACATTATGGCAGTGCCCGCGGTACCGCCGTGGCGACACCCGCGCGAATTCCGGCGCGGGCGCGGCGCCGGCGTCTACCCTGGTTCCCCGTGAGGGGTGGTCTGCGTGCGCACATCGAGACGGCACGTCTGCATCTCTCCCCGGTGGCCGGTGCGGTCGACGCGGCCCCGCACACCGCCGCCGCCGGACGATTCCACATCATCGATCGGCACAGCCGCCGGACGCTCGGGCGGATCGCGCTGCGCGCCTCCGCGCACAGCCGCGCCCGCGGTCTGGAGTTGAGCTACTCGGTGGTGGCGGCGCACCGTCGGCGGGGGTTCTGCAGCGAGGCCGCCGAGGCTTTGGTGGGCCACGCCTTCGAGCGGGGCGTCACCGGCCGGGTCTACGCCTCCACGGCGTGGTCGAATCTGGGTTCGCGCCGGGTTCTGGCCGGCCTCGGGATGCGGCAGCTCGACATCGCGATGCTGGACTGGGAATCGCTCGCCGACGAGATCGAGCTCGGCGACACCGACGCCGATCTCACGCCGTACGCACGGGTGGAGTACGAGATCCATCGTGCGGATTGGCTGGCGCGATCCGAGCGGGCGCGCGTTCGCCCCGCTTGACCGCGATCACCCCGGCCACGATGGCCACCGCACCGGCGATCTGCACCGCGGTCAGTGCCTCTCCCAGCATCAGCCAGGCGACGGCGGCCGCGGCGATCACCTCGGAGAAGCCGAGGAACGAGGCCAGGGTGGGACCGACCATGTTGATCGCGACGATGCCCGCCACGTACGCCAGCCCGGTCGCGATCGCGCCGACCACCACCGCGGGAATCCACCACGGGACCGTTCCGAGTTCTCCGAGGATCACCGGCTGGGTGGAGACCCGCACCGGGGTGAGTCCGGTGAGCGCGGTGAGGGTCAGCAGTACCGCACCGACGACCATGCCGCCGACGGCCAGCGCGAACTGGTCGACGGTGCCCTTGCCGGTCGCGGCGTCCTCTGCGCGGGTGCCGTCCTCGGCGAGCAGGAAGTACGCGGCGAGGCCGAACAGGGACAACACCGCCCAGGCCAGGCCGACGGGGGTGACCACCGCACCGCCGGAGGCCGCGCCGACCACGGCGATCAGCCCGGCGACGGCGACCGCGGCGCCGAGTGCCGTGGTCCCCGAGGGGCGCCGGCCCCAGCGCACCCACAGGTACAGCACCACCACCAGGGGCGCGGAGAATTCGATCAGTAGCGCGACGGTGACGGACATGTGTGCGATCGCGTTGAAGTACGCCAATTGCACCGCGAGCACCGCGAGCACGCCGTACGCGAGCACCGTCAGTGGAGCTCGGCGGAGTGTGGCGAGCCGGTGCCGCCCGGCGATCAGCATGGGGATCAGGGTGACCAGCGCGGCGATCCATACCCGCACCAGCACCATTCCGGCGGGGTTCCATCCGGCGGCGAGGAGGGGTTTGCCGAACGGTCCGGACATCGCGAATGCGAGTCCCGACACCAATGCGATTGCGATACCCCGCCCCATCGTCACCTCCGACCGAGAGTTGTAAGGAGTCAAATGACTTACACTAGTGACGATAACGGCGCCGGCCGTAAGGAGTCAAATGCAATTCGCCCATGACACGGAGCCGTCTCTGGTGATGGCCGCCGACCTGGTCAACAGTGATTACGACGGGCAGGAACGCCTGGGCACCGTCGCCGCGCTGAAGGAGTACCTGCGCCGGCACGAGTTCACCGGCTGGAGCAGCGCCGACTCCGCCGACCTCGGACAGGTCCACGAGTTGCGCACCGGCCTGGCCGCGGTGTGGGCCGCCGGCCACCCGGACCGGGTGGCCGCACTCGTGAACGAGATGCTCGCGGCTTCGCCGCAGCAGCCGCGCCTGACTCGGCACGGGAGCTGGGACTGGCATCTGCACTTCACCGCCGACGACGCGCCGATTCCGGTGCGGATGCGGGCCGAGGCCGCGATGGCGCTGGTGGACCTGGTGCGCAGCGGCAACGTCGACCGGCTCAAACGATGCGCCGCCGAGGACTGCGACCGGGTGCTGATCGATCTGTCGAAGAACCGTTCACGACGGTTCTGCACCGAGGGGAACTGCGGCAATCGCACCCACGTGGCTGCCTATCGCGAGCGCCGGGCCACGACTTCGGGTGGGCGCCGAGACGAGAGCTGAACAGGCGACTACGGTGGAACCGGACACGCCGGGTTCCGGCATCGACGCGAACGCAGGAGCGACGAGAGTAATGAGCGACGGATCGCACCGCCACAAGGTGGTCATCATCGGTTCGGGATTCGGTGGCCTGTTCGGCACCCGCGCCCTCAAGCGGGAGAACGTCGACGTGACCATGATCGCGAAGACCACGCATCACCTGTTCCAACCGCTGCTGTACCAGGTCGCCACCGGCATCCTCTCCGAGGGCGAGATCGCCCCCGCCACCCGGATGATCCTGCGCAAGCAGAAGAACGCCGAGGTGCTGCTCGGTGAGGTCACCGACATCGACCTGGAGAACCGCACCGTCACCAGCCACCTGCTCGAGCGTGAGACGGTGACCCCGTTCGACTCGCTGATCGTGGCGGCGGGCGCCGATCAGTCGTACTTCGGGAACGACCAGTTCGCGGAGTTCGCACCCGGCATGAAGACCATCGACGACGCTCTGGAGCTGCGCGGACGCATCCTGGGCGCGTTCGAGCAGGCGGAGCTCTCCAACGATCACGAGGAGCGCCAGCGGCTGCTGACCTTCGTGGTGATCGGCGCCGGCCCCACGGGCGTGGAGCTGGCCGGCCAGATCTCGGAGATGTCCGACAACACGCTCAAGGGCGCCTTCCGCAATATCGACCCCACCGAGGCGCGGGTCATCCTGCTCGACGCCGCCCCTGCGGTGCTGCCGCCGATGGGCGAGAAGCTGGGCACCATGGCCGCGAAGCGGCTGGAGAAGATGGGCGTGGAGATCCAGCTCAACGCCATGGTGGTCGACATCGACGCCGACGGCCTGGTGGTCAAGGAGAAGGACGGCACCGAGCGTCGCATCGAGGCGCAGTGCAAGGTGTGGTCCGCCGGTGTCGCCGCGAGCAAGCTGGGTGCGATCCTGGCCGAGCAGTCCGGTGCGGAGACCGACCGGGCAGGCCGGGTCAAGGTGCTGCCCGACCTCACCATTCCCGGCAACCCGAACGTCTTCGTGGTCGGCGACATGATGCTGGTCGAAGGCGTGCCCGGGATGGCCCAGGGGGCGATCCAGGGTGCGACCTACGCGGCGAAGGCGATCAAGGCGGGCCTGGACGGGCAGAGCCCGTCCGAGCGCAAGCCGTTCAAGTACTTCGACAAGGGTTCCATGGCCACGGTGTCGCGGGCCAGCGCCGTGGCGAAGGTGGGCAAGCTCGAGTTCGGCGGTTTCCTGGCCTGGGTGGGCTGGCTGGCACTGCACCTGTGGTACATCGTCGGCTACCAGAACCGACTCATCACGCTCACCTCGTGGGCGATCACCTTCCTGACCAACAAGCGCGGTCAGATGGTGGTGACCGAGCAGCAGGTGTACGCGCGTACTGCGCTCGACGCCTTGCAGACCGGTGCGAAGCGGGCCATCCCGCCCGTGCACACCAGCTCTCCGAAGTCGGCGCACCGCGGCGAACCTCGGGTCGCCAAGCCCGCACTCGGGACGCCGCAGGAGAAGTCCGAGAAGGCGGTCTGACCGGCGATTGAGCGCGCCGCGCGGGTATCAGGCCTCGATGTTCTGCAGCCGGACCTGCCCGCGCGCCACCGCCTTACCGTCCTCGGCGTCGATCTCCACCAGCCACAACTGCTGACGGCGGCCGCGGTGGATCGGGCTGGACCGGATCGTCAGGACGCCGGTGGAGACCGCGCGCAGGAAGTCGGTGTTGTTGTTCACGCCGACCACGTGGCCACTGCCGCCGAGCCACACCACGCCCGAGACACTGGCCACCGATTCGATCACCGCACAGTAGACACCGCCGTGCGTGATACCGAAGGGCTGATGCAGGTCCGGCCGCAGTTCCAGCCGCGCCCGGACACCGTCCGCGGTGACCTCGGTGTACTCGAGACCGAGGATGCGGTCGAAGCCGGCCGTGCCCTGTGCGGTGATCGCGTCGATCACCTGCTGCTGCCCGGGAGTCGCGTGTGTCATGGCCTCACCCTAGGCGGCGCGTCGTCGGCCCGGCCGGAGGACCGCCCCTGTGCGATCTCAGGACCCGATTCCGGGTCTTCCCCGATGCCGGACGCGCGGTGGTGCGGCACTGTGGAGTCATGACCGACAACAACCTGTTCCCCGCCTCCGACCCCACGTACCCGCAGCAGCGCCCGCCGAAGCGGTTCGCCCGCGACATGCACAACAACTGGATCGGCGGCGTCTGTTCGGGCATCGCCCGCTACTTCGGGCTGGACGCCACGCTGGTGCGCGTGCTGTTCGTGGTGTCCTGCCTGCTCCCGGGGCCGCAGTTCCTGCTGTACCTGCTGCTGTGGCTGATCATGCCGCGGGACTGACACCGCGAGCACGACCGAGATGAGAACAGGGCTGAAGAAGGAGAATCGGCGGGTCCGGGGGCTCAGCCATCCCCCGGACCCGCCGTGGCACAGACCGGCGGATCACTGCAGCCCTCAGTTCGCGTCACGGTCCGATGTGGTTCATCCGTCGCTCTCGGCGACAAGAACCACTCTAGGCCAGCCTCCCCTAACTAAGCAAGCCCTAATTTTGTGTGATCTTTTTTACGACGCGTCGTCGTAGCCATCCGGTCGGTTCCGAGTAGAATCGCTGGAATGGCGGCATTGGGAGATCTCGAGCGCGCGGTCATGGACCACCTCTGGGCGTCCACGGAACCGCAGACCGTGCGACAGGTGCACGAGTCGCTCTCCTCGGACCGCGAACTCGCCTACACCACAGTGATGACGGTCCTGCAGCGCCTCGCGAAGAAGAGTCTGGTCCGCCAGATCCGCACCGACCGCGCACACCGGTACACGGCGGCCTTCGGCCGCGAACAACTCGTCGCGGACCTCATGTTCGACGCTCTCGCGCAGGCCGAGAGCTCCCGCGAGGCCGCCCTGGTGCACTTCGTCGACCGGGTGGGCGCCGACGAGGCACAGGCCCTGCGACGCGCACTGAACAAGCTCGAAGCCGGCGACGGCGACCGTCCGAGTCGTTCCTGACGGCCAGTAGGCTCGACCCATGGCCGCAGTCGCCTTCGGACTACTGGCCCTGCTGTTGGCGGGGCCGGTACCCACCTGGCTCTCCAGGGCGTCCTGGCCGCTCCGCGCACCCCGCGCTGCGCTGGTGTTGTGGCAGGCGATCGCGCTGGCCGCGGTCCTCGCCGCCTTCAGCGCGGGCCTGGCGATCGCCAGCCGGCTCCTGGTCCCCGGTCCGGACGGCCGGCCCACCACGCATCCGCTCGAAGAACTCGAACGCCTCGGCGTGGTGCCGTGGACGATCTCCGTCATCGCCTTCGCGCTGACCCTGGTGATCGGTGCCCGGCTGATCACCTCGACCGTTCGGCTGGCCGTGCGCACCCGGCGGCGTCGCGCCCGGCATCGCCACATGGTCGATCTGCTGTCCCAGGCGGTCGACGGTTCACATCCGGTCAGCGCCGACGACCTGCGCATCCTCGAGGTCGACGAGCCCCTCGCCTACTGCCTCCCCGGCCTGCGACACCGTGTGGTGCTCAGTGTGGCCACGATCGAACAGCTCACCCGCACCGAACTGCTGGCCGTGCTCGCGCACGAGCGGGCGCACCTGCGTTCGCGGCACGATCTGGTCCTGGAGGCCTTCACCGCCGTTCATCACGCCTTCCCCCGCCTGGCGCGCTCGTCGGCCGCGCTGGACTCGGTGAAACTACTGGTGGAGTTGCTCGCCGACGACGAGGCCGTGGCCGCGACCGGACCGGTTCCCCTGGCCAACGCGCTGGTCACCTGCTCGCGGAGCAGCGCGCCGCACGGTGCCCTCGCGGTGGGTGGCGCAGGCATCCTGCTGCGCGTGGAGCGCCTGTCGCTGCAACCGGCGAGCGCGATGTTCCGGGCCGGTGTGTACCTCGCGGCCGGACTCATCCTGGTGGTTCCGACGGTGGCGGTCGCGGTCCCGTGGCTCACAGAGCTGTACCGCCTTTTCACGCACTGACGGACCCCGAGGTCACGCACTGACGTAGCATGGCCACACGTGCAGTTCCTTCCCGATAGCCGCCCGCAGTACGACCTGACCTACGACGACGTCTTCCTCGTCCCGAACCGGTCGGACGTGACCTCGCGGTTCGATGTGGACCTGTCCTCGGCCGACGGCACCGGGACCACCATTCCGCTGATCGTGGCCAATATGACCGCGGTCGCCGGACGCCGGATGGCGGAGACGGTGGCCCGGCGCGGCGGCATGGTGGTGCTGCCGCAGGACCTCCCGCTCCCCGCCGCGGCCGAGACCATCGCGTACGTCAAGAGCCGCGATCTGGTCGCCGATACACCGGTCACCCTCAGCCCGGAGGACTCGGTGAGCGATGCGGTCGCGCTGCTCCCCAAACGTGCGCACGGCGCCGTCGTCGTCATCGACACCGAGCAGCGTCCGCTCGGCCTGGTCACCGCCGCCGCCTGCGAAGGCGTGGACCGCTTCGCGCGGCTGCGCGAGGTGATGAACGGATCGTTCGTCAGCGCCGAGCGCGGCACCGCCCCCGAAGCCGTCTTCGATCTGCTCGAGCGGGATCACAGCGATCTCGCGGTACTGGTGGACGGCGACGGCCGGCTGCACGGGGTCCTGACCCGCACCGGCACCGTCCGCGCCGGGATCTACACCCCGGCCGTCGACGCCGCCGGCAAGCTGCGGATCGCAGCGGCCGTGGGTATCAACGGTGACGTGGCCGCCAAGGCCCGCGCCCTCGCCGACGCCGGGGCCGACGTCCTGGTCGTGGACACCGCGCACGGTCATCAGGCGAAGATGTTCGACGCGCTCGAAGCGGTCGCCGCCCTCGACCTGGGCCTGCCGATCGCGGCGGGCAACGTGGTCGCCGCGGCCGGAGCCCGTGACCTGGTCAACGCCGGCGCGACCATCGTCAAGGTCGGTGTCGGACCCGGTGCGATGTGCACCACCCGGATGATGACGGGTGTGGGCCGGCCGCAGTTCAGCGCCGTCCTGGACTGTGCCTCCGCGGCCCGCGAGCTCGGCGCGCACGTGTGGGCCGACGGTGGTGTCCGGCATCCGCGGGATGTGGCGCTGGCACTGGCCGCCGGGGCCTCGAACGTGATGGTCGGATCGTGGTTCGCCGGCACCTACGAGTCACCCGGGGACATGAAATACGCCAGTGACGGCTCGGCCTACAAGGAGAGCTTCGGGATGGCTTCCAAGCGTGCCGTGGCCGCCCGTACCGCCGGCGAGGGCGCCTTCGACCGCGCCCGCAAGTCGCTGTTCGAGGAGGGCATCTCCAGCTCGCGGATCCGGGTCGACCCCGACGCCCCCAGCGTGGAGGACCTGCTGGACCGGATCACCTCGGGCGTGCGCAGCTCGTTCACCTACGCCGGCGCCCGCTCGGTGCCGCAGTTCCACGACCGGGCCACCGTCGGGGTGCAGAGCGCGGCCGGATTCGCCGAGGGCCGTCCGCTGCCCGGCGGTTGGTGAGCACACCGCCGGTCCGCCGGTAGGATGCACAGGTATTTCCTCGCGATCCTGGGAAGGAACATGACGGTCCGAAGACCGGGCAAACGCCGCCGACGAGCCCCCGCGTGCACTGCGAGGTCCGATGGTTAGCGCCGTGATCACCGTCGGCGCGATCGTCGGCTTCGTCGCGCTGACCCTCGGTACCGCCCTGTTCGTGGCGGCCGAGTTCTCGCTGACGGCGCTGGAGAAGTCGACCGTGGACGCCGAGGTGCGGGACCGCGGCGACCGGCGCTCGAAGCAGGTGCAGAGCGCGCACCGGACCCTGTCGTTCCAGTTGTCCGGCGCGCAGCTGGGTATCACCATCACCACCCTGGTCACCGGCTATCTCGCCGAACCGGTGCTGTCGAAGTTCCTCCGCCCGCCGCTGGAATGGACCGGAATGCCGGAACTCTGGTCCAGTGCACTGACCCTGATCCTCGCGCTGGTGATCGCGACCTCCCTGTCGATGGTGCTCGGTGAACTGGCGCCGAAGAACCTGGCGATCGCCCGCCCGCTGGCCACCGCGCGGATGACCGCGGGCGCGCAGTCACTGTTCTCCACGACCTTCCGATTCGCCATCTCGTTCCTGAATCGATCGGCGAACACCCTGGTCCGCCGCCTGGGGATCGAACCCGCGGAGGAATTAAGCTCGGCCCGCTCGGCGCAGGAGCTCAGTGCGCTGGTCCGGAACTCGGCGGCGCACGGCGCGATCGACGAGGTGACCGCGGAGCTGGTGGGCCGGTCGCTGGAGTTCGGTGAGCTGACCGCGGAGGAACTGATGACCCCGCGGCAGCGGATCGACTCACTCGACGCCGACGCCACCGTCGCCGATCTGGTGGCACTGGCGATCGAATCGGGGCACTCACGTTTCCCGGTGGTGCGCGGCGACCTCGACGACACCGTCGGGCTGGTGCACGTCAAGCGGGCTCTGACCGTTCCCGCCGAGCGTCGAGCAACGGTCCCGGTGGCCGCGATCGCCACTGCGCCGCCGGTGGTCCCGGCGACGCTCGACGGTGACGCGCTGATGGAACAACTGCGGGCGAACGGGCTGCAGATGGCGCTCGTGGTCGACGAGTACGGCGGCACCGCGGGCATCGTCACCGTCGAGGATCTGATCGAGGAGATCGTCGGCGACGTACGCGACGAGCACGACGCCAATGAGCCGGTGGACGTACAGCGCACCGAGACCGGCTACCTCTGCTCCGGCCTGCTGCGCGTCGACGAACTCGAACGCGACACCGGCTACCGCGCCCCCGAGGGCGACTACGACACGCTCGGCGGCCTGGTGATGTTCCTCCTGGGCAGGATCCCCGAGGTCGGCGATCGCACGGCACTGCCGAACCACCCATCGGCCCACGACGACGAGACCTCCCCCGCACCGTCGTGGTCGGCACGGGTGGCGCGGATGGACGGCCGCCGGGTCGACCTGGTGGAGGTCACCGATGAATGATCTGCTCGGTGTCGGGCTCACCGTTCTGCTGCTCGCGGCGAACGCCTTCTTCGTCGCGGCGGAGTTCGCGCTCATCGCGGCCCGGCGGGACCGCCTCGAAGCCCTGGTCGAGCAGGGGCGCTCCAGCGCGAAGGCGGTGATCAAGGCCTCGGAGAACCTGTCGCTGATGCTGGCCGGCTGCCAGCTGGGGATCACGATCTGCTCGATCCTGCTCGGCAAGGTCGGCGAACCGGCCATCGCGCACCTGTTGGAGAAGCCAATGGTCTGGGCGAACATGCCGTCGGCGCTGCTGCACCCGATCTCCTTCACCGTCTCCCTGGGGCTGGTGGTGGTGCTGCACATCCTGCTCGGCGAGATGGTTCCGAAGAACATCGCACTCGCCGGTCCGGAGGCCGCGGCGATGCTGCTGGTGCCTCCGCACGTGGCCTTCGTGCGCCTGATGCGTCCCCTGATCGCGGTCTACAACTGGATGGCGATGCTGGTGCTGCGAGCCGGCGGGGTGGAGCCGAAGGACGAATTGGAGGGCACCGTCTCCGCGGGCGAGCTGAGCGTGTTGATCGCCGAGTCGCACGACGAGGGGCTGATCGACGCCGAGGAGCGGGTGCGCCTGACCAGGGCGCTGCAGACCTCCGCGCGTGCGGTCGCCGACGTCGCGATCCCGCTCGCGAAGATCCGCGGCCTGCAGGCCGCACAGAGTCCCACCGGCATGTGGGGGCCGACCCTCGGCGACATCGAGGCCGCGGTCGCCGAGACCGGGTACTCGCGGTACCCGGTGCGTGGGCGCGACGGCGCCTTCACCGGCTACCTGCACGTCAAGGACGTGCTCCCGGACATCATGGACGCCTCGGTCGGGCCGGACACGGTGATCGGCGCCGGCCGGATCCGCCCGCTGCCGGTGGTCGACGGGGCCCTCTCCCTGGATCAGGCCACCGCGCACCTGCGGCGCATGGGCGGTCACCTGGCCTCCGTGGCCGACGACCACGGCCGGACCATCGGCATCGTCGCCCTCGAGGACGTGGTGGAGGAGTTCGTGGGCACGGTGCGCGATGGGACGCACCGGGTGTGACCCTCTCCGATCCGCAGTGGACCGCCCGCGCGCAGTCGCACCGCGAGCGGCTGGAACCGTTCGTCGCGGAGCACCTGCGCAGGTCGGCGCGCGGCGAGGTGCATCCGGTGTGGGACTTCCTGTTCACCTATTACGGCCTGCGGCCGGCACACCTGCTGCGCTGGCACCCCGGGCTCGGTGAACCCCCGCTCGACGGGGCTGTGCTCGACGGCCCCCTGGCCGCGGCGGCCTTCACCGGAGTCCGCGGATACCTGGTGGACGGCACCCGGGTCCACCTGGATCCGCAGGTGCTGGACAAGCGCGCCGGCACCGCCGCCTACGTGTACCGGCTACTCACCGCGACCGCCTCGCGGGCGCCGGTCTTCGGCTGCTTCGGGCTGCACGAGTGGGCGATGGTGTACCGCCGGCCGGCGCAGGCGAGGCATTCGGCACCGCTTCGGCTCGATGCGGCCGCTACCGACGAGGTGGTGCGCGCCGGGTCGCTGCGCTGTACGCACTTCGACGCCTTCCGGTTCTTCACCCCGGACGCCGCGCCGCGCAACCTCGTGCGCCTGACCCGCGAGGGGCAGGTCGACTCGGAGCAGCCGGGTTGCCTGCACGCCGGTATGGACCTGTACAAGTGGGCCTTCAAACTGGCTCCGGCAGTACCGTCGGAGCTGGTGGCCGATGCTTTCGAGCTGGCGCGCGATGCCCGCGAACTCGACATGCGGGCCAGCCCCTACGACTTGGCCGAGTACGGCTTCGAGGCGGTGCCGATCGAGACGCCGGAGGGCCGGCGCGAGTACGTGGCCCGTCAATCCGAGCTGGCACGGCGTGCGGCACCGATCCGCGACCGGCTCGCCCGAATCGTCCGTTCCTGGCCCGGGGCGAGCGCCGCGCAACCCCTGTCCTAGACTTCCTCGCAGCGATGGTCCGTGTGCGCGAGTGCACGGCGCAAGAGGGAACCCGGTGTGAATCCGGGGCTGCCCCGCAACGGTGACGTGCCGAAGGCACGGAGCCCGATACCTGCCCTCGTGACCGTCCGGCTTCGGGCGGTGCTCACCGACCCGAGGGGAGTCGCGGAGTGCGAGTCGTCTCGTCGCGCCGTGTGGCCGTTCTACTTCTGTTCCTGCTGATCTCGCTGACCGGCGCCATGTGGCTGGGTGTCCTGATGGGCACAGTCGACATCGCCTGGGGCGATACCACGCGGTTCGTCTGGGCGTTCCTCAGCGGCGGTGTGATCGCACCCGAGGACGCCACCGCCTACCGGATCGTCGCCGATTCCCGCATCCCGCGCGTGCTCAGTGCCGCGATCGTGGGCGCAGGTCTGAGCGCGATCGGTGTCACCGTGCAGGCCATGGTCCGCAACGCCCTCGCCGATCCGTACGTGCTCGGCATCTCCTCCGGCGCCTCGGTGGGCGCGACCACGGTCGCCCTGTTCGGCGTCTTCGGAACCCTGGGCCTGTACGCCCTCCCGACCGCCGCCTTCCTCGGCGCCCTCGGCGCGACGGCGCTGGTGTACCTGATCGCCTACCGGGGCGGCGGACTGGCACCGATGCGGCTGGTGCTCACCGGCACCGCACTGGCGTACGGATTCTCCGCGATCACCACTGTGCTGGTGTTCGTGGCACCGCGCGGTGACGCCGCTCGCGCCGTGATGTTCTGGCTGTTCGGCAGCCTCTCCCCCTCCACGTGGCGGACCACGGCGCTGCTGGCGATCACCGTCACGATCGGACTGGTGGTACTGCGGCAGAGTGCCCGCCGCCTCAATGCGCTCGCGCTCGGCGACGAGGTCGCGATCTCGGTGGGCATCGCCGCATCGCGGTACCGGTCGCTGCTGTTCGTGCTGACCGCGGCGATGACCGGAGTGATCGTCTCGGTGTGCGGGGCGATCGGGTTCGTCGGACTGGTGGTGCCGCACGTCGCTCGACTCCTGGTGGGCGCCGACCACCGGCGGGTGCTGGTGGTCGCACCGGCACTGGGGGCGGTGTTCCTGGTGCTCGCGGACATCGCCGCGCGCACCGTCGTGCCGCCGCAGGAACTCCCCTTGGGTGCGATCACCGCCGCCGTGGGTGTGCCGTTGTTCGTCGTGCTGATGCGCCGCCGCACGCTCGGAGGTGGCTGATGCGCGTCGAGTACAGCGGGGTCGCGGTCGAGATCGACGGTGCCCGAATCGTCACCGGCGTCGACCTGACCGCCGGGACCGGTGAGTTCATCGGTGTGGTCGGGCCGAACGGCAGCGGGAAGTCGACCCTGCTGCGCTGCGTGTACCGGGCGCTGCGCCCGGCTGAGGGTACGGTCACCGTCGGCGATCGGGACGTGACCGCGGTCAGCCTGGTCGAGAACGCCCGGCAGGTGGCGGCGGTGATGCAACACGCACCCTTCGACATCGGCTTCACCGCCCGGGAGATCGTGGAAACCGGGCGGTTGCCGCACCGCCGCAAGGGAGTTCCGCTGGTGGCGCACCGCCGGGCCGTGGATGCCGCCCTCGCCGCTGCGGGCGCCACCGACCTCGCCGAACGCGGCTTCGGGACACTGTCCGGCGGTGAGGCCCAGCGGGTGCTCATCGCGCGCGCATTCGCGCAGGAGCCGAAGGTCCTGGTGCTCGACGAGCCCACCAACCACCTCGACGTACGGCACCAGTTCGCGGTGCTCGCGGCGGCCCGTGACCTGCGGATCACCGTGATCGCGGTGCTGCACGATCTGAACCTCGCGGCGCAGTACTGCGACCGGCTGTACGTGCTCTCGGACGGAACGCTCGCCTGTTCGGGAACCCCGTCCGACGTGCTCACCCCCGAGGTGATCCGCCGCTACTTCGACATCGACGCCCACGTGATCGCCCATCCCCGCCTGGGAGTGCCCCAGGTGATCTTCGACGACCGGTAAGGAACGCCAGATGAAACGACTTCCCCCGCTGCTGCTCGCCGCCGCGCTCACCGCCGGCTGCGGCGCGACCGTGCAGGACGCCGCTCCTGCGTCGTCGTCGGGTGCACCGGCGAGCGTCACCAACTGCGGAGATCCGTTGACGGTCCCGGGGCCGCCGCAACGTGTGGTGGTCAACGACACCGGGATCGCGGAGATCATGTTCTCCCTGGGCCTGGCCGGCCGGATGGTCGGCTACACCACCTACGACGGTAAGCACGTCGACTACCAGACCTCGCCGTGGAAGGCCGACTTCGACGCCGTGCCGAACCTGGGGACCGGATTCACCCGGGAGGTGATCGCGGCCGCGCGCCCGGACTTCGTGTTCGCCGGCTGGAACTACGGTTTCCGGGAGACCACCGGTGTGACACCGGACTGGGTCCGTTCCATCGGTGCGGTGCCGTACCAGCTCACCGAGGCGTGCCGCCAGCCCGGCAGCACCAAGCGCGGTACGGTGCCCCCGCTCGACGCACTGCTCAAGGACCTCGCCGATATCGGCACGCTGTTCGGTGTCCCGGACCGCGCGGAGAAGCTGATCGCCGACACCAAGGACCGGATCGCGAAGGTGCGCGGTGGGGCACCGTCGGATCCGGCTCGTCAGGCGCGGGTACTGCTGTTCGACAGCGCGACCCCGGATCCGTTCACCTCGGGTCGGACCGGTACCCCGCAGGCGATCATCGAGAACGCGGGCGCGACGAACGTCTTCGCGGATCTGAACGACTCGTGGGTCGCGGCGTCCTGGGAGGCGGCGGCGCAACGTGATCCGCAGGTGATCCTGATCGTCGACTACGGCGTGGGGCCGGAGAACACCCCGGATGCGAAGATCGCCCAGCTGCGCTCGCAGCCGTTGATGGCCGGTACCACCGCGGTGCGGGAGGGCAATTTCGTGGTGCTGCCGTACGCCGCTCTGGTCGAGGGGCCACGAACCCCCGGCAGCATCGAGACCTTGGCTAAGTACCTCCGCTCGAAGGGGTACTGAGGCCCAGCTGAGGGCAGAGTAATCTGATCGACGTACTGCTTGACGACGAAGGGTTGACACAGCCATGGCCGATACCGCCCGCACGTCCGTCGCCGGACTCGATGTCGCGACGGTCCTCTACGACTTCATCAACAATGAGGCCCTTCCGGGTACGGGCGTAGACCAGGCCGCCTTCTGGGCGGGCGCGGCGGAGTTGATCGGCGACCTCGTCCCGAAGAACAAGGCTCTGCTCGTCAAGCGCGATGAGCTGCAGGAGAAGATCGACCAGTTCCACACCGCGAACCCGGGACCGGTCGACTTCCCCGCGTACAAGCAGTTCCTCACCGACATCGGTTACCTGGTGCCCGAGGTGGAGGACGGCGAGATCACCACCTCGGGGGTCGACACCGAGATCACCTCCACCGCCGGACCGCAGCTGGTGGTGCCGATCCTCAATGCGCGGTTCGCGCTCAACGCCGCCAACGCGCGGTGGGGTTCGCTCTACGACGCGCTGTACGGCACCGACGCGATCGCCGAGACCGACGGTGCGGAGAAGACCGTCGACGGCAAGCCGGGGTACAACCCGGTTCGCGGTGACAAGGTGATCGCTTTCGCCAAGGACTTCCTGGACAAGGCCGTGCCGTTGGAGTCCGGCTCGCACGCCGACGTGATCGAGTACCGGCTCGACGGTGCCACGCTGCTGGCCGTCGTGGCCGGCGCGTCCGGGTCCAGCGAGGACTCCACCGTGGGCCTGGCCGATCCGTCGGCGTTCGTCGGCTACGCCGGTGGCCGCACGGCCGATTCCCTGCAGGGTGTGCTGCTGCGGCACAACGGCCTGCACCTGGAGATCCAGATCGATCCGTCGTCGCCGATCGGTTCCACCGACCGGGCGGGGGTCAAGGACGTGCTGGTCGAGTCCGCAGTGTCCACGATCATGGACTTCGAGGATTCGGTGGCGGCCGTCGACGCCGACGACAAGGTGCTCGGTTACCGGAACTGGCTGGGCCTGAACAAGGGCGACCTCGCCGAGGAGGTCAGCAAGGGCGGCAAGTCGTTCACTCGCACGCTGAACCCGGACCGCACCTACACCGCGGTCGACGGTTCCGAGCTGGTGCTGCACGGCCGTTCGCTGCTGTTCGTGCGCAACGTCGGTCACCTGATGACCACCGATGCGATCCTGCTCGACGGTGCGGAGATCGGCGAGGGCATCCTGGACGCGATCGTCACCTCGCTGATCGCGATCCACGGTCTCAGCGGTGACATCAAGAACTCGCGCACCGGCTCGATCTACATCGTCAAGCCGAAGATGCACGGCCCTGAGGAGGTGGCCTTCGCCGCGGAGATCTTCGCCCGGGTGGAGCAGCTGCTGGGCCTGCCCGCACTGACGCTGAAGGTCGGCATCATGGACGAGGAGCGGCGCACCACCGCCAACCTCAAGGCCGCGATCGCCGCCGCCGCAGACCGGGTGGTGTTCATCAACACCGGTTTCCTGGACCGGACCGGCGACGAGATCCACACCTCGATGCTCGCGGGGGCGGTGGTCCGCAAGGGTGAGATGAAGTCGCAGACCTGGATCAAGGCCTACGAGGACTCGAACGTCGACGTCGGCCTGCACGCGGGCCTGCAGCACAAGGCGCAGATCGGTAAGGGCATGTGGGCCATGCCCGATCTGATGGCGGCGATGCTGGAACAGAAGATCGCGCAGCCCAAGGCCGGCGCGACCACCGCGTGGGTGCCCTCGCCGACCGCGGCAACGCTGCACGCGCTGCACTACCACCTGGTGGACGTGTTCGAGGTGCAGAACGAGATCGCCAAGCGTGATCCCGCGTCGGTCGACGACATCCTCACCATCCCGCTCGCCCCGAGCACCGATTTCAGCGAGGAGGAGAAGCGGGAGGAGCTCGACAACAACTGCCAGTCGATCCTCGGCTACGTGGTGCGGTGGATCGATGCCGGCGTGGGTTGCTCGAAGGTGCCGGACATCCACGATGTCGCGCTCATGGAGGACCGGGCCACCCTGCGGATCTCCAGCCAGCTGCTGGCGAACTGGCTGCGCCACGGTGTGGTGACCGAGGACGAGGTGGTGGCCTCGCTGCAGCGGATGGCGCCGGTGGTCGATCAGCAGAACGCCGGTGACCCGGATTACCGCCCGCTGGCACCCGATTTCGATTCGAACATCGCGTTCCAGGCGGCGAAGGACCTGATCCTGCTCGGTGGTGAGCAGCCGAACGGCTACACCGAGCCGATCCTGCACGCACGCCGCCGCGAGTTCAAGGCCGCGAACAGCTGAGCAGCAGGTCCGTGGACCCGTCCGGGCCGGTCGTGATCGAAGCCGATCGTGACCGGCCCGGCGCGTTCACGGTGCTGGTCGACGGGACGCCGCAGAGCTACATCGACACCGGCGATCCGACGAACCTGGTCTTCGAGTACGTCCGCCGGATCGGGCATCTGGCCGACCTGTGCCGGCCCGCCGGTGATCCGGTGACTGCTGTGCACCTGGGCGGCGGCGGATTCACCCTGCCCCGGTACATCGCGGCCACCCGCCCGGGTTCTCGACAACAGGTGCTGGAGATCGACCGCGTCCTGATCGACGCGGTGCGGGCGGCGGCGCCGTTGCCCAAGCGCGAACAGATCAAGATCCGCTGCGCGGATGCGGCGCAGACCGCCTCGGTGCTGCCGGCCGGGATGCACGGCACCGTCGACCTTCTGGTGCTGGACGTGTTCGCCGGGGCGCGTACTCCGGCCGCGTTGACCACCGCCGAGTTCTTCGGCTCGCTGATCCCGCTGCTGGGGGCGGACGCCACGGTCGCGGTGAACGTGGCCGACGGTCCCCCGCTCGGCTTCGCCCGGTCGGTGGCCGCGACGGCGCGGTCGGTGTTCGGGGACGTGGCGGTCGCGGCGGAGCCTGCGGTGCTCAAGGGCCGCCGGTTCGGGAATCTGGTACTGGTGGCGGGTTCGGTGCCGGAGGGTCTGGCGCGGCGACTCGCCGGGGACCCGTTTCCGGGGTCTTTACTCACCGATTCCGAGGTGACCAGGTTCGTCGCCGGTGCGAAGCCGTTCACCAGCGCGAACGCAACCGAGTCCCCGGCGCCGCCGCGCGGTGTCTTCGGGTAGGTTGCTCTCGATGGGATCACACCGTTCTGAAACTCGTTCCCGCGGTATCGCGCGCTGGCTGATCGCCGCGGTCGCCGCGCTGGTCGTGGTGGCCGCGGTGATCGCGGGAATGGTGTGGCTGTCGGAACGGTCCGCACAGGAGGGCCGCGACGCTGCCGCGACCTGCGTCAAGGGCGATCTGCAGGTGCACGTCGCGGCGGCGCCTGCCCTGGTGGAGTCCTTGCGCCGGGTTTCGGAGAACTTCAACGGCTCGGCGGCGGTGTCGGCGGACTACTGTCCGAAGATCGAGATCCGTGGTGTCGATTCGCCGGTGGCGCTGGCTGCGCTTTCGGGCACGTGGGACAGCAAACTCGGAGATGCACCGTCGTTGTGGATTCCGGAGAGCACGGTGTGGACGGCGCGGTTGGCGGCGGCGAAGCCGTCGGTGGTCTCCGGCTCTCCCACCTCGATCGCCTCGTCACCGGTGGTGCTCGCGGTGCGCGGCTCGGCCCGCAAGAGTTTCGACGGACTGCGATGGTTGGATCTGCCGGCGAAGCAGGCCGAGCTGAAGGTGGCTCTGCCCACCGAGGCGGATTCGGACGGGACCTTCCTGGCGGCGCAGTCGGTAGCGGCGGCGGTCGGACGGACCGCGGGTGCGGCCCTGACCGACGAGGCGGCGAAGAGCCCGGTAGTGACCGGCGCTCTGGAGCGGTTGGCGTCGTCGGCACCGAAGTCCACCACGGCGATCGCAGCATTGGATGCGCTCAGCGCGCCGGGCGATGGGGTGCGGGCGGTGCCGGTGACCGAGCAGCAGTTGTACGGCTTCACCCGTGGCCGGGGAGATTCGGCGCCCGTCGCCGTGTACCCGTCCGGGCCGACAGCGGCTGCGACGTACCCTGCGGCCGTCGTAGGCGGCAAGGAGAAGTCCGAGGCGCACGAGCGGGCCGCGGCTGACTTCGTCGCTTTCATCACCGATGGCCAGAACGCCAAACCCCTTGCGGAGGCCGGTTTCCGGGCTGCGGGTCAACCTGCACCGGCGAAGACACCGTCCGTGGCGTTCGGCCCCGTCGAGCCGCTGGCTCCGGCGTCGAACGGTGCGGTGATCGGTATCGCGAACGCGATCAAGACTCGCTGACCGCTCCGCACGTCAGAACGGCGGCGGGCCGTCGTATCGGCGGTCGAGCGGGATCGGGCTGCCGAGCCTGGTCGCGAGATCGTCTTCGACGATGCTGCGGGGCGTGTTCCGTCGGTTGAGCGCATCCTGCATCACGGCGGTATTTCGCCGACGGAGGTGGTCCCGGCGGGCGTGTTCGCGTTGCAGGCGAGTACGGCCGCCGGGGGTCGGGACACTCTGCCGCTGTTCGGGCACGGTCCAGCTCACGCGCGCGAGGTCCGGGAACAGGCGAAGGACGATGCTGCTCGGGTCCACGAGATAGGAGCGGCCATCGGGTGCGGTCCAGAGAATCCGGCCGTCGGGCATCCGGGCGTCGATCCACTCGCCGGCAGTCTTGAGCTGGTGATGCGCGATGCACAGCGGCTGGATCTCGTCGGCGGTGGTACGGCCGCCGAGTTCCGGTGATCGGTGGTCGTACTCACGGCGATGGTCCAATTGGGCACGGGACGCCGGCCGGGTGCAGAACGGGAAGACACAGCGCGGGAACACCAGCCGGACGTAGCGATCGAGGTCTGCCGAAGGCCGGTAGCCGGTGGCGCCTCGGGCACGCACCAGTGCCCGTCGGCAGGGTTCGGCAGTCGGCGCGCTGGAATCACCCCGGCGTTCGGTGTGTCCCGAACCGTTCAGCAGCGGCGAGTCAGCGGGGGGAACGTCAGCTGGTCGGTCCTGCGCACGCCGTTCGCCCGATGGTGGATCCCCGGGTTGTCGCGCGGCCGGACCCGATCCGGGGCCAGTTGTTGGTCCGGAGTCGGCCTCTGAGCCTGCACCTGGCCTCGGGCCTGGGTCTGGGTCTGGGGCGGGGTCACCGTCGTCGGCACCGGCATCGACTCCACCGCCGCGACCTCGGGGGTGGTCGAAGTTCAGGATGATCGTGGACCATGCTCGCTTGAAATCGATTGCAGACCATTGCGATACCGGCGGCGGACAGATCCGATCGTGCGCGGGTTCATCGATTCGATCGGCTGGTGGCGTGGCGGGCGCGGGCTGCTGCGCCCCGTCGACGCGTTCTCCGAAGGGGCGGATCCGGGCATCGGCGCGGTCGGCGAGTTCGCGGGCGTGCCGGCCGGTGATCGGTCCGTGTCCGACCAGGTAGCCCGATTCCGGGCGCTGTCGGACGGCCGCGTCGACGAAGGCACCGTCCGCCGGCTCATCGTGCTGCGGATCGCGGCTCGATGGGACCAGATCACGCTCGTTGATGACGACGTTGATCAAGGTGACGAAGCGTGCCACCACACCATCCGCTTCCGGCTCCCCCGCGTGCCGGGCATCCCGGTACCTGCAGTCCGCCGCTGAGCACTGGCACCCGAGCGTGCCGTAGCCGCGGGTCAGTTGCATGAATCCGTCAGCGCGACGTTGCATCAGGGTGCGCGGATCGTCGGCGCAGGCCGTTTCGGCGATGTGGTCGATCCTGGCGGACAACTCACGAGCATCGTGGGCCGGTAAGAGCGCGAATGCCGCAGCCATCCCGTCGTCCTCGGGACGGAAAGTGACTCGGCGGTCCTGTTCCGCGAGCTTGCGACGCCTCTCGGCGGCCTCCGCATCGATCCCTGCAACCAACAGATCGGCCTCCTCGCGCAGCGCCGGGATCGACAGGACTTCGTAGTCGCGGGTCAGCCTCTCCTGCAGGCGATCGTCGAATTCGCGGACCTGCTCGTGGTCGAGAACCCGTGACCGCGTGAGCGCCACTTCCCCGGCCTTCGGCGAGAGGACACCCTCGCCGACCAAAGCGAACACCTTCGGAATCCGTTCGACGAAACCGACGGCGACCTCGATGGCGTGCAATGCCGCCGCCGGACCGACCCGCAGCAATGTGGCCACCTGGGCTCCGAGAGCCACTTCCGCCGCCGCGAGCCGACGCCGAGCCGCCACGATCTCACCGAAGTCAGCGGGGCGACTGAGGTAATCGGCTTCGCCATCGGCGTACATGGCACGGTGTAGTGCGTACACGCAGGTGAGGGTCCGACAGTAGGCGAGATTCTCGGAACGCCGTTGTTCGAACAATGCCTCCGCGATTTCCCGCTCCCGCCCGTTCGCAGAGACAAGCGCCGGAGAGATCATTCCTCCTGGTAACTCACGCAATGCGACGGGGACCGACATACTGCAATGATACACTCTTTCGAACAAATTGGCAGGCATGTTCGAGTATCGGCCGTATTCGAAACCGATCGGATCGTAGCGTCGGACGTTCGACGCTATTCCGCGAAGGCCTCGATCGGCGGGCACGAGCAAACCAGGTTCCGGTCACCGTAGACACCGTCGATCCGTCGCACCGAAGGCCACACCTTCGCGCGAGCGCCACCGGACGGCAACCCCTGCGGGTACACCGCGATCTCCCGCGAGTAAGGATGCGACCACTCGCCCACCAGGCATTCGGCGGTATGCGGCGCTCCGCGCAGCGGGTTGTCGTCCACCGGCCACTCCCCCGAGGCCACCCGGGCGATCTCGCCGCGGATCGCGATCATCGCCTCGCAGAACTCGTCGATCTCGCCGAGGGACTCGCTCTCCGTGGGCTCGACCATCAGCGTGCCGGCCACCGGGAAGCTCATGGTCGGCGCATGGAAGCCGTAGTCCGCGAGGCGCTTGGCCACGTCGTCGATCGAGACACCGGTCTCCTTGGAGATACCGCGCACATCCAGGATGCACTCGTGCGCAACTCGGCCGTTCTCGCCGGTGTAGAGCACCGGGAACGAGTCATCGAGGCGTGCTGCGATGTAGTTGGCCGAGGCGATCGCGGTCAGCGTCGCCCTCCGCAGGCCCGCGGCGCCCATCATGCGGATGTACGCCCAGGTGATCGGGAGGATCGAGGCGCTGCCGAAGGGTGCGGCGGAGATCGTCGGACCGCTGCCCAGAGAGGGTTCGAGCGGATGTCCGGGCAGGAACGGCGCCAGATGGCTGCGCACGCCGACCGGGCCCACGCCAGGTCCGCCGCCGCCGTGCGGAATGCAGAAAGTCTTGTGCAGATTCAGATGCGAGACGTCGCCGCCGAACTTGCCGGGCCGGGCCAGACCCACGAGGGCGTTCATGTTGGCGCCGTCGACGTACACCTGCCCGCCCGCCTCGTGCACAGCGGCGCAGATCTCGCGCACCTCGTGCTCGTACACGCCGTGCGTGGACGGGTAGGTGATCATGATCGCGGCCAGCTCATCAGCGTGCTTGGCGATCTTCTCCTTCAGGTCCGCGGTGTCCACGTCGCCGGACTCACGAGAGGCCACGACGACCACCTTCAGGCCGGCCATCACCGCGGACGCCGCATTCGTCCCGTGCGCGGACGAGGGGATCAGGCAGACGGTGCGGTGCTCGTCGCCCCGCGACAGGTGATAGTTGCGGATCGCGAGCAGCCCCGCGTACTCCCCCTGCGAGCCCGCGTTGGGCTGCAGCGAGACGTTGTCGTAGCCGGTGATCGCCACCAGCCACTGCTCGAGCTGCGAGATCAGCGCGCGGATGCCGTCCGAATCCGCGGCGGGTGCGAACGGGTGCAGCCGGGAGAACTCCGGCCAGGTGATGGCCTCCATCTCGGCGGTCGCGTTGAGCTTCATGGTGCACGAGCCCAGCGGGATCATCGAACGGTCCAGTGCGATGTCCTTGTCGGACAGCTTGCGCAGGTAGCGCAGCATCGCGGTCTCGGTACGGTAGGCGTGGAAGGCCGGGTGCGTGAGGAACTCGGAGGTCCGGTTCTCGATGTCCGACGGTGCGCCGTCGTCGTACGAGCCGCCGCTGCGGGTGATGCCGAACGCGGCAGTGAGGTTCGCGACGTCCTCGACGGTGCTCGTCTCGTCGAAGGCGACCGAGACGTGATCGTCGTCCACTCGCCACAGGTTGTACCCCGCGATCTTCGCGGCGGCCAGCACGTCGTCGGCGCGGCCGGGTACGGCGACCAGGACCGTGTCGAAGTACGTGTGGTGGACGACGGCGTCACCCAGCGCATCGGCGAAGAGCTTCGCGCGGCCGTGCACGCGCCGCGCGATCGCGGTCAGACCCTCCGGACCGTGGTAGCTGGCGTACATGGCGGCCAGCACCGCCAGCAGCACCTGCGCGGTGCAGATGTTGCTGGTCGCCTTCTCTCGACGGATGTGCTGCTCACGGGTCTGCAGCGCCAGCCGGTAGGCGAGATTGCCGTCGGCGTCCACGGAGACGCCCACCAATCGGCCGGGGATCTGCCGCGCGTGCTTGGAGTGCACCGCGAGGTAGCCCGCATGCGGGCCGCCGAAGCCGAGCGGCACGCCGAAGCGCTGGGTGGTGCCGAAGCAGGCATCTGCGCCCTGCTCACCGGGCGGCGTGAGGAGGGTCATGGCCAGCAGGTCCGCGCCGACAGCGACCAGCGCACCGCGCTCGTGAGCGGCGTCGATGACGGCCTTGACGTCGGCGATCCGCCCGGACGCGCCGGGGGTCTGCAGAACGACACCGAAGAACTCGCCCTCGGGCAGTCCGCCGTCCGGTGCGGTCAGGTCCGCGACCTCCACCTCGATGCCCAGCGGCTCGGCCCGGGTCTCGATCAGCGCCAGGGTCTGCGGGAAGACGTCGCGATCGACGATCAGCCGCGGGCTCTTGGACTTGCCTGCGCGACGCAGCAGCGTCATCGCCTCGGCGGCGGCAGTGGCCTCGTCGAGCATGGAACTGTTGGCGATCTCCATGCCGGTGAGGTCGGAGACCATGGTCTGGAAGTTGAGCAGCGCTTCGAGTCGGCCCTGGCTGATCTCGGGCTGGTACGGGGTGTACGCGGTGTACCAGGCGGGGTTCTCGACGATGTTGCGCAGCAGGACCGGCGGTGTCAGCGTGTCGTAGTAGCCCAGACCGATCATGGACCGGTCGACGGTGTTGCGCTCGGCGAGCGCTCGCAGTTCCGCCAGTGCCTCGTGCTCGTCGACGGGGGCCGGAAGCGCACCCAGACCGTTGTCGTCGGCCGGGTCGAGGATGGCCGACGGGACCGCAGCGCTGGCCAACTCATCGAGGCTGTCAACGCCGATGACCTGCAGGATCTGCTGAAGTTCGGTTGCATCGGGGCCGATGTGGCGGGCGGGGAAGTTGCTCGCGGGAGACGTTTCGGACACTGGGGACCTCCGGGCCGGGTGCCCTCTCCCTCAGTCGCCGGCGGCTCCAGAGGCGCCCAACCCGCATGGTCCTGGTGCCTGAGAGATTGACGGAGAGGTGTTGCTCCTTCGGCGCCTGCGGACCCGTGCCGAGGTACGGTCCGCCGGGCTCTCCCACGCGGTGTCGCGACGCGCAGCGATTCTATCCCACCGCAGTAGGACGCTCGTACGGTGACCTCGGCAGTGGCACGGGCGCGAACCAACGACTCGAAACGAGCCGGTACGGCCGTCTACCCGGTGGCGCGGGCGCGATTGCGCCGGCGCGAAGCGAGCTCGTCCTCCGGGGCGGTCTCGGCGGCAGCACCGTCGGCCCGCTCGCCCGGGAAATCGGCGATCGTGCCGGTGAGCTCGCGCATGGCGCCGGAGACGGCGATACCGAAGACGCCCTGACCGTGCTGGAGCAGGTCGACGACCTCCTCGGCGCTGGTGCACTCGTAGACGGTGGTGCCGTCGGAGAACAGGGTGATCTTGGCGAGGTCCTCGACGCCGCGCGAACGGAGGTGGTCGACGGCGACCCGGATGTTCTGCAGGGAGATGCCGGTGTCCAGCAGTCGCTTGACGATCTTGAGCACCAGGACGTCCTTGAAGGAGTACAGGCGCTGCGTGCCGGAACCGCCGGCACTGCGGATGGACGGCACCACCAGTGAGGTGCGGGCCCAGTAGTCGAGCTGGCGGTAGGTGATGCCCGCGATCTGGCACGCGCTGGGGCCGCGGTAGCCGAGCAGTTCGTCCGGGATGGTGTCGTTCGGGAACAGGCCCGGAGCGATGTCGTCGAGCGCCGCCTGGGTGCCCACGGACGAATCCGCGTGCGGAGCGTTCTGCCCGGTGCCAGCCTGATCGGTCACTGCCGTCTCCCTTGTAGGTCCCGTGCGCACTTAGTAGAGTACGCCTCCCGCCAAGACCCCGCCGGTGTAATTCCGTCGGCGCCATTCGCGGTGTTCGGCGTGAACGCTAGGGGGCGAGAGGCCCCGAATCAACGCGACACACCCATAACCTCAAGTTGAACTTTAGGTCGAGACCCAATCGTGACCTGTGCGGTCAGGACTCCCCCGGACCTTTGAAGTCGTCCGCGGAGATCGAGTCCAGAAACTCCTTGAACGCCTCGACCTCCTCCTCGGCGGGGGCCTCCGACTCGGAATCGTCTGCCTGCGAATCGATCTCCTCATCGGGCAGGATCAGTCCGGCCTCGGCGAGAACCTCATCCTCAGCGTAGATCGGAACCTCCAGCCGCACCGCCATGGCCACCGAATCCGACGGCCGCGCGGAGACGGTCTCGTCACCGTCGAGGACCAGATCGGCGAAGAACGTGCCCTCCTGCAGACCCGTGATGCGCACCTCGGTCACCTGCCGCCCCATCGTCTGCAACAGGTCCACGATCAGATCGTGAGTCAGCGGGCGGCGCGGCTCGACGCCCTGCAACTTGATCGCGATCGCGGTGGCCTCGCCCTGACCGATCCAGATGGGCAGATACCGGGGGCCGGAGACCTCGCGCAGGAGCAGCACCGGATCGTTCTGCGGCGGGTCCATGCGGATGCCCGCGACGGTCATCTCGATCATGTCGTTCAGCTTACCGGCGCACGCCCGGACAGCGATGCACAGATCAGCGGACGGCGTCCTTGACCGCCGCCTTCACCAACTGCGTGTGGAACGTGACCGACAGCGCGGCCAGCTCACGCACCAATTCGGCGGCGCGCTCGGCCGCCCCGGCATCGCCACCGCGAGCCACCGGGTTGGCGATCTGGGCGATCAGCCCGGCCTCCCGGTCTGCGGACGTCTTGAACGCCCGCAGGTGCCGCGCCTCCAGGCCGAACTCCGCCAACGCCTTCGCCGCCTGCACCAACGAGACGGCGTCCTCGTCGAAGAAGCCGGCCTTACCGGACCCGAGCAGCGCCGAGCGCTCCAACTCGCGCAGGAAGGCCTCATCGGCGCCCGAGCGGGCGAGCAGGTCGGCCCGACTGATCCGGGTCTGGCGCCGCGCCGAGAAGTCGGTCGCGGGGGCCGTCTTGGACGAGACCGCCGCGAGCGCGCGGGGCGCACGCGGAGCCGGACCGTCGACCTGCTCACCGCGATCGTGCGCGTCCAGCTGCTCCTTGATGATCTTCAGCGGCAGGTAGTAGTCACGCTGCGCGGTGAGCACGTACTTGAGCCGCTCGCAGTCCTTCACCGAGAACCGCCGATAACCCGACGGGGATCGATCGGGCGTGACCAGACCCTCCGACTCGAGAAATCGGATCTTGGAGATGGTCACGTCCGGAAACTCGTCACGGAGACGTTCGAGGACCGCCCCGATCGACATCGCGCTCGGGGCGGATTCCTGACGTGGCGCCGTCACGGGCTTCAGCCCGCGGCGGGGACGAAGAACACCAGGCGGAACTTACCGATCTGCACCTCATCGCCGTTGGTCAGCGGCGAAGCGTCGACCGGCTCGCGGTTGACGTAGGTGCCGTTGAGGCTGCCCACGTCGACGACGGTGAAACCGCCGTCGACCGAGCGGAACTCCGCGTGGCGCCGCGAGACAGTCACATCGTCGAGGAAGATGTCGCTGTCCGGGTGCCGGCCGGCCGAGGTGGTGTCCTGGTCGAGCAGGAAACGCGATCCCGCGTTCGGGCCGCGCTTGACCACGAGCAGAGCCGCACCGGCCGGGAGGTTCTCGAGCCCGGTGACCGGCGAATCGCTCTCCGGGCCGCCGGAGGCGTCCATCTCGCGGATGATGTCGGCGCGGAAAACCGAAGTGGTCTCAACGGGGGCCGAGTCGTTGCCCTGGTCGTTCTCGCTCACATCGCTCCTTCGTCAGTTACTGCACAGGTTTTTCGACGGCACCTGATGGACGTACCACCACGGTACCGCGCCCGGCGCCGGGGAGGCGTCCGGATTCAGTGGCTCTACAGCCACTCTAAGAAATGCGTCTTCGGTGCGGACCGGGCGGTCCGCTCAGGCCTCGGCCGTGAGGGCCTTGTAGGCGTCCGCGTCGAGCAGTTCGCCCAACGCGGCCTCGAGATCCTCCGGGGAGGCGGCCTCGATCTCCACGATCCAGCCCTCGCCGTACGGATCCGAGTTGATCAGGTCCGGGCTGGAGTCCAGCTCGCCGTTGATCGCGACGACCTTGCCGGACAGCGGCGCGTAGATGTCGGAGACGCTCTTGGTGGATTCCACCTCCGCGAACGAGTCCCCCGAGGTGACCTCGGCGTCGTCCTCCGGGAGCTGCACGAACACCACGTCGCCGAGCTGATCCTGTGCGTAATCGGTGATACCGACGCGCACCACGGTGTCGCTCTTCTTCAACAGCCACTCGTGATCAGGCGTGTACAGGAGTTCGCCGGGGAAACTGGCACTCAACGTGAATTCCTTTCGCGAGGGCGGCGCGGACTGCGCAGCGGTTACAACTTAGTGGGCCGCATCGAGTTCGAGCAACACGCCCCCGGCTATCGGATCCCCTACCGGACCCGCTACCGGACCCGCTACCGAACTCTGGGCAGCCGGCGTACCACGAGCACCGTCTGCCACCAGTACAGGCACAGGGTCCACCAGTACATGCCCAGGCCCCAGATCAGGAACGCCCAGCCCAGCGGATGCATCGCCGCGCCGAACCAGTTGTCGAACGTGCCGGCCAGCAACATCGGCAGGGCGTACATCAGCGCCATCGTGGCCGCCTTACCCAGGTACAGCGTCGGCAGCGCGGTCAGCCCGCGACTGCGCAGCAGCGGCACGGTTCCGGCGAGCACCACCTCCCGGCCGATCACCACGGCGATCACCCACCACGGCAGGATCTCCCGGACTCCGAAGGCGATCGGGACGACGATCATGTACAGCCGGTCGGCGGCGGGATCGAGCAGCTCCCCGATCCGGGTCTGCTGATCGAGCAGGCGGGCCAGCTTGCCGTCGAGCCAATCGGTGAAGCCGGACACCATGAGCACCACCAGCGCCCAGCCGTCGCTGTGCTGAACCAACAGCAGCCACAGGAAGAGCGGCACCCCCAGCAGCCGCAGCACGCTGAGCGCGTTCGGGACGTTCAGCGGGCTCGCTCCGGCTTCCCGGCTGTCGTTCACACCCGGCTCAGATCATCCCGAACATGTTCGCCATGCCCTTCGTGGCGAACGGATTGTCGTGCACCATGTAGGTCCAGGTGAGAGTGTTCCGGCCGAGGGCGGCACCGTCGAGATCGATGCCCGTCCCGGTGATCTCGGCCTCACGCAGGGTCTCCCGGGCACGGCGGACCGCCTCGTCGGGGAGCTTGCGGAACTCCTCGATCACCAGGCGGTGGAACTCGTCGAGCGGCGACTGCCTGCCCAGGGCACGCAGGTGGATCGTGGTCTGCACCTCGGAGACGAAGGCCAGGTGCTCGGCCCAGGCCCGATCCAGGTGGAACAGGAAGGCCTCACGCGCGGCCTGTTCGAGCACCTCGTCGGAGATCCCCGACTTCCGCAGCTCCGCCAGCCGCTCCGGCTCGAATTCGCCGAAGTCGGACAGCGGCCGGTCCGTGGTGAGCAGGGTGTGCCTGCGGGCCATCACCAGATCGCGCTGCTGGTTGACCAATTGGTTGTAGCGCCAGGTGTTCGCGTGGGTCTCCAGCATGCCCCCCTCGGCCACCCGCTGCGCCGAGTCCAGCATGTCGGCGGCCTTACCGCGCGGAAACTCGCCGGTCTCGGGGTCGGCGCCGCCGGGCGAGCGCTTGAGCGGCAGGTGCCGGTCGACGATCGGGTCCTCCACGGAGGCGAAGATCACCGAGGTGCCCGGGTCGCCCTGGCGGCCGGCGCGGCCACGCAGCTGCTGGTCCAGCCGTTCGGTGTCGTGCAGACCGGTGCCGACCACGGCGAGACCGCCGAGCTCGGCGACCTCGTCGTGCTCGGCGCTGTCATCGCCAGCGGCGTGCCCGCCGAGCTTGATGTCGGTGCCGCGTCCGGCCATCTGGGTCGAGACGGTGACCGCGCCCCGGGTTCCGGCGTCCGCGATGATCCGGGCCTCGTCGGCGTCGTTCTTGGCGTTGAGGACGGTCGCGATAACCCCGGAGATCTTGAGCATGTGCGCGAGTTCCTCCGACTCGGCAACGTCGTGGGTGCCGATCAGCACCGGCTGGCCGGTCTCGTGCACCTCCCGCACGTACTCGACGATCGCGGCCACCTTGTTGCCCTTGTTGTCGAAGACCCGCATCGGCTGATCGATCCGGATGGTGGGCGTGTTCGGCGGGATCTGCGAGACACCGAGGTCGTAGAACTGACGCAGCTGCTCACCGGCGGCGATGGCGGTACCGGTCATTCCGCACACCAGGGCGTAGCGCTGCAGCAGCGCCTGCACCGTGATGGTGTCGATCACCTCACCGGAGTCGGTCTGCGACAGGCCCTCCTTGGCCTCGACCGCTGCCTGCAACCCGTCCGGCCAGCGCTGCAGTTCGGCGACGCGGCCGCGGGAGGAGTTGATCAGTTTCACCTGACCGTCGCGCACGATGTAGTGCACGTCCCGCTCCACCAGCGCATACGCGTGCAGCGCGATGTTCACCTGCGGCAACGTCGAGGCCACGTGCAGGTCGGAGTACAGGTCGATCCCACCCAGTTCCTGCTCGACCAGCTTGGCACCGTCGTCGGTGAGGAAGGCCGATTTGCCGTCGGCGTCGATCTCGAAGTGCTTGTCCTGCCGCAGCTTCGCCACGACCTCCATGATCGCGGCCTGCGGGACGTCACCGCGGACCGAACCGGCCAGCACCAGCGGGATCAGGGCCTCGTCGACCAGGACCGAATCGGCCTCGTCCACGATCGCCACGTCGGGCTCGGGTGAGAGCAGGTCCTCGGCGCGGGTGGCGAGTTGATCGCGCAGCACGTCGAAACCGATCTCGTTGACCGAGCCGTACACCACGTCCCGGGCGTAGGCGGCGCGCCGCTCCTCCCGGGTCGACGATTCGGCCACGTACCCGACGGTGACGTCGAGCAGATCGAAGAAGGGCTTCATCCACTCGGCATCGCGCCGGGCCAGGTAGTCGTTGGGCGAGATCACGTGCACGCTGCGGCCGCCCAGAGCCATTCCCGCCGCTGCGATCGCCCCGGCGAGGGTCTTGCCCTCGCCGGTCGCCATCTCGATCACGTCACCCTCGAGAAGCCGATCCGCACCCTGGAGCTGCACGTCGAACGGGCGCAGGCCCAGAGCCCGCTGGGCGCCCTCGCGGGCGATCGCGATGAACTTCGCACGGTCCTGCGACTTGACGGCGTAGACGTCCAGCGCCAGGGCGGCATCCGGGAATTCGGCGTCGCTGAGCGACTGCGCCCACTCGTCGAACGCGGAGGACTGCTCGATCAGCGCCACGGACCGGGACTGGTTCCGTGTGCTCTGCGCGCCGAGCACCTTCCACATCTTGTTGCTGAACCTGCCCACGTGACCTCCGCGTTCGACACTGCACCTTTGGCGCTGACGAGCCTACCGGTGCGTCACAGCGCCGCGAAGTACGCCGTGGACCACGCGACCGATCCGATCGACACCCGGTACATGTCGCGGTTGATGTTGTCGATGGTGTCGAGTGGGCTGTGGTAATTCGGGTCGAAGATCTCCCCGGCGGTGCCGCCCCACTGTCGCTGCTGCTCGGGCGTCTTCTTGCCGTCGGCGCCGGTGTCCATACCGCCCGAGGCGATGCCGGCCTCCTTGAACGGGCCGTAGTCCGAGCGGCCGTCGAAGGCCGACGCCTCCACCGGCACGTTGCGCCACGCGAAGTAGTTGCGGAAGACCTGCTCGATCACACCGGACCCGGCCGGGCCGGCGCCGCCGGCGAGTTTGGAGGAACCGTCACCGTCGAAGGTGAAGTAGCCACCGTTGGGCGAACCGAGCATGTCGAAGTTGAGGTAGCGCGAGATCTTCGCCGCCTGCTCCGGGCCGAGCGAGGAGACGTAGTGCTCGGAACCGACCAGTCCCTCCTCCTCGGCGCCCCACAGCGCGAACCGGACCTTGTTCTTGACGTCGGCGTTCGCGCCGAGCTTGGCCGCGGTCTCCAGCAGTGCGGCCGAACCGGTCCCGTTGTCGTTGATTCCGGGGCCCTCGGTGACGCCGTCCAGGTGCGCACCCACCACCTGCACCTTGTCGGCATCGCCCTTGGCGGTCTCGGCGATCACGTTCCAGGTCTTGGCCTTCTCGGTCTTGGCGTCGACGGTGAGCGTGAGGTCCTGACCATCGGTGATGGGTGCGTTGCGGGCGACGCCGACGACGGCGATCGAGGCACCGTCCTCGAGGCCGAGGGTTCCGCCCTTCCAGTCACCGTCGGCGTTGTTGGTGATGACCAGCGCCTTCGCACCCTTCGCTGCGGCGGCCCGGTACTTCTCGCCGAACGCGCACTGACCACGCTGGACCACCGCGATCGAGCCCTCGGTGACCTTCTCCAGATCACCGGCGGTGCAGCCGAGGTTGCCGGTCACGACGGCCTTGGCGGTGACGGTGCCGTTGGTCGCTCCGGAGAACGACAGCGCGGCGGCCTGGACGGGCGCGCCGGCGGCCGCGACCTCGACCTTCGACGCCGACCAGACCGCGGTGGAGAACTCCTGCCGCATCGGATTGAAGCCGGCCTCGCGCAGCACCTGCTCGGCGTACTCGACGCTCTGCTCGTACCCGGGCGAGCCGAGCGCACGGTTGCCGCCGTTGCGGTTGGCGATGTCCTGGAAGGTCTCCAGGTGCTTGACGGCCCCGTCGAGGGTCACCGCGTCCGCGAGTTCCCGGGCCTTGGCGGTGGCCGCCGGGTCGTCGGCGACGCCCGCAGGAGCCGGCCGTGCCGCACTGCTGCTCGGGGCCTTCGACGATGAACCCGCTGCCGATGTACTCGCCGGACCGGCACCCTGTTCCCCCGAGGTGCCGCAACCCGCTGCGGTGAGACTCATCGCCGCGATGAGGGCGGCGACCCGGACACTGGTTGAGTTCTTTCGCCTGACTGACATTCGCCCATTAGATACCAGGTTGCGCCGGCGTGCGCGCGGATCCACGAGGAGACCACGTCCGATCTCCGCTTCGGGCTCCACCGGCGGCGCACCCGTGCGACAGTGGCTTC
Organism: Tsukamurella serpentis; assembly: GCF_054780975.1. Classification (NCBI taxonomy): domain Bacteria; kingdom Bacillati; phylum Actinomycetota; class Actinomycetes; order Mycobacteriales; family Tsukamurellaceae; genus Tsukamurella; species Tsukamurella serpentis. Next base: position 92,849 of record NZ_BAAGVH010000007.1, read on the forward strand.
ATGACCGAACTCGCCGGCCTTTCCCCCGCGCTCCGTCACCGCACCGTCGCAGGTGGTTTCGCCGACATCGCGAACACCATCACCGACTGGGATGCGCAGACTCCGGTCCCCGAGTGGAAGGCCCGCGACGTGGTCGGGCACCTGGTGCAGTGGCTTCCCGGGTTCCTTCGGGCCGCAGGGGTGGATCTACCGGGTGCACCGTCCGATGCGGCCGCTCCCGCCGCGGCTTTCGGGCAGCTCAGCGAGGCGGTTCAGGCGCTTCTCGACGGTCCGGACTCCACTCGGGTGGTGACCATGCAGATGGTCGGTGAGATGCCGCTCGCGGAGCTGATCGACCGCTTCTATACCGCGGATGTGTTCATGCACACCTTCGACCTGGCGCGCTCGAACGGGCTCACGCCCGATCTGGATGCGGGGTTCGCGGCGGAGTTGCACGGCGGCCTGGTGGCGATGGGTCCGATGCTCCAGGAATCCGGCCAGTTCGGTGCCCCGATCCCGGTGCCCGACGGTACCGACGAGGTGACCTCGCTGATGGCCTTCATCGGCCGGGATCCCGGTTTCCCGGGCACCACGCGGAGGTAGCCGCGGGCGTCAGCGCGGAGTGCAGATGACGACCGGGATGTTGCGCTCGGTGCGCTTCTGGTAGCCCTCGTATCCCTTGTACACCTTGACGATCTGCGGCCAGAGCTGTGCCTTCTCGGCATCGCCGGCGACCCGAGTGGTCCACGGCGTGGTCACCTCGTCGACGGTGATCTCCACGTCCGGGTTCGCGGCGAGGTTGCGGAACCAGTCGGGGTCGGTGGAGTGCCCGCCCTTGGACGCGACCAGCACCAGGCGCTCCGCGGAGTAGATCGGCGCGGTCAGCATCGTGGATCGTCGCTGACCGGACTTGCGGCCGATGGTGTGCAGTTCCAGGGTCTGCATGCCCAGGAGGCGGCGTGGGAACCGTCCTCCGGTGAGCGCGAGCAGCGCGCGGTGTCCTCCTTCGAGCGCTCGTGCACCGAGTTCAGCGACCTTGTCCGAAGTAGTCATGCCACCATCATGCCCCGATCCGCAGGATGACGACGGGTCTAGCCGGTTCTCACCGTGCGCGCCGGAAACGACGATGTCCCAAGACACATCGTGTCTTGGGACATCGTTGTCGGGCTGACAGGATTTGAACCTGCGACCACTTGACCCCCAGAAGCTCGCTGGATGTGGAACCGCGTAGCGCTCAGTCTAGTACGTGCTGGTCAGAGCGGTTCAGTGTCCAGAGCGTATAGCGCCGTATGGGCCTGTTTCTGCGCGTCTTGGCCCACTGTTGGCCCACTGTCGGGGTTTGGGCCGGTGCCGCCGAGACGGTCACACAGCTACGGAGACAGACTGTCGGACCTCGCGCGTAGGGTCATCCGAACCAGCGAGAGGAAGATCGATGAATCGAGCGGAGCGACGACGTGCGGCGCGTAACGGGCAGCGGCCGGGGCCATTCCCCGGGCCAGCTCGAAGTGACGAGGACCGGCTGTTTCATGCGACGACGAACTACGAGGTGTCGCGCCAGTGGGTCCGGGAAGAGTTCGGAAAGCTCCACGCCCTCATGGGGCTGATCGAGGAGGGGCTGAACGCCGCTTCTGACCCTGATCCTGACCATTGGTTCCCAAACAACATCACGGCGCTCGCGTGTCTGACGCGCGCGTATCAGTCCATCCAAGCCGCCGCGAACCTGTGCGCGATGGGCTTCTACGTCGAGGCGAACGCAACTGTCCGAGGAGCGTATGAGGCCGCCGGTCTCGCGCGAACGCTGGCGAAGAAGACCGACGTTGCCGAGCGGTGGATTCATTCCAATGAGTGGGTGAAAGACAAGCTGTCGAAGGAGTTCGCCGACGAGATGATGATGGGCGACGGTGAGCCAGGTGGGCGATCACCGCACTGGGAGTGCTACCAGCACCTCAGCAGGTGGGCGCACCCGCTCGCCAGCTCCACATTGCGGTTCTTGTTCGACCGCGACGGCGGGTACGAAATGAGTCTCTACCCTCAGCCCGACGAGCAGGAGTTCCGCGACACAGCCCGCTTCATCACTATCCAGGCACTGTTCGTGGCCTTCACCTTCAAGAACGCATCAATTAGCGAGTTCGCGATACCGGCCTATTGGCTCCAAAGCTTGCAGCAGGTTGCGCAGTTGATCACCGGTGACGACCTCGAACATCTAGACCGCGATTGGGAGCGTCATCAAGCCGAGTATGAGCGGATCGCGGACGGAATACGGCACACCTCTGAACTTCAAGAGACACTGGTAACTGACCCCAATAGCTTTCGTAACCGGCAGGCGCACAACGCCCCTCCTGAGCCTGAGACGTGAGCTATCGACGCTACGCCCCTTCGATCTCGCGGCAGTGGGACTACTTCTGCGCACGCGGCCCGGGGTACGGGGCAGCTCGCCGGGACTGTGCAGCAGGGATGGGAAGTGTCACCGGATCGCCGTCGTTCGTCGCGTTCAACGCGTCCCTGCCCTTCGCGGTGATCACATAGAGCCGGGACCGTCCCGTGGTGGGTCGCAGGGCTGCCAGTCCCCGCTCGGTCGCGAGGGCCAGCGCCTTATCGGTGATGTCCTTCTTGCCGCCGACGGCCTGCTTGATCTTGGTCGACATGAGGCCCCCGTCATTCTTGTTGTCCTTGTCGACCTCCGCGTCGGCGAGAGCATCGAGAACCTCGTTCAGCCGTGCCTCCACGGTGTCGTTCCGCGCGGTGGCCGCGCGGTTGCCGCCCGCGTAGGCCAGACGCCCCGTCGACCGGTCGAACGTCAACAGCCCCTCGCCCACCGGATCCTCGACATTTCGGATGTCAGGCGCGACGGAGCTTGCCCTGGCCATCGGTGTGCCGTGGGACGAGCGCAGCCTGGTCGCTGTGCGTGAGGACGGCGAGCCGATCACACCGGACTGGTACTCGGCTGAGTTCGAACGTCTGCGGGCCGCGACCGGTCAGCGGCGGATCACGCTCAAGGGCCTGCGCGCGTCGTCGGAATCGGCCCTGCTCGCGCGCGGTGTCCCGCTGCATGTCTCGGCCGCGTGGCACGGCCACTCCGAGGCGGTGGCGTTGGCTCACTACGCGCGCGCCCAGGAGGACGATCTGCGGCGGGCAGGCGCGTCGCTGTTCGGGTGAGCTGTGGCCCGCTGTTGGGCCACCGTCCACTGCGTGCCGATCCTTATGGCCCACTGTTGGCCCACTGACCCACCAACGAAGAAAGCCAGGTCGGAGGTTTTACCCTCTGACCTGGCTTTTTGTTGTCGGGCTGACAGGATTTGAACCTGCGACCACTTGACCCCCAGTGACCCAACCAGCGACTAACCACGTCCGGCCAGTCTGAATAAGTCCAGGTCAGAGCGTTTCGAACGTTCACGCTGTATCGCTGAATCTGACCAGTTTGGGGGTGTCTTGACACGATGGCTGACACGATGAGGACGCTCACTCGTCTAGGGCGCGAGCATGTTCCCGCCTGCGCCGCCAAGCGCTCCGATGGCGACCGAGTAGAGCGCACCCTTGAGGGACAGCCCGAGCTGTCGTGCCCTGCTCCGCTCCTCCTCGGGTTGCGTGTCGTCCGCTGCCACTGCCTCGAATGCAGCAATCAGCCGGTCGAGCTGGTTCTCAGGCGTAGGCCACTGCCCCGCCACTCTGAGAGCATCGCCGGTCGGTGCTCCCACGAACAGGATCTCGCCGCCGTGGTCCCTCGCGGGCTCCTCGAAATACGGCTCACGGTAGAGCGCCCGCAGTGCCCGACTGACCGTCGCCTCATCGAACCCGGTCGCTTCCGCGATTCTGAATGGCTGTGATCCGGCTCCGGTCTCGTAGAGCTCCACCACGGCGCGGAGGACGGGCAGATCTCGGGTAGTCCAGGTGTCAGCCATGATCCGAGGATATGGACTCCCCCGCGCCGGGCGAGCACGTTCGGAGCAACCGCAATTAGTCAGACGTTATCGCCAAACTCGGCAACCACGGTTGTCTTTTCGACCCGTTCGTCCAATCTGTCCAACCTGTCAGGTACATTTCCGCTCACGCGCGGGGGGCGCTGTGCCCCTCGTCACTATCCCGAGAACACGAGGACACCATGACCGACCAGCCGCAGCAGCCCTACCCCGGCCAGCCCCCGTACCCGCCGCAGCAGCCTCCGAAGAAGCGCAAGAAGTGGCCGTGGGTGCTCCTCGGCATCTTCATCCTCATCGTCGCCCTGTTTGGCGGCTGCATGGCCGTGGTGGGTACCGCCGTCGACTCCGTGGACAAAGAGTCGAAGACGGTCGTGAAGGTCACCTACAAGGTGACTGGCGACGCCACCGGGGCGCTCATCACCTACACGGTGAACGACAACATGACCCAGGACAACGGCGTGAAGCTCCCGTGGGAGAAGCAGACCGAGGTTACTGGCTTCGTCAAGACCGTCTCGCTGTCCGCGACGAACGGGATGAACGACGACGGCAAGATCACCTGCCAGGTTCTCGCCGACGGCAAGGTCGTCATCGAGAACACCGCCAGCGGAGTCGGTGCATCCGCCTCGTGCAGCGGCAGCGTCGACAAGAAGTAGCAATCTCTCGCTATGCGCGGCCCCGCCACTGCCACGAGCAGAACGGCGGGGCCGCGTCGCGTATCGGCAACACCCGAGGCCGCAGCCTCAGAGCTTCCAGTTCGTCAAGCCGGGCGAGGTGACCGAGAACGTGCCCGGTACCGCTCCGGCCCGGATCGCGGCGAGCGCGTGCTCGCGGGCGTCGGGGTCGCGCTCAGCGTCCGGCAGGCCCAGGGCGGCGTCCACGTCGGCCTGCCCGATCGACAACTCGCGGTAGAGCAGCCGGGCGAGCCCGTCGATCGCTTCCCACGTCGTGGCGACGATGCGCGGCACCTCGGCGGGGCGCGGGTCGCCCGCCGCCACGAGGGCAGTGTGATCGCGCGTGTTCGCGAGGACGGCGAGCCGATCTCCCCCGACTGGTACTCGGCGGAGTTCGACCGGCTCCAGGCTGCGACCGGGCAGCGGCGGATCACGCTCAAGGGGCTACGGGCGTCGTCCGAGTCGGCCATGCTCGCGCGCAACGTCCCGCTGCACGTCTCGGCGGCGTGGCACGGCCACAGTGAAGCCGTGGCGCTGGCGCACTATGCCCGCGCCCAGGAGGACGATCTACGTCGCGCTGGCGAGGCCCTATTCGGGTAGCCGCTCGACACGATCGAGACACGATCGCGGACCACTGACACGATGCTGACACGATGAGCGTCAAACGAAGAAAGCCAGGCCGGAGGTTTTACCCTCTGACCTGGCTTTTCTTTGTCGGGCTGACAGGATTTGAACCTGCGACCACTTGACCCCCAGTCAAGTGCGCTACCAAGCTGCGCCACAGCCCGTGGCCGCTCTCGCGGTGCTGTGAGAGATTACCCCATCCGTCACGCCGAGGAGAAATCGCCAGCAGGCGCGCGGCGCGAGAGTCAGGCGCAGCCCCGCCCCGCCCCGGTGGCCGCGGCACGTGGCCACCGCAGTGCGAGCGCCAGCAGAGCATCCACGGGAACGTCCGCCGGCACCTCCACGCGGGCCGCGAGCCGGACACCGTGTGCGCCGCGGACCAGGAGCTGACGCATCCGCGCGCCCGCGAGACTGGCACCGGGCCATGCGGCATCGGCCAGGGTCGCGTGCGTGGGCAGCGCGCCCTCGACATCACACAGCACGACGGGGCCCGACCGCACCATCCGCGTCACCCACACCACCGCCACCGGACTCGACGACGATGCTCGGACGGGCCCCGTCCGAGCGGCGGGCTCACCACCGATGAGCAGTTCGTCCCCGGCCATGACGGTGCCTTCGGGCCACAGAGCAGGATCGAAGGTGCGGGCGATGCCGGCGCGAGCGAGGGAGGGCAGGACGTCCATCAGAGTCACGCCTACTGGTCTACGCGGACCGCAGCGCGCGGGGAAGATCCGGCGGCGTCAAGGTCGCGCTAAGACCCGGCGGCACCGCCACCACCGCAACGGAACCAGCCGGAGGAGACCATCACCCCAGGGCGCGATCCGCGGTCGCACGGACCCGGGTGAGCAGCAACAGCCCCAGCAGCAGGACCACGATGATCCCGGCGATTCCGGCCCGGTCGGTACCGAAGATCCATACGAACAACCCGAACAAGGACGGCCCCAGGAAAGAGGCCGCACGACCGGAGGTCTGGTACAGGCCGAACATCTGGCCCTCCCGGCCGGGCAGCGCCATCCGGGCGAGCATGCTGCGGGCCGAGGCCTGCGCCGGACCGACGAACACGGTGAGCATCAGTCCGAAGATCCAGAACATCGTCTCGCCGCGCACCACGAGCAGGACACAGGCCGCGATCACCATGCCGGCCAGTGACGCGGTGATCACCGGCTTCGGCCCCACGCGGTCGTCGAACCGTCCGGCGATCACGGCCCCGGTCGCGGCCACCACGTTCGCCGCCACCCCGAACAGCAGCACCGTCGAGGCACTCATCCCGTACACGCTGTGCGCCAGGACCGCCCCGAAGGTGAATGTGGCCGCCAGGCCGTCCCGGAACACCGCCGAGGCGAGCAGGAACCACACCAGGTTCCGGTCCTCGCGCCAGATCCCACGGATCGTGGCGAACAGGTCCCGGTAGGCGCCGGCGATCCCGCGTCGAGGCGCGGCCGACGGGTCGGCGGGCAGTTCCGGGACCAGCAGCAGCACCGGCAGGGCACAGACCGCGAACCAGCCCGCGGCCAGCAGCGCCACCAACCGGATGTTCAAGCCGTCCTCGGTGGGCACGTTCAGGAACCCGCGCGTGGGACCGTCACCAGCGATGAAGCCGAAGTTGCAGATCAGGAGCAGCACGATGCCGCCGAGGTAGCCGCACGCCCACCCGATCCCGGAGACCCGGCCGATGGTGGCGGGGGTCGACACCTGCCGCAGCATCGCGTAGTACGGCACGTTCGCCAGTTCGAAGGCGACGGTGCCCACCGCGAGCAGCAGCAGCCCCAGCCACAGGTACTGGTACTCGTCACGGACGAAGAAGGAGCCCGCGGTGCACAGGGTGACCACAGCGCTCCACACCGCCAGGGAGAACCGCCTGCGCCCCGCCGCATCCGACCGCGCCCCCAGCACCGGAGCGAGCAGAGCCACCACGAGTCCCGACGCGGCCATCGCCCAGGAGAGCCAGTTGGTCACGGTGATCGACCCGGGCAGGTCGTCGCCGACCGCTCCGGTGAGGTACACGGTGAAGACGAAGGTGGTCATCACCGCGTTGAACGCCGCGCTGCCCCAATCCCAGGTGCACCACGCGACCACCTGCCGCCGGGGGACGGCAGCGGTCGGGGCCGGGTCTGGGACCCCTGAGACCGGAGCCTGGCTCATGGCGGGTTTCCGGTTACTTCCGGGGGCGCTTCTCGCGGACCCGCACGTTCACCCGTACCGGCGAACCCTCGAAGCCGAACTCCTCACGCAGCTTGCGCTCGAGGAACCGTCGATAACCGGCCTCCAGGAAACCGGTACTGAACAGCACGAACGTCGGCGGACGGGTGGCGGCCTGGGTGGCGAACAGCACCCGGGGCAGCTTCCCACCCCGCAGCGGCGGCGGAGTCGCGGCCATCACGTCACGCAGCCAGTTGTTGAGCCGTCCGGTGGGGATCCGCTTGTCCCAGGACTCCAGCGACGTCTCGATCGCGGGCACCAGCTTCTGCAGCGCCCGCCCGGTCTGCGCGGAGATGTTCACCCGCTGCGCCCACGGGATCTGCACCAGTTCCCGGTCGATCTCCTTCTCCAGCAGGTACCGGCGGTCCTCGTCGACCAGGTCCCACTTGTTGTAGGCGATCACCAGGGCACGCCCGGATTCGATCACCATCGACAGCACCCGCAGGTCCTGCTCGGTGATCGGCTGCGAGGCGTCGATCAGCACGATCGCGACCTCGGCGGCCTCGATCGCGCCCTTGGTGCGCAGCGAGGCGTAGAACTCGTGACCGCTGGCCTGGTTGACCTTCTTGCGCAGGCCCGCGGTATCGATGAACTTCCACGTCTTGCCGCCGAGCTCGACCAGCGAGTCCACCGGGTCGACGGTGGTCCCGGCGACGTTGTCGACCACCGAACGGTTCTCGCCGGTGAGCTTGTTGAGCAGGGAGCTCTTTCCCACGTTCGGCTTGCCGATCAGCGCGATCCGCCGCGGCCCGGTGCCACCCGTCCCCTCACGGGGAGTCTCGGGCAGCTTCTCCAGGATCACGTCGAGCAGGTCACCCGTACCGCGGCCGTGCGCTGCGGAGATGGTGTGCGGCTCCCCCAGTCCCAGGCTCCACAGCGACGCCGCCTCCGCCTCGGTGCGTTGATCGTCCACCTTGTTCGCAGCCAGGATGACGGGGGCCTTCGAGCGCCGCAGCACCCGGGCCACGGCCTCGTCGGTCGCGGTGGCGCCGACGGTGGCGTCGACCACCACCACGATCGCGTCGGCGGTACGCATCGCGACCTCGGCCTGCGCGGCCACCGACTGCTGCATGCCCTTGGCGTCGGGCTCCCACCCGCCGGTGTCCTGCACCAGGAACCGCCGGCCGGCCCAGTTGGCCTCGTAGCTGATCCGGTCGCGCGTCACTCCGGGGATGTCCTCGACGACCGCCTCGCGGCGCCCCAGGATCCGGTTGACCAGCGTCGACTTTCCGACATTCGGTCGGCCCACGATCGCGACCGTGGGCAGCTTCGCGACCGCCGCGGCGGCCTCGGCCTCCAGATCGGCGAAGTCGCCGTCAGCGTCCTGGTAGGCGGCGAAATCGCCCTCGTCCTCCCAGACGCCGTCTCCGGGAGCGGAATCGGCATGATCGAATTCGTTGTCACTCATCGCGTGACCTCCTTGCTGTCACTGCTGAGTGCACGCTCAGCCAGATCCGCCACCGCGGCGACGGTCTCCTCCAGGTCCATCTCCGACGAGTCCACCTCGATCGCGTCGTCGGCCGGCCGCAGAGGCGAGACCTTCCGCGTCGAGTCCAAGCCGTCGCGGCGCTGCACCGATGCCAGCACCTCGTCGTAGTCGCTGGGCAGACCCAGCTCGGTGTTCTGCGCGTGCCGGCGCTGTGCGCGAGCCTGCGCCGAGGCGGTCAGGTAGATCTTCACCGGTGCGTCGGGGAAGACGACGGTGCCGATGTCGCGGCCCTCGACCACGATCGGGGAGTCGTCGTCGGCGGCGACCGCACGCTGGTAGTCGACCAGCTGCCGGCGCAGCTCCGGAACCGCGGACACCGCCGACACCGCGGCGGTGACGTCGTCCTCCCGGATCCGGCGGGTGATCGAGATCCCGTCCAGTTCGACCTGTTCGGCCAGCGGGTCGCAGCCCATGGCCAGCGGCAGGTCCGCCGTGGCCGCGGCGATCGCGGCCGGATCGGTCAGATCGGTCTCGTGGTCCAGTACCCACACGGTGGCGGCGCGGTACATCGCGCCGGTGTCCAGGTAGCGGGCGCCGAGGTTCTCCGCGATCCGCCGAGCCACCGTCGACTTCCCGGTGCCGGACGGTCCGTCCATGGCGATCACCAGGGTCACAGTCCCACCGCCTTGTAGAGAGCGGTCACTTCGTCGCGGCCGAGCACGCGCAGCGAACCGGGCCGCTGGTCACCGAGCGTGACCGCACCGACGTGCGTGCGCACTAGTCGCTCAACGGGGTGGCCGACCTCGGCCAGCAGCCGCCGGACGATGTGCTTGCGCCCCTCGTGCAGTACCACCCGCACCATCGAGCGCCCCTCGGACGCCTCCAGCACGGAGAACCGGTCCGCCTTGACCGGGCCGTCTTCGAGTTCGACGCCGCTGCGCAGCTTGTTGCCCAGGCTGCGCGGCACCTCTCCCTGCACCCAGGCGAGGTAGGTCTTGGGCACCTCGTACGAGGGGTGCATGAGCCGGTGCGCGAGGTCACCGTCGTTGGTGACCAGCAGCAGCCCCTCGGTGTCGGCGTCGAGTCGTCCCACGTGGAACAGGCGCTGTCCGGCCGCGACCCGCTCGGCGACGATGTCGCCCACGCACGGCCGGCCCATGTCGTCGCTCATCGTCGACTGCCAGCCGCGGGGCTTGTTCAGAGCCAGGTGGACCAGATTCTCGTTGACCATCACGCGCACACCGTCGACGCGGACGACGGCGGTGTTCGGGTCGACTCGGCGGCCCTGTTCGGTGACGATCTCGCCGTCGACCTCGACTCGGCCGTCGGCGATCATCTCCTCGGCCACGCGCCGGGAGGCGACACCGGCCTGCGCGAGCACCTTCTGCAGGCGGATCTGTTCACCCGGGGTCGCAGGATCGCTGGCGGGTGTGGCGTGTTGGGAGCGAGCGGGTTTGGCGTTGGACAGGCGCGGAACGGCGCCTTGACGGCCGGCCTGCTTCTGCGGCGGCTTGCTGCCCTGCTTCGGTTTGTCGTTTCGTGTGCGGTCCGGTGTGCCATCACGGCGAGCGGGTCTGTTCATGATCTGACCATCATCGCAGGCGACCCGCGATTTCGGTACTCGACGCTCAGGCGTCGGGGTCGAAGCCGATCACATCGGCGCTCTTGCGGCCGAGCTTGGCGAATCGGGGCTCGTCGTCGAGGTTGGCGCTGAGATCCTCGATCACGTCGACCTCGGGGAGCAACGGCGCCAGCGCGGGGAGCTCGTCGAGGGAGGTCAGGCCCAGTCGTTCCAGGAACAGGTCGGTCGTCGAGTACGCGGCCGCTCCCGACGTCGGATCGGTGCCGGCCTCGGCGATCAGGCCGCGGGCGGCGAGCGTGCGCATCACCCCGTCGACGTTGACGCCGCGCACCGCACTCACCTTGGACCGGCTCACCGGCTGCTTGTAGGCGATCACCGCGAGGGTCTCCAGAGCGGCGCGGGTCAGCTTGGACCGCACCCCGTCGAGGAGCAGCCGCTCGACGTAGGGCGCGTATTCGGCACGACTGTAGAGCCGCCAGCCCTCAGCGGACTCGCGCAGTTGCATCCCGGAACGTCGTTCGGTGAGCTCCGCGGCCCACGCCCGCAGGTCCGCGGTGATCCGCTCCTCGGGTTCCTCCAGTGCGGCGCCGAGTTGTTCGCCGGTGGCGGGTGCGTCGACCACCAGCAGCAGCGCTTCGAGCGCCGAGCGCAGTTCATCCGGCTCCATGCCCTCGGCGAGGGCGAAGTCCTCGGTCTCCTCACTCACGATTGCTCCTCCGGTGTCTGGTCGTACTCGTCGACGGTGCCGCCGGGCGAGTCGTTCTCGTTCTCCCCCGACCAGCGCACTTTGAGTTCCTCGAGGGCCTCCGGTTGGTCGAACAGGACGGCCCGTTCGCGGTAGAGCTCCAGCAGCGCCAGGAACCGGGCGATCACCGCGATACCGGAGTCGCAGTCGGCGACGATCTCGGCGAACCCGGCCCAGTGGCCGGGTCGGCTGCGCAGCCGTTCGGCTATCAGTCTGGCCTGCTCGGGTACGGAGACCTTCGGTACGTGCAGGTGCCCGAGGCCCACTGTCGGCTCCGGTTTGGGGGTGAATGCGGCTGCTGCGACCAGGGCGAACTGCTCCGGGGTGACGCCCAACTGCACCGGCGGTACGAGTTCCTCGAACCGCTGCTCGAGAGCCACCGACCGGGGGTACCTGCGGTTCGCCTTGGCCTCCAGTTGTGCCATGAGTTCGGCGACCCGCTTGTACGCGCGGTACTGGAGCAGCCGCGCGAACAACAGGTCCCGCGCTTCGAGCAGGGCGAGGTCCTCGGCGTCCTCCACCTCACCGGCGGGCAGCAGGCGTGCGGCTTTGAGGTCGAGTAGGGTCGCCGCGACCACCAGGAACTCGGTGGTCTGGTCCAGGCCGGCCTGCGCGCCGAGCGCCTTGGTGTAGGAGATGAACTCGTCGGTCACCACGTGCAGCGCGACCTCGGTGACGTCCAGACGGTGGCCGCCGATCAGTTGCAGCAGCAGGTCGAACGGCCCCTCGAAGTTCGCGAGCTTCACGGTGAACCCGGACGCCTGATCCGCGGCCCCGGTCTCCTCGGTCGACTCGGTCGGCGCTGCGACCTCGGTCGCCTCGATCGGCTCGGTATCGGCGGGGGTCACTTCTCCTGCGCGATCACCTCGCGCGCGAGCGCGCGGTAAGCCCCGGCACCGGTGGATTTGGGCGCCCACGAGGTGATCGGCTCCCCCGCCACCGAGGTCTCCGGGAACCGGACCGTCCGGGAGATCACCGAGTGGTACACCGCATCACCGAAGACCTCCACCACTCGCGCCATCACATCGCGCGAGTGCAGGGTCCGCGAGTCGAACATGGTCACCACGATGCCCGCCAGGTTCAGGCGCGGATTCAATCGATCCTTGACCTTGTCGACGGTGTCGGTGAGCAGCGCCAGCCCACGCAGCGAGAAGTACTCGCACTCCATCGGGATCAGCACTTGGTCGGCACAGGCCAGCGCGTTGACCGTGAGCAGCCCGAGGCTGGGCTGGCAGTCGATGAGGATGTAGTCGTAGCGGTCCAGCACCGGGTACAGCGCCCGGCCCAGGGTCTGCTCCCGGCCGACCTCGTTGACCAGCTGGATCTCGGCCGCGGACAGATCGATGTTCGAGGGCAGCAGGTCCAGGCCGTCCACCCGGGTGCGCAGCAGCACGTCATCGGTGGAGATCCGCGACTCCATCAGCAGGTTGTGCACCGTCAGTTCCAGTTCGTGGTGCGCGACCCCGAGTCCGGCCGACAGCGCGCCCTGCGGGTCGAGGTCCACCAGCAGTACCCGCCGGCCGTACGCCGCGAGGGACGCACCCAGGTTGATGGTGGTCGTGGTCTTGCCCACGCCGCCCTTCTGGTTGCACACCGCGATCACGCGGGCGGGGCCGTGCGTCGCCTTGGGTGACGGTTCCGGGAACTCGACGCGGGGGCGTCCCGTGGCGTCGAGGCCCTGCTCCTGCTGCGCTGCCCGGGGCGGCGCGTGGTGGTGCTGCAGCTCGCCCAGGTCCAGGCCGGGGTTCTCCGCGTCCGGCGCTGCCGCCACTGGCCCACCTCCTTCACCGTTCCTCAACACCCTAATGCGCGGCGGGCATCGGCGGATGCACCGCCGCGCGCGCCAGCCGATTCTACGGCTCAGCCCAGCGCCCGCGGATGGGCCTGGGAGTACACCTCTCGCAGGGCCTGCACCGTGACCAGCGTGTACACCTGGGTGGTGGTCACCGAGGCGTGGCCGAGCAGTTCCTGCACCACTCGGACGTCCGCTCCGCCTTCGAGCAGGTGCGTGGCGAAGCTGTGACGCAGCGTGTGCGGCGAGACGTGGGTGGTTCCGGTGTCGATCCCGGCCCGCTCCGCCGCGGCGGAGAGCACCTGCCACGCCGACTGCCGCGACAGCCGACCGCCACGCACGTTCAGGAACAGTGCCGGGTTCGACTTCTTCACCAGTGCCGGCCGGCCTCGCACCAGGTAGGCCTCGATCGCGGCCAGCGCGGGCCGCCCGATCGGCACCACTCGCTGCTTGCCGCCCTTGCCCAGTAGCACCACCGATCGGGATGCCGCGTCGATGTCGTCCACGTCGAGCGAGGTGACCTCGGAGATCCGGGCACCGCACGAGTACAGCAGCTCCAGCATCGCGCGGTCGCGCAGTTTCGACGGGGTATCGGCGTCGGAGTCTCCCCCGGCGGCCTCCAGCAGCGCGATCACCTGCTCGACCGGCAGTGCCTTGGGCAGGCGTTTGGCCGCCGCCGGTGGGCGTACCTCGCGGGCCACGTCACCGGAGGTGATCCCCTCGGCGGCGGCGAAGCGGTGCAGGCCGCGGACCGCGATCAGGGATCGGGCCGCGGAGCTGGGGGCCAACGGAAGGTGTTCGTCATCGCCCTCGCGCAGCGCCACCAGGAATCCGCTGACCTGGTCCTGCGAGACATCGGCGAGGTCGCCGACGGAGAGACCGGCCAGGTACTGCCGGTACCGCGCCAGATCACGCCGGTAGCTGCTGAGGGTGTTGGCGGCGGCACCGCGTTCCACCGTGAGGTGATCGATGTAGGCGCGCAGCTGATCGTCGAGCACCGCACCGGTGGACACGCTACTTCTCGCCCTCCACGGGCCGGCCCTTGCGGGCCGCGAGCGCGGTGGGGCGCCCCGGCCAGGGCGCGTCGGAACAGCGCAGCGGTGTGTCGTCGTCGGTGACCATGGTGGCGGCGAGGATCGCGCTGACCGAGGTGGAGTTCACGATCTCCCCGCAGAGCACCATCCGGACCGCGTCCGGCATCGGCACCCACTCGACGGTCATGTCGAGTTCCTCGTCCTCCTGCTCGGCCATCTCGCAGTAGCGCAGGTCGGTGGCGAGGAAGACACGCACCATCTCGTCGGTGAAGCCGGGCGACGGTGCGAGGTCGACCAGCACGTGCCAGTCCCGCGCCCCCAGGCCCGTCTCCTCCGCCAGTTCGCGCTGTGCGGCGCAGACCGGCTCCTCCTCGCCGGAGTGGTCGAGCAGGCCGGCCGGGATCTCCAGCAGCCGCCGCCCCATCGGGTGCCGGTACTGGTTGACCATCGCGATCGCGCCGTCGTCGTTCATCGCGACGATCGCGACCGCCCCGTCGTGTTCGACGACGTCGCGCAGGGCGCTGCCACCGCCGGGCATCGAGACCTCATCGCGGCGCACCGCGAAGATCGGCCCTTCGTACACGTCCTCGCTGGTGAGCGCTTCGAAGCGGTGAAGCTGCTCAGTCATCTGCGTGGTCATCCTCCGACGGTACCTCGTGCGCGGCGGTCCTGACGCCCACCGGCAGTTCCAGCTCGGCCCGGTACTTCAGGGCCGCGCCGACGAAGGCGGCGAACAGCGGATGCGGGCGGGTGGGACGCGACTTCAGTTCCGGGTGCGCCTGGGTGCCCACCAGGAACGGGTGCACCTCCTTGGGGTATTCGACGAACTCGACGAGGTGCCCGTCCGGAGAGGTGCCGGAGAACTTCAGGCCGGATTCGGCGATCTTGTCCCGGTAGCCGTTGTTGACCTCGAAGCGGTGACGGTGCCGCTCGGAGACCTCAGTGGCACCGTAGGCGGTGGCCACGATGGAGCCGCGTTCGAGCGAGGCCGGGTAGGCGCCGAGCCGCATGGTGCCGCCGAGGTCGGCCTCGCCGGCCACGGCCTGCTCCTGATCGGCCATGGTGGAGATCACCGGGAACTCGGTCTCGGCGTCGAACTCGGCGGAACTGGCACCGTCGAGGCCGGCCGAGCGGGCGGCCTCGATCACGATGCACTGCAGTCCCAGGCACAGACCCAGCAGCGGCACACCGCGCTTGCGGGCGTAGCGGATGGCGCCGAGTTTGCCCTCGATACCGCGGATGCCGAATCCACCCGGGATCAGGATGCCGTCCATGTCCTGCAGGGCGGCGGCTGCACCGGCCTCGCTCTCACAGTCGTCGGAGGCGACCCAGGAGATGTTGACCTTCGCCCAGTTCCCGAAGCCGCCGGCGCGCAGAGCCTCGGTCACCGAGAGGTAGGCATCCGGCAGGTCGATGTACTTGCCGACCAGCGCGATGTTCACCGATTCCCGCGGCTCGTGCACCCGCTGCAGCAGGTCGCCCCACACGGTCCAGTCCACGTCCCGGAAGGGCAGGCCCAGCTTGCGCACCACGTACGCGTCGAGCTGGTTGCGGTGCAGGACCTTGGGCACGTCGTAGATCGAGGAGGCGTCCGGGCAGGAGATGACACCGTCGATGTCGACGTCGCACATCAGCGCGATCTTGTTGCGCTGGCCCTGCGGGACTTCGCGGTCACAGCGCAGGATCAACGCGTCCGGGGTGATACCGATGCTGCGCAGCGCGGCCACCGAATGCTGGGTCGGCTTGGTCTTGAGCTCACCCGACGCGGCCAGGTACGGGACCAGCGAGACGTGCAGGAAGAAGACGTTGTCGCGTCCGACGTCGTGGCGCACCTGCCGTGCGGCCTCGAGGAAGGGCTGCGATTCGATGTCGCCGACGGTGCCACCGATCTCGGTGATCACCACGTCGGGGACGATGCCTTCGGAGTCGGGGGCCTGCATCGCGAGGATGCGGGACTTGATCTCGTCGGTGATGTGCGGGATCACCTGGACGGTGTCCCCGAGATACTCACCACGACGTTCCTTGGCGATGACGGCGGAGTACACCTGGCCGGTGGTGACGTTCGCGATACCGGAGAGGTCGCGGTCCAGGAAGCGCTCGTAATGGCCGACGTCGAGGTCGGTCTCCGCCCCGTCCTCGGTGACGAAGACCTCACCGTGCTGGAACGGGTTCATGGTGCCCGGATCCACGTTGAGGTACGGATCGAGCTTCTGCATCGTCACGCGCAGCCCGCGCGCGGTGAGAAGTTGTCCCAGACTGGAGGCGGTCAGGCCTTTACCCAGCGAGGACGCAACGCCCCCGGAGACGAAAATGTGCTTCGTGGCGACACGCGCGCCGACGCGAGGAGAGGGCAACGAGACTCCCGTATTCGAGCGGACAAACCTGCTTCTTGTACGGGACTTCAGCCTATCACCTGCCGTTAGCGGACGCCCGTTCCGTATGCCCGGATGTCGCCGCGCGTCGCCTGGATGAGCGCCATCGCGGTCGATACCCGCCCCACGGTGGTGTCCACGTCGTCCACGGTGGCCAGCCTCGGCGCGAGTTCGCGGTCCTGGCGCACCACCACGATCGAGCCCGCTCCCTGGGCGGATCCGCTGCGCCCGGCGAGGACGGCGCCGTCACCGTGGCGCGACAGCCCGGCCGCGAGCCGCCCGATGGCCTGCCCCTGGCCGGCGCGGTCACCGGACACGGAGCCGCCGGTCACCACGACCACCGCACGCGCGCCGGGTACCGTCGGGCCGTCGAAGGTGACGAATCCGGCTTGTTTGAGGGCGGCGAGGGCGTCGGTACGGCCGTTCGACGGTGGCGCGACCTCGCGCTTGGCGAGTAGGACGGTGCCGAGCAGCTCACCCGCGCGTGCGCGCGGGTCCACGATCGACGGGTCGATCCGCACCCCTGCGGGTGCGGCGTTGTCGACGACGCCGCGCAGCCGTTCGGACTGGTCCTGCGCATACCAGGCATCGGTGAGGGTCAGGCCGCCGGCGACGGTGCCGCCGGCCTGGGTGATCCGCTGCTGGATCCGGGTGGCGTCCTCGCGGTCGGCGTCGGGTGCGAGCACCATCAGCACGGGTATCCCGGCGAGACCACGGGCCAGGGCCTGCGGTGCGGCCTCCTCGGCGAAGGCCTCAGCCGCCCGGGACCGGTCGGTCAGTGCCCGGTTCGACTCTTCCAGCTGCTCCACCTGATCGCGCAGCTCCTTGATGTCGGCGTCGGTGGTGAACCGCGCCAGCACACCACCCCCGAGGGCGATGCCCACTGCGAAGGCCAGGAGCACCGCGGCCCAGAACAGCGCGGGACGCCGGGCGCCGGGCGAGCGCAGGCGGCGTGCCACCTACAGTGCCCGGAACTGGCCCTGGACCCAGAGCGCGAAGCGGTTCCACTGGTCGATGGCCCATTGCAGCAGGTCGTGTCCCTGGTTGGAGACCAGGACGGCGACCACGACCACCACCAGCGCGGCGAGGATGAACAGCGCGATCGCACCGCCGTGTCCACGGCTGCGGTACAGGGTCGCCACGGCCTTACCGTCGACCAGCTTGGTGCCGACCTTGAGCCGGGTGAGGAAGGTCGACGGGTTCGACTCGCGGCGTCCGGCGTCGAAGAACTCCTCCAGTGAGGCGGAGTGCCCGACGGAGACGATCAGCGAGGCACCGTGATGGTCGGCGATGATCAGTGCGAGGTCGGCGGCGGAGCCGGTGGCCGGGAAGGTCATCGCTCCGATGCCGAGGTCCTGGATCCGCTCCAGGCCGGGCGCGTGGCCGTCCGGTGCGGCGGGGAGCACCACCTGCGCACCCGAGCGCAGGGTGTTGGTGGTGATCATCTCGGGATCGCCGACGATCAGATCGGGCCGGTAGCCGGCCTTGACCAGGGCGTCGGCGCCGCGGTTCACACCGACCAGAACCGGTGCGTACTCCTTGATGAAGGGCTTGAGCCGCTTGAGGTCCTCGGCGTGGTCGGGTCCGTCGGAGACCACCAGCACGTGCCGCTCGTTGAGGTTGACCTCGACATCGGGGATGCCGACGCCGTCGATCAGCAGCGGCGACTCGACCCGGATGAACTCGACGGTGTTACCGGCGAAGGCCTCCAGGTGATCGACCACACCGGAGCGGGCGGCCAGCATCCGCGAGGTGACGGCGCTGTCGGTGAGCTCCTCCCCCTCGGCGAGTTCGCGCTCACCGGCGTAGACGACGCCCTGGTGCACGCGCACCTTGGCACCGTCCTTGATGCGGGAGAAGACCTCGACGCCGGCGTCGTCGACCAGTTCGATCCCGGCGGCGGTGAGCACCTCGGGACCCAGGTTCGGGTAGCGGCCGGAGATGAACGGCGAGGCGTTGACCACCGCCGCGACCCCCGCCTCGACCATCAGGTCGGCGGTGGTCCGGTCGAGGTCGAGCTCGTCGCACACCACGATGTCGCCGCGGCCGATGCGGCCGAGCAGTCGCGTGGTGTCCTTGTCGACCCGGGCGGTGCCGGTGACGCCGGGCAGGTTCGACGTGTTGCGGGACAGCAGGCCAGTGAGCTTCATGCCGCACATCCTGCCCCGCCAGTCACACGAATCACGTTAGGCGCGCCGATAACAGAAGAAACTCTGTGCAACTCGCAGCGCAGGAATCGTCAGTGGTCCCCAAACGATCCCCGACCGCGCAGCGCCTCGCACCGGCTTCCCGCGGGTCACTCGTCGGACCCGTCGGCCTCCAGCATCACCGAGGCCGGGCCCACGATCGACGGATCCGGCGTACCGACCACCTCGAGACTCTTGGCCGGGTAGTCGAACTGCGCGAGCACGTGCCGGATCGACTCCAGGCGGGCGCGCTTCTTGTCGTTCGACTTGATCACCGTCCACGGAGCATCGGCGGTGTCGGTGTAGAAGAACATCGCCTCCTTCGCCTCGGTGTAGGCGTCCCACTTGTCCAACGAGGCGAGGTCGGTGGGCGAGAGCTTCCAGCGGCGCACCGGATCGGTCCGGCGGTTCTGGAACCGCGCCAGCTGCTCGTCCCGGCCGACCGAGAACCACAGCTTGATCAGGTGCACGCCCGAACCCGTGAGCATCCGCTCGAACTGGGGCGCCTCGCGCAGGAACTCGGTGTACTGCCGCGGGGTGCAGTACCCCATCACCCGTTCCACGCCGGCCCGGTTGTACCAGGACCGGTCCATGAGCACGATCTCCCCGCCGGACGGAAGATGACTGACGTACCGCTGGAAGTACCACTGGGTCTGTTCGATGTCGGTCGGCTTCTCCAGGGCGACCACCCGAGCGCCACGCGGATTGAGGTGTTCGGTGAAACGTTTGATCGCTCCACCCTTTCCTGCGGCATCGCGTCCCTCGAAGACGATGCACACCTTCGCGCCGGATTCCTTGACCCACAATTGGAGTTTGATCAATTCGATCTGCAGGAGCCGCTTGGTCTCCTCGTACTCCTTGCGACTGAGCTTGCGATCATAAGGATAGCCTTGCCGCCAGGCCCCGTCGTCACCCTTGTCGGCGCCGGTCAAGCTGGACAGTTCGTCCAATTCGCCGGCGTAGTCCTCGGTCACCGAAACTCTTTGTGCGTTCACCTGTACTACGCTAAGTCAATTCTCGATCCACGATGACCACCGCGTTTTCACACAATCCCGGAACAATGCCCGTTCCGGATCGGAAAAACAGCCTCTCACCAGGCTTTCAGCAATTCTCAGGGGAACCTTCCCCCGGACTTTCGTCCCGATCATGTCCGGAGAACAGTCCTTGGAATTCAGGACGATCGAATGGAGGTGGCCGATGCACCGGAATTAGACTCGAATGATCCGGATCGGTGCCGCGCCGTCATCGTGGTGGCACCGGTTCCGGTGCGAAGGAGGTGCTTCAAGCGTGTTCCAGGTCCGGTCCTTGGACGGAGTGCTCCCCCCACCTGTCCGTGATCCGCACGTGCTGGTGGGTGTCGACGGTTCCGAGCGCTCGGTCCGTGCCGCTCTGTGGGCGGCGCGTGAAGCCCAGGCGCGCCGCCTGCCGCTGGTTCTGGCCACCGGCGCCGATGACGACGCCGCCCCCGCGACCGGTCTGAATCCTGGGTTCTCCGAGGCCTTCTTCGAGGATCTGCACCAGCGCTCGGTCACCGGTCTCGACGAGGCCGCCGCCGCGGTTTCCGCGGCGTTCCCGAAGCTCCGGGTGGAACGCGTCTTCGGGTGGAGCCGCCCGTCCCGCCTACTGTGCTTCCTGTCCCGGACCGCCGTAATGACGGTGGTCGGCAGCACCGGTGCACGTCTGCTGTCGCGGGTGCTGGTCGGTTCGACGGCGATGGAGGTGGTCGGTCATGCACACAGCCCGGTCGCCGTGGTGCGTGGCGAGGCCGGCTCCGGTCGGACACGCGGCCCCGTCGTCGTCGGGGTCGACGGTTCCGAGCTGAGTGCCGGAGCCCTCCGGACCGCCTTCGAGCTCGCCGGGCGCTACCGGGCGGAGCTGGTCGCGGTGCACGCCGGTGCGGATCCCTCGCACGAGGCGGTGGTGGCGCGCAGCATCGACGTCCTGCGCGAGGAGTTCCCCGAAGTCACCGTCACCACCGTCCTGTCCACGAACGGCCCGTCGGAGGCATTGGTGCACCAGTGCTCGGACGCCCGGGTCGTGGTCGTGGGCAGCCGCGGGCGCGGCGAGATCGCGGGTGGATTCCTGGGCTCGGTGAGCCGGCACCTGATCTACCACGCACCGTGTCCGGTGCTGGTGAACCGGCCCGATCACTCCGAGACCATCGCAGCCCACGCCCGCTGACGCCCCAGGCGCTCACGGCTACTGCCCGGCGTGCACTCCGATCTGTGCGACCTTGTCGCTGTCCGCGGCGTCGAGCAGTTCCTCCGCGTGCGCGCGACCGGTGTCCGAGTCGCCGAGACCGGCCAGCATCCGGGCCAGTTCGGCGATCCTCTCCTCGCGCGAGAGGGCCGTCAGCGTCGAGGTGACCGAACGTTTCCCGGTCTGCTTACCCACCGTCAGGTGTGTGTCGGCGAACGCGGCCACCTGGGGTAGGTGGGTCACCACGATCACCTGATGGCGTTGCGCGAGCACTGCCAGGCGCCGCCCGATCTCGACCGCGGCCTTGCCGCCCACCCCGGCGTCGACCTCGTCGAAGACCATCGTCAGGCCCTTTTCGGTGGCCGCCAGAACCACTTCCAGGGCGAGCATCACCCGGGAGAGCTCGCCGCCGGACGCTGATCGGCCGATCGGCTGCGGGTTCGCGCCGTCGTGGGCGATGAGCCGGAACTCGACCAGGTCGGTGCCGTGCGCACCGGCGCGTCGGGCGGCACCGTCGACGACGATCCCGGATTCGTCGGTGTCCGGGGCTACGTCGACGCTGATCGACGCGCCGCCCATGGCGAGCTTGCGCAGTTCTCCGGTGACCTTCTTGCCGAGCGCACCGGCCGCCTTCACCCGCACGGCGGTCAGCGCTGAGGCGGCCGTCGACAGTGCTTGTTCCAGTTCGCCGACGCGGGCCTGGAGGGCAGCGAGGCCTTCGGCGGAGGTGTCGATCCCGGCCAGCCGGGTACGTGCCTGGCCGGCCCAGGCGATCACGCCGTCGATGTCCGGGGCGTATTTGCGGGTGAGGGTCTTGAGTTCGGATTGCCGCAACAGCAACGCTTCCAGCTCCGACGGGTCGCTGGGCAGGTCCGTGAGGTAGGTGCCGAGCTCGGTCGCCACATCCGCGGCGACGGTGGCCGCCTCGTCGACCCGCTCGGCGAGTACCCGCAGTGCCGGGTCGTCGGAGCCGGACAGCGCCGCGCGGACGGTGCCGAGCAGGTCCAGGACGGCACCCGCACCCTCGGCGTCGCCGCCGTAACCACCGCCGGTCAGTGCCGCGTAGGACGTGTCGGCGGCTTCGCGCAGGCTGTCGAGGTCGGAGAGGCGCTTGATCCGCTCCACCGTCTCGGTGTCCTCCCCGGCGACCGGCTGGACCCCGTCGATCTCCGCGAGGGCGGCGGTCAGGTGGTCCTGTTCCAGCGCGAGTTCCCGAGAGCGTGTGGTTCGGTCAGCGAGTTCCGCACGGGCGGTGAGCCATTCATCGCGGACCCGCTGGTAGCCGCGCAGCGCTTTGGCCGCGGGTGCACCGGCGAAGGCGTCCAGCAGGTCGCGTTGGCGCTCGGGGCGCAGCAGTCGGAGTTGATCGTTCTGGCCGTGCACGGTGAGCAACGGTCCGGCGAACTCCGAGAGAGTGCCCGCCGGGACACTGCGCCCGCCGAGATAGGCGCGCGAGCGACCGTCGGCGGCGATGCTGCGCACCGCGATCACAGCGTCGTCGTCGAGTTCACCGCCGGCATCGTCGACGGTCTGCCGGACGGATTCAGCGGAACTGGCTCCGGCCAGCGAGAACCGGCCCTCCACCACGGCTTTCTCCGCGCCGGAGCGGATCCGGCCGGGATCGGCGCGAGCACCGGCCAGCAGGTGCAGGCTGGTGACCACCATGGTCTTGCCCGCACCGGTCTCGCCGGTGAGGACGGTCAGGCCCGGTGCGAATTCCGCTGTGGCCTGCTCGATGACGCCCAGCGACGAGATGCGGATCTCCTCGAGCATCGGTGCTATCCCCCGTTCCGTCGGCCGGTGCGACCCTCGCCGCCGTCCGGGCGGCCCCGCCACCCGGTGATGGGCAGCTCGAACTTGTGCACGAGGCGGTCGGTGAACGGCGCCGCCCCCAGTTTGATGAACCGCACCGGTTCGCGGCCGCGCCGGATCTCGATCCGTCCGCGTTCGGGGACCTCCAGGGTGCGACGGCCGTCGCAGAAGGCGATCGCCTCGTGTTGCCGGCCCTCGACCTCGATCGCCACGGTGGACCGGGGGCTGGTGACCATGGGGCGCGCGAACAGCGCATGGGCGTTACTCGGCACGATCAGCAGAGCCTCCAGATCCGGCCACATCACCGGCCCGCCGGCCGAGAAGGCGTAGGCGGTCGATCCGGTGGGTGTGGCCACCAGCACCCCGTCGCAGGCGAACCGGGAGACGGGCCGGTCGTCGACCTCGGTGACCAGTTCCAGCAGGCCCTGCCGGGACCGGTTCTCCACCGACACCTCGTTGAGTGCCCAGCCCTGGGCGACGAGTCGGTCCCCGTCGTGGATCGCGATGTCGAGTGTCATCCGTGGATGCACGGTGTAGCGCCGGTGCACGAGGTCGTCGATGGTCTCGGGCACGGTGTCGACCTCGGATTCGGCGAGGAAGCCGACGTGTCCGAGGTTGATGCCGATGATCGGGACGTCCGCACGGCGGGCCAGTTCGGCGCCCCGCAGGAAACCGCCGTCGCCGCCGAGCACGACGACCACCTCGCAACCCACGGCGGCGTCGTCGGGAGCCTCGGTGACGTCGCTCTCGAGTTTCATGCAGACGTCGGCGGCATCGAGCAGCCGGCGGATCTCCTCGACGGTGCGCTGCACATCACTGCGCCGGGTGTGCACCACCACGAGGAACGTGCGTTCACCGGTCGTCACTGCGGGCCCTCCGTCACAGCAGTCATGATCATCTCGTCCAGATCGCCGGGCAACCGCACCGGGCCGTCCACGCGGCGCAGCCACAGGAAGTACTCGACGTTGCCGGAGGGGCCGGGGAGCGGGCTGAAGGTCACGCCACGGGTCTGCAGGCCCAGGTCCGCGGCCGACTCCGCGACCGCGCGCACAGCCGCGGCCCGTAGTCGCGGTTCGCGCACCACGCCCCCGGATCCGACATTGCCCTTGCCCACCTCGAACTGCGGTTTGATCATGGGCAGCAGATCGGCGCCGGGGGCGGTACAGCGCGCGAGCGCGGGGAGCACCAGGGTCAGCGAGATGAACGAGAGGTCACCGACCACCAGGTCGACGGGGCCGTCGAAGGTCTCCGGCTGCACAGTGCGGACGTTGGTGCGGTCGAGCACCGTCACCCGTTGGTCGTCGCGCAACCGCCAGATCAGCTCTCCGTAGCCGACGTCCACGGCGTAGACGCGCTCGGCTCCGCGGTGCAGCAGCACGTCGGTG
Organism: Tsukamurella serpentis; assembly: GCF_054780975.1. Classification (NCBI taxonomy): domain Bacteria; kingdom Bacillati; phylum Actinomycetota; class Actinomycetes; order Mycobacteriales; family Tsukamurellaceae; genus Tsukamurella; species Tsukamurella serpentis. The sequence continues at coordinate 116,775 of NZ_BAAGVH010000007.1, forward strand.
AAGCCACCGGTGGAGGCTCCGGCGTCGAGACACCGCCGGCCCTTGACGACGGCCTCTGGGAAGGCGTCGAGAGCGCCGAGGAGCTTGTGCGCGCCGCGCGAGGCCCACTGCGTCTCGCCCTCGACGGCGGTCACGTGCACCGGATCAGCAGGGTCGATCTGGTTGGCGGCCTTGCGTGCCACCTGCTTGTTCACGGTGACCCGGCCCGCCTCGATCAGTTGCCGTGCGTGATCGCGGGAGCGGGCCATACCGCGACGGACCAGTTCGGCGTCGAGTCGTACCCTGCGCGCCATCAGGCCCGATCCACGGTGTCGAGGGCGTCGACCAACAGCTGGTGCGCCTGTTCGAACAGGACGGCCTGGCGACCGAGTGTCGCGAGCTCCCCGACTCCCGCGACGGGGCCGGTGTCGGTGACCGGCTGCGCTTGGAGTTCATCGACCCGATGCATGAGGTCCTCGACCGCGGTCCGCACCGAGGCGGGATCGTCGTCGCGGGTCTGCGCTCCGGGCTCGGTTCCATCCACGGCGACCACGCTATCGGATGGTCAGCCGCAGACCGGCGCGACGCTCCTCGGGGAGTTCGCGGGCCGCGCGGATGGCCACGAACTTGGCGTGCGCTCGATCGGCGCCGGGGGCGCCGGTCAGGATCAGGTCGTCGCCGTCGACGGTGGCCGTCCAGCCGGGCCGTGGACCGGGAACGGACTCCTGGCGGGGCTGGAGCAGTCCGGTGAGGTCGTCACAGACGTAGGTCGGCTGGTGCAGATCCGGAGCGGCCACGACATCGGAGACGTTGTTCACGCCGGTCAGCACCAGCAGCGAGTCGGCGCCGATGGTGTTGCCGCCCTCGATGTCGGTGTCCAGTCGGTCGCCGACCACGAGGGGCCGCTGCGAGCCGCTCGCCCGGACGGCGTCGTCGAAGATGGGGGCGAAGGGTTTGCCGGCGACGTGCGGATCGCGGCCGGTGGCGTTGCGGACGGCGGCGACCATGGAGCCGTTGCCGATCAGCAGGCCGCGTTCGGCGGGCAGCGTGGCGTCGGTGTTCGTGGCTACCCACGGGTTGCCGGCGCGGACCGCGAGCGCCGCCTCGGACAGCTGTGCCCACCCGTTCTCCGGATTGTGTCCCTGGATGACGGCGGCGGCGTCCTCGGCGCGGTCGACGGTCTTGAGCCCGCGGGCGTGCACCTCGTCCCGCAGCGCCGGAGCGCCGATCACGAGTACCGGTGTGCCCGCCGGGACCAGTGTGGCCAGTAGGCCCGCGCCGGCCTGCGCACTGGTCACCACCGATTCATCCGGCGCGTCGAAACCGAGTTCCCGCAGGTGCTGCGCCACCTCCGCCGGTGACCGGCTGGCGTTGTTGGTCACGTAGGTGACCGGCAGTGACCGCAGTGCGGTAGCCGCTCCGGTGATGGCGACCGCGCCCGCGTAGACGGTCCCGTCGAGATCGACGAGCAGCCGGTCGTAATCGTCGGCGAGACGTTGATGCGCCGTCATTCGTCGTCGGAGAGCTCGGCGACGCGGTCTTCGGCGTCGGTGAACTCGTCCTCGTCGGCGGCTGCCGCATTGAGGAACCAGATCAGCGCGTCCGCTCGGCGGTCCGCGCTGAGCAGCGCCTCGGCGTAGGCGTAGAACAGGCGGGCTGCGTGGAATCCCCGGCGCGCAGGATCGAGATCCTCGGCCTGGAGGGTGACGACGGCCTTGTCGAACTCCCCGAGGTCCATCCGGGCACCGGCTTCGACGATCCGCATCTCGGTCCGGTCGTCGCCGGTGAGGGTTGCGGCTTCATCGCCGCGCGCGGTCTCGATCGCCTTCTCGGGTCGCCCCAGGCCACGCTCACTATCGGCGATCATGGGCAGCAGGTTCACCGCTCCGCCCATGCGCTTGGCCGCGCGCAGCTCACTGAGCGCCTCGGACCATTCACCGTTCATGTACGCGGCGATGCCGCAGGCCTCACGGACGGCTGCGATGCGGCCGGCCCGTTCGCGTGCCGCGCGGGCGTGCGCGAGCGCGGCTGCCGGATCGGAGTCGAGCAGCCGGCCTGCGAGCACCAGATGGGACGAGACCAGCTCGGCATTGTTCTTGTCCAGGCTCAGCAGGTCCCTCCGGACGGCGGGATCGAGTTCCTTCGGATCGACGTCGTTGGGGATCGGCGGTTCACCGGCGCGAGTGCGAGGACGCTCGGTTCGTTTGTCGTCGCGCTGGAATCCGTTTCCGGTGCGGCCGTTCTGACCTGCTGGACGGGCGCCGTTGCGGGGTCCTGGACCGGCCCCGGCGGACCGTCCGCCTCGGCGATCGCCGCCGCCGGCGCTGCGTCGCTGACCTCCGGCACTGCGGTGGTCGCCGGACGGCCGGCCTGCGGACCCGCGGCGGTCTCCCCCGGATCTTTCGGATCCCCGACGGTCGTCGCTCCGACGGTCCGCGGAATTGCGACGGTCGGGGCTCCGACGGTCACCGCCACTCGCGCGACGGTCTCCGTCGGCGGTGCCGCGTCGCTGTCCGCCGCCGGTGCTGCGGCGGTCCTGGCCGCGCCCGGCGAAGCGATCATCGCTGCCGGCACGTGACGAATCTTCGCTGTTCTTCCGGTTCGCCCGATCAGCGGGATTGGTGAATCCCGCACGCTGCCGGCGGTCGCCGTTCGACTCAGCTGCCACGTTGCACCTGCTTCCCGTCGCCCCCGAGGCGACTCACACTATTACTGTACGTGGACACGGCGAAGGCCCCTGGGGGTGGAGCACTCAAGAGTGCTCGACACGATCCCCAAGGGCCTTCATCCTGTATCTAATTTTAGTCCGGCGGTGTCCTACTCTCCCACACCCTCACGAGTGCAGTACCATCGGC
>NZ_BAAGVH010000008.1:0-87849 GCF_054780975.1 Tsukamurella serpentis
GCCGCCTCATCGGTAGCCTGAAGCCGTCACGTCAACTGTCCGGGAAACCGGGTCAAGCTCCCTACTACGTGGACAGTGGTCTCGAAGCAGCACACGTCGGACTTGTCTCCGTATCGGAATACGTCGATGACACACCTCAGGGCAAGCTCAATCTTCAAATTCAACGCGGCGTGGCCAGCTATCACAGCAACAACCTCGGCACTGAGGTGCTCAAGGGATTGACGGTCAAGGCGAAAGAGGGTGGTACGCCTGGCCGCGCACCACTCGGCTACCTCAACAAGCGGCGCTATGAGGATGTCAGTGATATTCGCTGGGTCGAACCCGACCCTGACCGCGCTGGCCACATCGTCTGGGCGTTTGAGCAGTACGCCACAGGCGAGTGGAGCATCGCCCAGCTGGCCGATGCGCTCGAACAGCGTGGCCTTCGAACGCGACGCACCCCGAAAGTTCCGAGCCGTCCGGTGTCAATTGGGTCGCTCCACAAGCTACTCGTCAACCCGTACTACATCGGCGTTGTCGCTTACCGCGGCGTCTACCACGAGGGCACCCATGAGCCGCTCGTCACCGTTGAGACGTGGCTCCGCGTTCAGGACGTGCTCCGAGCCCACAACACGGCCGGCGAGAAGGATCGCACGCACAACAACTACCTGCGCGGCAGCATCTGGTGCGGACACTGCGGCAGTCGAATGGTGTTCTCGCGCAATACCGGCAAAGGTGGCACCTACGAGTACTTCTTCTGCATGGGCAGGCGTAACCGAGAGGACCGGTGCCCGCGCGGTTACGTGTCGGTCGCCAAGATCGAGGAGGGTATCGAGATGTTCTACAACCATCTACACATTCCGACCGATGTGGCGGCCGCCATCAGGGCGACGGTCATCGATGAGATGGCACACGACCAACGACAAACGGCGCTGGCGGCCGAGAAGGGCGCACGTGACCTTCGCCGAATCGAAGCTGAACGTGAGAAGCTGCTCGCCGCCCACTACGAAGGCGCCATACCACTCGACATGCTCAAGCGAGAGATGGCGCGATTCACCCGCGAACTCCATGAAGCGGAGAAGGCGATCGCGTTGGCACAGGCAAGCGCCAGCGACCAGCAGCGTGTGCTCGATCGAGCACTTGACCTGATCCAACACTGCCACCGGCTGTACCGAACGGCGAAGCCACGGGAGCGCCGCATGTTCAATCAGGGCTTTTTCCGCCGACTGTACGTCGGCGAGGACGGTCAGATCGAGGATGCTGAGCTTCATACCCCGTTCGCACAACTACTCGCACGGGCGAGGGACACCAAGATCGTGGCGAGGGTGGCACCTCGTCCCGTCAACGCACTCCCAGACATGCCCAGCGACGCCCAGGGCGACGCTGACGCCGTGCCCGCACCTAGAGGCACCGTCTACCACCGAACGATCCACCAGGGACGCCACAGCGCCGTGCGGCTGATGTTCGAGCAGGTCAAAGCATCGCCAGGGCAACAGAAAACCCGCCGTACACTATTGTGTACGGCGGGTTCGAACAACACACTTTTGGCGGAAGCGGAGGGATTTGAACCCCCGGTGGTTTCACCCACGCTCGCTTTCAAGGCGAGTGCATTCGGCCGCTCTGCCACGCTTCCCTGCACCGGATGGTACCGGAACCACACCCGACCCAATGTCCACCACCTGCTCAGACGCGTCCCTGACCGGCACATGTGCTACCCATGAACCCATGAGGGCGATCGGCGTCGACGAGGCCACACAGAACCTGCGGATCATCGAGACACCCACCCCGCAGCCAGGTCCCGGTCAGGTGCGGATCAGCGTCGCGGCGACAGCGGTCAACCGTGCCGATCTGCTCCAACGGCGGGGCTTGTATCCCCCACCGCCGGGCGCCAGCCCCATACTGGGACTCGAGGTTTCGGGCACGGTTGATGCACTCGGTCCCGGCGTCACCGACCTCGGCGTCGGCGACGAGGTGTGCGCTCTGCTCGCCGGTGGTGGATACGCGCAGTACGCGGTCGCCCCTGCCGCACACTGCCTTCCGATCCCCGAGGGCGTCACTCTGGTCGATGCGGCGGCACTGCCCGAGGTTGCGTGCACCGTGTATTCCAATGTGCTCGTCGAAGCCGGACTACAACCGGGCGAGACGCTGCTCCTGCACGGCGGAGGCAGCGGGATCGGCACGCACGCCGTACAACTCGGCAAAGCACTCGGGGCGACGGTGGCCGTCACCGTCGGCTCCGAATACAAGGCCCAGCAGTGCCGCGACCTCGGCGCCGACATCGTGATCAATTATCGCGAGCAGGACTTCGCCGAGGTGCTGGCGGGCCGCGTGGACGTCATCCTCGACATCATGGGAGCGAGGTACCTTCAGGCCAACGTCCGGGCGTTGGCCGATCGGGGCCGGCTGGTGATCATCGGTCTGCAGGGCGGTATCGAGGGCACGTTGAACATCGCCGCCCTGCTCGCCAAGCGGGGCCGGATCAGTGCCACAAACCTGCGCAACCGCCCGGACACCGGCCCGCGCGGCAAGGCGGAGATCGTCGCCGCGGTGCGGGAGAACGTCTGGCCGCTGTTCGCGTCCGGCCGGCTGCGACCGGTGATCTCGCAGCGCCTGCCGCTCGCCGACGCGGGCGCCGCACACGATCTGCTGGACTCACCCGAATCGGTCGGAAAAGTCCTGCTCACACTGTGAACCGCGAGCGGGTCACCCCAGCGACGCGAGCGCGCGGACCAACTGGTCCACGTCGTACGGGGTGGAGTACGGCCCCAACCCCACAGTGACCGCTCCCCCGAACTCGGTCACACCGAGTCCGGTGAAATAGCGGCTCGGCACGTTCGACAAGGCGCACACACCGTTGTCGGCCAGACGCTTGGCGGCCTTGCTGGCCGGCACACCCGGCAGCGTGAACGACACCGTGGGGATCCGCCGCTCGGCACGGCCGATGATGGCCACCTGCGGCGCCGAGGCGAGCGAGTTGAGCAAGTAGTACAGCAACCGCTGCTGGTACTGACGCAGGCCGAACATCGAGTGTTCGAGCCGGTCACGGCGAGTACCTACCGAGGATTCGTCCAAGCCGGCGAGGTGATCGATCGAGGCGATCAGGCCCGCCAGCATCGCGTACTGATGCTCTCCGAGTTCGAACCGCTCGGGCCCCTGCGCCGCAGGGTCCGGATTGACCGGCCGCAGCCGGTCGAAGATCGTCGGGTCCCGGAAGACCATCGCCGCGACCTGCGGGCCGCCCCAGCGATTGGCGCTCACCAGCAGTACGTCCGCACCCAGGCGCTCGATGTCGAGCAGCTCGTAGGGCGCGGCGCTCGTGGCGTCCACCACCACCAGCGCACCGACCTCGTGCGCGGCCCGCGCAGCCTCGGCCACATCGATCACGGTGCCGATGGTCGACGATGCGAGTGTCACCGCGACCAGCGAGGTGGCCGAGTCGACGAGCTCCCCGAACTGCCAGGCGGGCACCTCACCGGTCTCGATATCCGCTTCGGCCCACTTCACCCGGCCGCCGCCACGATCGGCCACCCGCAGCCACGGCGTCTGGTTGGCGTCGTCGTCGAGCCGGCACAGCACGATTTCCGAGCCGAGCCCGAGCCGCGCACTCAGCGACTCGGCCAGACCGCCCAGCAGGTTCTCCCGGCTCGGCCCCAGCACCACGCCCTCGGGCTTGCCGTTGACCAGATCGGCAACCGCGACCCGGGCCGCCTGGACGATCCCGCGAGTGTGTGCAGCTGCAGCGTAGACACCGTTGGGATTGCTCACGAATCCGCGAAAGGCACTCGCGACCGCGGACGACACAGCACCGGGGATCTGAGCCCCGGCCTGCGGGTCGAAATGGATCCAACCGTCTCCGAGCGCAGGGTAAAGCCCCCGGACACGGGCGACGTCGAATGCGGAGACCGCAACCGACGTCGACGTGCGCCCAGGTTCCCCTTGGCCGCCAGAGAATGTGTTCACTGGGACGCAGATTACACCGACCGTCCGACGAGTCGAGGGACCGCCCGACTCGAACTGCCAGAATGGGTGCTATGCACGATGGCAACGAGGTGGAGATCATCCCTGCCGGGTCCGGCCCCGGCTCGACCCCGGAAGGCGGGTCGGGCGACGCCGACGGCACTGCCGAGGAACTGCACCAGATGGTGGAGCAGCCGGCCAAGGTGATGCGTATCGGGACCATGATCAAGCAACTCCTGGAGGAGGTGCGTGCGGCCCCCCTCGACGAGGCCAGCCGGGCTCGTCTGATGCAGATCCACCGCACCTCGATCAAGGAGCTCGAAGACGGACTCGCCCCCGAGCTGCAGGCCGAGCTGGAACGCCTGGCCCTGCCCTTCACCGAGGACGCCGCCCCGTCGGACGCGGAGCTACGGATCGCGCAGGCACAGCTGGTGGGCTGGCTCGAGGGACTCTTCCACGGAATCCAGACGGCGCTGTTCGCGCAACAGATGGCGGCCCGCGCCCAGCTGGAGCAGATGCGCCAGGGCGCGCTGCCGCCGGTGATGAACCCGGGGCCGGAATCGCAGACCGGTCACGGCCAGTACCTGTGAGTCGCCCGACCCCTCCGGGGACCCGTCCGCCGACCTCACCGGCGACCTCACCGACCCGTACCTGGGGTGCGGGTACCCTTTCTCATCGTGCCCGCCGATAGTCCTACCGCCGCCCACCCGGCGCCCATCGTCTCGGACTCGCGCACCGTCAGGCGCGCCGTCCGGGACCTGGTCGACGGTGCCACCGCGCACCGCGAGCTCTGGCTCGAGCTGGGCTGGCAGGACATCAAGCAGCGTTACCGCCGCTCGGTGATCGGCCCGTTCTGGATCACCATCGCCACCGGTGTCACCGCCAGCGCCCTGGCCCTGCTGTGGTCGGTCCTGCTCGGTGCCGATGTCAAGACGCTGCTGCCGCAGCTCACCGTCGGTTTCGTGCTGTGGAACTTCATCCAGAGCTCGATCATCGACGGCTCCGAGGTGTTCATCGCCAACGAGGGCCTGATCAAACAACTGCCGGCGCCACTGTCGGTGCACGTGTACCGATTGGTGTGGCGGCATCTGCTGTTCCTCGCCCACAACATGATCATCGTGGTGGTCGTGCTGGCGATCTTCCCGCCCGAGCGATGGTCGTGGACGCAGCTCAGCGTCATCCCGGCGATCGGGATGCTGGCGCTCACCGCGGTGTGGGTGGCGCTGTTCTTCGGCATCCTCGCCACCCGCTTCCGCGACATCTCTCCGCTGCTGACCGCGCTGACCCAGCTGCTGTTCTACGTCACGCCGGTGGTGTGGACGCTGGAGACGGTGCCTGGCGGCAACAGCGAGCGCGCGCAGCTGGTCAAGCTGAATCCGCTGTACCACTACCTGGAGCTGGTCCGCGGGCCGCTCACCGGTAAGCCCTTCGATCCGCAGCACTGGTACGTGGTGATCGGGTGCACCGTCGTCGGCTGGGCGCTGACGCTGGTGCTGATGAAGCAGTTCCGTTCCCGAGTCGCGTATTGGGTGTGAGATGACCGTTTCGATCCGTACGCAGGACGCCTGCGTCGACTTCCCGGTGTTCGACGCCAAATCCCGGTCGATCAAGCGCGCCGTCATGGGGAAGGCGGGCGGCGCCGTGGTGGCCGACGACAACGTCGTGGTGGTCGAGGCGCTGCGCAACATCACCATGAACCTCAACGAGGGCGACCGGGTCGGCCTGGTCGGCCACAACGGCGCCGGCAAGTCGACGCTGCTGCGGCTGCTCTCGGGCATCTACGAGCCGACCCGCGGCACCGCCGTGGTCAAGGGCCGCGTAGCCCCCGTCTTCGATCTGGGCGTGGGCATGGACCCGGAGATCTCGGGCCTGGAGAACATCATCATCCGCGGACTGTTCCTGGGGCAGACACGCAAGTCGATGCAGCGCAAACTCGATGAGATCGCCGAGTTCACCGAGCTCGGCGACTACCTCTCCATGCCGCTGCGCACGTACTCCACCGGTATGCGCGTGCGGATCGCGCTCGGCGTGGTCACCTCCATCGACCCGGAGATCCTGCTGCTCGACGAGGGCATCGGCGCCGTCGACGCCGAGTTCCTGCGCAAGGCGCGCAAACGCCTGCAGGCCCTGGTGGAGCGGTCCGGCATTCTGGTCTTCGCCTCGCACTCGAACGAGTTCCTCGCTCAGCTCTGCGACACCGCGATGTGGATCGACCACGGTCAGGTGCGCCAGGAGGGCGGGATCGAGGAGGTCGTGACCGCGTACGAGGGTCCGGACGCCGGCGAGCAGGTGCGCAAGGTGATCGCCAAGATCAAGGCCGAGGACGACGATGCCTGAGCGCGAGCCGGCCTCGTCCGGCGCCGGATCGGGCACCGTCGTCGCGGTGGTCGTGACCCACGATCGCGCCGAGTTGCTGGCGAAGTCCCTGGAGGTGCTCAGTACCCAGAGCCGTCCGGTGGACACGATCGTGGTGGTCGACAACGCCGACCAGCCCGAGGTCCGGGAGCTCGTCGCCCGGCAACCGGTACCCACGGTCTACCTGCCCTCGAAGTTCAATCTGGGTGGCGCAGGGGGTTTCGCGCTCGGGATGCTGCATGCGCTCGCGCTCGGCGCCGATTGGATCTGGCTCGCCGACGACGACGGCCGTCCCGAGGGTCCGGAGGTACTGGCGACGCTGCTCGAGTGCGCCGATCGGCACGGCCTGGCCGAGGTCTCCCCGGTGGTCGCGAACATCGACGCCCCCGAGACGCTGGCCTTCCCGTTGCGACGCGGCCTGGTCTGGCGGCGCGAGCGATCGGAACTGATCGACCCACAGGCACCGTCGGACGACCTGCTGCCGTCGATCGCCTCTCTGTTCAACGGAGCCCTGTTCCGCAAGGACACCGTGGCCGCGGTCGGGGTACCGGACCTACGGCTGTTCATCCGCGGCGACGAGGTGGAAGTGCACCGCCGGCTGGTCCGCTCAGGACTGCCCTTCGGCACCTGCCTGACCACGGCGTACCTGCACCCGAACGGTGCCGACGAGTTCCGTCCGATCCTGGGCGGGCGGATGCACACGCAATATCCGGACAATCCCACTAAACGGTTCTTCACATACCGCAACCGGGGTTACTTGCAGTCGCAGCCCGGTATGCGCAGGCTCGTTCCACAGGAGTACGCCCGATTCGGGTGGTTCTTCCTGATTCAACAACGCGACGTCACAGGCTTCCGGGAATGGCTGCGGCTGCGCCGGATGGGGCGCGCGGAACGCTTCACCCGCCCCTGATCGCGACCTCCGAACGGTTGTTGACCCCCCTTCAATAGGGGTTGTGCTCCGCGATCGAAAACCACCCCCTATCATCGTCGGCATGGGAACGCTTCTGGCCTCAGATCTGATTCCGCACGGCATGGCAGCCCTCCGCCTGGTCCAGCGCCGCGTAGTCGATCCGGTCCGACCCGACGTGGCGTTCCGCGCCATCGGCTTCAACCGCAAGTACGGCTCGCAGGCGGCCCTGGTGATGAAGGGCGCGCTGGAGAACCCGGACCGCACGGCCATCGTCGACGAGCACGGCACCCTCACCTTCGCGCAGTACGACGCGCAGTCGAACGCCCTCGCGCGCGGACTCGTGGCCGCCGGTATGAAGCCGGGCGACGTGATCGCCGTCCTGGCGCGCGATCACCGGGGCCTGCTCCTGCTGATCAGCGCAGCGGCCCGTGCCGGCCTGCGTCTGGCCATGATGAACACCGGTTTCGCCAAGCCCCAGTTCGCGCAGGTGTGCGAGCGGGAGAAGGTTCAGGCCGTCTTCCACGACAGCGAGTTCACCGAGCTGCTCGACGGCCTGCCCGCCGACATGCCGCGCTACCTCACCTGGGTCGATGAGAACGACACCGTTCCCGAGGGTGCGCACACCATCGAGTCGCTGTCCAAGGGCCGCGACGCGAGCCGGGTCGATCCCCCCGGCCGGCCCGGCGGCTTCATCATCCTGACCTCCGGTACCACCGGCTTGCCCAAGGGCGCCGCTCGCAGCAAGGTGCCCTCGTTCGCGACCGCCATGCTGGTGGACCGGATCCCGTTCAAGCATCGCGGCACGGTGGTGATCGCCTCGCCGATCTTCCACTCCACCGGCTTCGGGATGTGGTCGGCGGCGATGTCCGTCGGCGCCGCCACCGTCACGATGCGCCGGTTCGCCCCGGAGAACACCCTCAAGCTGATCGCCGAGAACCGGGCGGACATGCTGATCGCGGTTCCCACCATGCTCAACCGCCTCCTCGCGCTGCCGGACGAGGTGCGCAAGAAGTACGACCTGAGTTCGCTGCGCGCCGTGGTGGTGGCCGGTTCCGCGGTCTCCCCCGAATTGTCCGAGCGCTTCCAGGACGTCTTCGGTGACGTGCTGTACAACCTCTACGGCTCCACCGAGGTGGCGATCGCGACGGTCGCCACGCCGAAGGAACTGCGCACCGCGCCGGGCACCGTCGGGAAGCCGCCGGTGCTCACCACGATCCGCCTGTACGACCAGGACGACCGCCTGGTGGAAGGCGCCGGAGAACGCGGGCGGGTCTTCGTCCGCGCGGGTGCGCCGTTCGAGGGCTACAGCGACGGCCGCACCAAGCAGATCATCGACGGGCACCTCTCCTCGGGAGACATGGGCCACTGGGACGAGAACGGTCTCCTGCACATCGACGGTCGGGACGACGACATGATCGTCTCCGGTGGTGAGAACGTGTACCCGCTCGAGGTGGAGAACCTGCTGGTGACCCGCGACGACGTGGACGAGGCCGCAGTGATCGGCGTTCCCGATCCGGACTTCGGGCAGCGTCTGCGGGCCTTCGTGGTGCTCTCCGGCGGCGCGCCCAGCGAGGCCGAGGCCGAGCGGCTCACCACCGAGATCAAGGACTTCGTGCGCAGCAACCTGGCTCGGTTCAAGGTGCCTCGTGACGTGGTCTTCCTCGACGGCCTGCCCCGCAACGCCACCGGCAAGATCGTGCGGCGGGAACTATCCAAGGACTGATGATCATGCGGTCGTTCGTACCGATGATCATTGGAACGGATGACCGCAAATTGCGCGCCGGAACCGTGCCGCGGCCACATGCGTCCAATTGGTATGTGGAGGAATGCAGCACTGCTGTTCGCCGCGCAGGACGGCGTGACCACCCGGGCGCAGTTGCATGCAGCCGGTGTCAGTGACTCGATGATCGCGGCGCGGGTTCGCGCCGGGGAGATCGTGCGAATACGCCCGGCCTGCTGCGCACCGAACATCACCCGGACCACCCGGACCGCCGGGTGGTCGGTGCTGAGCTTCTCCTGGCACCACCTGCACGACGACCCGGAGGGTGTGATCACGATTCTGGCCGAGGCGATCGGCGCTCGCGCTGCCTGATCACCAGTAGCCGTTGCGGGTGTGCGGCAGCGGCTGCGGGTCCGGCCCCTGGGCCGGCGGCGGAGCCACCAGGTGCACCACCTGCAGGATGTGGAACTGCTCCTGATGCACCACCGTCAGCCCGCCGTCGTCGAGCGAGACCTGCATATCGGTGCCCATGAACTGGAACTGCCGGAAGGTCCACCACAGGTTGCCGTTCTCCTGCCGGAAGTCGTCGTCCGGCCGGTCCGCGTCGGCCAGCACCCACGCGGAGGTGCAGTTCTCCGCCGCCCACTGCGCCCACTGGTTCACCCCGCGGTCCTTGTCCCACAGTGTGCCCCGTTCACGGCGGTCACCGTCGGACCCCATATCGTGCAGGCCGGCGAAGACGCCCGGAAGTCCCTGGTAGGCGATCCGCAGTGAGGGTCCGGACCAGCTCGGTTGCACCTGGAAGAAGATGCAGTCGCCGGGCCTGGCGTTCTCGCGGATGTACCGCGCGGCGTAACTGAAATCGCTGCCCCCGGGCTTGGAGAGGGGGCTGTGCTGCCACAGGTAACCGGGGATCGCGGTGGCGGTGAGTGCGGCGAGCAGCGCCGCCCCCACCCGCCGAGGGCGAGGGAGGGCGCGGGCCAGCGTCGTCACCGCGGCGGCGAGCACCAGCACGATCCCCGGCACCGTGAAGCTCACGTAGCGCCCCACGTACGACGGGAGCACGGTGGACACCAGCACGATCACCACCAGCGGCACCAGCGCCGCACTCACTCCCCAGCGCAGTGCGGGCGCCAGATCCGGCGGGACGCCGCGCCGCCACCACAGCAGCGCGGCCACCGCGATGATCGCCCAGGCCAGGCCCGCGAAGGCGTAGGAGTGATCGAACCACTGGTCCACCAGTACGTTCTGGAAGATCATCCAGCCCGGCCACTGCAACCATGAGACCTGATCGCGCTGGGTCGCGGCGAGAACCGCGACCGGGCTCGCGATCAGTATCGACACCGCGGATGCCATCCCGGCCCGCTTCAGCCGCACCCTCCGGGCGCCGGCGGCAGCGGATGTGGTCCACGCGATCACGGCGAGGACCGCGGCAGCAAGGGTCGCGGAGTACAGGAACAGCACCGTCGCGAGCGTGAGGGCGGCGCCGTAACCGACCCAGTCCCGCCGGCGGTCACCGGCGCCGGCGTGGTGCGCCGCGATGAGCACCAGAGCCGCGGTGGCGATCACCCACGAGTACGAGCGGGCCTCCACTCCGGACCAGGTGATCCGCGGGAGCACGACGGCGACGATGCCCGCGACCAGCGCCACGGCGTCGCCACCGAGCCGTCGCGCGAGTACGTAGCAGGCGGCCGTCGCGGCGCCGGCGCCGACCGCCGAGAAGGCACGCAACGAGGCCGCATCCGGCCCGAGAGGGAGCGTGAACAGTTTGAGCGCGTAGTAGTACAGCCCGTGCACGGCGTCGATGTCACCGAGCATCCGCCACATCTCACCGGGCGAGCGGTCGATCGCGGATGCGGTGGCGAGCTCGTCGAACCACACCGACGGTCGCCCGCCCTGCCAGAGCGAGAGACCGATTCCGAGCAGGGCGAGCGCCCAGGGGACCGTCCGCCTCACATCAACCGGAAGATCACCGTGCGCTGCACGATGAAGTTGACCACCGTCGCCGTCCCCTGAGCGATCACGAACGCGATCAGCCGGTTCAGGTAACTCCCGATGCCGTCCTCCGGGGGCGGGAACAGGGTGTAGAAGGCCATGTAGAGGCCCAGCTGCACGCCGTACATGGCGACGTAGAGGACCCACACCGCGATCAGCCGCTTCGTGGACGGTTCGGCCTTGAAGGTCCATCGCCGGTTGAGCAGGTAGGCGGTGGTGGTGCCGCAGATGAAACCGATGGTCTTGGCCAGCGCCTCGTCGAGTCCGAGGAACTTGCCCAGCAGCAGGGTGAGCCCGAAATCGACCACAGCGGAGAATCCGCCGGTGATGACGAACCGGACGAGCTGCGTCCTCAGATCGAGGTGATCGCGCTGCTCGCCGCGCTCCGCAGCATCAGATGTGGTCACGGAGGATCAGGGTACCCACCCCGGCGCCCTTACTCGAAGACGTCGTCGTCCTCGGCGGCCCGCGCGTCCTGTCGCTTCTCCCGGTTCTTCACCAGGGCGACCACGCCGATCGCCGCGGCGATCCCCACGCCGGCACCCGCCGCGGCGCCGGCCAGACTGCCCGGATCGGTGCCGAAGTAGTCGGAGCCGACGGCGAGCGCCCCCAACCACAGCAGGATCAGCGGCCCGGCGGTGGCGAGAACCACCAGCCACCGCCGCCCGGTCGAGAACGTCGACATCAGCTGCGCGTACGCGACTCCGCGGCGCCGGCAGTAGCGGAACATCGCCACCGTGACGACTCCCGGCAGGATCATCGCTGCGAACGAGGCCAGGACCGCGCCCTGCAGCGCCGCGATGATCGCGACCACCAGGAAGGCGTAGGTGCACCAGAACTGCCCGATGGTGGCGGCCCGGTAGTACTCGTCCCGGTTGCGCTCGTCGCCCCACGCGGGGTCCGACGCGGCAAGGATGAACTCCTCGATCTTGGTCTCAACCGGCATGACTCTCCTCCTCCAGGGGAAACAGATCTTCAACGGTGCTCTGCAGCGCGCGGGCGATCTTCACGGCGAGGTACACGCTCGGCGCGTAGTCGCCCTTCTCCACCGAGACCACCGTCTGGCGGCTCACGCCGACCAGGGCGGCCAGCTCGGCCTGTGTGATCCGCATGGCTCGTCGGCGCAGTCGGACCGGATTGGAATCACCCACACCTCAAGACAAGCATTCTTGACATTCGGAGTCAAGGCTTCTTGACAATTTGCTCCCGGGTGCTTCCTGGAAGGCCGAATGCGACACGTTCCTGCCCGATTCCGGGCAGGAACGTTGACAGCAATACCCTCGTGCCCGGAAGATCGAGTGGTGCCGGACAGCGACCTCGTGAATCACATCGCGCGGACCACGGGGCTCTCGGCCACCGAGGCCGTGCGGGTCATCGACGATGTCACCGCCTACTACCGGGAGCCGGTGGACGAGTTCGTCCGGCGGCGGCACCGCGCCCTGCGCAGCAGCGGCGCCAAGAACGCGGAGATCTTCCAGACCCTCTCGGGCGAGCTGCGCAGCCGGCTCGTCGCAGCCCCCGATCTCACCGAGCGGCAGCTGCGCCGCCTCATCTACAGCTAGGAGCACCTTGCACATGTGCGGAATCGTCGGATACATCGGCGGCCAGACGGCCGTGGACATCCTCGTCGACGGACTCACCCAGCTCGAGTACCGGGGTTACGACTCGGCGGGCATCGCGGTGCTCGGGCCCTCCGGCGCCAAGCGCGTCCGGAGCATGGGCCGGGTGCGCGATCTGGAGGCCGCGCTGCCCAAGCGCCTGGCCGGAAAGACCGGCATCGGGCACACCCGGTGGGCCACGCACGGCGCACCGTCGGAGGCCAATGCCCACCCGCACACCGATTCCGCTGAACGGATCTTCGTGGTGCACAACGGCATCATCGACAACGCCCGCGATCTGCGGATCGAGCTGGAGGCGGCGGGTGTGGAGCTGTCCTCGGACACCGACACCGAAGCGGTGGCTCACCTGATCGCGCGCAGCGACGCCGAAACCCTCGAGGACGCCGTCCGGCAGACGCTGCACCGGCTCAGCGGCACCTACGCGCTGGCCGTCGTCGATGTCGAGCACCCGGACCGGATCGTGGTGGCGCGCAACGGCTCGCCGCTGATCCTGGGCGTGGGCGACAAGGAGATGTTCGTCGCC
This sequence comes from Tsukamurella serpentis, assembly GCF_054780975.1. Lineage (NCBI taxonomy): Bacteria > Bacillati > Actinomycetota > Actinomycetes > Mycobacteriales > Tsukamurellaceae > Tsukamurella > Tsukamurella serpentis. The sequence goes on from NZ_BAAGVH010000008.1 coordinate 13,059, forward strand.
TCCGACATCTCCGCGGTGGTCCGGCACACCAGCCAGGTGGTGCACCTCGACGACGGCGAGTGCGCCACCGTCACCGCCGGCGGCTTCCGCATGTTCAGCGCCGACGACGCCCGTGCGGTCGCCAAATCCGCAACCACCGTGGATATCTCACCCGACGAGCTGGAGCTGGGGAACCACAGCCACTTCATGCTCAAGGAGATCGCCGAGCAGCCGCAGTCCCTGGAGCGGATGCTCTCGGGGCGGCTCGACGAGCGCTTCGCCACCGCACGCCTGGACGGACTGAACCTGGACGCGCAGGCGATGCGCCGGTTCAAGCGGGTCAAGATCCTCGGCTGCGGCAGCGCGTACTACATGGGGCAGCTGGGCGCCTCGCTGATCGAGGAACTCGCCCGTATCCCCGCCGACGCCGAGGCCGCCAGCGAGTTCCGTTACCGCAACCCGATCATCGAGCCGGACACCCTGTACGTCGCGGTGAGCCAGTCCGGTGAGACCGCCGACACCGCGTTCGCGGTGCAGGAGGTCAAGCGCAAGGGCGGCACCATCGTCGGCCTGGTGAACGTGGTCGGTTCGACCATCGCCCGCGAGGTCTCCGGCGGCATCTACCTGCACGCCGGACCGGAGGTCTCGGTGGCCTCCACCAAGGCCAACACCCACATGGCGGTGGGCTTCGCACTCCTCGCCCTGGCGCTGGGCCGTGTCCGTGACCTCTCGATCACCGACGGCAGCCGGATCGTCAAGGCGCTCAAGGACCTGCCCACACAGATCGGGGAGATCATCAGCGCGCCCGAGGAGATCGAGAAGGCCGCGAAGCTGCTGGCCGAGGCTCCCAGCCTGTTCTTCATCGGACGGGTGCGCGGCTATCCGACGGCCCGCGAGGGTGCACAGAAGTTCAAGGAGATCAGTTACCGGCACGCCGAGGCGTATCAGGCCTCCGAGCTCAAGCACGGACCGCTGGCCCTGATCAGCCCCGAGCTCCCGACCGTCGCCGTCGTCCCGGACGACGAGCTGCTGGACCGCAATGTCGGTGCCCTGCATGAGATCGCTGCACGCGGCGGCGACATCGTGGCGATCACCAATCCGGGCGTCGAGTTGCCCGAGGCGAAGGTCACGCTCACGGTGCCCAAGAGCGAGCCCGAGCTGGACCCGATCCTGCTGATGATCCCCACCCAGCTGCTCGCCTACTACGCGGCACTGAGCCTGGGCCTGAACATCGACCGTCCGCGCAACCTGGCGAAGTCGGTCACCGTCGAATAGCCGGACGGGCCGGTCATTCCCGCTTCGGACCCACCCACACCTGCTGGGCGTTGACGAACTCGTGGATACCGGCCCTGCCCAGCTCGCGGCCGTACCCCGAGCGCTTGATTCCGCCGCTGGGCAGGCGTGGATCGGTCTTGACGATGCCGTTCACGCTCACCTGCCCGGCTTCGAGATCCCGGGCGATCCGCTCACCGCGCGCGGCCTCGGTCCACACGCTCGCCGCCAGCCCGTAGGGGGTGGCGTTGGCGAGGTCGACGGCGTGTTCGGCGTCCACCGCGGTCATCACCGCGGCGACCGGACCGAACGTCTCCTCGGCGCAGGCGGCCATCCCCGGACGTACCCCGTCGAGAAGGGTCGGGGGGTAGAAGTATCCGGGCAGGTCCGGGATCCGCCCGCCCAGCACGCAGGTGGCTCCGGCGGCGATGGTCTCGACCACCTGCCGGTGCAGGTTGTCCCGCAGATCGGCCCGGGCGATCGGGCCGATCTGCGTCGATTCCAGGCGCGGATCTCCCATCTGCAGCGCCGCCAGCCGGCTGCGCAAGGCCTCGACCAACTCGTCGTGCACGGAACGCTCCACGATGATCCGCTTCGCGGCGATGCAGGACTGCCCTGCATTGATGATCCGCGACAGGGTGAGAACCTCCGCCGCTGCGTCGATATCGGCGTCGGCGAGCACGATCGACGGATCCGATCCACCGAGTTCGAGAACGGCCGGCTTGATCTCCGACGCCGCGACCGCCGCGACCGCCGCGCCGGCGCGGTCCGAGCCAGTGAACGAGACCGCCCGGATACGGCGGTCACGGATCACGTCCGCCACGTCCGGTGTGGCCACCGGCAGTGACGCGAAGACGCCCTCCGGAGCCCCGACGGCACGGAACGCCGCAGCGATCGCGGCGGCGCACCCCGGCACATGCGGATCGTGCTTCATCACGCAGGTGTTCCCCGCCATCAGCGCCGGTGCGCAGAACCGGAAAGCCAGCCAGAACGGTGCGTTCCACGGCAGAACGCCCAACACCGGCCCCAGCGGCAGATACTGCACGTAGCTCGATGCGGCGTCGGAGTCGACGTACTCGGTCGCCAGGTACTGCTCCCCGTGGTCGGCGTAGTGCTCAGCGGCCCAGGCCGCCTTCTGCACCTCACCACGAGCCTCGGTGATGGGCTTGCCCATCTCCTCGGTCATCACCAGGGCGTACTCCTCGATGCCGCGCCGCAGCTCTGCGGCCACGTCCCGCAGCAGCCCGGCTCTGGTTGCGAATCCAGCGGCGCGCCACTGCGGAAAGGCGTTCTCGGCACTTTCGAGGATCTGCTCCACCTCGGGTGCGGTCGCGGCCGGCTGCTCGCGGATCACCCGGCCGGTGGAGGGATCGGTCGCCGTCAACATCGTCATCACTGCACCTGCCCCTGCTCCGGTCGCTCTACTGGACTGCTCTCGCCGTCGTGCACGGTGAAGTCCTCGTCGAGCGTGAAGAAGGACTCGCAGCCGTCCTCGGTGATCGCGATGGTGTCCGAGATCCCCACGGTCTTGTCACCGTCCACACCCCACATCCAGGGGATCACGTGGAAGGTCATCCCCGGTTCCAGCGCGGTGAAGTCCCCCGGATTCAGGCTGAGGATGTAACCCTCGTCCCAGGACGGCGGGAAGGCGATGCCGATCGAGTACCCGGACCGCGTCACCAGGCGCGCGCCGACGGTGTTGTCGGAGATGATGCGACGCACCAAGGAGTCCGCGTCCGAGACCGTCATCCCCGGGCGCATCAGCGATTTCAGTTCTGCGAGGGCGAACTTCATCCGCTCCTGGGCCTGATACATGCTCGGTGCCAGCTCACCGTTGACCACGGTGCGCATCAGCGCCGTGTGGTACCGGCGGTAGCAGCCGCCGACCTCCAGGAAGACGTGCTCGCCGGGCTCGATGGTGCGCCCCTCCCAGGTGGCGTGGCCGATCATCGACCGCGGTCCGGAAGCGATGTAGGGCATCACCGCGGGGAACTCACCACCGGCCCGGAACATCGCGGAACTGATCGCGGCGGCCACATCGTTCTCGGTGTTGCCGGGGACCGCGGCCTCCAGCCCCGCAGCCATGCCCGCCTCAGCGGCGCGGGCGGCCTTGCGCATGATCTCGATCTCGGCAGCGGACTTGGTGGCACGGCCGGCTTCGACGATCCCGAAGCAGTCCATCAGCACACCCGGCTGGAACGAGGTGTGCACCCGATCCTGTTGGTAGGCGGGGAAGAAGTAGCTGTTGCGCTCGTATCCCACACGTTTGGTGCCGAGCCCGCCCTCCTTCAGGGTGAGCACCAATTCCTGGATCGCATCACCGGTGTCGGGGTACGGCCTCGTGCGTTCCACCCAGGTCCGGGCGATCACGTTCGACTCCTCCATCGCGCGGGTGATCATCACCGGCTCGTCGTCGAGCGGCACCACCAGCGCCTGGAAGAACGAGTAGCCGGTGGTCTGATAGTCGGTGAGGTACATCAGGTTCTCGGGATCGGTGATCACCACCGCATCGAGTCCGCGGCGCTCCATCCGCTCACGCAGCTCGGTCAGCCTCCGCTCGTACTCGGCGGGGGCGAAGGTCATGTCGTCGCGGGCCTTCATCGGGCCACCTGCTCGATCGCGCGGGCCAGCAGGTCCAACCCCTCGGTGAGGTCCTCGGTGGAGATCGTCAACGGCGGAATGAGTTTCAAGACCCGTCCACCGCTTCCACACGGGCCGATCAGCAGACCCGATTCGAAGCAGACCCGCTGGACCTCCTTGGCGAACCCACCGTCGCCGGTGTCGAGCGCCTGCATCATGCCCTTACCGCGCACCTCCCAGTCGCGGTCCGGATGTGCCGCGGCGATCGATGCGAGCCTCTCACGCATCGCCTCCCCGTTGACGGCTACGGCCTTCATCAGCTCGTCGTCGGTGAAGTACTCCAGGGCGACGGTGCCCGCCACCATCGACAGCCCCTGCCCGCGGAAGGTGCCCGTGTGTGCGCCGGGTGACCAGTGCGCATCCACCGCGGGCTTGTTGAGGTTCATCGCGATCGGTGTGCCGTACCCGCCCAGCCCCTTGGCCAGGGTGATGATGTCCGGGTCGAGATCGTAACCGTCGAAGCTGAAATAGCTTCCGGTGCGGCCGCATCCGGCCTGGATGTCGTCGATGATGAACAGTGCGCCGGTTTCCCGGGCCAGCTCCTGGACTTCGCGCAGCCACTGCGGGCTGGCCACGTTCACACCGCCCTCGGCCTGCACCGCCTCCACCAGGAAAGCGGCCGGCGGCAGCAGTCCGCTGGACGGATCCTGCAGCGCGGCTGCGTAATCCGCGAGTGCCGTCTTCCCACCGGGAGCGCTCTCGTAGGGTAGGCGCACCACGTCCCGCAGCGGTACCCCGGCCCACTGACGGAAGGCCTCGTTGGCGGTGGCGGCGAGCGCGCCGAGCGTCATCCCGTGGAAGCCGTGACTGAAGGCCACCACCTCACGGCGCCCGGTGGCCAAGCGTGCCAGCTTCAGTGCCGCTTCCACCGCGTTCGTACCGGTGGGGCCGGTGAACTGCATCCGGTGATCCATTCCGCGCGGGGCGAGGATCACCTCGTGGAAGCGGCTGATGAAGTCCCGCTTGGTGGTGGTGTAGGTGTCCAGGCTGTGCGCCACACCGTCGGATTCGAGGAAGTCGATCATCGCCCTCTTCATCCTCGGATTGTTGTGCCCGAAGTTGAGCACGCCGGCGCCGGCGAAGAAGTCGATGTAGCTGCGTCCCGCTTCGTCGACCTGACGCGATCCGGACGCGGAGGCGAAGACGGTGGGGAAGTTCCGGCAGTAGCCGCGGACTTCCGATTCCCAGTTCTCGAACGGTGCAGTGGCTGCGGTCATGGTGCTCAGTTCCTTTCGTTCGGTGCGTCGGTCGGTCAGGGCGGCTCGGGTGCGCCCGCGAGTGAGACCAGCAGTCGCGCCGCCGGGTCCAGCAGGGCATCGTCGAAGTCGTATTCGGCGCTGTGCAGCGGCGCCCGGGTGCCACTGCCCAGCAGGACGAAGGCGCCGGGAACGCGCTGGAGGTAGTAGCTGAAGTCCTCGGACGCCAGCACCGGGGTGCGAGCCGGGGTGGACCAGTGGGCGCCGAGCACCGTCGAGAGGCACCGGCGCACTTCGGCCGCCGGACCCGGGTGGTTGACGGTGGCGCCGTACCGGATAGCGGTGCGCACCTGTGCGCGCACTCCGTGAGCGGCCGCGGTGGTGGTGGCGATCTCCTCGATCAGGGCGAACAGGGTGGTCCGCGCATCGTCGTCGGCGGCGCGGACACTGCCCGCCAGCGCCGCGGTGTCCGGTGTCACGGTGGGCGCACTCTCCGCGCGCAGGGTGGTCACCGCGACCACGGCCGCCTGCTGCGGCGGCGTGCGGCGTGCCACGATCTGCTGCAGTGCAACGGTGACCGCCGCCGCGGCGAGCACCGGATCGCGCGTGGACTCCGGCTGTGAGGCGTGACCACCGCGACCGATCAGGTCGATCTCGAAAGTGCCGTTCGCGGACATCACCGGACCGTCCGGGCACAGTGCCCGGCCGAGTGGTTCTCCGGGCCAATTGTGCCACCCGAAAACGGTTTCCACGCCGTCCAGTGCGCCGTCCTCGATCATGCCGCGGGCACCGTGCCCACCCTCCTCGGCGGGCTGGAAGAGCAGCGTCACCGGACCGGGCAGGACATCTTCGTGGCCGGCGAGCCAGCGGGCCGCGGCGAGCAACACGGCGGTGTGGCCGTCGTGTCCGCAGGCGTGCATGAGGCCGTCGTTCTCCGAGGCGTACGGGAGACCGGTCGCCTCGCCGATCGGCATGGCGTCGAGGTCGGCGCGCAGCGCCACATGCCGTCCGGGAGCGCTCCGGGCGAGTCGTGCGACGGTGCCGGTACCCGCGCACTCGCGCCACCCGATGCCGATCGCGTCGAGTTCGGCGCGCACGGCAGCGGCGGTGCTGTACTCCGCCCAGCCGAGTTCGGGGCGGCGATGCAGTTGGTGTCGCAGTTCACGGGCATGGGCAACGGTTTCGACCCACGGAACGCTCAATCGGACCTCCTCGGATCGTCTCCGTCTGAAGTCGATTCCCAACGTACCGCGCTCAGCGCGATCGTGGAGGCCGGACGGTGCCGGACGGTCCGTCTCTTGCGGCCTACAGGCCGCGGGAGATCAGTTCCTTCATGATCTCGTTGGTGCCTCCGTAGATCCGCTGCACCCGGGCGGCGGCGTACATCCGGGCGATCGGGTACTCCATCATGTAGCCGTAGCCCCCGAACAGTTGCAGGCAGCGGTCCACCACCCGGCACTGCATCTCGGTGGCCCAGAGTTTGGCCATCGAAGCGGTGGCGGCGTCCAGGGTGCCCGCGATCGCGAGTGCGATGCAGTGATCGACCAGCGTCCTCCCGGCGAGCACCTCGGCCTTGCACTCGGCGAGTTCGAATCGCGTGTTCTGGAAGTCGGCGATCGGACGGCCGAAGGCCTTGCGCTCCTTGGTGTACCGGACGGCCTCGGTCAGGGCCGCCTCGGCGGCGGCCACTCCCCCGACGGCGATGCTCAACCGCTCCCGGGGCAACTGCCGCATCAGCTGGTAGAAGCCCTGTCCCTCGACCCCGCCGAGCAGGTTCTCCGCCGGGACCCGCATGTCGGTGAACGACAGTTCCCGGGTGTCCTGGCCGTGTTGGCCGATCTTGCGCAGCACCCGTCCGCGCTCGAAGCCGGGCAGTGCGCCGGTCTCCGCCACGAGCAGCGAGATGCCCTTCGCGCCCTCGGCCGGATCGGTCTTGGCGACGATGATCAGCAGGTCGCAGTGGCTGCCGTTGGAGATGAACGTCTTCGAACCGTTGATCACGTACTCGTCGCCCTGTCGGACGGCTGTGGTGCGAACCGCCTGCAGATCGGAGCCGGTGCCCGGCTCGGTCATGGCGATGGCCAGCACCGATTCGCCGGAGGCCGCGCCCGGCAACCAGCGTTCACGCTGCTGCGCGGTGCCGCAGTCGGCGATGTAGTGCGCGCAGATCGTGGAGTGCACCCCGAAGCCGAAGGCGGAGTCCCCGGCGAGCGCCAGTTCCTGCACCACGACCGCATCGTGCCCGAAATCGCCACCGGCACCGCCGAGGGCTTCGGGGAGTTCGGTGCACAGCAGCCCGGCCGCTCCCGCCTTGTTCCAGAAGTCGCGATCCACCTGGTGCTGCTCGGCCCAGCGTTCCTGGTTCGGCGTGGCCTCGCGGCGGAAGAACTCGGCCGCGTGCTCGCGGAGCGCGGTGTGCTCCGCGGTCTCCCACGCGGCGCGGTACTCGGGGAACAGCTCGGACATCGACGACCCTCCATCTGACCGGACAACAAGACCATACACCTGTATAGCGAACTGTCTATTCGTACAGCCGCTGTCGATGGCGGCTAGGCTCTCGCCGGGAGAAGGGAGGGCCAGTGACAGATCTCCCCGCCACCGAGCAGGACCTGACCGCGAAGGCACGGATCCGCAACACCGCCCTGCAGCTGTACGCCGCGCACGGCGAGAGCGCGGTCCCGCTGCGCACCGTCGCCGCCCGCGCCGGGGTCACCGTCGGGCTGGTGCAGCACCACTTCAAGACCAAGGCCGGGCTCCGCGACGCCGTCGAAGCGCAGATCGTGGAGTGCCACGCGCGGGCCATCGCGCAGGTGCCGGACGACGGTCCGCCGGCCGAGGTGGCTGCGGCGCGCGATGCCTCGGTCCGGACGATGCTGGCCGCACATCCGGCCATCGTCGACTACCTGCGTCGCGCCCTGCTGGACCCGAACGGCTCCGACCTGCTGATCCGGCTCACCGACCTCGCCCGCAGCGAGGTGGTGCGGCTGCGCGCGGCGAACCTCGCCAGCACCGACCGGGCCGAGACCGATCAGGTGATCGCGCTCATGGTGCGCCAGCTCGGCACCCTGTTCTTGCAGCCGCTGGTCGACGCGATGTGGGCGCACCTGCAGGGACCACGGGCCGTCACCTCCGGCAAGCCCGAGCTGACGGTGAGCATCGCCCCGATCGGCGAGGACTGACCACAGTCCGACGACGCCGGCGTCACAGCGGCCGCAACCTCAGCATCGACTCAGGTTGCGAGCGGTACTCTGGCCTGCGATGTCCGAGAAAACACTTCCGTATCTGCCCATCTCGACTCGCACGCTGGTGGGCTGGTCGCGCACCACGCCGATCGAGGGGCACGTGCTGTCCACGCCCGACGTGGACCAGATCGCCCGAGCGGTGGCCGTGGTCGCCGATCAGGAGGCCGATAAGCCCTCCTACCTGCGGCGCGGCGTGATCGCGCGCGGACTCGGACGCTCGTACAACGAGTCGGCGCAGAACTCCGGCGGTCTCACCATCGATATGACGCCGCTGAGCGCGATCCACGACATCGACGCCGAGAGTGCGGTCGTGGACGTGGACGCCGGCGTCGACCTCGACACCCTGATGCAGGCGGCACTGCCGTACGGGCTGTGGGTCCCGGTACTCCCGGGCACCCGCCAGGTGACCATCGGCGGCGCCATCGCACACGACATCCACGGCAAGAACCACCACAGCCAGGGTTCGTTCGGCAACCACGTCCTCGAGATGACGCTGCTGACCGCGGACGGCACGGTGCGCACGCTGACCCCGAAGGGATCGACCGACGATCCGAACGGCGAGCTGTTCTGGGCCACCGTCGCCGGGGTCGGCATGACCGGCATCATCCTGCGCGCGAAGATCCAGATGAAGCGCACCGAGAGCGCCTACTTCATCGCCGACACCGAGCGCACCGGCTCGCTGCAGGAGACCATCGACCTGCACCTGCAGGACGGATTCGAGGACGGGTACGAGTACGCGTCCGGCTGGTTCGACGCGATCAGTGCGCCGCCGAAGCTGGGCCGCGGCACGTTCTCCCGCGGCAACCTCGCCACTCTCGACGAGCTGCCGGAGAAGTACCGGAAGAACCCACTGAGCTTCAACAACAAGCCCCTGCTGCGGTTCCCCAACGTCTTCCCCAACGGGCTGGCGAACAAGTTCGACTTCTCGCTGGTCGGCGAGGCCTACTACCGCGCCGGTCCGCCCAGCCGGGGCAAGGCGAAGAACCTCGCGGGCTTCTACCACATGCTCGACGCCTTCGGTGACTGGAACAACGCCTACGGGCGCACCGGCGGCTTCTGCCAGTACCAGTTCATCGTGCCCACCGGCAACGAGCCCGAGTTCATCAAGCTCATCGAGGACATCCAGGCCTCCGGCCACGTCAGCTTCCTCAACGTGATCAAGCTGTTCGGCGACGGGAACCAGGCTCCGCTGAGCTTCCCGTTCAAGGGCTGGAACGTGTGCCTGGACTTCCCGGTCAAGCGTGGTCTCGCCGAGTTCCTCAACGAGCTCGACGTGCGCATCATGGCCATGGGCGGACGGCTGTACACGGCGAAGGACTCGCGCACCACCGCGGAGCGCTTCCACGCCATGTACCCGCAGATCGACGAGTGGATCGCCACGCGTCGCCGGATCGACCCCACCGGAGTATTCATCTCCGACCTGGGCCGCCGCCTCGAACTCGCCTAAGCAACACGAAGGAATCGAATCCCATGAAGAACGCCGTCGGCGTCCCCCAGTCCATCCTGCTGCTCGGTGGCACCTCCGAGATCGGCCTGTCGATCGTCGAGGAGTACCTGGCCAAGGGCACGCAGCGCGTCGTGCTCGCCGCACTGCCGAACGATCCGCTCCGCGAACAGGCCGTCGCCCAGGTCGAGGCGGCCGGCGCGACCTCGGTCGAGGTGGTCGACTTCGACGCCACCGATTTCGACGGACACGCCAAGACCATCGACGCCGCCTTCGACGGTGGCGACATCGACGTCGCGATCGTGGCCTTCGCGCTCGACTTCGACGCCGAACAGCTCTGGCAGGACCAGCGCAAGGCCGTGCTACTGGCGCAGGTCAACTACACCGGCGCCGTCTCGGTCGGCGTGCTGCTGGGCCAGAAGATCAAGGAACAGGGCCACGGCCAGATCATCGCGATGAGCTCGGTCGCCGGTCTGCGCCCGCGCCGCAGCAACTTCGTCTACGGCTCTTCCAAGGCCGGCTTCGACGGCTTCTACCTCAACCTCGGCCAGGCACTGGAGCCCTTCGGCGGATCGGTGCTGGTGGTGCGGCCGGGGATGGTGCGCACCAAGTTCTCCGCACACGTCAAGGAGGCGCCGCTGACGATCGACAAGGAGGTCATCGGCCGCCTCGCCGTGGACGCCGCGATCGCCGGCAAGTCCCTGATCTACGCACCGTCGCCGTGGGGCTTCGTGATGTTCGGTCTGCGGAACGTGCCCCAGCCGATCTTCAAGAAGCTGCCCATCTAGTCTGACCGGCGTGACTTCCCCGCGCACCGGCTCCAGCACCGTCGCCCCGGCAGCGCCGCCCCGAGCCCGGGACCTGGCACTCGACCTGACCGCCGCCGTGATCATCGCGGCGGCGGTCGCCGTCGTCGGGTGGCTCGCCATCCGTTCAGTGGAGTGGCCCGCCTACAGCAGTTCCAACGTGACGCGGGCGTTCGCCACCGTCTGGCAGGCGGTCGCGATCGCCGTACTGGCCGGCTGCGCACTGCTGCTCACCCACGCCCGCCGGACACCGTCGGCGGTCGGACCGTGGCCGGCCCGCGCGGCCCGGTTGGTCTCCTTCGCCACCATCGCCGGATTCGTGACCGTCACCCTGGCACTGCCGCTGGGCGGGACAAAGCTGTACCTCGGCGGCATCTCCGTCGACCAGCAGTTCCGCACCGAGTACCTGACCCGGTTCACCTCCTCGCCGCAGCTCGCGGACATGACCTACGCGGACATGCCGCCGCTGTACTCCCCCGGCTGGTTCTGGTTGGGCGGAAGGCTGGCGAAGCTCCTCGGATTGCAGGGCTGGGAGGCCTACCAGCCCTGGTCGATCATCTCGCTGGCGGTGGCGGCCGCCCTCGCCCTCGCCCTGTGGCTGCTGGTCTGGTCCCCGGCGCGGGCCCTCGCGGCGACGCTGGCCGGCACCATCGCGATGCTCCTCTACGGATCCGCCGAGCCCTACGGCGCCGTCGTCGCCATCCTCATGCCACCGGTGCTGATCATCGCCTGGTACGCCGTTCTGCGCGGACAGCGCGGCGCGATCGCCCTGGTCGGGGTGTACCTGGGGGTCGCGATCTGGTTGTACACCCTCTACCTCGGCGTCGCGGCCTTCGTGGTGGTCCTGATGGGTGTGGTCGCACTAGTCGCCGAGGGCGTACGGGAACGACGTCTCCAGTGGCGCTACCCGGCGCGGGTCGCGGCGATGGGTGTGATCGCGATCGTGATCGGCACCCCGGCGTACGGCCCGTTCCTGCTCCGCGCGGCCCGCGAGGGCACCGATTCCAAGGGTTCGGCCTTCCACTACCTGCCGGAACAGGGGTCGGTGCTGCCGCTGCCGATGTTCCACTTCACGCTGCTGGGCGTCCTCGCGCTGATCGGCATCGTCTGGATCCTGGTGCGAGCGCGGACCTGCCTGCACGCGCAGGCCCTCGGGCTGGCGGTTGCCGGGGTGTACCTGTGGGCACTGCTGTCGATGGTCGCAGCGCCGGCCGGCACCACTCTGCTGGGTTTCCGCACCGAGCCGGTGCTGCACATCCTGCTGGCCTCGGCCGGGGCGCTCGGCGCGGTATCGATGGTGGGCTCGCTCGGCGACGGCTACCCGCGATACCGGCAGGCCGGAGTGGTGCTCGGCGCCCTCGCCGCGGTCGGCGTAGCGCAGACGATCCCCGCACAGCTGGCCGGGGAGATCGCGATCGCCTACTCCGACACCGGCGGCGACGGACAGCGCGGCGACCGCCGGCCCGCGGGAGCGGAATCGTCGTACCGGGACGTCGACGCGGCGATCCTGTCCGCGACCGGGAAACCCCGTACCGAGACGGTGGTGCTCACCGCGGATTACGGCTTCCTGGCCATCTACCCGTACTGGGGTTTCCAGAACCTGACGTCGAACTACGCGAATCCGCTGGCCCACTTCACCGACCGGTCCGCGGCGATCGAATCGTGGGCGCAGCTGGAGCAGCCGGACGATCTGATCCGTGCGCTCGACGAATCCCCGTGGCGGGCGCCGAACGCCTTCGTCTTCCGTCGCTCGGCGGACGGTCTGGCGCTGCGGCTGGCCGAGGACGTCTACCCCAACGATCCGAACGTGCGGCGCTACAGCGTCACCTTCCCGGAGAAGCTGTTCGAGGATCCACGGTTCGCCGTCACCGAGACCGGGCCGTTCGTCGTGATCGTGCGGAAGTGACCCGCATACCCGATACTCGTGTGACTAATGTGGTTACTGTTACAGATGTTGTTAACGTGATTGTTGACCTTTGGTAACTAGTTCACCTTAACGTTCCCCGCATGACCACGCGCCGGAACTTCCTGCGCGCCGGTGCGGCTGCTGTCACAGCAGTCGCGGCCGGCGCGGCCACCACCCGCACCGCCGGCGCCGTTCCCGGCTCCGCCGTCGCAGCCAGCATCGCCGGAACCACCCTGGAGAAAGTCTGTGTACCCGGCCAGGCCCGCGCCGGCGGCTACCGGCCGCTGGTCGACGGTGCCGCCTGGCCGCTGTACGTGCGCCAGGAACTCGCCACCGCCGGATCCGCCCGCGAATCCACCCGGCAGGCACTCGCGTCCTTCGTCCAGCTCACCGACATGCACATCGTCGACGCCCAGAGCCCCGCCCGCTTCGAGTACATCCACCCGATCCAGGGACCGGCGCACCGCCCGCAGGAGACCCTGACCACCCAGGGGGCCGTCGCCCTGGTGCAGCGGATCAACTCGCTGCCCGGCGGGCCGATCACCGGCCGCGCCTTCGACTTCGTCATCACCACCGGTGACAACACCGACAACCGCGAACTCGCCGAGCTGAACTGGTTCCAGACCGTGCTCTCCGGCGGCACCATCGTGCCCAACACCGGCGCCCCGGACCGTTTCGAGGGCCTGCAGGCGCACGGCGCCGCCCTCTACTGGCAGCCCGAGTCACCGTACTGGGACATGTACAAGGACAAGGGCTTCCAGCAGATCCCAGGATTCCTGAGGGCGGCCATCAGCGCCCACACCAGTCCCGGCCTCCGGGTCCCGTGGTACGCCGTGGTCGGCAACCACGACGAGAGCCTGCAGGGCACGCTGCCGCACGGCATCGCGGACTGGCTCTACCTCTCGCCGGTGAAGTTCGACATCCCGCACACCGACCCCGCCGCACTCGCGATCGCCCGCGCCCTGACCACCGACCCCTCGCAGGTCGGCCCCATGCTGAGCAGGCTCAAACTGTCCGGACCGGTGATTCCGGCCACCGTCGACCCGCAGCGCACACCGTTCAACCCCCGCGAGTTCGTGCGCCGGCACTTCGATCCCGCAGTCACCGGCCCCGGCCCCGTGGGGCACGGATTCTCCAGCCCGGACGGCCCCACCTGGTACACCTTCCAGATGGCGCCCGGCGTCATCGGCATCGCACTCGACACCACCAACAACCTGGGCCTGGCCCAGGGCTCGATCGGCCAGAAGCAACTCGACTGGATGGTCGCGCAGCTCAAGGCGCACCCGGATCAGCTCGCCGTCGTGTTCAGCCACCACACCTCGAAATCCATGGGCGCCAAGCTCCCCGACCCCGTCGAGCCCGGGGAGAAGCAGTACGACGGTGCCACGGTGGTGGCCGCGCTGGCCGCCCACCCGAACGTGATCGCCTGGGTCAACGGACACACCCACAAGAACGAGATGATCGCGCACACCGGCGCCACGCCCAAGCAGAGCTTCTGGGAGATCAACACCGCCAGCCACATCGACTTCCCCCAGCTGGCGCGGATCATCGAGATCACCGACAACCGGGACGGCACGCTGAGCATGTTCACTCCGCTGATCGAGGCCGCCAGCCCCACCACCGCGAACCCGTCCGACCTCAGCGCCGCCGGCCTCGCCAGCCTGTACCGCGAACTGTCCTACAACGACATCCACCGCGACGACGACCTGCTCGGCAAACCCGCCGACCGCAACTGCGAGCTGCTGCTGCCGCACCCCCTGCGCTAGAGCCCCCGAGCGGTCAGCGCCTCGCCGAGCAGATCCGCATCGCGGATCAGGCGCACCAACACCGTCGGCAGCACCCGTACCGGGGAGGCCCGCTGTCCACGCGCCCACGCCGCCTCCCGGCTCTGCCGGACCACGTCGATCACCGTGGGAACGGACCGGACGGTGATCGCCACCAGCAACTCCACCCGCGGTCCCAGCAACCGCCCGGCCAGCGCCGCCAGATCACCGGCGCGGGTGGTGAAGACCAGGAGGTTTCCGGCCAGCACGCCCACCACGAGCTGTCCGACCGGGCCGATCGCCGCGTGGGCGCCGTCGGCCGGACCTCGGCTGATCAGGTAGAACGCGGCGAGCACTGCGGCGAACACCAGAGCCGGCCGCAGCGCGCGCCACAGGTGCACCGGACCCAACCGCGCCACCGGGAACAGCAGCGCGACCGCACTCGCGGCAACCGCCAGCGGAAGCGGACGGGGGACCACCGCGAGCAGTGTGACCAGCACCAGCATCGCGACCAGCTTGATCGCGGCCGGCGCCCGGTGCACCGGTGAGGCCCGCGCCACGTACCGCCCGATCATCGGCCGATCACCGCGCCGCGAGGTCCCGGTAGAAGGCCACGGCGTCGTCCGGCGGCGCGTCGTGGACCACGGCACCGTCGTCCATCACCAGCACGCGGTCGAAACCCTCCAGCATCTCCAGGTGGTGGGTCAGCAGGATGACCTGCTGTTCCAGTGCTGCCAGGCGGTCCCGGACCTTGAGCACGTTGCGCAGGTCGAGCAGCGTCGTCGGTTCATCACAGACCAGTACCTCCGGCTCTGTGACCAGTACCGATGCGAACGCGAGCATCTGTTTCTGGCCGGAGCTGAGCAATTGCGCGGGCGCGTCGAGATGATCCCCCAGACCGAACTCGCCGAGGATCCGGGTCACCCGGCCGGCGATCTCGGCGTCCCCGGTCCGGCTGCGCCGGCCGCGCCGCGGACGCAGCGACAGCGCGACGTCCTCAGCGGGAGTGGGCATCACGATCTGCGCGGAGGCGTCGGCGAACATGAACCCGACCCGGCGCCGCACCTGCGCGCGCTCGGCACGCACGTCCATTCCGAGGGTCTCGACGGTGCCCCGGTCCGGGATCACCAAGCCGTTGAAGGTGCGTGCGAGGGTCGACTTGCCGGAGCCGTTCGCGCCGATGATGCCGATCCGCCGCTCGGTCAGATCAGCGGTGATACCGCGCAGCACCGGGCGGCCGTCGAAACCGTGGTGGACGTCCCGGAGCCGGATCATGACCGTTTCTTCGCGATCGCCGGGTAGGCGCGCACCACGGTGACCACCACCAGTGCGGTGATCACGACCTTGATCAGGTCCCCGGGCACGAACTGCACCCCCAGCGTGAGCTTGGCGAACAGACCGGAGCCGGTGCGCCAGCCGAGCCACGGCAGGCCCACGGCGTAGACGATCACCATGAGCCCGATGACGTTCGCGGCACCGACCGCGAGCACGTTGCGCCGGCCCCAGGTGTCCACCAGCCACCCGGTGACCAGTGCACCGATGACTCCGCCCACGAGGAAGCCTCCGGTGGGGCCGGTGAGCACCGCCAGGCCCCCGCGGCCACCGGCGGCGATCGGCAGTCCGATCACGATGAGCAGCACGTACAGCGCCACCGAGGCGGCGCCCCAGGGGAAGCCCAGCAACGATGCGGCCAGCATGAACCCCAGGGTCTGCAGGGTGATCGGCGCGATGCCGCTGATCGTTACGGTGGGCATCGCCAGCACCGCGGTGAGGGCGGTGAAGACGGCGATCAGCGCGAGGTCGCGGGGCGTCGCGCGGTAGGTGGCAGCGTTGAACACGGTTCAAGCCTGGTCGGGGCGCTGCACTACAGTCAAATCCGTGGCCATCAACCGTCAGGACGTCCTGACCTCTGCGATCGGGGTGCTCGACCGGTCCGGCCTGCCGGATCTGACGATGCGTCGGGTCGCCGCCGATCTGGGGGTGGCGCCGGCCGCGCTGTACTGGCACATCCCGAACAAGCAGTCGCTGCTGGCCGGGATCGCGGACACCATCCTCGCGGATCCGTCCCTGGCCGCTGCAGCGTCGAAGTCGCGCATGCGGTGGGACCGGCAGCTCACCGGGTACGCGCACGCCCTGCGGACGGTACTGCGCCGGCACCGGGACGGTGCCGAGGTGGTCTCCGCGTCACTGGCCTCGCAGCTGGGCACCGGCAACCCGCAGGCGCAGATCGCCGATATCGCCGCCTCCGCGGGGGCGGCGCCGGCCGATGCCGGGGCGGTGGCGCTCACCCTGACCCATTTCGTGGTCGGCTTCACCTTCGAGGAGCAGACCCGCGAGACGATGGCCGGCGCGGGTGCGGTGGCCGGTGAGGTGGACCCGACGGCGACCGCCCGCGCCTTCGCCGGCGGGGTGGAACTGATCGTGGACGGACTCCGGGCCCGCCTGGCCGGTTGACGCGCTCAACTCTGCGCGAGGTCCACCGCGCGGTCCACCGCGTATCCGTAGCCGGCCAGACCGCACCCGGCGATCACCGCTGAGGCGATCGGCGAGACGTAGGAGTGCTGCCGGAAGCCCTCCCGGGCGTGCACGTTGGAGATGTGCACCTCCACGACGGGGACCTCCGGAATCACCAGGGCGTCGGCCAGTGCGACCGAGGTGTGCGTCCACGCGGCCGGGTTGATCACGATCGCGGAGAAGTCCCGTTCCCGGGCGAGACCGTGAATCCAAACCAACATCTCGGCTTCATCGTTAGTCTGACGAACTTCCGCTTCGGCGCCGCGATTCCGGGCGCTCCGCGTACAGATCTCGACGACGTCGGCGTACGAGCCGTCTCCGTAGACTTCCGGTTGCCGAACTCCGAGCATGTTCAAGTTCGGACCGTTCAACACGAGAATGCGGGATCCCATAAACTCACAGCGTAGCCGCCCACCTGGCAAAGGAGCCGGGTTAGTTAGCCATGGCGTGCCTATCAGCCGTGCCGGTCATGTAATCTGCAGTGTATTCGCAATCTGGAAGGGAGGGCCCCGATGACTACGTTCGCGGCCAAGCTGAACCAACTCTTCGAGGTCGTGCACCCGGCGGATCGGGGGCCCTACACTTCCTCGGAGTTCTGCAGGATGGTCGAGGAGAACGGTGGCAAGCTGTCCGTTCCTTACCTGTCGCAACTTCGCTCGGGCCGGAGCTCGCGCCCCGCGTACGACATGGTCGCCTCGATCGCGCAGACCTTCGGGGTCCGTGCGGAGTACTTCTCGGACCCGCTCTACGAGCGTGAGGTGCTCGGCGATCTGGAGCTCACCCGTGAGCTCCGCGAGTCGGGCATGCTCGAGATGGCCCGTCGCTCAACCAAGCTCTCGGCGGACCGCCGTGCCGCGCTCGCCGGCCTGCTCGCCGAACTCGAAGAGGCCGACGGCCGGAGCGGCTCGGCCTCGTAGGCCTACCGGCCACCGGCCGACCACCGAGGGGCTCAGCGCACCCGTTCCAACAGGGGGGACGAGGCGTGCTGGGCCCTTTTCGTCACCGCTGCGGTCCATCGAGAGGTCCGCCAACCCGGCGGCGCCTCCAGATCGGCGGCAGTGATCGCCCCGTAGGGCGCCGTCTGGTCCAGCCACTGCGCGACCACCGCCGCGCGGTCGGCCGGCGACCCCTCGGTCAACCGTGCCTCACCGGGACGGGCCAGCATGGCCCATCCGTCCAGGACCACCACCGCGCGGGCCTCCGCCGTCTCCACCCAACCGCCTCCGGGCCGCACCGTCGCCTCCAGATCCGGGAAGAGTCCCTTGACCTGCTCGTACGCGGCCCGGAAGCGGAGCCATTCGTGCGCCGCCACCAGCGTCGACCCCAGCCATGAGGCCATCAGCACCAGGGTCCAGCCGGCGAACGCGGCGCCGAGCATCAGCCGGTTCAGCCGCAGGACCCACACCCCCACCTGCAACTGCTGCAGGAAGAATCCGCCGGCGAGCACGTTCGCGACCGCGACCACCGTCAGCATTACCCCGCCCACGGTGAGGATCCGCAGTTGCAGCCTGCGCACCCGCGCGCGGCGGGACACCCGCCACGCGGACACCGCGACCACCATCGCGGTGACGCCCAGGCAGGAGTAGACCAGCGCCGTCTCGATCGCCAGCCGTACCTCGGCGTCCGGCCCGGTACCGGTCCGCGAGGCCACCGCGATGCCCCAGATGACCGCGCCCACCACGAGCAGTGGGACAGCCCCCACCACCAGCCTGGCGCTGGTGAGCACACCGTCGAGCGCGAAGGCGAAGACGAGGGCACCGAAGCAGGCCACCAGCAGCAGGATCCGCTGCATCGTGATCACTTCCACCTCGTCCCATCCCAGCCGGACCAGGAAGCCGGTGACCACGGGCGTGTCCAGGGTGACCATGACGGCCAGGGCGACGGCGGTCAGCAGTGCCCCGCCGGCCGGTGGGTTCCGATTGGCCTGCCACCGGCCGAGCCGTTCCAGCGCTCCGCCCCACAGGATCGGAGCGACCAGCGAGGCGATCATCCGAGTAGTTCGTCGACCACCGAGTCGACGCGTGCAATCGTGTGCCCGGCCTTGACCCGGCGCACCAGCAACGTGGCGAAGGACTCCGCCTCCTCCTCCCGTTTGGCCGCCCGGCCACTGTCCGGATCGGCTGCGCACCCCTGCTCGTGACCGAGCACCATGTGCCCGAGTTCATGCGCCAGGGTCTGCTCGAAAGTGGCCACACCAGTGGAGACGATCAGCAGGTCACGACTGTCCGAACGCAGCCACATCCCGAACACGCCCACAGCCAGCGGGCGGCGCTCGACGTCGATCCGGCGACCGAGATGCGCGGAGTACGCCGCGACGACGTCGGCGACCGTTCGCGGCCCCGATCCGCCGGGTGGCGTGACCGCTCGCACCACGGCACGCACTGCGCGCGTAGGTCGATCGGTTCCCCTCATGGGTGAAACGATACGACGGATGAACGGCTCGGTGTACAGCAAGCCGTCCAGCGGGACGGTTTTCACAATTCGCCGGAAGTGCCGCCGTTTAGACTCGCGGGGTGCACGAACCGTCCGCCGCGGCCCGCGCCGCCCGCATAACAGCCCGTACCGCCGCGGTCACGGGTCTGCTCGGCGTGCTGCTGGCGCTGCTGACACCGTTCATGCCGGTCCGGCAGAGCACCGCCGCACTGGACTGGCCGCAGCGCGGAACCCTCGAGTCGGTGGCGGCGCCGCTGGTCTCGTACGTGCCGGACCGGATCGAGGTCACGGTCCCCTGTTCCGCACTCGCGCAGTTGCCCGGCGGCACCGGGACCCTGGTCGCCACCGGCCCGAAGGACTCGGCGGACACCGTCCGCCGCGGCCTGAACATCGCCGTCAACGCCGGCCCGGATCAGCGCCGCACGCTCGAGGTCGTGGTCCGCAACACCCCCCTGCTGGTAGTGGACGCCACCGTGCTCGCCGCCCCCGCCTGCGGTGCGATCACCTTCTCCGGTGACACCGACCGGGTCCGGGCCCAGATCACCGGCGTCACCGCCCCCGACGGCTCCGCCCTCGAAGGCGGCAAGGACAACGGCTTCGACTACCGCCCGCAGCTCGTGGGCGTGTTCACCGACCTGCAGGGACCGGTCACCGATCGCACCGGCATCCGCTTCCACGCCGCGATCGACACCCGCTACTCGACGGTGCCGACGATCGCCCGCGGGGTGACGATCGCGCTGGCGCTGCTGCTGATCCTGATCTCCCTGATCACGCTGCACCGGCTCGATTCCGCAGCGGACGGGCGACGGCATCGCCGGGCGCTCCCGGCCGGCTGGTGGCGCCCGACGAAGCTGGACAGCACCGTCATCGCACTGCTGGTGACGTGGCACCTCATCGGTGCCAACACCTCCGACGACGGCTACATCCTGACCATGGCCCGCACCGCCGAGGAGGCCGGGTACACGGCCAACTACTACCGCTGGTACGGCGCCCCGGAGACCCCGTTCGGCTGGTACTACCAGGCCTTCGCCTGGCTCTCCCACCTGTCCACCGCCAGCCCGTGGGTGAGGCTGCCGGCACTGATCTGCGGTATCGCGACCTGGCTGATCATCAGCCGGGAGGTGGTCCCGCGGCTCGGCCGCGCCGCCCGGTCGACCTTCGCCCTGTGGGCCGCCGGCGGTGTCTTCCTGCTGTACTGGTTCGCCTTCAACAACGGGCTGCGACCCGAGCCGGTGATCGCCCTCGGAGCCCTGCTCACCTGGTGCTCGGTGGAACGGGCCATCGCGACCGGCCGGATCCTGCCCTTCGCGGCCGCCGCGATCATCGCCGGCTGGACGGTGGCGGCCGGGCCCACCGGCATCATGACGCTGGCCGCGCTGCTCGCCGGCGTCCGCCCGGTGGGCAGGCGCATCCTGGCCCGCGCGCGCACCAGCGAGATCGGTTTCCGGCTGACGGCCACCGCACTGCTCGCCCCGGTGCTGGCCGCCGGGGTGCTGCTGGTGCCGATCATCTTCTCCAAGCTCACCGCGTCGGCGTTCGTCGCCAAGACCCTGATGCAGTCGGACGTGGGCACCGTCGTCGACACCAAGAAGTGGTACAACGAGATCGACCGGTACTCGGCGCTGTTCACGTTCACCGCCGACGGGGGCGTGGCCCGCCGGTTCGCGGTGCTGGTCACCGTCGGCTGCCTGCTCCTGTCCGGCGCCCTGCTGTTGCGCAAGGGCCGGATCCCCGGCACCAGCCTCGGACCGAGCCGCCGACTGGTGGTGGTCACCCTGGGCGGCCTACTGCTGCTGATGTTCACCCCCACCAAATGGACGCACCAGTTCGGCGCCTTCGCCGGGCTGGCCGGCGCACTCGCCGCGCTCACCGCGGTCGCGATCGCCCCGACCGCGCTGCGCAGCCCCCGCAACCGGGCGCTGTCGGCGGCGGTGCTGCTGCTGCTGCTCGGACTGGCGTTCAGCGGTCCCAACGGCTGGTGGTACGCCGGTAACTACGGGGTTCCGTGGGGCGAGTCGACGGTGCTCGCCCTGGGCACGGTGTTCTTCGTCGCGACCGGGGTCGCGGTCCTGCTCGCCGGCTGGTTGCACTTCCACGAACCGGAGCCGGCGCCGATGCCCGCGCGGATCCGCCGGTTCAGCGCGGCCTTCTCCCGGCAGTCACCAATCACCTGGGCCTGCGGGCTGGTGGTTCTGCTGTGCATCGGGTCGATGGCGGCGACGGTGACGGCCACCCAGTTCTCCTCGTACTCGATCGGCAAGGGCAATCTGCGGGCCTTCGCCGGCCACGGGTGCAATCTCGCCGATTTCGTGCTCACCGAACCCGATCCCACCTCCGGGCTGCTGACCCCGCTGGCCGGTGACCCGCGCGACGGGCTGGCCGGCCCGGGCACCGTCGGGGTCACCCCGGACGGTGTGCCCACCATCATCAACGCCACCACCAGTACCGCCACCGATGACTCCTCGACGTCGCTGGACGCGATGACCCGGTTGCCGCAGGACACCACCTCCGGCCGCAACGACACCCCCGGGATCAACGGCTCGCACATGCGGCTGCCGTACGGGCTCGATCCGGCGCGTACCCCCGTGCTGGGCTCGTACTCCCAGGAGACGCAGGGCCGGGCGAAGATCGTCACCCAGTGGTACCCGCTGCCGGCCCGCGCCGACGACCGCTCCCTGCTGACCATGTCGGCGGCCGGCCGGTTCACCAACGACGAGCTGTACGTGGAGTACGCCACCGACCCGATCACCCCCGGCCGGCAGCCGAAGGTCGCGGGCAAGCAACCGTTCATCGACATCGGCCCCAAGCCGGCCTGGCGGAACCTGCGGATGCCGCGGACGGACCTGCCCGACGAGGCCACCGCGGTGCGGATCGTCGCCGTGGACGACGACCTCGCGATCGACCACTGGCTGGCGGTGACCCCGCCGCGCATGTCGCAACTGGAGACCGCACAGCGACTGGTCGGTTCGACCGACCCGGTACTGCTGGACTGGACCTCCGGGCTGGCCTTCCCCTGCCAGCGTCCGTTCAACCACCGCAACGGTGTCGCGGAGGTGCCGCGCTGGCGGATCACCCCGGACCAGAACCTGTCGCCGGTGACCACCGAGTGGCAGGGCACGCTGGGCGGCGGTCCGCTGGGGTGGACGCAAATGCTGCTCAAACAGGAGAAGGTCCCGGCGTACCTGCGCGGAGACCTCGGCCAGGACTTCGGCGACGTGATGCGACTGGTGCCCTACACACCGGCCCAGGCCGCGGATCTGACGATCGGCGAACGCACCGTCTGGGGCACCCATGTGGAGGCCCCGATCCGCAAGGACCGCACCGACTGACACCGGCAGCCGGGACCGGCGAGAGTCCGACCGCCTGAGAATCAACTGAACGATCGCCCTGGTAGCCGGGCTGTGAGTCGGTTCTCACCCGGCACTGGAATAGCATGAGCATCCGTGTCCGTGCCTACGTCCCGCTCCGAGCAGGAGCCCGGCCCGCAGCGTCGTCCCGCAGCGGCCCCAGCCCGCGCCGCGACCGCGCCCCGCGGTGCCGCGGTCGCACGCCTGGTCGCCGTCCTCACCGGCGCGGTCGGCCTGCTGCTGTGCCTGCTGACCCCGCTGCTGCCCGTCCAACAGAGCACCGCGTCGGTCGACTGGCCGCAGATGCGGCCCGGCGCGCAGACCGCGGACGTGACCGCCTCACTGATCACGCAGTCCCCCGCGGATCTCACGGCGACGGTGCCCTGCGCGGTCTTCGCCGATCTCGCCTCCACCGGTGGGACGGTGCTCTCCACCCTGCCGGTCGGTACCGGCCAGGCTCGTGAGCTGGGCCTCGGTGTCACCGTCGGAGCCCCCGGTCCCGGTCAGGCGGTGACCGTCTCCTCCCGGAACACCGTCATCGCGTCGGCTCCGCTGGACCGGGTCCGGGCCTGCTCGCAATTGCGCCTGTGGTCGAACAACACCGAGGTCGCGGCGCGTTTCGAGGGCACCGACGTGGCCGGGTCCATCGCGACCGAGAACCGTCCGGTGATGGGTGGGGTGTTCACCTCCCTGACCACGGAGCAGACCACCGCAGCCGGACCGGGCCTGCGCCTGCACGCACAGATCGACACCCGTTTCGAGCTCTCCCCGGCACCGGTCAAGACGCTGGCGATCGGGGCCGGGCTGCTGTGTGTGCTCGCTTCACTGTTCGCGCTGTGGCTGCTGGACCGCGCCTTCGGGTACCACCGCCGCGCCCCGCACCGGAGCCTGCGCGCAATCGTGATGCCGCGCCCGGTGGACGGCGCGGTGATCGGCGGCCTGGTGCTGTGGACCTTCCTCGGCGCGGGCAGCTCCGACGACGGCTACATCCTGTCCATGGCGAAGGTGGCGCCCGAGGCCGGGTACACCGCGAACTACTACCGCTTCTTCGGCGCCACCGAGGCCCCCTTCGACTGGTACTACTCGTTCCTCTCGCACTGGGCCGCGATCAGCGCGAACGCACTGTGGATGCGGATCCCGGCACTGCTCGCCGGGATCGTGGTGTGGCTGCTGCTGAGCCGAGTGCTGCTGCCCCGGCTGGGGCCGGGCATCCGCCGTTACCCGGTGGCGACGTGGACGGCCGGCGCGATGCTGCTGGCGTTCTGGTTCCCGCTGAACTCGGGCCTGCGCTCGGAGCCGATCATCGTGCTCGGCACCATCGTGACCTGGGCCGCCGTGGAGCGGGCGGTCGCCACGCACCGGGCGCTACCGGCCGCGATCGCGGCGCTGGCCGCAGGGCTGACGCTCGGCCTGGCACCGCAGGGTGTGATCGCGGTGGCGCTGCTGCTGGCCTCGTCGGCGGCGGTGCTGCGCGTACTGGTGGCGCGACGCAAGGAGGCCGGACTGCTCGCGCTGGTGCTGCCGGTGATGGCGTCGGCGGCAGTGGTCGTGGCGGTGGCCTTCCGGGAGCAGTCCCTGGGCTCGGTCGCCGAGGCGATCCGGATCCGTCTCGAGGTGGGTCCTGCGGCGCCGTGGACCCAGGAGTACCTGCGGTTCTTCTTCCTCACGGTGGAGACAACCGACGGCTCGCTGGTGCGTCGTGTGCCGGTCTACCTGTTCATCATGTGCGTCTTCGTGGCGCTGTTCGTGATGCTGCGCAGTACCCGGATCCCGCGGATCGATCCGGGTCCGGTGTGGCGGCTGATCGGCGCGGCCCTGATCGGCGCGGCCCTGCTCTCGCTCACTCCGACCAAGTGGACCATCCACTTCGGGGTGTACGCCGGGCTCGCGGCGGCGCTGGCGGCGGTCACGACGGTGGCGGTGGTCGAGTCCGCCCGGACCTCCGTCCGCAACTTCACGTTCTTCGTCTGCGGCATGCTCTTCGCGCTGGCGGCGGCGTTCGCCGGGTTCAACCTGTGGTCCTGGCCGATGCTGTGGGGGGTGCCCTGGTTCGACCGGCAACCCGAGGTCGCCGGCCTGACCTTCAGCAAGGCCTTCCTGGTGCTCGCCGGGCTCGCCGGGGCGCTCGCCGCGTGGCAGCACTTCCGGATCGATTTCCGCCGCCGCGGTGAGGGTGGCCTGGTGGGCGAGGAGGGCATCGACGACTCCGCGCTCGAGGACACCGAACTGGCCACCCACACCCGGGCCGAACAGGACCGGGCCCGGCGGGGCCGGCGCCGGTTGCAGCTGGCCTCGCTGCCGCTGGTGGTGGTGCTGGGCATGCTGGTTCTCGGCGAGGGTGCGATCTTCGCCAAGGCCTTCGTCTCCAACCCGGCCACGTACACCGTCGCCAAGGGCAATCTGAACACGCTCCGCGGGAACAGCTGTGGGATGGCGGAGAAGGTGCTGGTGGAGACCGATCCGAGTTCCGATCTCCTCACCTCCGCCGAGGGCCGGCCCGCCGCGCAGGCACTGACCGGCCCTGAATCCCGCGGTTTCCTGCCCGACGGGGTTCCCGGGGAACTCAAGCCGTTGGCGATCAGCTCGGCGCCCGGACAGATCAACATGGCATCGCCCATCACCTCGCCGTTCACCTCCACCGCGGCCACCGCCGGGACCGGCGGCGGGCAGGGCCCGAAGACGATCAACGGCTCCACCGCGGCGCTGCCCTACGGCCTGGACCCGGCACGTACCCCGGTGGTCGGCTCGTACGGTCAGGACGCGGTACCGGCGGAGTTGTTCAGTGATTGGTACACCCTGCCCGCGCGGTCCGCGGACCGTCCACTGGTGGCCTTCTCCGCAGCCGGCGCGATCTCCTCGGTCGGCCCCACCGGCAAGAAGGAGTACGGGCAGCCGGTGACCCTGGAGTGGGCCGAACGGCGTCCCGACGGCTCGCTGGGCGCGCGGGGCGCGATCGACCCGATCGATCCGGGCCCGAACAAGCCGTGGCGGAACCTGCGCATCCCGATGGAGGCCATCCCTCCGTCGGCGAACGTGGTGCGCATCCACGTCCGCGATCCGAACCTGGGCCCGCAGCAGTGGGTGGCGGTGACTCCGCCGCGGGTGCCGCGCCTGCGGACCCTGCAGGACGTGGTCGGCGGGCAGGATCCGGTGCTGCTGGACCTGCTGGTGGGCCAGCAGTTCCCCTGCCAGCGCCCGCTGGGCATCCACAACGGCACCTACGAGCTGCCCGCCTGGCGCATCCTGCCCACCCGCAAGGACGCACTCTCGACGTCGTCGACCTGGCAGGCCCGTGAGGCCGGTGGCCTGCTGACGGTGGCGGAGACGCTGCTGAGCACCACGACACTGCCGACGTACATGACCGGTGATCTCACCCGCGACTGGGGCGATCTGCAGAAGTTCACGCCCCTGTCCGCCGACGCCCCCGCGGCCTCCCTGACGGTGGGCACCGCGACACGTTCGGGTTGGTGGCGTCAGGGTCCGGTGCGGGCACTGACGAACCAGACCGTGAAGACCAACTAGGAACTGCCATGACGAGCGAGAACTCGACGCCGCCCACCGCCACGGCGGCCCTCGACCGGACGCCGCCCGAGCAGCGCTACCGGAAGTGGCGGATCGTCGCCGCGGTGGCCGGCCTGCTGGGCTTCACCCTGGCCATCCTGACGCCGTTCCTGCCGGTCAAGGAGACCACCGCATCGGTGCAGTGGCCGCAGAACGGGCGGGTGGCAGGCGTCGACGCCCCACTGGTCTCGTACGCACCGGTGCAGATCGACGTCGCACTGCCGTGCACCCTAGTGAACGCGCTGCCGCCGGGCGGGGGAACGCTGCTGCGGACCCTGCCGGCCGACGGTCCCCGTCCGGGTCTGCAGGGCCTGACCATCAGTGCCGATGCCAAGAACGTGATCATCGCCGACCGTGACGTGGCGCTGGCGACGGCCAACCGCGCGGATGTGGCCCGGGCCGGCGCTGGCTGCGCGATCAGGTTCGTCTCCACCCCGGAACGCACCACCGCGCAGTTCACGTCGATGCCGGAGAACTCGCAGACGCCGAACCAGTTGTCGATCACCGTCGACGATCCGAATCTGCGGCCGCAGATCACCGGCTTCTACACCGACCTGCCGGAGTCGGTTCCGACCACCGGTATCGAGGTCTCGACGCAGGTGGACACCCGGTTCAACACGTCCCCGTCGACGATCAAGCTGATCGCCATCGTGGTGGGTATCGCCGCGACCGTGCTGTCGCTGGTGGCGCTGGGTTTCCTGGACCTGCGGGACGGGCGCGGTCACGTGCGGATCATGCCGCCGGGCTGGTTGCGGCCCCGGCCGGTGGACTTCACGGTGATCGCGGTGCTCGGCATCTGGTGGCTGATCGGGCCGAACACGTCCGACGACGGCTACCAGATCACCATGGCCACACAGGCCGAGCACAGCGGTTACCTGATCAACTACTTCCGCAGCTTCGGTGTGCCGGAGAACCCGGTGGGCTGGAACGACTACCTGTTCACCGCGATCTCGCAGTTCTCCACCGCGGCGCCGGCGATGCGGATCCCCGGCCTGGTGATGGGGCTGCTGACCTGGCTGGTGATCTCCCGGGAGATGATCCCGCGGCTCGGTCGCGCGGTGCGTAACAATCCGGCGGCCCTGTGGGCCGGTGCGGGCGGCTTCCTGCTGATCTGGCTGCCGCTGAACAACGGTCTGCGGCCCGAGCCCGCGGTGGTGCTGTTCTCGCTGCTGACCTGGGTGTCGGTGGAGCGGGCGATCGCCACCGGCCGGTTGCTCCCGGTCGCGATCGCGGTGCCCAGCGCGGCGTTGTGCGTCGGTGCCGCCCCGGGTGGCCTGATCGCGGTGGCGGCGCTGCTCGCGGCCTCGCGGCAGATCATCACGCGGATCGTCAAGCGGCGCCGCCGAGACGGCCTACTGCCGGTGCTCGCGCCGATCCTGGCCTCGGGCATGGCGTACCTGTTCTACGCCTTCTACACGCCGACGGCGGCGGCGTTGCTGGAGGCGATCACGGTCAAGGGGGTCACCGGTCCCACGCTGAACTGGTACGAGGAGGGGGTCCGGTACTACTACCTGATGCTCGAGACCGAGGACGGTTCGGTGGTGCGCCGCATCGGTGTGCTCACCGCCTTCCTGTGCCTGCTGACGGTGCTGGTGTTCATGCTGCGCCGCAAACGTCCGGCGGGGATCTCCTCGGGTCCGGTGTGGCGGCTGATGGCGGTCTTCTTCGCCACCATCGTGCTGCTGGCCTTCACCCCCACCAAGTGGACGCACCACCTGGGCCTGTTCGCCGGTTACGCCGCCGGTATCGCGGCGGTCGCCGCCACCTTGACGATGGCACCGATGATGCGCTCGAAGCGCAATCGGGTGTTCTTCGCGGCGGCGGCGCTGTTCATCGCAGCGATCTCGTTCGCCGCCCGCAACGGCTACTACTGGGTGGGCACCTACGGCATCCCGTGGAACAACATGCCGCCGATGCTGTTCGGGGTGAAGTTCTCGTGGGTGCTGTTCCTGGCCTCGGTGATCACCGCGCTCTACGGCCTGTGGCTGCACTACCGGCGGGACTACGCCCCCGAACCCACCAGCGCACGATCGCGGGCCGTCCCCACGCTGGCGATCCTGACCATGGCGATGGTCCTCTTCGACGTCTCGACCGTGGCCAAGGGCGCCTACGCCCAGCGCGGTAGCTTCTCCTGGGCCGCATCGAACATCAATGCGCTGCAGGGAAACACCTGCTCGATGGCGAACAACGTGCTGCTGGAGCAGGATGCGAACGCCGGACAGCTCCGGCCGGCGCCGAGGCCCGACGGTTCGGTGCCCTCCCCGGAACAGGCGCTGGCGGGCCGGTCCACCGGTTTCACCCCCACCGGTGTGCCCGGCTGGGCGTCGCCGACCGGATCGAACCCGGCTCACAACACCGACGTCACGAACGTCGACCAGCCGGAAGCGGTGGGCGGGAAGCGCAATCCCGATTTCAAGAAGGACGGGGTGCCGCTGCCCTTCGGGTTGGACCCGAAGACCACCCCGGTGCTCGGCTCGGCCGGGGCGACGGGTCTGGCGAACGTCACCACCGACTGGTACGCACTCGGCACGGTCACCGATCGCACGCCGCTCGTGACGATGTCGGTCGTCGGGCCGGTGGCGGCCACCGGGATCAAGGGCATCAAACGCGATGGCCGCACCCTGTTCCTGGAGGCGGGTAGACGCGAGCCGGGCGGCCAGGTGCGGGCGCTGGGCAGAATGGTGCCGATCGACGCCTGGGCCAACAACAACTGGCGCAACCTGCGCTTCCCCACCGCGGATCTGCCGCCGGGCACCGACACGGTGCGCGTGGTGATCGACGATCGGGTGCCGTCCCCGGATTCGATCGCGTTCACGCCGCCGCGGTTGACCACCATGCGCACCGCGCAGGAGGTCTTCGGCCGGGACACCCCGGTACTGCTGGACTTCATGGTGGCCTTCGCCTTCCCGTGCCAGCACCAGATGCGCGCGGTCAACGGGGTCTTCGAGCGTCCCGAATACCGGATCTCCCCGGACTTCGGCGCCACACTGTCGACGTCGAACACCTGGCAGGGCTGGAAGACCGGTGGTCCGCTGGGCGTGACCGATGCGATGTTCCACGAGCAGGTGGTGCCGAGCTACCTGGTGGGCAAGTGGGAGATGGACTGGGGCACGATCACCCGGTTCACGCCGTGGACCAAGGCACAGCCGGCGCAGGTGCAGATCGGTAGCACCGTGCGCAACGGCTGGTACACGCCCGGCCCGATGCGGTCGGCGCCGTACTGACCGGCACCGTCGATCGGACACTGCGACGGCCCGTCCGCGCAGGTAGTCTGGGCGCATGGCCGGGCCCGGGGACCGTCGGATCGAACCGCTGAGCGCACGGACTCTGCGACCCTCGTTCTCGGTGATGGCCCGTGCCTTCGCGGACGACCCTCTGCTGCGCTGGATCCAGCCGGTCCGGCTGACCGACCGGCTCACCTTCGCGGGTACCTACCTGGCCTCGCACGGCGCGGTGGGCTGCTCCGATGTGCTCTTCGACGGTGCGCTGATGACCGGTGCCGCGTACTGGGATCCGCCGGGCTACACGCCCTCGGTGTTGCGCCGACTCGCCGCGATCCCGGTGCTCGCCGCCGGAGTGTCGACGGGGCTGCGCCGCGGAGCGGTGTTCGCCCGCGCGGTCGCCGAACGACGCCCCACGGAGCCGCACTGGTACCTGTCCTCGCTGGGCGCGACCACTCCGGGCCGCGGCATCGGCTCGGCGTTGCTCGAGCACGGGATCGAGCGGTTGACCGGGCCGGCCTATCTGGAATCGAGCAATCCCCGCAATGTGCCGCTGTACCGGCGGTTCGGCTTCGAACCGCTGGCTCCGATCCTGCTTCCCGGCGGGCCGGAGTTGATTCCGATGTTCCGGCCCGCCGGGTAGCGACTACTTCGCGGGCTCGGCCTCCTCGACCTCGATCGGCCCGGAGTTCTCGGCGTCGTAGGCGTCGACGGTGACCAGCTCGGCGGTGTGCTCCGGGTGGTACAGGTCGGCGGGGACCTCACCGTCGGAGTAGACCGGCACGTCGTCCGAGGGCAGCACGTCGGTGCGCTCGTCGGTCACGGCGAGGGTGTTGGCGTGCCAGCGCATGCGTTCGCCGAGTTGCTTGCGGTGCGCGCGCTCGGCGACGATCAGCGGATCGTGCCACAGGTCCATCATCAGAGCGGCACACATCCCGACCATCACCACCAGGAAGGGCGCCGCGGCGATGATCGCCATCTGCTTGATACCGGTCAGAGCGTCGTCGCCGCTGACCCACAGCAGCAGCGCGGCAACGGTTCCGGTGAGTACACCCCAGAAGATGGTGATCAGCCGGTTCGGTTCCTCGGCGCCGCGCTGGGAGAGCGTGCCCATCACGATCGACGCCGAATCCGCTCCGGAGACGAAGAAGATGCCCACCAGCAGCACCACCAGGAAGGCGGTGATCATCGGCCACGGGAGGTTGCCGAGCACGTCGAAGAGCAGGACCTCCTCGTTCGCGGCCTTGCTGACCGCCTTACCGGCCTGCTCCTGATTGATCGCGGTTCCACCGAAGATGGCGAACCACACCAGCGACACCAGGGTCGGCACGGCCATCACGCCGATCACGAACTCACGGATGGTGCGGCCACGGGAGATCTTGGCCAGGAACAGGCCCACGAACGGGGTCCAGCTGACCCACCAGGCCCAGTAGAAGATGGTCCAACTCGCGAGCCATTCACCGGCATCCGGCTCGTTGGCGGCCGAGCGTGCGGACATGTCCATGAAGTCGGCGGCGTACGCGCCCAGCGAGGTGGGCAGCAGGTTCAGGATGAACACCGTCGGGCCGACCACGAAGACGAACAGGGCGAGCACCAGTGCGAGCACCATGTTGATGTTCGAGAGCCACTGGATGCCCTTGGCGATCCCGGAGATGGCCGAGGCGACGAAGGCCAGGGTGAGCAGTGCGATCACGGCCACCAGCAGCAGCTTGCTGGATCCGTCTGCGGCCCAGCCCAACCGTTCGATGCCCGCGCCGACCTGCGCGGCGCCGAGTCCGAGCGAGGCGGTGGTGCCGAACAGTGTGGCGAAGATGGCGAGGATGTCGATGACGCGGCCTCCGACGCCGTGCCCGCCGGTGCGGTTGAAGACCGGCGCGAAGACCGAGCTGATCAACTGGCTCCGGCCGCAGCGGAAGGTGCTGTAGGCGATGGCCAGGCCCACCACGGCGTAGATCGCCCAGGGGTGGAAGCCCCAGTGGAACATGGTGGTCGCCATGGCGACGGCGACGTCGTGACTGCTGGTTCCGGGGGGAGCGCCCACGAAGTGGTAGATCGGCTCGGCCGCGCCGAAGAACATCAGGCCGATTCCCATACCGGCGCTGAACATCATCGCGATCCAGGAGACGGTGCGGTATTCGGGCTTCTCGCCGTCGCGGCCGAGCGGGATGCGGCCGAATCGGGAGAACGCCAGGAACGCCGCGAACAGCACGAAGAAGCTCGCCGAGATCAGGAACAGCCATCCCAGATCGGTGATGATCCAGTTGAGGATGTTCGAGGTGGTCCGCTTCATTCCGTTCGAGTCCAGGAAGCCCCAGACCACGAAGGCGAGGACCGCGGCTCCCGTCACGCCGAACACGACCCAGTCGGTCGAGCGGCGGTTCTCCGCCTGAATAGTTGCAGTAGCCATGATCCCACTAGATCACAGTAGTCATGGCGTCGGTCAAATCTCGGACGAAGCGATGCCGCCCGCACCACCGCTCACCAAGGTGTTCTCCCTCGCGGTCCGTCAGGAGGACGGGACCACTGAGCGCACCCAGCTCTCCAGGCCGCGCGGATTGCGCGTCTGCAGGAGCACACGTCCCGGACCGGTGAACTCGAAGACCATGCCCTCACCGGATTTCATCGACTGGATCCACTTGCCCTGGACCGCGCGACGCATGGTGAACCGCATCCCGAGGTCGTAGGCCACCACGTGCCCGGTGTCGATCACGACCTGCTCCCCGGCGCGCAGATCGACCACGTCGATCGCCCCGTAACAGGCCACCAGGACCTCACCCTGCCCGGCCACCTGCAGGCCGAAGGCGCCCTCTCCGCCGAACAGCGTTTTCGCACCGCCGAACTGAGTGGTGGTCTGGATCCCGTACGAGCTGGCCAGCCAGCCGCCGCGGGTGATGTAGTACGGCCGATCCGGCATGATCTGCAGTACCGCGATATCACCGGGAAGCGTGCCGGCCACGTCCAGCCAGCCTCCGGCCGGCGGCGCGGTGAACGTGGTGACGAAGAACGACTCGCCGGAGAGCAGGCTGCGCTTGAGCCCCTGCATGAGGCCGCCCTGAGCCTGCGCTTGCACCTGCATGCCCGCGGAGTGGGCGACCATCGCGCCCGACTCCACGGTCATGGGCTCGTTGGGGGCGAGCTGGCATCGGGCCATCGAGAACGAGGGATTGTGACGGAGCTCTACCTGCATGTCGCCAATCTAACCGAATCGGTCAGCCCGCGACGGGTTCGCGACGGCGGGCTTCCCGCTCGATCGCCCGGTCCCGTGCGGCCTCGAACTTGCAGGCCCGGATCTCCAGTTCGTCGACGAAGTCGCCGATCAGATCGCGCATGCGGGCGGCCTCACCGGTGAAGTCCGTGCGATCGAGGAGCTTCCACTTGCGCAGCACCGGCACCACCACCGCGTCGCGGTGCTGACGCAGGTCGTAGATGCCGTTCTTGGCCATCAGGACGGCGTCGCGGCGGAAGTGCGGCAGGCTGGCGCCGGGCATCTGGAAATTGGTCAGCACGGCGTGGATGGCGGTCAGTGCCTGCGCCGGTGCGACGTCGATCGCCGCGCCCAGGATGTTGCGGTAGAACAGCATGTGCAGGTTCTCGTCCGCCGCGACCCGGGCCAGCATCCGGTCGGCGATCGGATCGTTGCAGACCTCCGCGGTGTTGCGGTGGCTGATCCGGGTGGCCAGTTCCTGGAAGGTCACGTAGCTGACCGAGAGCAGCATCGAGTTCATCCCGGGTGCGAATCCGTGTTGCATCTGCGTCATCCGCAGGTCCTCGAGTTCCACCGGATCCACACCTCGGGTCACCGTGAGGTAGTCGCGCAGCACGATCGAGTGCCGGGCCTCCTCCGCGGTCCAGCGGTGCACCCAGAAGCCCCAGGCACCGTCGAGCGAGAAGTTCTCCGCGATCTCGCGGTGGTAACTGGGGAGGTTGTCCTCGGTGAGCAGGTTCATCACCAGCGAGGCGCGGGCCACCGGAGAGAGCTCGGACTGTCCTTCGTTCCAGTCCTCACCTCCAAGAGCGGCGAAGTCCCGACCGCGGCTCCACGGAACGTAGTCGTGCGGATGCCACTGAACCGCCTGCCCCATGTGCCGATCGACCTCGCGTTCAGCGGTGTCGGAGAGCTCGTGGAGCAGTTCCAGATCGGTCAAGTCAGTCATGGTGCCCACCCTGCTCCGATAGCATCGCGGTGAGCAGTGGCGATCGTCCCCGAAGTGGTCCTGGAACCGGTTCTGGCGGCGCATCGCCGCAGGTAGGGACCACCGTACCGGCTCAGTAGGGACGTTTGTCCTAGATCCATCGGCGATCGTCCCTCCAGGGATGGTCAGGGGCCGGAACCGGCCTAGGGTGGGAGCCATGCCCTCGGTATTCCTCGTCGAAGACCATGAGATCGTCCGGCGCGGTCTGTCCGACCTCCTCGCCACCGACGGAACGCACACCGTCATCGGTGAGGCGGCGACGGTCCGTGAGGCGCTCGCCCGTATCCCGGCGGTGCGGCCCGACGTCGTCGTGGTCGATGTGCGCCTGCCGGACGGCTCGGGGATCGACCTGATCCGCGCGATCCGCGGGCAACTGCCCGGCCTGCCCTGCCTGGTGCTCACCTCCTACTCCGATGACGACGCCCTGCTGGACGCGATCACCGCCGGTGCGCAGGGCTACGTGCTCAAGCAAATCCGCGGCACTGAACTGGTCTCGGCGATCCGCACCGTCGCCAGCGGCGGATCACTGCTCGACTCGGCGAGCACCGCCCGGGTGCTGCAGCGGATCCGCCGGGCCGACGAGGTCACCTCGACCATGCCCGCAGGCCTCACCGGCCAGGAGGAGGCAGTACTCGAACTGCTCGCCGAAGGCCTGACCAACAAGCAGATCGCGGAGCGGATGTTCCTGGCCGAGAAAACAGTCCGCAACCACGTCACCGGCATCCTGGCCAAACTCGGGGTGGAGAACCGGGTCCAGGCCGCGCTGCGCGCGGCGCAGTGGCGCGACTCCGGCAGGTCCCGGCGATGACCGCCTCAGACCAGGGCGGCCCGCGCCTGCGGCCAGGCGTCCACCGCGGGGGTTCCGCGCTGCACCGCGCGCTCGGCCAGCAGCTTGCCCAGCAACCCGCACACGATGTACTCCCAGTCGAGGTCGTCGACCGCAGCGCTGGTGCGCACCTCGTTCCAGCGGGCCAACCGTCCGGTGTACGCGGCCTCGGCCAGATCGACGACCAGCGCTCGCACGTCGGAGCGTTCCAGGGGATCGGTATCGATGTCGTTCACGGGAACCAGATTCGCCGCCAGTACGCCGCCGCGCCAGGGGCTTTCGTCCCGACGGTGCTCCCGGTTGCGGGGAGCGCAGCCGGATGAGCGAACAGTGTGACGGCGAACACCGCACCGACGCCGACCTGCAGGACATCCTCAGCGCGGTGATGGTGGTGGCGCAGGGCTTGGAGCTGCCGGCCACCCTGCAGCGCATCGTCACCTCGGCGACCGCGCTGGTGGACGCCAGGTACGGCGCCGTCGGTGTGAGCAACGACGACGGTTCCCTCCAGGAGTTCATCTACGTCGGCGTCGACGCCGAGACCGCACAACTGATCGGCGATCCGCCCTGCGGCCAAGGCCTATTGGGCCACCTGCTCAAGGTGAAGCAGCCGGTGCGGATGGCGGAACTGTCCGAACACCCGTCGTCGGTGGGCTTCCCGCCGAACCACCCGCCCATGCACAGTTTCCTGGGCGCCCCGATCATCGTGGGCGGTGAGCTGTTCGGGTGCATCTACCTGGCGGAGAAGGAGGGCGGACGCGCGTTCACCGCCAGCGATGCGAAGGCGATCGAGATCTTCGCCGCCGCAACGGCAGTGGCGATCGACAATGCGCAGATGCACGCCGAGGCGCTGCGGCAGCAGGAACGGCTCGGCTCCTTGCAGGTGATCGAGGAGCGCGAACGTATCGGCCGCGATCTGCACGATCACGTGATCCAGCGGATCTTCGCCGTGGGACTGGGCCTGCAGGTGGCGCGCTCCAACGCGGGCGACGAGCCGATCCGGGAGCGGCTCGATGCGGTGATCGGCGAACTGGACCGCACCATCGCCGACATCCGCTCCACCATCTTCGAACTCTCCACCGGTCAGAGCGGTCTCCGGACCCGCCTGGTCCGGGCGGTGCGCTCGGTGGCGCACGGCGGCGAGCTCGCCGTCGACGTCGGCTTCTCCGGCCCGGTCGAGAGCGCTGTCGCCGATGAGGCCTTCTCCCGTGACGTGGAGGCAGTGGTCACCGAGAGCGTCTCGAACGCGGTGCGCCACTCCGGCGGCACCCGGATCTCGGTCACCGTGATCGCCAGCGGGGAGGCCGTCACCGTGGAGGTGGCCGACGACGGTTCCGGCATCTCCGACGGTGGCCGGCGCAGCGGACTGCTCAACCTCGCCAAACGCGCGGAGCTGCGCGGCGGGACCGTCGAGCTGCTTCCGGCCTCACCGGACGACGAGCGGCCCGGCACCGTGGTTCGGTGGTCGGTGCCGCGTCAGGCCTGAGCCGCACGGGTGGCGAGCGCGGCCACCGCCTGGTAGCCGCCGGCCAGGTCCGCCGCGCGGCGCAGGCCGAGATCGACGAGTGCGGCCGCCGCCAGCGAGCTGGCGTAGCCCTGAGAGCACATCACGATCCAGCGCACGTCCCAGCCGGTCGCCTCGGGGATCCGGGCATCGGAGGTGGGGTCGAGGCGCCATTCGAGGACGTTCCGCTCGATCACCAGAGCCCCGTCGATCTCACCCTCGACGGCACGCTGCGCGGCCGGACGGGTATCGACCAGGATCGCTCCCGCGTCGAGCTCGGCGCTCAGGTCGGCGGCCTCGACGCGGTCGATCCGATCGCGGGCCTCCGCGAGCAGGACGTCGACGCCGCGCCCGCCAGTGGGCCCCTCGGGCTCGTCCGTCAGTTCGGTGCGCACCCTGCGAAGGCTACCGGCGTCGGTGATCTCGTAGTAGGACATGGCGGTCAGCGGCGGGGAGTAGGCGTGCACCGACAGCGTGGGGGTGCCGGCGTGGCCGGAGGCCGCGTCCTGGGCGGCGGCGTCACGGGTCACATCGTGCACCCACCCGGCGTCGAAGAAGGCCTGCTCCCCCGGACCCAGGGTGCGCTCGCGCAGTGCCCCGCCGTCCCAGCTCAGTTCGTGCAGCGCACCGTCGACCACAATGAGCGCACCGAGTGAGCCGGCGTGATCGTGCAGCTCGGTGGAGCGCTCGGGCACCCAGCTGATCAGCCAGACGTCCACGTCGTCGTTACCGCTCAGCCGGGTCGCCCACCGCTCGTCGGCGGGCCACTGCTCGGGCAGCACCCGGTCGTAGTCGCCCCCGCGCACCTTGGCCGCCTCGGCGGCGGTCAGGGCCAGCAGGTCCACACCGCGATCGTTCATGTGGGCAATCATCTCATGCGGGTCCGGTGGTGGCGGAAGCCTTCGGATCAGCGGGAGCGAATCCTCACCGGACCAGTCCGACGCGCCGCAGCCACCCCGCGGCGACCTCCGCCGGATCCCGGCCGTCGATGTCGATCTGCCCGTTGAGCTCCTGCATCGTCTGCTCGGTGAGTAGGCGACTGACCCTGCCCAGGACGTCGGCGATCTGCGGGTGCCTGGCCAGTGCGTCGGTACGCACCTCGGGGACACCGTCGTACGGGAGGAAGAACCTGCGGTCGTCCTCCAGGAGCACGAGTCCGAGTTTGCGGATCCGCCCGTCGGTGGCGTAGACGTCGCCGGAGAAGCAGGCGCCGTCGTTGATCGCGGAGAAGATCACGCCCGCGTCCATCGTGGTCACCGTGCCGGGCGGGGTGCCGGTCCCCAGCGGAACCTGGTACTTCTCCAGCAGCCGGCTCAGACCGTCAGGCCGGGACTGGAACTCGGGGTCGACGCACAGGGTCCGCTGCTGCGGCGGCATCCGGAACAGGTCGCTGACGGTGCGCAGGTTCAGGCGCTGCTGCTGCGCGGGGGTCACGGCGAAGGCGTAGGTGTTGTTGAACGGGGCCGGGGTGAGTACCTGAAGGCCGTTGGCGCGTTCGGCGTCGCGCACCCGCCGGAACAGTTCCGCGGAATCGCTGATGGTCTCGGTCCTGCCGAGGTAACTGACCCAGATGGTTCCGGTGTACTCCCAGGACACGTCGGCGGCGCCGCTGAGCATTGCATGCCGTGAGGACATCGATCCGGGTGCATTGGTCAGGTCGGTGACCTCGGCGCCGGCGGCCTGCAGGATGGTGGTGGAGATCTTCCCCAGGAGCACGCCCTCGGAGAACGATTTCGAGGTGACGGAGATCTTCGCGCCGGCGAGTGGCCGCTGGCCATCGGCAGGTTCGGCGCGCACGAACCGCCCGGACGAGCTCTGCAGCCCGCACGCTCCGAGGGTGATCGCCAGTATCGCGACCAGCGCCGACGTGACCACGCGGCGCATCAGGCGCTCACTCCACGCAGACCGCGGGGGGTCAGCAGGTACTCGGCGAGCCGGGCCAGCCAATCGATGCCCAGCGCCAGCAGGGCCACCAGCGCGGCGCCGGTGAACAGCAGTGGCGGCAGGTACAGGGTGACGCCGGTGGTGATCAGCACGCCGAGCCCGCCCGCGCCGATGAACGTGCCGAGCGTCGCGGTGCCCACCAGGATCACCAGGGCCGTGCGCACGCCGTGCAGGATCACCGGCACCGACAGCGGCAGTTCCACTTTCAGTAGTGTGGTCAGTGCCGAGAACCCCTGCCCGCGTGCGGCTTCGATCACTCTGTCGTCGACCTGGCGCAGTCCGATGACGGTGTTCTGCAGGATCGGCAGCACCGCGTACACCACCAGTGCCGCCACCGCGGTGGAGAATCCGGTGCCGAACCACATTGCGAACAGCACCACCATGCCCAGGACGGGAGCGGCCTGGCCGATGTTCGCCAGACCGACGATCACCGGCGAGATCCGCGCGAACCGCCTGCGGGTGACCAGGATTCCCAGTGGTATGGCGATGAGCACCACCAGGACGGCGGAGACCACTGTCAGTCGCACGTGCTCGAACACCGATGCGGCCAGCTTCGGCCAGGCGAGTTGGACCTGCTCGGACTCCGAGAAGTCCTGTGCGGCGTGCCAGATCAGGTAGCCGACCACGCCGGTGAGCACCAGCACCGGCTCGATAATCAGGTCCAGCGGCACCCGGCCGGGCGAGCGGGTGACGGTGTCGGTGGCGGCGGTCACGGCGCCGCCCGGTAGGTGTCCGCGGCCTGTTCCGGATTCGCCAGGGCCTGGCGTTCCCGGATGCGCCCGGCCACCTGTTCGATGGTCAGCGCTCCGACCACCTTGCCCCGTCCGGTGATCAGCACACCGCCCTGGCTCGCGGCGAGCATGACGTCGAGGGCGTCGGCGAGGGTCGCCGTCCGCTCCACCACGGGGAGCCGCTGGTCCAGGTAGGTGGAGACCTCGGGCTTACTGAGCACCTCGGCCACCGACGGCCAGGCCCGCGGCCGCTCCTGATCGTCGACCACCACCACCCAGTTCAGCCGGGCGGCGCGGGCGCGCGCGGCCACCTCGCTCGACGGCTCCCCGGGCCGGGCGAACACCAGAGGAGCGCTGGGGATCTCGGTGACCGTACTCAGTGTCAGGTGGCGCAGGGTGGCACCCGATCCCACGAACTCCTCGACGAACGCGTTCGCCGGCGCGGTGAGGATCTCCTCCGGGGTGGCGAACTGCTCGATGGCGCCGCCCTCGGAGAGGATCAGCACCCGGTCCCCCAGCTTGATCGCCTCGTCCACGTCGTGGGTCACGATCACCACGGTCTTGCGCAGTTCCTCCTGAATGGCGAGCAGTTGGTCCTGCAACCGCACCCGGGTGATCGGATCGACGGCGCCGAAGGGCTCGTCCATCAGCAGCACCGGCGGGTCGACGGCCAGCGCCCGGGCCACGCCGACGCGTTGCTGCTGACCGCCGGACATCTCCTTGGGGAACCGTCCGCGGAAGACCTTCGGCTCCAGGCCGACCAGGTCCAGCAGTTCGGTGACCCGCTCGTGGGTGCGCTGTTTGTCCCACCCCACCAGACCCGGTACCGCGGCGACGTTCCGCTCCACGGTCCAGTGCGGGAACAGCCCACCGGCCTGCACCACGTAGCCGATGCCCTGCCGGAGCTCGTCGGCGTCGGCGGTGGTCACATCCCTCCCGCCGATCTCGATCCGGCCCGAGGTGGGCTGGATCAGGCGGTTGATCATCTTGAGAGTGGTGGTCTTGCCGCAGCCGGACGGGCCGACGATGGCCACCGTCTCACCCGCTTCGATGGTGATGGACAACTCGCGCACGGCCGGCTCGTGCTGACCGCGATAGCGTTTGACCACCTTGTCGAGCTTGATGGAGGTACCGGTGGCTTCGGTCATCGCAGTCCCTTCGAGACGGTCACCCGGCCCAGCAGGACCAGCGCACCGTCGAGTACGAGCGCTACGGCCACCACCAATGCGGTGCCGACCAACGCGGATTCGAGCGCCCCCGCACCGCCGAGACGGACCAGGCCGGAGAAGATCAGCGATCCCAGGCCGGGACCGAGCACGTAGGCCACCACGGTGGCGACACCGACCACGAGCTGCGTGCTGACCCGGATTCCGGTGAGGATCACCGGCCAGGCGTTGGGCAGCTCGACGGTGGCCAGCACCCGCCAGCGCGGCATCCCGAGCCCGCGAGCGGCCTCGACCAGGGTGGCCGGGACGGCCTGGAGTCCGACGATCGCGCTGGTCAGGATGGGGAGGGTGGCATAGAAGGCGAGCATCATGACCGACGGCGTGACACCCAGTCCGAATGCCAGCAGGAGCAGGGCAAGTAGCGCCAGTGAGGGCACCGTCATTCCGACCGAGGCGATCGCCGTGGCCAGCGCGGCACCTGCGCGGGTGCGGTAGACCAGTGCCGCGATCACCAGCGCGATCACTGCCGCGACCAGCACGCATTGGACCACCAACGAGGTGTGCTGGTAGGTCAGGAAGGCGAGCTGCCCGCCACGACCCTCCAGGAATCGTCCGAGGTCCACCTCTACGAACCTACAGATGTTGCCCGGCTCGTGCGCGATTCGCGTCACACCGGTTCGAATCCCGGACCGGCCGGTATCCGGTCATGGAGCAGCCGGCGGCCCGTGGCCGCCGGCTGCGAAGATCTACTCAGGCTCAGCCGATCGGCTCGGGCATCCGCGCGACCCGGTACCGGCAGTCGAGGGTGTTGCCGGTCGCCGGATCACCGAGCTCGACCCGCCACTGGTCGACGAACTGGTTCACGCCCTCCAGCATGGAGATCGTGCCGGAGATGAGCACGGTGCCGCGCTTGCGCAGGCCGCGTTCGGCGAGCACGTCGAGCCAGTACCCGGGGGTGAGGAGATCGCCCATGGTCCCGTCCTGGATCAGGGTCTCCTCGGAATCCCCGGTGCCGACCCAGGCGCGCATGGTGATCGCGTCGATCCGGTCCGCGACATCGGTCAGTCGCCAGGCCTTCTCCGAGAGCACGTCCGGCGAGGCGTTCTTGCTCCACGCGACACCGTGACGTTCGAGCTCACGATCGGTGTGGTCGCACGCGGCCACCAGCAGAACGTCCTCGTCCCGATCGCCGAGCAGCACGATGCCCCATTCGGCCTCGCCGGAGGTGCGGCCGTGCTGTACGTCGACCTGATCCGTCTGGCGGGCCAGATAGGGGGAGACCGGGTACACGGTCGGGGTGGTCTGCGGCGCCGGAACTCCGAGTTCGGCGAGTTCGGCGATGTGGTGTTCCACCTCGGCCTGGTCACGGCCTGCGTAGCCCGCGTTCAGCACGTTCAACACCTCGACGGTCTCGGTGGAACCATCGGGCAGCGTGAAGGTCAGCATGGAAGTCGCTCCT
Source organism: Tsukamurella serpentis (assembly GCF_054780975.1). Classification (NCBI taxonomy): domain Bacteria; kingdom Bacillati; phylum Actinomycetota; class Actinomycetes; order Mycobacteriales; family Tsukamurellaceae; genus Tsukamurella; species Tsukamurella serpentis. Next base: position 54,203 of record NZ_BAAGVH010000008.1, read on the forward strand.
CGTTACAAGATTGTTTCTGAAAGCGCCCCGCGGTTGCGCATACCTCTTGTATACATCAAGTATGGAGCGGGTACAACGCGAATGCGATGATTGGAAGGAGCTCCCCGTGAGCAGTGAAACGAGCGCGCCGCCGGACAGGAAAAGCCTGTTCAAGGCGTTTGCGGCCAGCCTTACCGGCACCGCGTTGGAGTGGTACGACTTCGCGATCTACTCCGCCGCCGCGGCACTGGTGTTCCCGGTGGTCTTCTTCCCGAGCAACGATCCCATGACGGGAACGCTCCTCGCCTTCTCCACCTATGCGGTGGGTTACGTGGCCCGTCCGCTGGGCGGATTCGTCTTCGGCCGACTCGGCGACATCATCGGCCGCAAGCAACTGCTGGTGATCACCCTGCTGCTCATCGGTGTCACCACCTTCTTGATCGGACTCATCCCCTCGTACGCGAGCATCGGCATCACCGCGCCGAGCCTGCTGGTGATGATGCGGTTCGCGCAGGGCGTCGCGGTCGGCGGCGAATGGGGCGGAGCCGTGCTGCTCTCGAGCGAGTACGGCAACCCCGCGCAGCGCGGCTTCTGGTCGTCGGCGGCCCAGATCGGACCGCCCGCCGGCAACCTGCTCGCCAACGGCACCCTGGCCCTGCTGACCCTGTCGCTATCGGACCAGCAGTTCGAGGAGTGGGGCTGGCGAATCGCCTTCCTGCTCTCCGCGGTTCTGGTCGGATTCGGCCTGTGGATCCGCCTGCGCCTAGAGGACACTCCGGTGTTCAAGGCACTGCAGGCGTCCGGTGAGCGGGAGGCGGCACCGGTCGGTGCGGTGTTCCGCACCCAGGCCCGCCCGCTGGTGGCCGCCGTGATGTCCCGCATCGCACCCGATGTGATCTACGCGCTGTTCACGGTTTTCGCGATCACCTACGGCGTGAAGAAGCTCGGCTTCGACCGCAGCGAGGTGCTGATCGCCATCCTCGTGGGCTCGGCCTTCCAACTCGGCCTGATCCCGCTCGCGGGTGCGATCTCCGACCGGATCAACCGCCGCCTGGTCTACGGTGTCGCAGCTGTGGGCGGCGTGATCTGGACTCCGATCTTCTTCCTGCTGATCGGCGGCAGCTCGATGGCGACGCTGATCCCCGGCATCGTCGTGGGCCTGGCGTTCCACTCCTTCATGTACGGCCCGCAGGCGGCGTTCGTCACCGAGCAGTTCCAGGTGCGGCTGCGATCGACCGGCAGTTCCCTCGCCTACACCATCGCCGGCGTCTTCGGCGGTGCGCTCGCGCCGCTGATCTTCACCTTCCTGCTGGACCGGACCGGTTCGTGGGTCCCGGTCTCGATCTACATCGCGGTGGTCGGTGCGGTCACCCTCGCCGGTCTCGCCCTGGGCCGCGACCCCGACCGGGCCGAGGAGCAGGAGTCCGCGAAGCTGGTCGGGACTCCGTGATCGCGGCTAAGCCCGCAACAGCACCTGCAAAGTGACTTCAAGATGATCGTCGATGCTCCGATGCACCGCAGCCTCGTCGCCGCTGTCCAAGGCGTCGACGATGGCCGCGTGCTCGGAGCACACGGCGTCGAAGCGGGCGGACGAGGTGGACAGCGCGGCGAGGCCCGCCCGCATCTGCCGGGTACGCAGGCTCTCGTAGGTCCGCGAGAGCAGGTCGTTCCGGGCGGCGTCGACCAGGATCTGGTGGAAGCGACTGTCGAGGTCGATGAACTCCCTCGCGGCGGTGTCGGTCTCATCGCCCACCAGGGCCCGCTGTTCGGACCACAGGCTGCGCATCTCCGCCACCGGCGCCGTGCCGCTGCCGAGGACGGTCGTGGCGGCGTGGCGTTCGAGCGCACCCCGCAGGTCCATGAGTTCGGTGAGCTGGCGCCCCGACATCGCCGGCACCAGCGCGCCGCGCTGAGGCACCATCTCCACCAGTCCCTCGGCCTCGAGCCGGAGCAGGGCCTCGCGCACCGGTGTGCGCGAGACACCGATCCGGGTTGCGATCTGCTGTTCGTTGAGGAACGCACCCTCGAGAGTGGGGGAGGTCAGAATCTGGTTGCGCAGGAAGGCGTAGGCCTTCGCCCGGCCCGACAGTCGCTGCATACGTAATGTATACACCGCTTCGGCGGTCCGTTTTGATTTTCCACAGAGGTGAACAGTATGTCTACGCTCACAATTTCACTGGCGCAGGTCAACAGCTCCGCCGACCCGGCCGAGAATCTCGAGATCATCGATCGGAAATCGGCCGCCGCAGCGGCCGCCGGCGCCGCAGTCGTCGTCTTCCCCGAGGCGATGATGCGTTGCTTCGGAGTCCCCCTGGCCGAGATCGCCGAGGAGGTCGACGGTCCGTGGGCCACGGCGGTGCGACGGATCGCGCACCGCGACGGCATCACCATCGTGGCCGGGATGTTCACCCCCGCCGACGGCGATCGGGTGCGCAACACCCTGCTGGTCACCGGTCCAGGCGTCGAGGGCGCCTACCACAAGATCCATCTGTACGACGCGTTCGGCTTCGCGGAATCGGACACCGTGGCACCCGGCGACCAGCCGCTCGTTGTCGAGATCGGCGGGATCACCGTCGGTTTCGCGACCTGCTACGATATCCGTTTCCCCGAGCTCTTCCAGACGATGGCCGACCGCGGCGCCGAGATCATCGTGGTGTCGGCCTCCTGGGGTGCCGGACCCGGGAAGATCGACCAGTGGCAGGTGCTCGCCCGTGCCCGTGCGCTGGACTCCACCTCCTTCGTCGTGGCCTGCGGGCAGGCCGATCCCGCTGCCGGAGGTGCCGAGGTGACCGGATCGGCGCCGCTCGGCGTCGGACACAGCGTGGTCGCCGGACCCACCGGCGAGGTGATCGGCGCCCTGGGCGGGGCCGTCGGCGACCTGCTGGTCGAGATCGACACCGACGTCCTCGGGCGTACCCGGGCGGCGCTGCCGGTGCTCGCGAACCGCCGCCGGATCGACTGACGCCGGGGGCCGCCCGAGTCCGGGCGGCCCCACCGACGAGCACGCGTCAGTCACGCACGGGCGAACCCGTCCGCTACCGCCAGTGCCTCGTCCACCACATCGAGCGCCGTCCGCAGCACATCGTCAGCGATGTTCAAGGCCGGCACCACATGGATACGGTTGAAGTTCGCGAACGGCAGGACGCCACCCGCCCGGATCGCCGCGACCACCCGGTCCATCTCCGCGGACGAACCGCCGTACGGAGCGAGCGGTTCCTTCGTCGCCCTGTCCTTGACCAGCTCGATCGCCCAGAAGCAGCCCAGACCGCGAACGTCACCGACGGACGGGTGCTCGGACCTCATCCGCTCCAGCCGCGGCCCGATCACCTCCTCACCGAGCCGTCGCGCGTTCTCCACCATCGCCTCGTCGGCCATCGCGTTGATCGTCGCCACCGCCGCCGCCGTGGCCAGCGGATGACCCGAGTACGTCAGCCCCCCGGGGTAGGCGCGGTCGTTGAAGGTCTCGGCGATCTCCGGGGAGATCGCCACGCCCCCGAGCGGCACGTAACCGGAGTTCACCCCCTTGGCGAAGGTGACCAGATCGGGAACCACGCCGAAGTGCTCGACGGCGAACCACGCGCCCGTCCGGCCGAAGCCGGCCATCACCTCGTCGGCGATGTAGACGATCCCGTACCGCGTGGCCAACTCCCGCACCCCCGCGAGGTAACCGGGTGGCGGCGTGTAGATCCCGGCCGTACCCGGCACCGATTCGACGATGATCGCGGCGAACGATTCCGGGCCCTCCAGCAGGATGAGGTCCTCGAGATGACGCAGTGCCCGCTCGGTCTCCTGCTCGGGCGACTCGGATCCGAAGTAGGAGCGGTACGGGTAGGCCGGCATGAAGTGCACCACGCCCTCCGCCGAGTAGTCGTTGGCGAAACGCCTCGGGTCTCCGGTGATGTTCACCGCCAGTTGCGTGCCCCCGTGGTAGCTCCGGAATGCCGCCAGCACCTTCCGCCGCCCGGTGTGCAACCGAGCCATCCGCACCGCGTGCTCGACGGCATCCGCCCCGCCGTTGGTGAAGAAGATCTTGTTCAGTTCACCCGGAGTCCGCTCGGCGATCAGCCGGGCCGCTTCCGAGCGCGCCGCGTTCACGTACTGCGGCGCGATCGTGCAGATGTCGCGGGCCTGGTCCGCGACCGCTTCCACCACCCGGGGATGCTGATGGCCGATATTGGTGTTGACCAGCTGGCTGGAGAGGTCGATCAACCTGCGGCCGTTCCCGTCCCACACGTACGAGCCCTCGGTCTTGACGATCGTGGTGGGATCGAACCGCCCTTGCGCCTGCCAGGAGTGGAAGACGTGCGCGCGATCGAGCTGATACGCCCGGCGGCCCTGTTCCAGCAGTTCCGGGGCGATATCGGAGTCCCGCACCGTCGTAGTACTCGCAGTCATCACGCTCTCCGTTCTCAGTCGTTCTGCGGGAAGCCGAGGTTGATACCGGCGTGACTGGGGTCCTGCCATCGGGTGGTGACCACCTTGCCCCGGGTGAAGAAGTGGAACCCCTCCGCGCCGTAGGCGTGGGTGTCACCGAACAACGAGGCCTTCCACCCGCCGAAGGAGAAGTACGCCATGGGAACCGGGATCGGCACGTTGATACCCACCATGCCCACCTGCACCTCGTTCTCGAACCGCCGCGCCGCGCCACCGTCGTTGGTGAAGATCGCCGTCCCGTTGCCGTACGGATTGCGGTTGATCAGCGCCAGGCCGTCGTCGTAGGAATCCACGCGCACCACCGACAGGACCGGGCCGAAGATCTCGTCCCGGTAGATGCTCATGTCCTCGGTGACGTCGTCGAACAGCGTGGGGCCCACGAAGAAGCCGTCACCGTCGGCATCGAACTGGTCGTAGAACTGGCCCGGACGGCCGTCCACCACGAGCCGTGCGCCCGCCGCCACACCCTGCTCGATGTAGTCCGCCACCTTGTCCCGATGGGCCGCGGTGATCAGCGGCCCCATATCGGTGCCGCGGGTGCCGTCCCCGGTGCGCAGGCCGCGCGCCCGCTCGGCGATCCGGGCGACCAACGGGTCGGCGATCTCCCCCACCGCCACCAGAGCCGAGATCGCCATGCAGCGTTCTCCCGCGGCGCCGAAGCCCGCGTTGACGGCGGCGTCCGCGGCGAGATCGAGATCCGCGTCCGGCAGCACCAGCATGTGGTTCTTCGCGCCCCCGAGCGCCTGGACGCGCTTGCCCCGCGCGGTGCCGCGCTCGTAGACGTACTGGGCGATCGGCGTGGATCCGACGAAGGAGACGGCCTTCACACCGTCGTGGTCGAGGAGGGCGTCCACTGCCTCCTTGTCGCCGTGGACCACGTTGAAAACGCCGTCGGGAAGGCCCGCCTCCTGCCACAGCTGGGCCAACCAGTTCGATGCGGACGGATCCTTCTCGCTCGGCTTGACGATCACGGTGTTGCCGGACGCGATCGCGATCGGGAAGAACCACAGCGGCACCATGGCCGGGAAGTTGAACGGTGAGATGATCGCGACCGGGCCCAGGGCCTGCCGCTTGGAGTGGACGTCGACACCGGTCGAAGCGCTCTCGCTGAAGCCGCCCTTGAGCAATTGCGCCGCACCACACGCGACCTCGACCACCTCCAGTCCGCGCGCGATCTCCCCGAGGGCGTCGTCGAGAACCTTGCCGTGCTCGCGGGTGATGATCTCCGCCAGCTCGTTCTTGCGCGCGTTGAGCAGCTCGCGGAAGGCGAACAGCACCGAGGTCCGCTTCGCCAGGGAGGTGGCGCTCCAGCTCTCGAAGGCGCTCGCCGCGACCGCCACGGCGGCGTCGACCTGCTCCGCCGAGGCCATCGCGACCTGTCCGGTCACCCGGCCGGTGGCAGGGTTGGTCACGTCCGCGACGCGGCCTGCGGAGTCCGCGGTGACCCGGCCCCCGATCCAGTGGCCGGTCACCGTCTCACGCTGAGCTTCGGTCGTCGTCATCGAATTCCTCCCATCGGCGAGGGCGCACGGCGCGCCTGTCGTTCCCCCGATACTGGCGGTCCGCAGCTCACCGCACCGCCTGCATTCTGTAATGAGACGACCTCTAGGCATTTACACTCTGTGAATGATCCTGTCGGTCCGCGACGTGCTCGAACTACCTGTCTTCGCCGACTCCGCAGTCGAACTGGTGACCGGTGGCGACGCGCTCGACACACCGGTTCGCTGGGTACACGTCTCCGAGCTGCTGGAGACCGCCGCACTGCTCACCGGCGGCGAACTGATCCTCAGCACCGGTCTGATGATCGGCGCCGACGTCGAAGCCGCGGCCCGGCACCTGGCCCAGTTGCAGCAGGCCGGTGCCGCCGGGATCATCGTCGAGCTCCCGGCGGGACGCGAACCGACCCGCAGCGCGCTCCGCCGAGCCGCCGCCGAAACCACCGTCCCCGTGGTCATCCTGCACAACCAGACCCGGTTCGTGGATGTGACCGAAGCGGTGCACCGGCTGATCGTCGCCGACCAGCTCGAACAACTGGAGGCGAACCGCCGGATCCACGAACTGTTCACCGACCTGGCGCTCCGCGGCGCCGCACCGGAGCGGATCGTCAACGCAGCGGCGGAGCTGTTGGGAGCCACCGTCGTCCTGGAGGACCCCAGCGGCACCGTGGTCGCCTTCGGTTCGGCTCCGGATGCGGCCGAGCACCCCTCGCGCCCGCCCGCCGGCGCGGCTCCCGAGTGCGCGGACGGCGGCCCTACGGAGGTCGTCGCGCTGGTCTCGGTGCGCGAGGCCGCCTGGGGCCAGCTCCGAGTCACCAGACGGGCGGACGCCACCGCACGGCACGTCGCCGAACGAGCGGCGCAGGCGATCGCGCTGCACCTGATCGCAGAACGCGACGACAAGGACCTCGCCGCGCTGGCGCAGTCGACGTTCCTGGCGGACGTCTCGGCCGGAGAACTCGAACCCGCACAGGTCGACGAACAGGCCACCGCGCTCGGACTCACCCACCGCGGCGCCATCGTGCCCCTGGTGCTGCACTGGTCCGGCTCGGTGGGGCCGCTGGAGGCCATGCGCCGCGAGCGACGCCTGCGCGAGGTGATCTCCTCCGCTGTCCGACGGTGCGGTGCATCGGCACTGGTGGGCCGGGTGGGTCCGGATTCGGTGGCCGTGATCGTCGCGGCCGCCACCCGGCCGGCCGGGATCGAGCCGGTGATCGACTGCATCGCCGCCGACGTGACCGCCGCACACCTCGACGCCGAGCCCGCCCCGCTGTGGATCGGGGCCGGCCCGGCGGCCACTGCAGTGCACGTCGCAGCAGCGGGTCTGGCCGAAGCAGGCCACGTCGCGGCCGCTGCCGCCGGTCTGGGCACCGGTACTCGGAACTGGTTCCGCTCCAGCGATGTCCGGCTGAAAGGTCTGGTGGCGCTGCTCGCCGACGAACCCCGTGTCACCGCCTTCGCCACCTCCGAGCTCGGTCCCCTGCTCGCGCCCGAGCGCCGCGACGACCTGGCGGTGATCCGCGCGCTGACCCGCTCGGGCGGCTCGAAATCCGGTGCGGCCGAGGCCCTCTACCTGTCCCGTCCGGCGCTCTACCACCGGATCGCCCGCCTGGAACGCGAGTTGGGCGTCTCCCTCAGCGAACCGGGCTCCCTGCTGTCCTTGGGGGTCGCGGTGCTGGTGGCCGACACGCTGAACGACTGACCGTCAAACGTCGAGTCGTGGCCACGCCGGACGTGACGATTCGGCTTCGACGGCGGCGCCCAGGCGGAACGGAAGCAACTCGTCGAGCGGCTTGCCCACCAACTGAACGCCGATCGGAGTGCCGTCACCCGCCATTCCCGCGGGTACCGCGAGCACCGGACACCGATTGCACACGTTGAACGCGCTCGTCAGGTGCGCCTGCCAGTAGTGCCGCAGGTGGATCGACTGCTCTCCAGGCGCATCGATCCCGTCGAGGTAGTCGCCGTCCGCGGTCAGCGAGGTGACCGCGGACACCGGGCACACCAGCGCGTCCACCGGTTCCATCACCGCTGCGAGTTCGGCCTGGATCCGGGCCTCGGCCCGGACGCACTCGTAGTGCGACATGGCCCGGGCCGCCTCGGCGGCGTCCTCGATGAATCTGCTGGTGTAGGCCGCCACCTGCGGCCGGCGTCCGCCGGGGCCCACCGCCTCCGCGGCCAACGCCGGCCCGAGCAGATGCCCGAAGTGCGCGAACGTGACCTCGCGGATCCGCTCGCTCGACCACGGCAGCTCCACCTCCTCCACCCGGGCGCCGCGCTCGCGCAGGGCCTGCCCCACACGCTCGGTGGCGGCGCGCACCTCGGGGTGCACCGGAACGTCGCGCATCCCGGTCGCCAGCCCGACGCGGACCCCGGTGAGCGACGACCCGCACTGCTCCAGGGCGGCGGAGAGGTCTCCGGGCGCTCCCCAGCTGAAGTGGTCACCACGATCGTGGCCGGACATCACATCCGCCAGCAGTGCGGTGTCCGCGACGGTCCTCGCCATCGGCCCATCACCGCGGTAGGTGTCGGCACTCAGCGGCGGAGTGCCCGGGATCCGGCCGTACGGAGCCTTGTAACCCACCGTCCCGGTGAATCCCGCTGGCACCCGGGTGGAGCCGGCGATATCGCTCGCGGTCGCCAGGGTGGCCATTCCGGCCGCCAGTGCCGCCCCCGCTCCACCGGACGAGCCACCCGGTGAAGCCCTGAGGTTCCACGGGTTGCGGGTCACACCCCACAGGGGTGAGTGGGTCACCGTCGCGCAACTGAACTCGGGTGTAGTGGTACGTGCGTGCACGATTCCGCCCGCCGCCCGGATGCGGGCGACCACCGGATGGTCCCGCACCGCCATCCGGCCGCGGCGCGACAACAGCCCCAGTTCCAGGGTGCGACCACCGATGGCGTGCTTCTCCTTGGTGGCCACCGGAATACCCAGCAGTGCCGGTATCGGATCACCGGTGCGGCGCGCCGCGGTGACGATGTCTGTGGCGGTGCGTGCTCGTCGCATCGCCTCGTCGTACAGGATCTCGGTGAACGCGTTGATCCCCTGCTCCCGGCTTCCGTTGACCGCGGCGATCCGCGCCAGGACGGCCCGCATCGCCTCCTCGGGAGTGAACCGCCCGGCGAGGTACCCCGAGCGCAGTTCGGTGGCGGACACCAGGCACAACTGCGGTGTTGCGGCGATCATCGCGAACTCCGCTACCGCCGCATTCCCGCTGCGACACCGTCGAGTTCGCCCCCGGCGAGTCGCGCCACCACCGCGGTGAGAGCGTGCACGCCGGACACCATGTCCGCATCCGAGGTGAACTCGCGCTCGCAGTGCGACACCCCGTCGGCCGAGGGGATGAACAGCATGACCGTGGGAACGATGCGGTTCATCGCAACGGAGTCGTGCCCGGCCATCGTGCGCAGCCTGCGCACGCTCAGTCCCGCATCGGCGGCGCACTTCTCGGCGAGCTCGATCCCCTCGACCGGGTAGAACTGACGTTCCCTGATGTCCACGTCGGTCACCTCGATCCGCACGTCGTACCGGGCCGCCACCTCAGCGATCTCCCGCCGCAGTCGGTCGCGGGCCGCGAGAACATCGCTCTTGCGTTCGGCCCGCAGATCGGCGACCAGGTGCACGCGGCGCGGCACCACGATCGGGGAGTTCGGCTCGACGGTCATCCGGCCGACCGACGAGACCAGTGACTCCGGTTCGGCGACCTCGGTCACGCGGTGGACCAGCAGGATCACCTCGCTGGCGGCGACGAGTGCATCGCGCCGATCGGCCATCGCGGTGGCACCGGTGTGTGACTGTTCACCGATCACCTCGATGTCGAGCTTCTGCGTGTGCCAACTGAAGTCGACCGCACCGAGATCGACGCCCTCCCGTTCGAGGATCCTGCCCTGCTCGATGTGGATCTCCGCATACGCGGCCACCTCCGGCCGCGGGTCCGTGCCCAGTGCCCCGATCGACGTCATCGCTTCCCGCACGGACACCCCGGCGAGGTCCTCGACGTCGAGCATCTGTTCCTGGTCCATCAAACCGGCGAACACCGAGCTCCCCATGATCGAGGGGGCGAACCGTCCGCCCTCCTCGTTGAACCAGTCCACGACCGCGATGTTGTACTCGGGCGCCACGGGAACCGCGGACTCACGCACCTGCCGCTGGTACCTGTCTGCGGCGTGCAGGGCCGCGATCACACCGTACGCACCGTCGAACCGGCCGCCCAGCGGCTGCGAATCCAGGTGCGAGCCGATCATCACGTAGGGAGCCCCGGGTACCAGTTCGACGAGGGCGAACAGGTTTCCGATCCCGTCACTGCGCGTCTCCCAGCCGCGCCGGGCGGCGAACTCGCAAAACCACTGCCGCATCTCGCGGTCCTCCTCGGTCCCGGCCTGCCGGTCGACACCGCCGGCGGCGGTGGCACCGATAGCGGCAACCTGGTGGAAGTCCGCGAGGAAGGTCTGGTCGGTGGAAGCGGTGTCGGCGGGAGGTGGGGTGTTCACAGGATTCCTTTCACAGTCGGTTCGGTATCGGCGGTGCTCACAGCGGAGCGTGCCTGGTCTCGGGTACCGGGGTCAGCAGCAGCAGTGCCAGGACGACGGCCGCAGCGGCGGCCATGTAGACGCCGGACGCCGCACTCGCTCCGGTCATCCCGACCAACCAGGTACCGACGAACGGAGCGGTTCCGCCGAACAGGGCGTAGGCGGTGTTGTAACTGATCGCAGCGCTGGTGAATCGAGTGCGCGTGGTGAAGATCTCGACGAAGAAGGTGTAGCAACCGCCACCGTAGACGGTGATCGGCAGCACGAACAGCATCTGGCCGAGGATCGCCATCGCCAGGCTTCCGCTGGTGACCAGCGCGAAGCACGGTACCGCCAGGACCGCGATGGCGAGGCTGCCGGTGATGAGCATGGGCTTGCGCCCGAATCTGTCGCCGAGCCGGCCGGTCAGCGGAAGCAGAACGGTGTACAGCGACATGGCCGCCGCATTCGCGATGAGCGACTGCTGTTGAGTCAGGCCACCGGTGGTCTTGACGTAGGTGACGAAATAGCCTGAGAGGAAGTAGAAGCCCATCGCGGTGAGCCCCATCACGAAGATCACCTGCAGCATCTGCAGGCCGTTCTGGGAGATCGCCTCCCGCAGCGGTGTCGACTCACGACGCTCCGCCCGCGCCAAGGTCTGCCGGAAGGCGTCGGACTCCTCGGTGCGCAACCTGATCCACAGTCCGACCACTGCGAGCGGCGCGGCCAGCAGGAACGGGATCCGCCAGCCCCACTGACTGAACGCATCCGACCCCATCGCAGCGGTCAGGGCCAGGATCAGGGCGCCGCCGAAGACCGACGGCAGGGCTGTGGCGGCGATGGTGGTGTTCAACCATGCACCACGACGTTCGATCGGTGCGTGCTCGTAGGTGAAGGTGGGCGCTCCGACCGATTCCCCGCCCGCGGAGAAGCCCTGCAACAACCGGCAGATGACCAGCAGGACGGGGGCCGCGACACCGATGCTCCCGTACGTCGGGAGCAGTCCGATACAGGCGGTGGCACCGCCGATCGTGAGCAGCGTGGCGAACAGGACGTTGCGGCGTCCGATCCGGTCGCCCAGGGCGCCGAAGAAGAGCCCGCCCAGTGGCCTGATGACGAACGCCGCCCCGAAGGTGGCGAACGTGGCGAGCAGCCCGGCCAGCTCGTTGTGCGACGGGAAGAAGTTGCGGGCCAGCACCACGGCCGAGAGGCCGTAGAGCGCGAAGTCGTAGAACTCGATGAACTGCCCGATCGCGCCGCCCGCCAGCACGCGGCGCTGCATCGGGGTGGCTCGGGTGGGCGAGCCGGTCACTGCTGCGCGGCTTGCGGTTTCACGGTGGGTTGCGGTCATGCGCGCCACGCTAGGGACGCGACTTTTCCGGACCGTCGCGCTCGAGTTGCGGCCGGCACCCGGCATGTGACGTTCATGAATCGTGCCGGTGATTCCTCGCAGACACGGCACGCCGCGGTTAACACATCGCTCATCGATGACCTCTTCCTACGGATCCGGAGACCTCCACCGGGGGCTCACGCCGCTGCCGTAGCGGTGGTGGAGGACACTCACCCTCCAGCATGGTGAGCCGGATCACAGAAATCCAACGAATGATTTTGCTTGCTGTCATCGATTCGATCGATGGATATGGGTCAGCCGGCTCCGTACAGCGTGCGGCACACCGTCGCGAAGGCACGTGCGCGCCGCGTGGGTGCTCCGACCGGCGGGAACATCAGCATGACTCGAATGGGCAGCAGGTCCTCCACGATGCGCAGGGGAACCACCGAGCCACCCGAGGCCGTCACATCGTGATGCAGGCGCTGGTTGAGGACGGAGTAGCCGTGGCCACGGGCGACGAAGGACCGTACCGTTTCGTAACCCGACGCCCGATGCCGCACGTTGGGCTCGATACCCAAATGCCGGAACAGCGACAGGAAGTACTCGCGCGACTGCGGTGCGTCGAACAGGACGAAGGGCTCATCGGCCAAGGAGCGCAGTGAGACCTCGGCATCCGGATTGTTCGCCGCGGGGTGATCCGGGCAGACGATCACGTGCGGCGCGATCGTCTCCACCACCTGGGTTCCGGGTGTGGCGAGCACCCCCATGTCGTACATCAGAGCGACCTCGCACTGCCCCTTGGCAAGAGCGCTGCGCAGGCCGTCCTGATCGGCCTCCAGGAAGGTCACCCGCACACGCGGATGGGCCCGCTCGAACGCCTGCAGAATCACCGGGGCGCGGAAGGCCGCCAGCGGCGCGAACATCCCCACAGTCATCTCGCCGTCGAGTTCGTCGCCCTCGTCGCGGACCGTCGCGATCAGCGATCCGGCGTCCTCGAGCAGTGCGATGGCACCGGATCGCAGCCGCTGTCCCGCGGCGGTCAGTTCCAGGCCGCGGCGGGCGAGCCGGACGAACAGCGCCTGGCCCATCTCGTGCTCGAGTTGGGCGATGGCGGCCGAGACGGTGGATTGGGTCACCGACAACTTCCGCGCGGCGGCGGTCATACTCCCGGCCTCCGCGACGGCCACGAAGTAGCGCAGTTGGGTCAGCGTGAAGTCAGCTGCCACGAGCACTCCTCACCGGGCGCGCAGGATCAGCCCTTCGCCATGTCCACGAAGCGACTGTAGTGCAGCTGGTGCGCGACGGTGACCGTGGCGGTGGGGCCGGCGCGGTGCTTACCGAGGATGAAGTCGGCCTCACCGGCACGCGGATCGTCACGCTCGTAGGCGTCGGGCCGATGCACCAGGACCACCATGTCGGCGTCCTGCTCCAGCGAGCCGGACTCACGGAGATCGGCCACCTGCGGCTTCTTGTCGGTCCGCTGCTCGGGGCCACGGTTGAGCTGCGCGACGGCGATCAGCGGCACCTCGAGCTCCTTGGCCAGCAGCTTGAGTTGGCGGGAGAACTCCGAGACCTCCTGCTGGCGGGATTCGACCTTCTTACCGGAGGTCATCAGCTGCAGGTAGTCGATCACGATCAGCTTGAGATCGTGGCGCTGCTTGAGCCGGCGGGCCTTGGCCCGGATCTCCATCATGGTCAGGTTCGGGGAATCGTCAACGAACAGCGGCGCCTCGGAGATCTCCGACATCCGGCGCGCCAAGCGGGTCCAGTCGTCGTCGGTCATCTTGCCCGAGCGCATGTCCGCGAGCTTGATCCGCGCCTCTGCGGAGAGCAGGCGCATCACCACCTCGGTCTTGCTCATCTCCAGGCTGAACAGCGCACCGGCCATACCGTTGGCGATCGAGCAGGAGCGCAGGATGTCCAGCGCTACCGTCGACTTACCGGCACCCGGCCGGCCGGCGACGATGATCATCTGACCGGCGTGCAGGCCGTTGGTCAGCGCGTCGAAGTCGGTGAAGCCGGTGGGCACCCCCATGCTGACACCGCCACGGGAGGCGATGGCGTCGATCTCGTCCATGGTGGGCTGGAGCAGTTCTTCGAGGACCACGTAGTCCTCGGAGGCCTTGCGCTCGGTGACGTCGTAGACGGCGGCCTGTGCACGGTCCACGACCTCGGCGACATCGGCGCCGTCGGACCCGGAGTAGCCGTACTGCACGATGCGGGTCCCGGCCTCCACCAGCCGCCGCAGGATGGCCTTCTCGGCGACGATCTCGGCGTAGTAGCCGGCGTTGGCGGCGGTAGGCACGGTGGAGATGAGGGTGTGCAGGTAGGGCGCGCCGCCGACCCGCTTGAGCTCGCCCTTGCGGTCCAGGGTGGCCGAGACGGTGACGGCGTCGGCGGGCTCTCCGGCGCCGTAGAGATCGAGGACCGCGTCGTACACGGACTGGTGCGCAGGGCGGTAGAAGTCACCCGGGCGGACCACCTCGATCACATCGGCGATGGCGTCCTTGGAGAGCATCATCGCCCCGAGCACCGACTGCTCGGCGGCGATGTCCTGCGGGGGCTGACGGCCGAAGTCCTCAGCCGGGGGCGCGGACGAGGTGGGCTCCGCCCGGTCGGCGGCGCTCGGGGTGAACTCCTGCTCGTCCGTGATCGACACCCGACCGCCTCTCCTCGCGACCGCCGCGCCCCGATGGGACGTGCTGGTCTTGGTTCCTGTGTTGCATGTCTATCGCTACGGGCCGACAGGTTTTCCGGCCCTCTGTACCCGCGCCCGGCGATGCCCGTGAACGCTAGGCCCTGCGCCGCCGGGCGCAAAGCCCGACTGTGGACCGATCTGTGGAGCGCCTGTGCACGATGCGAGGTCACGGTGGGGACGCCGGTGTGGACCGATGGGGAAAACCTGTGGAGACACCGAATCGGACACGACATTCTCCCTGGTCACCGCCCTTCGGACGTCCCACACTCCTGTGGAACAAGATTGCTCCGCGTGTCGCACTGATCTGACATTCGGGCGTGTCGTGGGTGAACCGCAGGACACCTCGGGGTGAAAAACCAGCTGACGTTGTCGGACGCCGTCCGAAGACGTCTGCCACTACCTGCACCTTTGCATCCGCCAGGTCGAACTCAGCTGTCTCATCGCACTCTCAGGACGTAGTCTGAGGCTGCACTCAGCAACGCGGAAGGACGCCCGATTGAACACCTCCACGATCTCGGCTCGCACTGCCGGCGTCGCGGTCGCTGTCGCAGCCGCCGCCGTCTGCTCGGCCGGCCTGGTCGCCGCCGCCCCTGCTCCGGCTCCGGCTCCGGCTCCGGCCCCTGCCCCTGCACCTGCACCTGCACCTGCACCGAAGCCGGCCACCGCAACGGCGACCTGCACCAGCCCGAACCCCATGTTCGTGCTCGGCGGTGACGTTCTGACCTGGAAGGTGACCGCCAGCGTCACCGAGAGCGGAACGATCCGGGTCGGCGCCACCGGCAACGCCGGAGCCCGCGACCTGGTGCTCAGCCAGTTCGCCTCCACCGCGACGCTGTCCTGGAACAACACCACCAGCGGCAAGTTCGGCAGCGCCAAACTGCGCGGCACCGGCCCGCTCCCCACGCTCGCCGACACTCCGATCGTCACCGGCAAGGGATCGGTCACCTTCAACGTGGTGATCAAGGCGGGTGCGGGCACTGAGTGGATCGGCACTCAGACCAGCACGCCGTGCGTCGGCACCATCGCGGTCTGATCCGCATCCCCCTCCCACCCCCGAACACGCAGGAGCCCCCACCGCCGTGCTGGCGATGGGGGCTCCTGGCGTACTGCGGGACTTACGCCGAGACGGTGAGCGCGAACTTCGCGCGGACGTCCGGGTGCAGGACCACGACGACGGGGAAGGACCCGGTCGACTTGATGTGGCCCTCGGGCAGCTCGATGCTGCGCTTGTCGACGACGGGGCCGCCTGCTGCCTTGAGCGCGGCGGCGACGTCGGCTGCGGTGACCGAGCCGAACAGCTTGCCGGACTCAGCGGTCTTCACGGTCAGCGAGACGCTCTCGAGGCCCTCGATGGCCTGCTTGAGCTCGTTGGCGTGATCGAGGCCGCGCACGCGCTTGGCCTCCTGGCTGCGGCGGATGCCCTCGACCTGCTTCTCGGCACCACGGGTGGCCACGATGGCCAGGCCGCGGGGCAGCAGGTAGTTGCGGCCGTAGCCGTCCTTGACCTCGACGGTGTCGCCGGGGGCGCCCAGGTTGTCGACGTCGGCGGTGAGGATGAGCTTCATTTCTTCATCCCTCCTTAGCGGGTCGTCGACGTGAACGGCAGCAGAGCCACCTCACGCGCGTTCTTGACGGCGATCGCGATGTCGCGCTGGTGCTGAACGCAGTTGCCCGTCACGCGACGGCTGCGGATCTTGCCCCGCTCCGACAGGAACCGACGCAGCAGCGTGGTGTCCTTGTAGTCGATCTTGGTGTTCTTCTCCTTGCAGAACGTGCACGCCTTGGCCTTGACGGCCTTCTCGACGCGCACCTTCCGGCCATTGCCCTTACCGGCCATGGTGTTGGTACTCCTTGATGAGGTCTTCCGGGCGCTCCCGGTGTTCGGGGTTCACGCGCCGATCACGGTGTTCGATGCGGGATCAGAACGGCGGATCGTCGTTGCCGCCGCCGAAGTTGTTCCCGGCCGCGGGGGCACTGCCCCACGGATCGTCCTGTGGCTGGTTCTGGCGCGGAGCCTGCTGAGCGGACTGGCTGTAACCGCCACCGCCGCCCTGCTGGCCGCCACCGAAACCGCCGCCGCCACCGCCGCGCGGGGTGCGCGTCGGCTTGGCCGTCGCATACTTCAGGGAGGGGCCGATCTCGTCGACCTCGAGTTCCACGACCGTGCGCCGCTGGCCCTCGCGATCGTCGTACGACCGCTGCTTGAGCCGGCCGGAGACGATGACGCGCGTGCCCTTGGTGAGCGATTCGGCGACGTTCTCGGCCGCCTCACGCCAGATGTTGCAGCGCAGGAACAGCGCCTCGCCGTCCTTCCACTCGTTGGTGTTCCGGTCGAAGGTGCGGGGCGTGGACGCGACGGTGAAGTTGGCCACGGCCGCCCCGGACGGGGTGAAGCGCAGCTCCGGATCCGCCGTGAGGTTTCCGATGACCGTGATGACCGTCTCGCCTGCCATGGTTCTCTCCCTGGTTTCGTGTGCGACTAGTTCTGTCGCTGCACCTTAGTGCGAAGCACCGACTCGTTCAGCTTCAGCTGACGATCGAGCTCGCTCACGGTGGCAGGCTCAGCGGTCAGATCGATCACCGCGTAGATGCCCTCGGAGTTCTTGGAGATCTCGTACGCCAGGCGGCGCTTTCCCCAGATGTCGATGTTCCCGACCGATCCGCCGTCCTTGCGGACCACGTTCAGGAAGGTCTCCAGCGAGGGTGCGACGGTGCGCTCATCCAGGCTCGGATCCAGGATCACCATCAGTTCGTAATTACGCATGGGCTTTTCGCCTCCTCCTATGGACTATGCGGCCGCGGACTCTCCGCGGCAGGAGTGTTGCCGGTCCGGCAACCGGTTCAGAGTACCCCAGTGCTCCCCACCTGCGAAATCAGCGCACGCCCGCGAACCCCGGCGCATCTGCCGAAAACCCGTACGGAGATAGAGAACGTTCCCTAACATGTCGGGTGGAAGGAGGGCGACCATGCCGCAGCACGCGACCGACGCGAACCCCACCGCCCCTGCGCCGCCCGTGCCCTCAGAACCCACCGTTTCCGCTGTGCCCTCCGGCGTCACCGCACGGCCCGGCACCGTCGCCACCCTCCGCCGCAACCTCGACGACAACGCCCTCGGCCCGGTCCGAACCCTGGGGCGCACCGTCGAACTGGTCCTGAACTCGACCGTCGCCCTGCTCGCCGACCTGCTGCGCGGGCGGGCGCAGATCCGTGAGGTGATCACCCAGTCCTGGTTCCTGGTCAGTGTCACCGCTGTCCCCGCCTTCCTGATGGCCGTGCCCTTCGGCGTGATCGTCACCATTCAGGTGGGAAGCATCGTGCAGCAGATCGGAGCGGGCTCACTGATGGGTGCCGCGAGCGGGCTGACGGTGATCCAGCAGGCCGCGCCACTGGCCGCGGGGCTGCTGCTCGGTGGCGCCGGAGCCTCGGCGATCGCCGCCGACCTCGGCTCCCGGACCATCCGCGAGGAGGTCGACGCCATGCGGGTGATGGGCATCGACCCGGTCCGTCGCCTGGTGGTACCCCGGATGCTCGCCGCCGCACTGGTGGCACCGCTGCTGTGCACCTTCATCATCGTCGTCGGTATCGGCGCGGCCTACTACCTGGCGGTGTTCGGGCAGGGTGTCACCGCAGGCAGTTACTGGCTCAGTTTCGGCGCCTACGCCACCACCCGAGACTTCGGTTTCTCGCTGATCAAGTCGGCGATCTTCGGTCTGATCATCGCGGTCATCGGATGCCAGCACGGACTGGAGGCCCGCGGCGGGGCGCGCGGTGTCGCGGACGCGGTCAACACCACGGTGGTGGTCTCCACCGTCGGCATCATCGTGCTGAACTTCGCGCTCACGCAGATCTACACGTCCTACTTCCCGATGCGGGTGGGCTGAGACGTGACCATCACCCGTTACCGGCCCCCCGGCTTCCGGGCCGCCGGCACCGCCTACGACGGTCTGCGCGCCCTGCTCGCGCGACTCGGGCACATGGTCTCGTTCGCGGTCACCGCGATCGCCCTGATCCCGCACGCGCTGCGCTCCTACCCGAAGCAGACCGTCCGCACGGTCACCGATCTCACCTGGGGGCGCGGCGCCGTCATCGTCGGCGGCGGCACCTCGCTGATGATGGTGGTGCTCGGCCTGGCCGTGGGCGGCACCGTTGCCGTCCAGGCGTTCGCCACCCTGGACCTCCTCGGCATGGGCCCGCTGACCGGTGTGATCGCGGCACTGGCCAACACCCGCGAGTTCGCGCCCATCCTGGCCGCGGCGGGCTTCGCGGTGCAGGCCGGCTGCCGGATGACCGCGGAGATCGGCGCGATGCGCATCACCGAGGAGATCGACGCCCTCGAAGCGCTCGGACTGCGGGCCATCTCCTTCGTGGTGAGCACACGCATCATCGCCGGTGTCATCGCGATCGTCCCGGTCTTCCTGATCGCGATCATCGTGAGCTTCTTCGCCTCGAGCACCATCGTCGCGCTGTCCCAGAGCGACGCCGCGGGCACCTACGAGCACTACTTCCGGCAGTTCCTCACCCCGTCCGACCTGATCGCGTCGATCGGGAAGGTGGTCGTCTTCCTGGCCGCGGTGATCCTGATCCACTGCTACCAGGGGTTCTTCGCCTCGGGCGGGCCGGAGGGCGTCGGCGTGGCCTCCGGGCGTGCGGTCCGCGCCTCGATGGTGGCCATCGTCGTCCTCGACATGCTGCTCACCATCGCGATCTGGGGAGTCAACAGCGAGTTGGTGTTCCGGGGGTGAAGCGGTGACGCAGAACTGGATCACCCCGGTCCCCGGGATGACGACCACGGGCCCGCTCCTGGTGCGCCGGGGCCTGGCCACGCTGGTGGCACTCGCGCTCGCCGTGGCCGGTTTCGCCGTCGCCGGTGCGCTCTGGGCCACCGCCGACAAGTCCCTGACCCTGGTGGTCCGGTCGATCGCGCCGGGAGTCGTCCCGGGCACCGCGGTCCAGATGGACGGGCTGCGGATCGGTCGGGTCACCGCGATCACCGACCGCGGCTCCGGCAGGCTCGGTGTCGCCATGGCGCTCAACGGCACCGCCGACGAACTGGTCACCGATTCGGTCGCGGTCGCGTTCACCCCGGGCAACACCTTCGGCATCACCGTGGTCGCCCTGACTCCGTCGAGTTCGGGCCGGGCACTGGCCGACGGCGCCTCCTTCGAGCCGCGCTCCACCCCGGAGGACGGCACCATGTCGACGCTGCTGCGTTCACTGAGTTCACTCGAACGCGAGGGGCTGCGCCCGCACATGTCGCAGCTGCTGGCCCAGGCCGATACCACCACCCGACTGTTCCTGCCGCTCATCGGTGCTGTCGGCGCCGTCGCCGAGGCCAATGCCGACACCCAGCGGGTGCCCACCGCGCAGACCCTGCCCACCATCGCCGCCACCCTCGGCGCACTCGATCGCACCACCACCAAGGTGCTGCCCGGTCTGCAGACGCTGTGGGAGTGGAAGGGGCCCGACGTCCCGGGCTACCCGAAGGCCCAGACCGCGACCATCGACCGTCTGGTCACCACCACACTGCCGGTCGTGGCGAGCCTGCTCGGTGCACCGAACACGACCGCACTGACCGAGGTCCTGATTCCGGTGCGAGAGCTCGCGAACCGGACCGTGGCCTCCATGCCGGACGCCGCCCGCAACGGCCGACAGCTCGAAGAACTGATCGAGAGGGTTCGACGGTCCATGCCCGACAACGGATCCGGTCCGGTACTGAATCTGGACGTGACCTTCCAGCAGTTCCCCGCGATCACCTCGGCGCTGCCGCCGCTGCCGGAGCTCAGCGTCACCCCTCCCGGGGGGCGGTAGTCGTGCGGAGCACTCGTCACCCCGGCATCCTGCTGCTGATCTTCGTGGTACTGGTGGCGATCGGCGGGGCGTTCACCCTCCGTGCGCTCACCCGGCCGGCGACCGCGGCGCAGTCGCCGTACACCGCCGTGTTCACCAACGCTTCGGGCCTGCGGCCGGGCGACGACGTCCGCCTGCTCGGGGTGCAGGTGGGCAAGGTCGAATCGGTGACCCTGGCTCAGGACGACGGTGCCCTCGCCACGCTGGCCCGGGTGGGGTTCACCGTCGACCGCGCGCAGCGACTGACCACGGCGAGCACGCTGTCGATCCGCTTCCAGAACCTCACCGGCCTGAGGTACCTCGACCTGTCACCGTCGGATGCCACGGCCGCCCCGATCGGCCCGGACACCACCATCGGTACCGACCGGACGGTGCCCTCGTTCGATGTCACGTCCATCTTCAACGGACTGCAACCGGTGCTCGCGGCGATGTCCCCCGGACAGATCAACCACCTCGTGCGGTCCATCGCCGCAGTGGTGGAGGGCGACGGCTCCGGCTTCGGTCCACTGATGGACGCCCTGGACACGCTGAGCCGCTTCACCGACGACCGCTCCGAACTGCTGCAGACGCTGGTGCGCAATCTCGACGCCATGAACCGGACGCTCGGCGGCAGATCCACCACCCTGCCGACAGTGATCGGCTACCTCACCAGTACCGCCCAGGTACTGCGCAATGCCGCACCCTCGGTCACCGTGCTCTCGGACCAGGGCGCCGAACTGATGGCCGCAGCCGACTCGCTGCTGCGCGGCGCGGGCCTGCACACCACGGGCAGTACCTGGCTGGAGCTGGCCCGGCCCGAGTTGCCGCGCCTGCAGAGCCTGGTCGACCTCGCCGCGCTGCTACCCGGGCTGTTCGCCGCACTCACCCAACAGCGCCTGCCCCCACCGGGCGGTTCCACCGGTTGCACCCGCGGCGAGGCGAGCCTGCCGGCGAACATCCAGATCTTCCTCCGCGGATCGAAGGTGACGCTGTGCCGCAGGTAATGTCGGTTCCGGTGAGAGTACTGCGCGACGGGCACGGTCTCGCGGTCCGACTCGTCTCCGGTATCGAGGAGTTCTGGGCCGTACCCGGTTCCCGGTCGCGGCAACTGCTGTTCGGCGTGATCGGGATCGTGGTGACCCTTGCCGTACTGATCGCCAGTTCAGTGCTCGCGATCCGTCCGATCGGGACCACCACGATCAGCGCGGACTTCCCCGAGGCGGGCATGGTGCGCTCCGGTGACGACGTCCGCGTGGCCGGCGTCTCGGTGGGATCGGTACGCAGCGTAGGACTCGACGGTGACCGCGTGAAGGTCCAGTTGCAGGTCCGGCGATCGGTGCACATCGGGGACCAGTCACGGGTCGCGGTGAAGATGCTCACCGGTGTCGGCGGCTACTTCGTGGACATCGATTCGATCGGCCGCGAGCCGCTGGGCGCGAAGGTGATTCCGCCGGCGCGGGTCCGGTTGCCGTACAGCCTGGTCCAGACCTTCCAACAGGCCGAGCCGAAGATCCGCGCCATCGACCCCACCCCGTTGCGGGAGACGCTGGCCCAGATCCAACGCTCCACCGGTGGCCGGCCCGGGCAGATGAAGCGACTACTCACCACGATGTCCGGTGTGGTGCAGAGCCTTTCCCGGCAGAAGGATCAGGTGGGCGGGTTCGTACAGACTCTCTCGGAGTACTCCCGAGAGGTCGATCGCAACGGTGACGCGCTGACCGCGATCATGCGGGACCTCAACGTGTACTTCTCCACCGCACGGCTGAACGTGGCCGGATACAAACGGTTCATGGCCGCACTGGATCTGGTGCTTCAGAGACTGCTACCGCCGGCCGGGTTCTACCAGGAGAACCTGGCGTCGATGGAGGCGCAGTTCAACCTCATCACCCAACAGATCGGCGGCCTGCTGGGCAAGTACCAGCAGATGATCGACGACGCAATGGCAATCCTGCGCCGGTTGCAGTCGTCGGTCAAGCCCGACGGCACGATCGTCTTCGACGCCTCGGTGCCCACCATCTCCTCCCAGTACTGCATCCCCATGGAAGGGGCACCGTGCTGATCCACAACCGCATCCTGGGATCGAAATGGCTGGTCACAGCCATCGCGATCGCCGTGGTCTCGGTACTCATCGCCGGCGCCCTGTACCGCGCGCGCACCCCGGACAAGCCGCAGGCCTCCCACTGCGCATTGTTGCCCGACGCGATCGGTCTGTACGTGGGAAACCCGGTCACTCGCCTCGGGGTGCCGATCGGGCGGGTCACCGCGGTCACCCCGCAACCCTCCTCGGCTCGGGTGGAGTTCACCGTCGACGCCGATCAGCCCGTCGTCACCAACACCGGCGCGGTCACCGTCGCAGCCTCGCTGATCGCCTCTCGCCAGCTGGCCCTGATCGACCCCAAGAGCGCCGGGCCCGCGCTGGGCCCCGGGGCCTGTCTCACCGACACCCGGACCCCGCAGTCGCTGAGCCGGAGCCTGTCCACGATCGGTGATCTCGCCACCCGGATCACCGTCGACGGTGGCCCGAAGCAGGCCGCCCAGGTCGAGCAGTCGGTGAAGTCACTGGCCACCGCCACCAAGGGCACCGGTCCGGACATAGGAGGTGTCATCGACGGGCTCGCCGCGCTGCTCGACGATCCCGGTCCGGGTATCGGTGACGTGGGCCGGACCATCGACTCGGTCTCGTCCCTGACCGGTGGTATGACCTCCAACTGGGACCCGCTCAAGCGACTGCTGACCAACACCCCGGGCGGACTGGCCGGGGCGATCACGCCGACGGCCCGGACCACCGAGACGCTGGCGAACGCGCTGATCCCGATCGGACAGATGCTCCGGGACCTGATCTCGCACTATGGGCACAACCTGTGGCCGGTCCTGGACACCGTGATCCCGGTCTCGCGCCTGGTGAGCGCCGGGGTCAGGAACTGGGGCGATCTGCTGGGCTTCCTGCCGCCGCTCATCGACGCCTTCAACGTCTCGTTCGATCAGCGCACGCTCGGCCTGAAGATCGGGTACACCCCGCCGCCGACCACGATGGTGGCGCGGAACCCGGATCTGACCTGCGCGAACGTGAACCGGATCGCACCGGGCCAGTGCCGGGTGGTCGATCCCGGTCGCATCGAAGTGGATCTGATCTCGGCGGTGCTCCGTGGAACGGGGGCGGCGCGATGAACGCGAATCCGCTGCGCGGGCGCTCGGCCCGCATCCTGATCGTGATCGGCGTACTGCTCCTCGCGGTCGTGGGGGTGCGCGGTGCGAGCCCGGCGACTCTGCCCGCACCGGCCTCCTTCGCCTCCGGTTGGCAATTGCGAGTGGAGTTCGCGAACGCACTGAACCTGCCGGACCAGGCGCAGGTACGGCTGGACGGACGCATCGTCGGCACCCTCGATTCGGTCCGTCTCGACGCCGACCGGGCAGTGGCCACGGTGACTGTCACCGAGCCGGCCACCATCGCGGCGGACACCACCGCCGAACTGCGGCAGGACACCCTGCTCGGTGACGTGTACATCGCGCTGACCAGCGCGCCCACCTCCACGAGGGGCCCACTGCGCGACGGCGGTGTGATCCCGCTGTCGCAGACCCGGCCACCGGATCAGATCGAGGACCTGATGGTCAGCCTGTCCGGGTTCCTGGGCAGCGGCGGTGTCGCACAACTGGGCAACACCGTCAATCGGATCGACGCCGCCTTCCCCGACGATCCCGCGCGCACGCGCACGATCACCGACAACCTCTCGACCACCGTGCTGGCGTGGGCGAACGACACCAGATCGCTCAACGACGCACTGCGCTCGGTGGTCGGTGTAACCGATGCGGTAGTGGCACAACGTGAGCTGATCGGCGCGTACCTCTCGCCCGCCGGATTGAAGCGCTGGGCGGTGATCAACGAGACCTCCCGCGTGAGTGAGGTCTTCGCCGGACTGGCCCCGGTGGTCCGCAACGCGGCACCCCTGACCCCCGCCGTACGTGATCTCGCGGCACTGCTGACACAGGTGGTCACGCCACTGCTGCTGCTGGACCGGCCGGTCGGCGCCACCCGCCCGGACAATCTGATCAACCTCCGGAACCTTCTCCGCGACACCATCATCCCCTGGGTCGAGAAGGGCCCGAAGGTCACGATCGCGAAGGTCTCCGACGGGCCGGGGGTGCCCACGGCGGAGAAGGCCGAGCAGGCGGTGCGCGCGATGCGGATGATCGGAGCGGTGAAGTGAGGAAGGAACTGCTGGTCAACGTCGTGACCTTCACCGCGGTCCTGGTGATCGGCCTGTTCATCCTGCTGCACGGATACATGGGCCTGCGGCCCGGCGTGCAGTACACCACTCTGTCGTTGCGGCTACCGCACACCGGCCAGCTCTCCCCCGGGTCGCCGATCCTGCTGCGCGGAGTGCGGATCGGTGGCGTGACCGATGTGCGTCCCTCGGTCGACGGTGTCGAGGTCGGTGTCCGGTACCCGTCGCAGTACCGGATTCCGGTGGACTCTGCACTCGCGGTGGAACAACTCAGTGCACTCAGTGAGCCGTACATCGCAGTCTCGCCGAGAACCTCGGGCGGTCCCGTCTTCACCTCCGGCACTGTGGTTCCCGCTTCGGCGGTGTCCCAGTCACGGTCGATCAGCGATGTCTTCACGGCGCTCGCAGCACTGAACCGGACCGCCGACAGCGGCGCCGTCGCCGACCTGGTGCAGACCGGGTGGCGGGCCACCGCCGGCCGGGAGAGTCAACTGGAGACCCTGGGCAGGGCGGGCGAACTGCTCAGCGCGACGGTCCTGGCCCGAATGCCGGCGATCCGGAAGATGTTCGCCGACACTCAGATCTACTCCGCCGATCTCGCCTGGGCGCCGAACACGCTGGCCGCCGTGGGCACCGAGTTCCGCAGTACGTCCACGGTGGTGCGCGGCGCCGTCGACGCGGTGCTCCGCATGGTCACCACGCTCGATGCGCCCACTCCGTTCATCACCACGATCGATCCGTTCCTGATGCGGCTGAAGCCGTACCTGGACGAACTCCTACCTGCGCTGGCCACCACCGGGGGGCCGTTCATCTCGATCTTCTCCGCACTCAACCGCACCGTCCCACAGATCGACCTGAGCACCCTGCTGAGCAACGCGCTGCAACTCGCCGGACCGGACGGCGCCGCCCGGGTGACCCTCACCCTCCCCCGCCCATGAGACATCGAACGTGAAGGAGGCATGCACCATGGCTGCCGACGACAAGCACGGAAGAACCGCCCCGGACGTCTCCGATGCCGGTAGCGCCGACGCCGGCACCCCGCACCCCGGCACCGAGGACCGGCCCGCCGCTCCGTCCGGGCCGCCCGCCGCGGCCCACGTGGTCAGGACGGTGCTGGTGACGGTACTGGTGGTGGCGGTGCTCGCGCTGTCTGTGCTGCTGTTCCTGCAGCACAGATCGCTGCGCTCCGAGCGTGCCGCCGACGCCGACCGCGCCAGGGCCGAGCAGATCGCGGCGGACTACGCGGTGAAGGCCGCCACCATGGACTACCGGGACCTGACCCCGTGGCTCAACGCGATGAAGACCGGTGTGACCCCGGAACTGGGGAAGAAGTTCGACGCGATCGCCGACACCATGCGGGAGGTGCTGCCCCCGCTGCGGATGACCACCACCGGCAAGGCCCTGTTCGGGAAGGTCACCTCGGAGGTCAACGGGATCTACACGGTGAAGGTGGCGGTGGACGTCTCCTCGCAGAACGTACAGGCCCCGCAGGGCACGGTGAGCACCACCGCGTACGGGGTGACCCTGGATCGTGGGCGGGATTGGATCATCACCGAGGTGGGCGATTCGGCGAATCCGAATGCGGTACTCGGCGGTCTGGGCGGCGCTCCCGCACCGCCGTCGAGCTCACCCGCACCCGGCGCCGTCGTACCGCCGACGGTGCCCGAACTGCCTCCGCCGCCGGCGCTCCCGAACTGACCCACACACCGCACTGAGCTAGGACGATCCATGCTCCGACGATTCCTCGACTACGAGATGAAGGTCTCCGAGTTCATCGGGTTCTTCATCCTGATCGGTATCCCGTACCTGCTGATCGGGGTGGTGTGGTCGGCTACCCACACCGATCATCTCGGTGCACTCGACCCCACGGAACGATTCGTCTCGTTCCTGGGCGCGATCGTGTGCTGGCCCGTCCTGATCTTCACGAATGTGACGATGCGGTGATGGCCCTGGTGTGGATCATCGATCTGGTGGTCCAATACGTCAAGATACTCGTTGGGCGACAAACTGTTCCGGCAGCGGTGCGAGTCGTCGCCTGGCTCGCGCTGATCGGGATGGTCATCGCTGCGATCACGGCGGTCGTCCTCGGCCTGAGGCTGCTCTACGACCAGCTCGCCACGATCGAACCGCCCAAGGAGACACCATGACCCTCACCGTGGAGAACATCCGGATCCCGGTCCCGGGCACGCACAGCCGCACCGCCCGTCGCGAGCCGGCGGTGACCGACGCGCTGGACTTCTGGTCGTTCGGCGGAGCCGCCGCCAATGTCGCCATGCAGATGATGAATCCCGGTGTGGGGCACGGCGTGGTGGAGCCGACGGTGCATTCCGGCTCATTGATGCACCGGCCGTGGAAGCGGGCGCGGACCACCACGCAGTACCTCGCTGTCGCGATCCTGGGAAACGACGCGGAGGTGGAAGCGTTCCGAGAAGCGGTGAACGCGGCGCATCGGCGGGTCCGGTCCGGACCGGATTCGGCGGTGCGGTACAACGCCTTCGACCGCGACCTGCAATTGTGGGTCGCTGCGTGCCTGTACATCGGTTTCGAGGACTCGTACCAGCTGCTCCACGGACGCCTTCCGGATCGGCATCGGGAGAGCTTCTACCAGTCGGCGTCGGTCCTGGCGACCTCACTGCAGGTGCCACGCCGGATGTGGCCCGCCACGCGGGACGAGTTCGACGAGTACTGGGTGGGCGCGTGTGCCCGGACGCGGCTCGACGAGCCGGTGGCCGCGTACCTCGATGATCTGCTGCATCTGCGGATGATCAACCGTCCCACGCGGTTCGTCTTCGGAGGCGTGCTTCGGTTCTTGACCATCGGTTTCCTCGCGCCACACTTCCGTGAGCAGTTGGGCGTGGCCTGGACGGCCTCCGATCAGCGGCGGTTCGAGAATCTGTTCTCGTTCCTCGGCTTCGTCAACCGGTTCATCCCGCGGTTCCTGCGCTTCGGCGGCAGCTATGCGCTGATGACGGATCTGCGGCACCGGATGAAGGCCGGCAAGCCGATTCTCTGACCGCGTCTCCGGGCCGACGGTTCGGGTTCGAGTGGTTCAGTTTCCGGGTCCGGAGAACAGCACCGCGCAGACCATCGCGTACAGCTGCGCCTGGAACGCCGGATCCGGGTCGAAGCGGCGGGTACGGCCGACGTCGAAGACCACCGCGAACGCGGCGTGCACCAGGAAGGTGGCCTCGGCGGCGCTGAGCTCGGGATGCACCGCGCCGACGGCGTCGGCGAAGGCCGCGACGTTGGCACGCTGCATACTCGCCAACCGGCTGCGGTCGGCGTCGGGGACGTTGCCGATCTCCCGGAAGTACACCGTCATCAGTTTCGAAGCGCGGAAGGACAGGTGCACGTACGACTGCGCCAGGGCCGCGAGCCGGGCCACCGGCTCGGGGTGCGCGGCGGCGACCTCGTCGATCATCCGGGCGGTGGCCTCGGCGGCACGGTCCAATGCTCCGACCAGGATTCCGGCCTTGTTCGGGAAGTAGCGGTACATGCCCGAGGGCACGATGCCCGCGGCGCGTCCGATCTGGCCCATGCTCACGTTGTGGAAGCCGTGCTCGAAGATCTGGCCGATCGCTTCGTCGAGCACCTGAGCCTGCCGGCCACCGTCGAGCTCCTGCTGGCCGCCCGGGTCCGCCCGGTAGGGCACTACCGGTTCGGGGAGCGCGAGCACGGCCCGAGCGGCACCGGCCAGGGCGGCCTCGGCCCGCTTCTGCGCGAGCACCGTGCGGTGAGCGGTGACGCTGCCGGTGACGCTGACCGCGCCGACGCACCGCAGTTCGACCTCGGCGCGATCGACCCCGGGCAGCATCTCCTGAGCCGATTCTGCGAACGTGCCCACCATCTCGGTGAGCTGATTCCGGATACGGGCGCGGTCCTCGCGCTCCAGCAGGCGCTGCTCCCAGCGGAACAGCCCGCCGGTGTTGCGCCGCTCGAAGGCGACGGCGAGGGCGGCGCCGATGATCGCATCGGCCCGCTCGGGGGCGGGCCGGCCCGCGGTGCGCTCGGCGGCCTCGTCGACGGACGCGGTCAGCGCGTCCGAGGCGGTGGTGATGGCGTGTTCGAGTAGCGCGTACTTGTTGGGGAAGTGCCGGTACACCGCGGGGCCACTGATATCCAGGCTCGCCGCGATCTCCTCGATGCCGACACCGTGGTACCCGCGCCGGGAGAAGTCCTCGGCGGCCACTCGCGCGATCTGCTCGCGCCGATCCTTCGGCCGCTTCCGCTTCGCCTGCGTCACCTACCACTCCTTCTCGCTCCGCATCGAGACTACTCGCTGACGCATGCCCGATCGCGGTGTACCGTCGAGCCTACTAAGTAAACGAACATTCACATACCGTTTCGGTAAGGAACTTCACCGGAGGAACCGGCATGACCCGCAGCGCAACACCTGTCACCGATGCACACGTCCGGTCACAACCGAAGCCGCACACCGACCCGGTGGCTGCCGGCTACCGGATCGCGATCACGGCGGCGCAGCGGCCCGCCGAGACGCTCACGGTGTTCGCGGATTCGATGGACGCGCCCTCCGCGGTGGCGGGGCCCGCGAACGTGGTGATGCAGTTGCTCAACACACCGGTGGCCTACGGGGTGATGGAGTCCCGGGTGGAATCCGGTGCGCTGTACCGTCACCCGGTCAAGCGCACCCGGACCACGTTCACCTACCTGGCGGTTGCCGTGCTCGGCGACGCCGAGGACAGGCGTCGCTACCGGGAAGCGGTCGACGGCGCGCACCGCCAGGTGCAGTCGACGGCGACGAGCCCGGTGAAGTACAACGGTATGGACCGCGAACTGCAATTGTGGGTCGCGATGTGCCTGTATGTCGGATTCGAGGACACCCACCAATTGCTGCGCGGGCGGATGAGCCCGGAGCAGCGTGCGCTGTTCTACCGCGATTCGGCGCCGCTGGGCACCACCCTGCAGGTGCACCCGGACATGTGGCCGGCCACTCCGGCCGAGTTCGACGCCCGGTGGATCGAACTCTGCGAACGGAAAGTGCAGCCCACCAGCGAGACCCGCGACTACCTCCGGCAACTGGTGGACCTCACCTTCGTCGGCGCGGTGCCGCGTCCGCTGCGCGGCTTCTCCCGCTTCCAGACGGCGGGTTTCCTGGCGCCCCGGTTCCGCGAGGCGATGCAGATCGAGTGGACCGCACGCGACCAGCGCCGGTTCGATCGGTTCTGGCAGGCGGTGGCCGCGGCCGACCGGCTGGTACCGCCGGCGCTGCGACGCCTTCCCTATCGCCTGCTGCTGGCCGACACCCGGTTGCGTGCGAGATTCGGGCGCCCGTTGATCTGACGCCCGACCGCGCTGCGGCGGCTCAGCCGAAGTCCTTGCGCAACACGGGTTTGGTGACCTTGCCCGCGGGATTGCGCGGCAGGGCCGGCACCACGACCAGATCGCGCGGGTGCTTGTAGCGGGCGATCCGATCGGTGAGGAACTCGGAGAGCGCGTCCACCGTCAGCGGCTCGGCCCCCTCGCCCAGTTGCACCACGGCCACCACCGCCTCTCCCCAGGTCTCGTCGGGCCTGCCGATCACCGCCACCTCGACCACCGACGGGTGCGCGGCGACGGCGTTCTCCACCTCCACCGAGTAGATGTTCTCGCCGCCGGAGATGATCATGTCCTTGGCCCGGTCGACGATGTAGACGAAGCCCTCCTCGTCCATCCGCACCAGGTCGCCGGAGTGGAACCAGCCACCGTCGAAGGCGGCGCGGGTGGCATCGAGGTTGTTCCAGTAACCCGCCATCAGATTCGGCCCGCGGTAGACGATCTCTCCGACCTCGCCGCGGGGCACGTCGCGGCCCTCCGGGTCGACCACCCGGGCGGCGACGGTGCGTACCACCCTGCCGACCGAGCCGAGTTTGCGCAGCGTGTCGTCACCGGCCAGCGCGCAGGTCACCGGCGACATCTCGGTCTGGCCGAAGACGGCGCAGATGGTCGCCTCGGGGAAGGTCTGCACCAGAGCGCGCAGGAGGGTCTCGCTCGCGGGGGCGGCGCCCCACCAGACGTACCGCAGCCTGAGCCGGCGGGGACGGGCCTGCTGTTCGGCCACCGCGAGTTGCCACTGCATGGGCACCATGAACATGGTGGTGATGCCCTCGCGTTCGAGCGCGTCCAGGGTCTGAGCGGCGTCGAAAGCGCCGAGCGGGAAGATCACCGAGGTGGTGCCGGCGATGAACGCCGAGGACAGCACCCCGAAACCGGCGATGTGGAACAGCGGGACCGCGACCGCACCCACCGCCTCGGTGTCCACCGATCCGGGGGCGATCAGGTTGTTGAAGCCCTGGGCCGTCATGTTCACGTGGGTGAGTACCGCGCCCTTGGGCCGGCCGGTGGTCCCCGAGGTGTACATGATGAGTGCCGGCGAGTCCTCCGGGACGTCGACCACCGGCGCGGTACGGCCCTCGGACATCAGGTCCTCGTACCCGAGTGCGCCGGAGGCCTCGTCGGCACCGTCGAACCGGATGCGCAGGCCGAACCCTGCTCCGGCGGCGGCGCCCGCGGCGATCAGCGGATCGAAGGGCGCCTCGTAGACGACGGCGCTGGCGGCGGTGTCCTGGGCCAGGAAGGCGACCTCGGGCGGAGCCATCCGGAAGTTGACCGGAACCGCGATGCCGCCGAGCGCTGTGACTGCGAGAACCGCTTCGACGTATTCGAGGCGATTGAGTCCCAGCACCAGGACGCGATCGCCGAATCCGATTCCGCGGTGCGCCAACGCCCCGGCGAGAGTGCTCACCCGGTCCGCGAGTCCCGCCCAGGTGAGGGTGGAGTCCTGATACTTCAGCGCCGGCTGATCGCCGCGCATGACGGCGTGGTTGCGCACATGGTTGTTCCAGGTGTTGCGCTGGGAGCTGCGCGGCTCCTCGGTGCGGGGGTACCAGGCGATGTTCTCTTCTCGAGTCATGTATGCGATTGTGTTGTAGAACATGTTCTCCTTGGGTCGAATCGCTGAAAGTTAGAGAATAGTGATTCACTTGTGATAATCCGGAGAGACGCACACCATGGAAGGAAGACAGTGTCCGACGCATACATCTACGAGGCCATCCGCACGCCGCGCGGTAAGCAGCGCGGCGGCTCGCTGCACGCCACCAAGCCGGTCGACCTGGTGGTCGGCCTGATCGACGAGGTCAAGAACAGATTCCCGAGCCTCGATCCGGCGGATGTGGACGACATCGTGCTCGGCGTCGTCACCCCGATCGGCGATCAGGGAGGCGTGATTCCGCGCGCGGCGGCCATGGTCGCCGGATTGCCGGACACCGTCGCCGGTGTGCAGCTCAACCGGTTCTGCGGTTCCGGTCTGGAGGCCACAAACACCGCGGCGCAGAAGGTCCGTTCAGGATGGGACCAGCTGGTGCTCGCCGGTGGTGTGGAGTCGATGTCGCGAGTGCCCATGGGCTCGGACGGCGGCGCCATGTTCCAGGACATCACCACCAACTACGACACCTACTTCGTCCCGCAGGGCATCGGTGCCGATCTGATCGCCACCATCGAGGGCTTCACCCGCGACGATGTCGACGCCTTCGCCGCGCAATCACAGGCCAATGCCGCGCAGGCCTGGGACGAGGGACGCTTCGCCAAGTCCGTGGTACCGGTCAAGGACATCAACGGCCTGACGGTGCTCGACAACGACGAGCACCGTCGCCCCGGCACCACCGCGGAGAGCCTCGGCAAGCTCAAGCCCGCGTTCGAGGGGATCGGCGCCATGGGCGGCTTCGACGCGGTGGCCCTGCAGAAGTACTACACGGTGGAGAAGATCAACCACGTGCACACCGGCGGCAACAGCTCCGGCATCGTCGACGGTGCAGCGCTGCTGCTGATCGGCAACGAGGCCGGTGGCAAGAAGGCGGGCCTGACCCCGCGCGGCCGGATCGTCTCGACCGCCGTCACCGGCTCCGATCCGACGATCATGCTCACCGGACCCACCCCGGCCACCGAGAAGGCCCTCGCCCTGGCCGGACTGACCCCCGCGGACATCGACGTCTGGGAGCTCAACGAGGCCTTCGCGTCGGTGGTGCTGAAGTGGATGAAGGATTTCAAGCTCGACCGTGAGCAGGTCAACGTCAACGGCGGTGCGATCGCGCTCGGTCACCCGCTGGGTGCGACCGGCGCCATGCTGGTGGGCACCGTGCTCGACGAGCTCGAGCGCACCGGTGGCCGCTACGGCCTGATCACCCTCTGCATCGGCGGCGGCATGGGTATCGCCACCATCATCGAGCGCCTCTGACCGGCCGAAAAGACTACGGAGACAACACGACATGGCTGAGAACATGATCCGCTGGGAGCAGGACGCCGACGGCATCGTCGTACTGACGATGGACGATCCCACCAGCTCCGCAAACACCATGAACGACCTGTACCGGACCTCGATGGACGCCACCGTCGACCGTCTGGAGGCGGAGAAGGACTCCATCACCGGCGTGGTCCTCACGTCGGCGAAGAAGACCTTCTTCGCGGGCGGAAACCTGAACCTGATCCGCCAGGCCACTCCCGAGCAGGCGCAGCAGGTCTTCGACAACGGCGTGGCCCTCAAGGGCACTCTGCGCCGGTTGGAGACCTTCGGCAAGCCGGTGGTGGCCGCGATCAACGGTGCCGCACTCGGTGGTGGCCTGGAGATCGCGCTCGCCACCCACCACCGGATCGCGGCGGACGCTCGGGGCTCGCAGATCGGTCTGCCCGAGGTGACTCTGGGCCTGCTCCCGGGCGGCGGCGGGATCATCCGCACCGTCCGGTTGCTGGGGCTGCAGGGCGCACTGATGGGTGTGCTGCTGCAGGGTCCGCGGATGAAGCCCACCAAGGCGAAGGAGGTGGGCCTGGTCCACGAGGTCGTCGACACCGTCGAGGAGCTGATCCCGGCCGCGAAGGCCTGGATCACCGCGAACCCCGAGGGCGGCGTGCAGCCCTGGGACGTCAAGGGTTACAAGATCCCCGGCGGCGCTCCGAATTCCCCCGCCGTCGCCGCGAACCTGCCGGCGTTCCCGGCGAACCTGCGTAAACAGCTCAAGGGCGCACCGATGCCGGCGCCGCGCGCCATCATGGCCGCGGCAGTCGAAGGGGCACTGGTGGACTTCGACACGGCGAGTGTGATCGAGTCCCGGTACTTCACCAAGCTGGCCACCGGTCAGGTGTCGAAGAACATGATCAAGGCG
>NZ_BAAGVH010000009.1:0-185374 GCF_054780975.1 Tsukamurella serpentis
GCCGCCTCATCGGTAGCCTGAAGCCGTCACGTCAACTGTCCGGGAAACCGGGTCAAGCTCCCTATGGCGGGCGTGCGGGTGCACCCGGAGCTGGCGTTCATCGTCGCGGTCCCTCTGGCAGATGAGCATCTGCAGATGGAGGGGAGTGTGGAGTGGAAGCTCCGCGAGGACTTGCCGGCCGACTACGACGAGCAGCAGGTCGAGGCTGAGGCGCAGGCTGTCGCGAAGGCTCTCGGTGAGCGGCTCCCGGATGATGTCCGCCGGCGGGCGGCTGCGCTCATGGCAGCCGGTTTCGAAGCGCTCGCCAATCCTCAGGAGGAAGACCAGTGACCAGCCCTATTCTGCCCGGCACCACGCAGTACATCGGTGAGAAGTTGGTCCGGACCCGCTTCTACGCGATGGCTCGGCGGCCCGGTGATCCGCAGACGATTGTCGGGACGTTCACCATCGAGGACTCCGATGGTGTGCTGACCCTGGATGCGTTGCAGGGGCCGCAGGGCGTTCCTGGTGTGCCGTCGCCGATCATTCTGCCGCAGTGGGGCCACGGGTACTCGACGGCCGCGCAGATGAAGGCCGCTGAGCGTCCTGTAGCCGGGGACGCGGGGAAGGCGTGGTACATCGGCGGGTTCTGGCACATCTGGACTGGCAGTGAGTGGATTCAGGAGCAGGGATCCTTGGAGGGCCCTCCCGGTCCGACGCCGGATGTGTCGATGAGCGCCGAGCTCGTCGCGCCACTCACTGGCGGCCCGTACGGCACGATCGTGGTGGAGCGTTCCGGGCCAGACGCCGACCCGCACTACCACCTCAAGATCCCCGGCATCGTCGGCCCGAAGGGCGACAACGCGACCATCAGGGACGCGCTGGACTTCGACGACTCGATCGACCCGCAGGACGGGCAAGGCATCGTCTGGAGCAAGACCAAGAGCAAGTTCGAGCCGGGTGATCTGTCACCGTACGGCTTGCAGATGTGGACGATCCCGCAGGGCGCGTTCAACGGGGACAGCTACAACGCGCCTGAGCAGATCATCGCGCAGCTGTCGATTGAGGCGCAGCCTGTGGCGTGGTGGGCTGACGTGTCCGGGCATGTGAAGTGGCGCCGCGGGCTCCTGTCGAGCGCTGGCATTCAGATCGAGGTGCGCATCGAGGCGGATGACGGCACCCCGTCTGTCCCGGGCAGCGCACCTGTGTTCGGTGTCGGACCTTTCGATCCGTCGACGCTGGATACGACGACGGTGACGAATATCGGTGCGCATTTCTCTACTGAGAGTGAGCCGATGCGTGCGGTGTCGCCGACGTCGGAGGTCGGCCGCATCCCCGCCAATCAGGCGTGCACCGTCTGGGTGATCGCGCGGCGCATCTCCGGTGGCGGGTCGTACACGATCGACGCGAGCTACTCGCAGGTCGTCATCCGCGGGTTCCCGGTGAGCTGACATGCGTCAGGTTGACCTGTATCGGCGTGGTGTGCCGGATCGGAATCCGCTGCGCGGCATCGACTGGGAGAACATCGACGGTGTCGCTCGCGAGGCTGGGCAGCAGGTCCACGAGTTCATCACGCAGCTCCGCGATGGGGTGATCGAGTGGATCAAGAGCACTACCGGCATTGATCTGTCTGGGATCGCCGAGTTCTCGGATTCCATTTTCGAGGCGTTGGCGTCGAGCCTCAATCTGTCCGAGGGCGGCGCGGGTGTGCTGAAGCTCCTGGAGGGTCTGGTCACTCTGGATCCGCGGGGGTTCCTGGATCAGTTGGCGGGTCTGTTCGGTGGCGGTGCTGGTCTTGAGCTTCCGGCGATTTTCACGGGTCTCGGTGAGATGCTGGGTGGTCTGACCCCGGCCGGCCAGTTCGACGCGTCGAAGCTGGTGGGGGAGTTGCCGCAGGAGATGGTCGCCACCCTCCGGGCTGTCCTCAAGGCGCTGTTCGGGAACGTCGAGCTGGGGCAGTTGTGGCGTCCACCAGCAGGGCAAGAGAAGAACTGGCTCGAGCCTTTCGACACCGCGGCGTCGATCAAGACGGATGTAGATCCGGCGTGGTCTTGGGATGCGTCCGTGGGCCGCACAGCCCCAGGTAGCGCGAAATGCACTCTCGACGGCACCGAGCATGTGCAGACCTCGGAGGCGATCGACGCCGCGCCCGGGCAACCTCTCGATGTCGGCGGGAAGCTCCGCTGGACCAACTTCACCGGGACCGGCGGCCCCGCGTTCGTCCTCCGCACCCTCGCCTACAGCGTCGGGGATCAGCTCCTCGGGAGTCAGCAGATCGGGGCGGTCACGCCGCCGTCGGCGGACGCACCTGATTTCGAGGCGGGTATGGCGGGATCGTGGGCGCCGCCCGCAGGCACCGCCTATGTACGGGTGCGCATGGAGTGCACCGCAGCGGCGACGGGCGGCGCCGTCAACTGGGATGACCTGTGGCTACGGAAGCCGGCCGTGTCGATGCCGCAAGACTGGATCACAGGCTTGGTGCCGGGCTTGGCGGATTTGTCCGCTGGGGTGCTGGGTGCGTGGGATCAAGCGCAGCAGACTATCGACCGGTTCATGAACGGACGCGGGCTCGTCGGGTCAGGGTTCTCTCTTTCGCATTTCGAGACGGAGGTGGCGAAGGTCTTCGGGCCGGGGTCGAGTATCCCGAAGGATTTGGTCGCCGGTCTCGATGACGCGCTCGGCGTGCTGCTCCCGAAGGCGGACTGGACGAAGTTCCTGAGCGGCTTCACCGCCGCAGGGAACAACGGCACCGCCCCGTCGACGGGAATCCCCGCTCTCGACGGCCTGATCAACGCGTTCCTGGGGGTCCGGTCGACGGCCACCGGCGCACAAGAGTCCGTGTCCGCGGTCGCGTCCTCGGCCCTCACTACTGTGGTCGTGAACCCCGACGAGACGATCACCCGCACGGTCTACACCCCGGGCAGCTACACCTGGAACCGGCCGGCACCGTCGTCCGGGAAGAAGATCACCAAGTTCGGCATCCACGTTATCGGCGCAGGCCAGGGTGGCGGCAAGGCTGCGAAGGGCAACGGGCAGGGCGCCGCGGACGGCATCGACGGTGGCGCCTTCTACATCGAGGTTCTGCCCGCCGATATGCCGGCTAGCCTGTCGGTCGTCGTCGCGAACGGTGGCGCCGGGGCCACGTCGACCGGCCCCGGCGCCATGCCCAGCGCGACGCGCGTCATGAACGGCGCGATCGTGTTCGCCGAGGCCACGATGGGCGCCGCGTTCGCGAAGCTCGTCGGCGCCATTCCCGTCCGACTGGAGACCAAGCCCGGCCGCGGCGGCCGCGGAGGTGACGCGCTGCTCAAGGACATCACCACCGACAGCAACGGCGCGGTCACCGGCAAGTCGTACAGCCGCGGCGACGGCGAGGGCGGCGAGTCCTGCGCGGGCGGCGTCGGCGGTGCAGGTGGCCGGTCCTCGGGCGGCTGGCTCGGCGGCTCCACCACGAACGCCGCCGCAGGTCCCGCCGCCCGCACGGACCCCGTGTACCGGTTCGGAGCCCCAGGCGGTGGCGGCGGATACGCCGGACCGAACTCCACGACGCTGTCCGGCGACGGCGCGCCGGGCGGCAATCCCGGCGGTGGTGGTGGCGGCGGGGGAGGGTCGCCGTACACCGGCCTCGGCGGTGGCACCGGCAACGGTGCTGCGGGCGGCCCGGGCGAGATCACCTTCTACGTCTTCGAGGAACCGGTGTGAGCGACGTCGCGCCCGGCGACGACGCCGCGTACCACTACGTCGGCACCTTCGATCCGCTGCCCGCTTCGCACTCGGACATGTACGCCGTGCACGAGAACGGCGATGACCTGTGCGTCTACCGCGACGGCCACTGGTGGCGCAGCCCCGCCGCGCTGGTCCGTGAGGCGATGCCCTGGTTGGTGCCCTGATGCCCTGGACCCCACACCCCGAGACGCGCGTGCGGCCGGCTCGACTCGGCTGGTCCCCCGAGGGGCCACCTCGCGAGACCGGCGGCGGCGTCCCCGGGTGGGATGGCGTCGCGCAGCTCATCGGCACCGGCACCAGCATCGGAGATGGTGCAGCCCGGGTAGCCATGAGCTCCCTCGGTACCGCGACCAGTATCGGCGACAGCGCCGCGACCGTCCTCGCGCATCTGATCGGCACCGGCACGCCGCTCAGCGACAGCGCCGCGACCGTCCTCGCGCATCTGATCGGCACCGGTACGAGCCTCGGCGACAGCGCAGGCCGCGCAGCGTTCCCACTCACGGGCGTCGGCACCAGCCTCAGCGACGCCGCGGCCACCGTCCTCGCTCACCTGCAGGGCACCGGGATCAGCATCAGCGACAGCGCCGCCGCGGTCCTCGCGCACCTCGCCGGCGGCGGTACCGCGACCGGCGATGGCGCCGCGGCGTCCGCGTTCTCTGCGCACGCGCCCGCGCGCACCGACATCACCGCCACCGGCGCGTACACCTACAACATCCCCGGCTGGTCCCGGTTCATCGACCAGGTGATCATCGGCGGCGCCGCATCCGGCCAGACCGGCAACGGTGCGGGCGGTGCAGCAGGAAAGGGGGGCAACGCCGCGATCTACGTGGTGCGCACCCTCGAGCGCGGCGTCGACATCCCGTGGTCGCAATCGACGATCACTGGCACCGTAGGCGCGGGTGGTGCGCAGGCCGCGAACTCCGACAGTGCTGCCCCGAACGCCGGCGGTGACACCACCGCGGACTGGGGGAGCGGCAGCATCACTTCACCTGGCGGCTCGGGGACCGTCGCGTCGGGGCAGAACGGCGCCAGCTCAACCGCGACCTCGGTGGCCGGCCAGAACTATCCGTCTGGCGCTGGTGGCACCGGTAACGCGGGCGCGGGCAATGCCCCCGGTGGCGGCGGGGCGGGCGGCAACGGCGGATTCTTCGGGTCCCGCACCCGCGGCGGCCCGGGTGGCAACGGCCGCGCATCCTTCTACGCACGTCAATCCTGAACGGAGACAACACCATGCCAGCAACAGACACCGTCAACAAGCAGGTTTGCGACTACAAGGCGAGCCTCGGCAACGTCATCAAGGTCCACGAGCAGGACCGCGCCACCGTGCACGCCGCATCAGGTGCGGGCACCGCGGCACCGATCGCTACGACACCCGCGAGCGCCGCGACCACGTGGGGCGCGTCCGCGATGGGGTCCGGCGCTGACGCCGGGTACGCGGTCGCGGCCGGCTCGAAGTGCGGGTACAGCCTGCCGCCGAATAAGACCGCGCGCAGCTACAGCGTGTGGAACCCCGCGGGCACCACGTACCTGTGGTCCGCAGACCTCGACTCGTCACTCACCAGCAACGCGGAGGCGGTGCCGATCGACGTCACCCCACGCACCCGCCACAAGGAACAGTAGTCGTCCTTTTTGAGCCCCTGCGCCAGCTTACGGCGCAGGGGCTCAGCCGTACCCGAACGGAGAAACCCATGACCAACCGAGACATCGTGTACATCCGCGGCGCCAACGAACCGCCCCCAGCCCCGAACGGGTACCCGGCCGGGATGCTCTCCGGTGTGGCCCGCGAGCTGGATCGCCTCGCCCCCGGCCAATTCCGGCATCACTCCACCACCCACGCCTCCCAGTACGCGAATCCGCAGTCGAACGGTGATTCGATCGCGCAGGCGAAAACCCACGCCAACCGCCTCCTGGACACCCTTGGCGGCGGCCGGGTGGTCGGGTACAGCCAGGGCGCATGGGCGGCGGGGGATGTGACCGACGCCCGCGATGACGTGCCCTGCGGCTACCTGCTGTCCGATCCGCTGCGACCCGCGGGCGCCAACCGCACCGGGGCACCCGGGCAGCGCCGCTACCAGCCGCAGGAGCAGTTCACAGGGTTCGGGATCGCCGGGCAGCGGCGGATCGGCGTGGCCCGCTGGTACAGCCTCCCCGACGACATCATCACCGACGCCTACCCCGACAACCTCGTGCGGACCTTCGCCGACGCCACAGAGTTCGTCGGGTTCGCGGGCCTCGACGACGCGGAACAGCTGATGAACGATCTGCTCGGCAAGATCAAGCGCCGGGCGTGGCAGAACCTGCCGTGGCTGCTGCGCCTGATCAACAACCCGGCGACCGTGGTGGGGCTGCCGGACGTGGTGAAGCGGACCGTCGACCAAGGCTTGGGCTATCCGGCCCGGCACTGCGCGTACGGGACCGAGAAGACCCCCTCCGGCCGAACCTACATTCAGGAGCTCGCCCGGGACATCGCCATCGACGCGGGGGTGCTGCGGCCATGACCACCCGATTTCACCCGCTCGACCGCGGGTACCAGATCACCAGCCCCTTCGGCCCTCGGGACGGCGGATTCCACACCGGCATCGACTTCGGCTGGCCCGGCGGGTCCGCGGGCCGGCCCATCTACGCGGTGCAGTCCGGCACCGTCATCTACGCGGGCGCGGCGTCCGGCTACGGCGGCCCCGACCCCGCGGGGTGGCTCGTCATCGACTCCGACGACTCCCAGGGCGGCGGAGTATTCGAGTATGGGCATCTGATCCGCGAGGTCGGCGTCGGTGACCAGGTGCGGGCGGGGCAGCGGATCGCACGCGTCAACCCGAACAGCAACACGAACGGTGGTGTGGCTCCGCACTGCCACATCTCCTACATGCCGTACGCCTACAACCCGGGCGCGAAGAAGGACTGGCGCGGCCTGCTCGACGGCGCTCTCTACCCCGGCGACACTCCACCCGCACCGGTGGGGATCGACGCTGCTGCTCTCGCGCAGGCGATGGGCTGCCCACTGGCCCGGGCCGAGCAGATGCTCCCCGGCTACATCGGCGCCATGCAGGCCGCCGAGATCACCACTGCGAACCGGGCGGCGATGTTCGCCGCGCAGCTCGGCCACGAATCGGCCGGCCTGGTCTACATGGCGGAGATCGCGGACGGCTCCCAGTACGAGTGGCGCGCCGACCTCGGCAACACACAGCCGGGCGACGGCCGACGGTACAAGGGCTCCGGACCGATCCAGCTCACCGGCCGCGCGAATTTCCGCCGATTCTCCCAGTGGTGCCACAGCCAGGGAATGGTGCCGTCCCCCACCTACTTCGAGGACAACCCCCAGCTGGTTAGGGACGAACCGCGGTGGGGATTCCTCGCCGCGTCCTGGTACTGGGTCGTCGCCCGCCCCGGCATCAACGCCATGTGCGACGCCAGTGACCTCGAAGGCGTCACCCGCGCCATCAACGGCGGCCTGAACGGCCTCGATGACAGACGAGCGCGGTGGAACCGCTGCCGCGCACTCGGAGACCGGCTGCTGCCGGGAAAGGACATCCTCGACATGAACGCTGACCAGCTCAAAACCCTCATCTACGAGTGCCTCGCCACCTACGTCGGCCCCATCGGGTCGGACGTGAAGGACACCCGCGAGCAGATCACTGGTGGCCGTGACGCCGGCCAGTACCCCGGGTGGGATCAGCTCGGCGGTCGCACTGTCGTCGACGCGGTCGCCGTGATCGGGGAGAAGCTCGGCATCGCCGGATTCAAGGCCCCGAAATGAGCGCCCACGCCACTGTGTACACGCAGCCCGGCTGCCAGCCCTGCCGGGGCATGAAGAAGGCCCTCGACCGGTACGGCATCCCCTACCAGGAGCGGGACGTCCAGCAGGACCCGGCCGCCCTCGCACAGGTGGTGGAGTTCTACGAGCACCTCACCGACGGCCGCCGCCCACAGACCCCGGTGGTCGTCATCGACAACGCCGACGGCCACGGCTCCCGGGAGATCCTCCTCGGCCTCGCTCTCGATGACCTGAAAGCCCTGGTCCGTGATGGTCGTGTCTGCACTCGGGACGTGGCGTGACCGGGCCGCAGCGGGCCGAGCTGCTTCACCTCGTCGCCGGCTCGTGGTTCACGCACACCTGGCACACCTGCCTGTACACGACCGCCGCCACCTTGTCGGCGGTGCTCACTTTCAAGCTCGCCATCCGATACGGAGGAATCTGATGTTCACGAAGAAGTTCTGGCGTGACGCCACCGAGCGCGCCATCAAGACCGCCGCACAGTCCGCGATCGGTGTGTTCGCCGCCGACGTGACCGTGCTCAGTCTCAATTGGCCGGCCGCGGGCGCGGTGGTCGGCACCGCCACACTGCTGAGCTACCTCACGTCGATCGTGTCTAGCGGTGTCGGCGATCGAGAGTCGGCATCCGCGCTGCCGGACACCTACGGCCGGCACGCGGCGTAATGCCCGGGACCATCAGCAGCCTCGTCAGGCTGCGCGTCGTCCTCGTCTACCCCGAGATCGCCGTCCTCCAAGCCGCGCTTTTCCTCGCGATGATCTACCGCGGCCTCGACTACCTCACCCCACCGTACGAAGGCCCCGCCCTCCTATCCGCCGTCGAACAAGTCCTACCCCTCCACACCTGGGGTGTCCTGTTCCTCGCCAGTGGGCTGTCCGGGCTCGCCGGGCTGGCGTGGACCCGGTACCCGATCACCGCCCTCTCACACGCTGTCGGTGTCGGCCTGTACGGGATCTTCTCCGTCGCCGCACTCCTGTCCCTGGCGGAGCTGATCCGCACCGTCCCGAGTGTCCTGATCGTCGCGTCCTGCATCACCGCGCTCATCGCCGCTGCGATCACCGTGGTGGTGGCGCACTGGCGTCTGCGCCGGTGGCGGGCAGCGTCCTGGGTGCTCCTCGCCGCCGCCGTCACCGGGACGGTGACCGCGATGGCGTCCGCGTCGGGTGTGTACGGGTGGCGGACCGTCACCGACTGGCTTTTCATCGCCGCTGTCGC
Source organism: Tsukamurella serpentis (assembly GCF_054780975.1). Lineage (NCBI taxonomy): Bacteria > Bacillati > Actinomycetota > Actinomycetes > Mycobacteriales > Tsukamurellaceae > Tsukamurella > Tsukamurella serpentis. Next base: position 8,691 of record NZ_BAAGVH010000009.1, read on the forward strand.
GCACTCCATCCTCGGTGACGCGTCACTGGATGCGTGGCGGGACCGGCAGATCGCGAGAGAGAGGACTGTCGATGGGCATCAATCTGCCGGCTGACACCCCGGGGTGGCTGGTCTTGGCTGTCACCATCGGCCTCGGCTTGAAGCTGCTGGGGCAGTTTCTGTCGGAGGCGTCGGAGCCGTGGGCGAAGGTTCTGGGTCCGCTGGGCCGGCGGTGGCGGGCGCGGGGGGAGCAGCGGCGCCGGGAGCGTGCTGACGCGGACACTCATCAGGTGTCGGCGTTGACGGCGGATCGGGATGCTTTCGAGGCGATGGCGGCGCGGCACCAGCGGCGCGCTGAGGCAGCTGAGTCGGAGATGGGCCGGTTCATGGACTGGTACACGCAGGTCGATCAGCCGCATCACCGGGAGGTGGCGGTGCGCGCTGCGGAGAAGGGCTGTGAGATGCCGCCGTGGAAGCCGCTGTCGGAGTGGCACCAGTAGCCTCCCCGCCGACACGTGTGCGGCCCCCGACCGTTCTGGTCGGGGGCCGCTTTTCGTGTTTCAGGAACCAGACGCCCCGCTGGTGCGTCCAATGAGTATGGACCTCTCTGAGCTGCTGCATGAGCACTACCGGGCGACCCTGGGCGTCGGGGTGCGAACCACCGCCGCATTGGACGCGAGGATCGTCGCCAGTCTGTCGTGTGCCACCACGCCGACCGTCACGCAGAAGTGTGCCCAATATGTGCCCAACAGATGTTCCGGTGGGGGTCGAAATGTAGTCTGACCTGCGTATATGATGGGTGCGCCCGGGGAGACTTGAACTCCCACACCCGGAGGTACTGGAACCTAAATCCAGCGCGTCTGCCAATTCCGCCACGGGCGCATGCGACCGCGCGAACCGGCGATGCAGCGACGGTCACGATACCGGTTTTCGGACAATCGTGAGCGGACGGGTACCGTCGAAGGCGTGAAACGTCGTCGTCACCGTCCCGCTCTCATCGCCTTCGTGGTGATCGCGGCGGTGTCCTGCCTGGTGCTCGGATGGTGGCAGTGGGGACGCTTCGAATCCAGCGCAGGCTCGGCCCGCAACCTCGGCTACGCCCTGCAGTGGCCGCTGTTCGCGTTCGCCTTCCTCTGGGGTTACAAGCGTTTCGTCCAACTCGAGGACGAGGCCGACCTCCAGGAACGGCTCGCCGAGGCCGGTGACGGCGCCTCGGTCGATACCGCCACGGCCGGACCCACGGCGGGGACGCTCACCGCGATCCCCGAGGGATTCCTGCCCAGCCGGCCGAGCGCACCGGCGCAACCGGAGTTCGCGCCGGACGATCCGGCGCACGACGAGTACAACCGCCTCCTCGCCGACCTCGCGGCGAGCGAGCACACCGAGGAGAAGAAGTGACCAAGGCCCCGTCGTTGACTGCGGAGCAGCTCGCCGAGAAGCGTCGCAACCAGGTGAAGGCGGCCCTGGGCCGGTACCGGATCATGGCCAACTTCACCGGCTACTTCCTCCTGATCCTGTGTGCGGAGATGATCTACAAGTACCTACTGGCACCGGCCTTCGACTGGCCCATGCCGGGCTGGCTCTCGCTGGTCGCGATCATCCACGGCTGGGGGTACTTCGTGTACCTCATCTTCACGCTCGACCTCGGAGTCAAGGTGCGCTGGCCCGCGCCGCGGTTCCTGCTCACCCTGCTCGCCGGGACGATCCCGCTGCTCGGCTTCTACTTCGAGAAGAAGAACTCCGACGAGATCAAGGCCCGGTTCGACCTCTGACCGGTCAGCTGTAGATCGCGTTCACGTCGTCGGCGTACTTGTCCATCACCACCGTGCGCTTGACTTTCAAGGTAGGCGTCAGTTCGCCACCGTCGATGGTGAAGTCATTGGTCAGCACGCTCCACTTCTTCACCTGCTCGGCGTTGGACACCAGGGCATTCGCCGTGGCCACCGCTGATCCGATCTCGGCCAGCAGGGTCTCGTTCCGTGCTGCCTCCGGCACCGTCATCTCCGGTAGCCCGCGGGCGTGCAGCCACCCGGGCAGCGCCTCCGGATCGAGTGTGATCAGCGCGCCGACGAAGGGCTGCTGATCGCCCAGCAGGATCGCCTGCGAGACCAGCGGATGCTGGCGCAGGGCGTCCTCGGTCTGGGCCGGCGCGACGTTCTTACCCGCCGCCGTCACCAGGATCTCCTTCTTGCGCCCGGTGATCGACAGGTACCCCTGCTCGTCGAGGAAGCCGAGGTCACCGGTGTGGAACCAGCCGTCGACGATCGCATCCGCACTCGCCTGCGGCAGGCCCCAGTAGCCACCGAAGACCACCGGCCCGCGCAGCAGGATCTCACCGTCCTCGGCGATCGCGACCTCCTGCCCGGGCAGCGGCCGGCCCACGGTGCCGACCCGCTGATCCGACGGGGAGTTGCAGGTGATCGCAGCACTGGTCTCGGACAGGCCGTAACCCTCGTACACCGGTACGCCCGCGCCGCGGAAGAAGTGCCCGAGCCGGGCGCCCAACGGAGCGCCGCCGGAGACCGCACACGTGCAGCGGCCGCCCAGTGCCACCCGCAGTTTGGAGTACACCAGCTTGTCGAACAGGGCGTGCTTGGCCTTGAGCAGCAGGCCGGCGCCGCCCTCGTCCTGCGCCTTGCTGTACGCGATCGACGTCTCCACGGCGGCGTGGAAGATCTTCCCCTTGCCGGCCTCCTCGGCCTTGGCGCCCATGGTGTTGTAGACCTTCTCGAACACCCGCGGCACGCTGAGGATGTACGAGGGCTTGAGCTCTGCGAACAGCGTCGTCAGGTTCGCCAGATCGGAGGTGTGCGCAACCCGGATGCCGTGCTGGACGGCCGCGACCGAGATCGCACGGGCGAAGATGTGCGCCAGCGGCAGGAACATCACCGTGCTGGCTCCCGGCTCCGTCATCTGACTCAGGCCGTTGTGAATGGCGTCGTACTCGGAGAGCAGGTTGTCGTGCGTGAGAACCACGCCCTTGGGCCGACCGGTGGTACCCGAGGTGTACACCAGGGTGGCCTCGGCATCGGCGGTGACCGATGCGACCCGGTCGGCGTAATCGGCATCGCTGATCGTCGCACCGGCCTCGGTGAGGGCATCGAGGAGGCCCTCGTCGATCACCATCACCTCGACGCCGGACGGCACCCCGGAACCGATCCGCTCAGCGGTCGCCCGGCTATCGGTGATCAATGCGACCGAGGCCGAGTCGGTGAGGATGTGCTCGACCTGCGTGGGGGAGCTCGACTCGTACACCGCCACCGTCGAACCGCCGATCGCCCAGTTCGCGTAATCCAGCACGGCCCACTCGAACCGGGTGGGGCTCATCAGCGCGATCCGGGTGCCCGATCGCACCCCGCGCGCCATCAGTCCCTTGCCCACGGCGGTGATCAAGGTGTTGAACTCACGCCCGGTCACCGCTGTCCAGCCGGAATCGGTGGGGCGCAGGAACAGTTCGGTGCCCGGGGCCTGTTCGGCCAGAACGCGGACCCGGGTGGTCAGGTTGTCCGACGGGGCGTGGGAGCGGGTGGCAGCGGTGGCCTCGATGCGCAAGGGGGAGTCCTGTATTCGTCGGCGATAGGGAGCGCTTTGCAATCTATCGAACAATGTCCGAATCCGCTGGTGTTTCGCGTGACCGGGGAATACGGCATATGCTGGGAAAACAATGTCTGAAGAATCTGGTGCTGAGCGCACCGCCCCCGCCGCAGCCGACACCGCCGAGCGGACGCCCGAAGGCGTGACCGAACCGGTGTCCTTCCTGGACCTGGGTATCGATGAGCGTGTGCTGCGCGCCCTCGCCGAGGTCGGATACGAGAACCCCTCGCCGATCCAGGCCGCCACCATCCCGCCCCTGCTCTCCGGCAGCGACGTCGTCGGACTCGCACAGACCGGCACCGGTAAGACCGCGGCCTTCGCCGTCCCGGTGCTCTCCAAGATCGACGGTGCCAGCCGCAAGCCGCAGGCCCTGGTCCTGGCGCCCACCCGGGAGCTGGCGCTGCAGGTCTCCGAGGCCTTCGGCAAGTACTCCGTGCACATGCCGGACATCACCGTGCTGCCGATCTACGGCGGCCAGAGCTACGGCGTGCAGCTGTCCGGGTTGCGTCGTGGCGCGCAGATCATCGTCGGCACCCCCGGCCGCGTGATCGACCACCTGGAGAAGGGCACGCTCGACCTGTCCGAGCTCGAGTTCCTGGTGCTCGACGAGGCCGACGAGATGCTCACCATGGGCTTCCAGGAGGACGTCGAGCGGATCCTCGCCGACACCCCCGAGTTCAAGCAGGTGGCACTGTTCTCGGCCACCATGCCGCCGGCGATCCGCAAGATCTCCAAGAAGTACCTGCACGATCCGGTCGAGGTGACGGTCAAGGCCAAGACGGCCACCGCGTCGAACATCACGCAGCGGTACCTGCAGGTCGCGCACCAGCGCAAGCTCGACGCGCTCACCCGGCTCCTCGAGGTCGAGGAGTTCGACGGGATGATCATCTTCGTCCGCACCAAGTCGGCCACCGAGGAACTCGCCGAGAAGCTGCGCGCCCGCGGCCACGCCGCCGCCGCGATCAACGGCGATATCGTGCAGGCCCAGCGCGAACGCACCATCGGCCAGCTCAAGGACGGCAAGGTCGACATCCTGGTCGCCACCGACGTCGCCGCCCGCGGCCTGGATGTCGAGCGGATCAGCCACGTCGTCAACTACGACATCCCGCACGACACCGAGTCGTACGTGCACCGCATCGGCCGCACCGGTCGCGCCGGGCGCAAGGGCGACGCCCTGCTGTTCGTCACCCCGCGCGAGCGACACCTGTTGCGTGCCATCGAGAAGGCCACCCGGCAGCCGCTCGCCGAGATCGGGCTGCCCTCGGTGGAGGACGTCAACGCGCACCGCGTGGAGAAGTTCGGCGAATCCATCACCGAGAACCTGTCCAACGACCACGTCCAGTTGTTCCGCAAACTCATCGAGGACTACGTGGCCGCCAACGACGTGCCGCTGGTCGACGTCGCCGCGGCACTGGCACTGCAATCGCGCGACGGTGCCTCGTTCCTGCTCAAGCCCGACCCGCCGGAGCGCGAGCGCAACAACCGCGACCGCCGTGATCGTGATCGTGATCACGGCGATCGTCCGGAGCGGGGCCGGGGCCGCGACCGTGACCGCGACCGGGAGCCGTCGGTGCATCGCAAGACCGGGCGGCCGATGATGCCGTACCGGATCGCCGTCGGGAAGCGGCAGCACGCCACCCCGTCGCAGATCGTCGGAGCCATCGCCAACGAGGGCGGCCTGCGGCGCAGCGACTTCGGGCATATCAGCATCCGCCCGGACCACAGCATCGTCGAGCTGCCGGACGATCTGGGCCGGGACGTCTTCGACGCGCTCGAGCGCACCCGCATCTCCGGGCAGCTGATCAACATCGAGCCGGACCCGGGTGCGCCGACGGGGCGTCCGGGTGGAAAGGCCCGTTTCCGCGCAGGCCGGAAGAAGTAGCGACCTGTCGGATCTGCGCCGACATGTATTAACCTTCAGTCAAGGTGTAGCCCGATCGGGTGGCGCCGGGAGTCGGCGTGCCGACCCGACAGACGTGAGGAGCACATGAGCGACGCCGGTGATCAGGGCGACGGCCCGGGTGGTCGTCGGGATCGCGTCGTCCGGCTACTGCAGTACCTGGACGAGCTGATCCGTTCGCGCACCGTCGTGGCCCGCGACCTCAGCGACCACCTGGCGGTGCTCCCACTGACCGGCGAGGGCGCGCTCACCGAGAGCTGGGACGCCGACGCCCGGCCCGGCGGCACCATCTTCACCGTCCCGCGCGACGATGCGCCCGATTCCGCGCACGCGCGGCTGCTCCGGGTCTTCGACGAGCTCACCGACCATCCCGAATCGGTGGAACTGGTGCTGGCCTCGTGCCTGCTCACCGCCCGCGACGGCGAGGTCGGGGTGCGTGCGCATCTGCTGACCCAGCCGGTCCTGCTCGAACGCGACCGCCGCGGCAAGCGGCTGCGCGTGATCCTGCCCCGTGACTCCACACCCCGCATCGAGGACTCGATGCTGCTCGCCGGGCTCCCCGGCTTCGACCTCAGCGGCTCCTCCGACCTACAGACCGAACTGCGGGAGACGGTGCGCACCGTCGTCGACCCGGCCTGTGCCGAGTTCGCCGAGACCTGGCTGCAGAACACCTCACGAAGTGCGGGAGCACACGTCGATTTCGCACCCGCCCTGGTGCTGCGCACCCGCGGTTCGGCGCCGCTGCTCGGCTTCTACGACGCGATGAAGGCCGACGTGAGCGATCCGGGGAACACCGTCCCCGTCGGATTGGCCCAGCTGGTGGAATCGGTCAGCTCCCAGGAGCGGCTGCGATCGCTGGCGAGCGAGGGAGCGATCAGCCCGCTGGAACTGCTCGACGAGGCGTACTACGTGCTCCCGTCGAACGTCGAGCAGCGGGACATCCTCGCGCACATGGGCGCCGATTCCGGTGTGGTGGTCGAGGGGCCGCCCGGTACCGGTAAGACGCACACCATCGCCAACCTGCTCTCCGCGCTGCTCGCGAAGGGCCAGCGGGTGCTGGTGGTGTCGGAGAAGGCGCAGGCGCTCGCGGTCCTGGAGGACAAGCTCCCGCCGGAGCTGCGCCAGTTGGTGGTCTCGGTCACCGACGTCACCAAGGACGGCTCCGCCTCGCTCGCCGCTTCGGTCACCGAGATCGCCACCCGCAAGTCCACCTACTCCGAGGCGCTCGCGGACGCCGAACTGCGTGATCTGCGGGCCAAGCGCGATCGCGCGATCGAGCACCGCGAGGAACTCCTGCGCAGGGTATGGGCGCTGCGCACCGCCGAGACCGAGGACTCCGACTGGGTGACCTCCGCGTACTCCGGCAAGCCGGCACAGATCGTGGCGCAGGTGCGCCGCGACGCCGAACAGCACTCCTGGCTACCCGGGCCGGTCGACGGCGCTGTCCCGCCGCTGGACACCCGCGAGTTCGAGCGACTGGTCGCACTGCTGCGGCGCAACGACGAACGGTTCTCCCGCCGCCTCACGCACAGCCTGCCCGATCTCTCCGCCGAAGTGCCCGACGCCGACCAAGTGGAGCAGTTGTGCGCGCTGGTCTCCGGATCCCCGCTGGCCCAGGGGAGCGTCGACGGTGCCCTCGCGCACGCCCTCGGTGGGGTCGACGCCAACCGGCTCGGCGTGATCCGGGCCCGGGCCGATGTGATCGCCGAGCTCACCGACCGGGTGCGCCGCTACCCACCGTCGGCGCAGTTGCTGGCCGAGGACATGCTGATCGGAGACCGCGCACACCTCGCCTCGCGGCTGAGCGGGTGCGACGATCGGATCGTCGCCGCCCGCGAGGCCGATAAGGCGCTGGGCGGCGCTGTCGTGCAGCTCAGCGACACCCCGGACGCCAACGACCGGGCCGCCATCGACACCTACGCCCGGCACCTGGGGGCCGGGAACACGCCCCGGCGGCGTTTCCGCAGGCCCGAGCAGAAGGCCTTCGAGGAAACCGGTCTCGGTATCGAGGTCGACGGTGACGAGTCCGTCGACGCCGAGCGGCTGCGGGCCGTCTCCGAGCACCTCAAGGTCGAGGACGTGATCGGTGAGGTCGGAGAGGTGCTCACCGCACTCGGCTTGGAGGCCCCCGCCGCTGACCCCACTGGCCGCACCGCGACCCGTGGGCGGTCCGAGCGACTGAGCCAGGCCGCCGATCAACTGCTCCGGGCGCGCACGGTGGCCCGACTGGTCGATGAGCGCGACCGGCTCGTGGTCGAGATGCAGCGGCTGTCCGAGCAGTGCCCCCGTCCCAAGGACCTCGCCGAGACCGAGCGGGTCGCCCGCCAGGTGGTGGCGATCTCCGCCGCCGCGGGCGCACGTGAGGCGCACAGCCGGCTCAACGCGGTCCGCGTGCGGGTGCAGGAGATCGTCGAACGCGGACCGTCCCCCGAGGGAGACGCACTGGTCGCGGCCTTGCGCCAGTACTCCTACGCCCCGATCCGGGACGCCCGCCGCGCCTGGGACGCCGCCCGCGCCGAGCGCGACGACCGCGGTGCCCTGGACCTGCTGGCGCTGCGGCTGCGGGCCAAGGCTCCGGCTCTGTTCGAGCTGGTGGCCCGGACGGCCGACGATCCGGCCTGGGACGCGCGGGTACCGGATCTGGCGCAGGCGTGGTCCTGGCGGCGCGCGGTCACCTGGGCCGCAGGCCGGGTGCACCCCGCCGACGACGCCCAGCTCGAAGCCGATCTCCAGGCCGCGGAACAGGACGTCGCGCACTACACGACCCTGATCGCGACGGCGAGCGCATGGCGGCAGTGCCTGCGCCGCATGACCTTCGACGAGATCCAGGCTCTGCACGCCTACCGGGACCACGTCGCGTCCATCGGCCGCGGTTCCGGCCGGCACGCCGAACGGTTCCGGGTAGCCGCCCGCGAGGCCATGCGCCAGGCGCAATCGGCGGTCCCCGCGTGGATCATGCCGATCTCGCAGGTGGTCGCCTCGATCTCGCCCGAGCGCAATGCCTTCGACGTGGTGATCGTCGACGAGGCGAGCCAGGCCGACATCACCAGCTCGTTCCTGCTGTGGCTGGCGCCGCGGGTGATCGTGGTGGGCGACGAGAACCAGTGCGCACCGTCGGCGTACACCGGCGTGAGCCTCGACGACGTCTTCGCTCGCCTGGACGCGCAGCTGCCGGACATCCCGCCCTTCCTCCGGGACTCGCTGACCCCGCGGTCGAGCCTGTTCACCTTGCTGCGTACCCGGTTCGGGCACACCGTCCGGTTGCGTGAGCACTTCCGCTGCATGCCGGAGATCATCGACTTCAGCTCTCGTCAATTCTACGGCGACGCACCGCTGATCCCGGTGCGGCACTACGGAGCCGACCGCCCCGTCCCGCTACGGGTCACGCACGTCCCGGCAGGGCGGGTTCAGGGTGAGGGCACCCGGATCAGCAACCCACTGGAGGCGCAGGCGATCGTCGATCAGCTCGCCCGCTGCTTCGCCGACCCGCTGTACGCCGGGCGCACCTTCGGTGTGATCGTGCTGCAGGGGCAGGGCCAGGTGGATGAGCTGTACCGCCGCCTGCGGGAGGTGATCGAGCCCGACGAGTGGGATGCGCGGCGGCTGCGCGTGGGTACGCCCCCGGACTTCCAGGGCGACGAGCGCGACGTGGTGCTGTTGTCGATGGTGGTCTCCCCGGACTACCGGTTCCGCGCTCTCACCGGCCGCGATTTCCAGCGCCGGTTCAACGTCGCGGCCTCCCGCGCCCGCGATCAGCTGTGGCTGTTCAGCTCCGTCGACGAGCAGGACCTCAAGCCGGCGGACCTGCGGGCCTCGCTGCTGCGGTACATGACCCGCGCCGATGTCGAGGTCGCCGAGCCGATGCCGGCGGACGTGCCGGTGGACCGACGGGTCGAACCCTTCGACACCCTCTTCGAACAGCACGTCTTCGTGCGGCTGCGGGACATGGGCTATCACGTCAACCCCAAGGTCACGGTGAACAACCGGGTGATCGACCTGGTTGTCACCGGCGAGCAGGGGCGCCTGGCCGTCGAGTGCGACAGTGCCGACTACGCCTCGACCCCGGAGCAGGCCCGTTCCGACATCGAACGCGAGCGCGAGCTCCGGCGGTGCGGCTGGGAGTTCGTGCGGGTGCGCGAATCGGTCTTCGCCACCGACGCCGATGCGGCCATGTCCGTGGTGCTCAAGGGGTTGGATCGTCGCGGGGTCGCGCCGATGACGCTGCAGCGGGCGCTGACGGTGGGTGAGCGCGCCGACGACGGCTCGGTGGAGTTGTGGGAGCCGGTCGGGCTCGACATCGACACCGAATAGGCCGAACGGGTCGGAGCCCGGTGCACCGGGACGAACCCACGCGTGAACCGGGACCGTTGCGTCAGGCGCGGGAGTACTCCGAGGCGCGACGGATCAGTTCCGGGGCCGGCCGCACCCCCGTGTACAGCACGAACTGTTCCGCCGCCTGGAGCGCGATCACCTGCGCGCCGGTGATCACCGTCGCACCGGCGGCAACACCGGCCCGGACCAGCGGGGTGTCCGGAGGCATCGCCACCACGTCGAAGACGGTGTCCGCCCGGGCCACCAGCGCGGCCTCGAAGGGTGACTGCTCGGCCGCCGGACCGCCCGCCATGCCGATCGGGGTGGCGTTCACCAGCACCCGGGCCGGCGGCGTGGTCTCGGAGTGCGTGAACCCGTAGGCCTCGGCCAGGACCGAGCCGGCCCGTGCGTTCCGGGCGACGACGGTGACCTCGGTGCAGCCGTGATCGCGCAGCGCCGCGACCACCGCCTTGGCCATACCGCCGGAACCGGCGACGGCGACCGGCAGCCCCGGGTCGACCCGGTTCGCGGCGAGCAGAGAGGCGACCGCGGCGTAATCGGTGTTGTGCGCGTGGAGCACTCCGTCGTCGTTGACGATGGTGTTCACCGAGTCGATGGCCAGCGCCGACGGTTCCATCACGTCGATCAACTCGATCACCGCCTCTTTGAAGGGCATCGAGATCGCGCATCCGCGCACCCCGAGCGCCCGGACCCCACCGATGGCGGCGGGCAGGTCGGTGGTGGAGAAGGCCTTGTACACGTAGTTCAGGCCCAGCTCCCGGTAGAGGAAATTGTGGAACCTGGTGCCGATGCTGCTGGGGCGCCCGGACAAGGACATGCACAGTACGGTGTCGCGGTCGGGCATGGCGATGGAGTCGGTCACCCGGACCAGGGTAGCCCGGTGCCCCGGGGAACCGGATGTGGCGCCGGTGCGTCCAATTGATGTGACGGACTTCCGAAACGTCGACGCGACCGACTTCGCCCGCTGGTCCTTCTCCGAGGTGCGGGCGTTCGCACGCGGCCTCTCCTCGTCCGGGATCGCGGCCGATGCCCGGGCCATCGGCAAGGCCGGTGAGCGGCTCTCCGACAGCATCGCCGAGCTCGAGCGTGACGTCGACGCGTTGCGCCCGCGGTGGCAGGGGGAGGCCGGTTCGGAGTCGTTCGACGTGATCGGCAGGTACGCCGCTCGTTCCTACCGGGTGGGGATCTCGGTGGAGAAACTGGTGGCACGGGTGCAGTCGCTCTCGTCCACCGCCTCGACGACCAATCGCAGGTTCGCCGAGTTGCCCGACCCGGTGGGGATGCGGGGGATCCCCTGGTCGAATTGGGCCGAGTTCGACGCCCGCGCGGAGATCGCCGCGGCGCTGCAGACCGGCTACAGCACGCCGGTCGCCGGTGCCGCCTCGACGATGCCGCTGAGCGAGCGCGCGGGCAGTGTCTCGTTCACGCACATCGGGCGCGGGTCCCTACAGGAGATGCGGAGCACCGATCAGCCGGGGCCGCCGCAGACTCCCGGGACCGGTGACGCGGCGGCGGCCTCCGGCGACGTCGCACCATCGGATTCGGTGCTCGCTTCCGCCGGAGGCGGCGATACCGGTGACGCCGCTACCGGCCACTCCGCCGGACGTACCGCGGGCTCCGGCGGACCGGGGACACCTGTGGCGGAACCGCGATCCGGAGATCCACAGGGCGCCGCGGCCCCTTCCGCGGGCGCTGCCCCGGCACCGATCGCTGCGGCGGTACCGTCCCAGGGCGGGCCGGGCGCTCCGTGGTCCGGTGGCAGCGATAGCGCCGGCGATCCGGCGTCGGAGGCCGGGGCCGGCGATCCGGCCGGGCAGTCGTTCGAGCGGGCGCAGCCGGTCGAGCCGGGTGTGCCGGGGTCCCTGCTCGCCCCGGCGGCGTCGGTGCCGTCCTCGCCGCCGGCCCGTGGGACGGGTACTGCCGTGCCGGGGATGCCGGCAACGCGCGGCGGGGACTTCGGGAAGGGACCGTCACCGCTCGGGATGCGCCAGGAGCCGTCGCTCCTGCGCTCGTCCGGGTCGGCTCCGGGGGGCGTTCCCGCGGGCGGCGCCCGCTCTGCTGCCGCTCCGTTCGGGGTCCCGCCCGCCGGGACGGGCGGGCGTGGGCAGGGGCCGGGACCGCACCGGGTCCCGGCCTACCTCATCGATAAGCGCAACGGCGAGGAGGTCATCGGACCGATGCCGTTGGTGGGGCCGGGGGTGATCGGGCAATGGCGCGGCGACGGCTCCGCCGACAGTCGCCCGGATCGGCCCGCCGGCTCGAACGATCCGCAGGTCAGGAGTGGGAGGCCTCCGCGTTGATCGCCGCAACCAGGGCGGGAAGCGCCGTCGCGGCGGTCGCCGGCCAGTGCAGAGCTGCGGCTGCGCTGAGGGCGGTGCGCTCCGGGTTGATCTCGATCACCGGGATACCGGTCTCGACGGCCATCTCCGGCAGCCGGGCCGCCGGGTAGACGATGCCGGACGTCCCGACCACCAGTACCAGGTCGGCCAGGCGCACGGCCGCCTCGGCGCGGCTCCAGGCGTCCATCGGCAGGTTCTCACCGAACCAGACGATTCCCGGGCGCACCAGCGACAGGCAGTGCATGCACGTCGGCGGGGTGGTGCGCAGCTTCGGCTGCACATCGTCGTCGTCGGGGAGGAAGGCGTCCGCGCCGAGGTAGGGGGTGCCGCAGTGCTCACAGCGGGGCGCGAACAGACTGCCGTGCAGGTGTGAGATCACCCGGGAACCGGCACGTTCGTGCAGGTCGTCGACGTTCTGCGTGACGATCGAGACCGCCCTCGCCGCGGCCAGTTCGGCGAGCGCGATGTGCCCGTCGTTGGGCTCGGCGCGGCGGGCGATGTGCGCCCGCCACTGGTACCAGCCCCAGACCAGGGCGTTGTCGCGGGACCAGCCGTCGACCGAGGCGATCTCCTCGGGATCGAAGCGTTCCCACAGGCCCGTCTGCGCCTCGCGGAAGGTGGAGATGCCGGACTCGCGGCTCATGCCCGCGCCGGTGAGCACCACGATCGAGTCCGCGGAGCGGACCAACTCGGCCGCCGGCGCCGGAACCGGGACCGCGGCCGGACGGTCGGAGGGCTGCATTCCGGGCTGCATCAGCACAGCGTACCGAGCCGTGTCGACCCCCACCGTCAGATAACGATTCGATAACAACTGCTACTCGCGGGAAACATCCGTGAGCGCTGTCACGCACCGACGTACCAGCATTGATTCACCGGTGTATCGCCATTCGAATACACCCGTGAATCGATAACTCGTAGCTACTCGCGGGTATACCCACTGGTTACATCTGCGCACGTCAGAGGTGTCGCAAATCCTGTGGTCTCATGTACTACGGGTTTCCGCGGGCCTGCCGCGGACGTGCCGTGTTTCGGTGCGCAAGCGAGCCGATCCGAGGAGATTCATGACTGTCGACGACTTCGTCACCGCGAATGCACGCACCGCGAAGAACCCGCGGAGCAACGACGCGCTGGTGGACAGGTTGGCAGCGGGGGAGAAGTACGCGCTGATCTTCGGCGGCCAGGGCGGGCCGTGGCTGCCCGGACTGGTGTCGCTGCTGGAGCAGACCGGGCTCGCCGACGACCCCGAGTACCGCGAACTGTTCGACGGCTTCGTCGAGCGTGCCGACAGCGTCCTCGAGCCGGTACGTGCCGAACTGCTTCGCGCGCAGGCCCTGACCTTCGACCCGATGCGCTGGCGGGATGCGTCCATCGCCGCCGCCGAGGCCGAGACCACCGACGAGGAGTCCGAGGAGGCCCCGCAGCCGCGCCGCACCCTCGCGCCGCAGGTCGACGGTGCCGTCTTCTCCGTCCCCGGTGTGCTGTTCAGCCAGCTGGTGGCGCTCTATGGCCTGGAGGCGCAGGGACTCGATCCGTGGGACGTGCCACCGGTCGCCGCGATCGGCCACTCGCAGGGCCAACTCGCCGTCTCCGCCTTCGCATCGCGGGGCAACGAGGGCGATCTGCTCGCCATCGCCCGCCTGATCGGCGCCGCCGGACGGGTCGTGGCCCGCCGTCGCGGCCTGGTCGCGCTCGGTGGCGCGACCCCGATGATGTCCGTGTCCGGCGTCCGCCAGGACAAGCTCGAACAGTTGCTCGGCGAGTTCACCGCCACCGTCGCCTTCGACGCCTGCGGGCCGGTCCTGGCCGTCCGCAACAGCCGCACCTCCTTCGTGCTCACCGGCACCCCCAAGTTGCTGGCCGGATTCCGCGAGTTCTGCGAGTCCGTCGCCGAGGAGGAGGAGGCCAAGCGCAAGGAGAAGCTCACCGGCGGCTCGGCCTTCGCCCCGAAGTTCGAGGACGTCGCCGTCGACATCGGCTTCCATCACCCGGCCCTCGCCGAGGGCGTCACCCTGGTCTCCGAATGGGCGCAGCGCTGCGGCCTCGACGCCGAGGTCGCCGCGCGCCTGGCCGGCGCCGTGTTGGTCGAGTCCGTGGACTGGGTCGCCGAGGTCGATGCCGCGATCACCAAGGGGGCGCAGTGGCTGATCGACCTCGGCCCCGAGGACATCGCCACCAAACTGACCTCCGCTCCGGCCCGCGGGCACGGTGTCGGACTGGTGCCGGCCACCACCCTGCGCGGTGCCCGTAACCTGTTCTCGCCCGGCGGTGTGCCGGAACTGCCGCAGGCCTGGTCCGAGTTCTCGCCTCGGCTGGTCACCCTGCCGGACGGCCGGACGGTGCTCTCCACCCGCTTCACCGAGCTCACCGGCCGCAGCCCCATCCTGCTCGCCGGGATGACCCCGACCACGGTCGATCCGGGCATCGTCGCCGCGGCGGCCAACGCCGGCCACTGGGCCGAACTGGCCGGCGGCGGCCAGGTCACCGAGCCGATCTTCGCCGAGAACATCGAGAAGCTGACCTCGCTGCTCGAGCCGGGCCGAGCCGCTCAGTTCAATTCGCTGTTCCTGGACCCGTACCTGTGGAAACTGCAGCTCGGCGGGAAGCGGATCGTGCAGAAGGCCCGCGCCGCGGGAGCCCCGCTCGACGGTGTGATCATCACCGCCGGAATCCCCGAGCTGGAGGAGGCCACGGCTCTGGTCGAGGAGCTCACCGAGGCCGGTATGCGGTACGTGGCGTTCAAGCCGGGCACCGTCGAGCAGATCCGCCAGGTGGCGCGCATCGCCGCTGAGGTCCCGCAGTACCCGGTGATCGTGCACGTCGAGGGCGGTAAGGCCGGTGGCCACCACTCCTGGGAGGAGTTGGACGAGCTGCTGCTCGCCACCTACGGCGAGCTGCGTGACCGCACCAACGTGGTGCTCGCCGTCGGCGGCGGCATCGGCACCCCCGAGCTGGCCGCCGAGTACCTCTCCGGTGAATGGTCCCGCAGCTACGGCGCTCCCGCCATGCCGGTCGACGGCATCCTGGTCGGCACCGCCGCGATGGCCACCCTGGAGGCCACCACCTCCGACGACGTCAAACGTCTGCTTGCCGAGATCCCCGGCACCGCGGACTGGATCGGGGCCGGTCACGCCGGTGGCGGCATGGCCTCCGGTCGCAGCCAGCTCGGCGCCGACATCCACGAGATCGACAACGCCGCCTCCGCGTGCGGACGTTTGCTCGACGAGGTCGCCGGTGACGGTGACGCCGTCGCCGCCCGCCGCGACGAGATCATCGCCGCCATGGCCGGCACGGCGAAGCCCTTCTTCGGCGACGTCGACACCATGACCTACGCGCAGTGGCTCGAGCGTTACCTGGAGCTCTCGATCGGGACCCGCGAGCAGGTCGCCGCCGCCGACCGGAACCGGTTCGGCGATTACGGCTGGCTCGACATCACCCACCAGGACCGCTTCCTGTCGATGCTGCACCGCGCCGAGGCGCGTCTAGCCGTCGAGGACCGCGGACCGATCGAGACGGCCTTCGCCGGCGTCTCCAGCACCGACGACGGCTACGCCGCTCTGGACACGCTGCTCGCAGGTCATCCCGAGGCCGCGAGCACTCTGCTGCACCCGGCCGATGTGCCCTTCTTCGTCTCCCTGTGCCGGACTCCCGGCAAGCCGGTGAACTTCGTGCCGGTGGTCGATAAGGACGTCCGCCGCTGGTGGCGCAGTGACTCGCTGTGGCAGGCGCACTCGCCGCGCTACTCCGCCGACCAGGTGTGCATCATTCCCGGCCCGGAGGCCGTCGCCGGCATCACCGAGGTCGACGAGCCGGTGGGTGCGCTGCTGAACCGGTTCGAGGCCGAACTGGTCGGCCGCCGCACCGCCGCTGGCGAGACCGGAGAGCCGGTCGCGGGCCGCCGGGTCGTCCCCGGCATCGACTCGGTGCCGCTGGCCCGTGTCCTCGCCGCCACCAACGTGCTGTGGGCCGGCCGGCTCGTGCACAGTCCCATCGCGCGGCTCGGTGCGGGCAGCACCTGGGTCAGCTCCGACGGTGACTCCGCCGTGCAGCCCGAGAGCGGTGCGCGCGTGGTCGTGACCGGTCCGGACGCGGTCCGTCTGGAGGTGCCGGTGTCGGGCACCGATCTGATCATCCCGATCCGGGTCCCGGACAGTTGCGCCGATGGTGGGGTGCCCGTGATCGAGCTCGGCGAGGCCGGCGAGGCGATGTCGAAGCTGGTCGCCCTCGCCGCCGCGGGCGAGCTCCCCCGGGTGACCGACGGCGCCGCGAGCGTGGACTTCGAGTTCACCGCCAACGACGCCGCCGATCACGCCGCGATCACCGCCGACAGCCTGCCCACGGGGCTGTCCGCGCTCTACGGCGACGAGCAGCTCGCCGTGCCGGACGCCTTCGTCGGCCTGTGCTGGCCCGCCTCGTTCGCCGTGGTCGGCGCTGCGGAGACCGACCAGGGACGGCCCGTCGTCGAGGGCATGCTGGACCTGGTGCACCTCGACCACGCGATCGAGCTGGCCGCCAACCCGGCCCCCGGTGCCTACCGCGCCACCGCCCGGCTCGAGGGGGTCGAGGCCACCGAGATCGGGACCGTGGTCACCGTCGGCATCGACGTGCGCACGCCGGGCGCCGACGCACCCGCCGTCACCATGACCGAGCGGTTCGCGATCCGTGGCCGCACCGGCGCCGCCGAGCTCACCGATCCGCAGCCCGCAGGCGGTGCCCGCGGGGAGACCGCCACCGATACCCCGCGCAAGCGGGTGCGCCAGGTCGTGGTCAAGGCCCCACAGGACATGAGCGGTTTCGCCGCGGTCTCCGGCGATCACAATCCGATCCACACCTCGCAGGTCGCCGCGAGCCTGGCGGGCCTGCCGGGCCCGATCGTGCACGGCATGTGGCTCTCCGCCGCTGCGCAGCAGGTGGCATCGGCTTCCAACGGTGACGTCATGCACCGCAAGATCCGCGGGTGGACCACGCGGTTCCTCGGCATGGTGCTGCCCGGTGACGAAGTGCAGTTCACCGTCGAGCGGGTGGGCATCGACCGCGGCGGTGAGCAGCTCGAGGTCACCGCACGGGTCGGCGACGAACTGGTGATGGCAGCGTCCGCGGTCGCGTTCCCCGCGGTCACCGCGTACGTCTTCCCCGGCCAGGGCATCCAGGGCAAGGGCATGGGCCTGGCCCAGCGTTCGCGCAGCAAGGCCGCCCGCGAGATCTGGGACGCCGCCGACGAGCACACCCGCGAGCGCCTGGGCTTCTCCATCCTGGCGGTGGTCCGCGACAACCCTCTGTCCATCCGTGCCGACGGTGCCGTCTACAGCCACCCCGACGGCGTCCTCTACCTCACCGAGTTCACCCAGGTCGCGATGGCGACCGTGGCCTGCGCGCAGCTCGCCGAGCTCACTGAGGCCGGAGCGCGGGTGGATGCGCCGATCATCGCCGGTCACTCCGTGGGTGAGTACAACGCGCTGGCCTCGGCCGGTGTGCTGCCTCTGGGCACGATCCTGGAGACCGTCTTCCACCGCGGCCGGATCATGCAGGGCCTGGTCCCGAGGGACGAGCAGGGGCGCAGCCCGTACGCGATGGCCGCGATCCGCCCAGAGCTGTTCGGGGTCGACGACGCCGACCTCCCGACCTGGCTCGAGGGCAACCTCGAAGGTGCCGACGAGTTCGCCGAGATCGTCAACCTGAACCTGCGCGGCGCCCAGTACGTGGTGGTCGGTAACGGCCCGGGCCTGGACGCGCTGGAGTCGGCGATCGCCGAACTCACCGACAGCCCCAAGGCCTTCCAGCAGGTTCCGGGCATCGACATCCCGTTCCACTCCTCAGTCCTGCGCGACGGGGTCCCGGAGTTCGCTGCGCGCCTGCAGCAGCTGGTGCCGGCCGAGTTCGACTACACCAAGCTGGTCGGCAAGTACCTGCCGAACCTGGTGGCCCGCCCCTTCGAGCTGACCGCCGACTTCGCGGCGTCCATCCTCGATGTGGTGCCCAGTGAGCCGGTGAGCGCGTTGCTGGCCGATTGGGATGCCGCCGCCGCGAATCCGATGGCGACGGCGCGCACCCTGCTGATCGAGTTGCTGGCCTGGCAGTTCGCCAGCCCGGTCCGGTGGATCGAGACCCAGGACCAGCTGCTGATCGATACCGATCACGGCGGCCTGGGAGTGGAGCGCTTCATCGAGGTCGGACTCGCGTCCGCCCCGACGCTGGCGAACCTCGCCGCCCGCACCCTGGCGCTGGCCTCCTACCAGCGGGCCGCGGCGACCGTGCTCAACGCCGAGCGCGACGGTGCGAAGGTCTTCGCCACCGATGAGGACGTCATCGAGGACGCCGACGGCTCGGGCGACGCCGGCGGAGCGCCGGACGCCGAGGCCGCCCCGGAGACCACCGCCGTAGCCGCTGCTGCACCGGCGGCCCCCGCCGCAGCGGCCGCGCCCGCAGGCGGTCCCCGTCCGGCGGATCTGACCTTCGACGCCTCCGATGCGACCCGCGTGATGATCGCGATCTGGACCAAGATGCGTCCGGACCAGCTGGAGAAGACCGACACCATCGAGACCCTCTGCGACGGTGTCAGTTCGCGCCGCAACCAGCTGCTGCTCGACCTCGGCAGCGAGCTCAACCTCGGCGCCATCGACGGTGCCGCGGAGGCCGACCTGCCGACGCTGGCCGCCACCGTCACCAAGCTGGCGCGCACCTACAAGCCGCTCGGCCCGGTGCTCTCCGAGACCGTCGGCAACCAGATCCGCAAGCTGCTCGGTTCCACCGGCAAGCGCCCCAACTACATCACCGAGTACGTCACCGGCACCTGGGAACTCGGCCCCGGGTGGGCGCAGCACACCGTGCTCGCACTGGCCGCGGGCACCCGGGAGGGTGCCTCGGTCCGCGGCGGTGACCTCGCCACTCTGCTCGACGGGCCAGTGTCCAACACCGCCGCACTGGACGCGCTGATCGACCGTGCTGTCGCCGAAGTCGGTGCCGCACAGGGTATCCCGGTGGGTAAGCCGGCAGTCGGCGGTGGGGGAGGCGGCGCGACCGTCGACGCCGCCGCACTCGCCGAGTTCACCTCCGCCATCACGGGGGAGGATGGCGCCCTCGCGGCATCGGCCCGCACCCTGCTGCGCAAGCTGGGACTGGAGCAGATCCAGGGCTCGCTGCCGGAGCTCGACGATCAGTCGGAGAAGCTGGCCGCACTGATCAGCAACGAGCTCGGCGACGACTGGTCCACCGCGGTGGCGCCGGCGTTCGACGCCAACAAGGCCGTTCTGCTCGACGACCGGTGGGCCAGTGCCCGCGAGGATCTGCTGCGGGTGTGGAACATGGACCCGTCGACCTTCCCCACCTTCAGCAAGCACATCCTGGAGACGGCCAAGGGCGCCGGACCGGTGCTGGTGAACCAGGCCCGCTGGTGGGAGGCCAAGGCGGTCGAGGCCGGCCGCCCCGAGCACGCGCAGGCCTACCGGTTCCTCGCGGAGCTGGCCGAGAGCACCCCGGAGCCGGGAGAGTACGCCGACCAGGTCGCCGTGGTCACCGGAGCATCGTCGGGTTCCATCGCGGCCGCGGTCGCCGGACGGCTGCTGGCGGGCGGTGCCACCGTCATCGCCACCACCAGCCGGCTCGACGACAAGCGCCTGACCTTCTTCAAGGAGCTCTACCGCACCAGCGCCCGCACCGACGCCGCGTTGTGGGTGGTCCCGGCGAACATGTCCAGCTACGCCGACGTCGACGCGCTGGTCGAGTGGATCGGTGAGCGGCAGGCCGAGACCGTGGGCCCTTACACCATGGTCCACAAGGAGGCTCTGGTCCCGACGCTGCTGTTCCCGTTCGCGGCGCCGCGGGTCTCCGGTGACATGTCCGACGCCGGTGCCCGCGCCGAACTGGAGATGAAGATCCTGCTGTGGTCGGTCGAGCGGCTGATCACCGGGCTCGCCGCGATCGGTAAGGACACCGACCTCGCCTCGAAGTTGCACGTGGTGCTGCCCGGCTCGCCCAACCGGGGCATGTTCGGCGGCGACGGTGCCTACGGCGAGTCGAAGGCCGCCCTGGACGCGATCATCGCCAAGTGGAACGCCGAGAAGTCCTGGTCCGAGCGGGTCACCCTGGCCCACGCCATCATCGGCTGGGTGCGCGGAACCGGTCTGATGGGCGGGAACGATCCTCTGGTCGAGGCGGTCGAGGCGGCCGGTGTGCGCACCTGGTCCACCTTCGAGATGGCCGATCAGCTGCTCGCCAACGCCACCCCCGAGGCGCGTGAGCGGGCCCAGCAGGGACCGCTGCACGCCGATCTCACCGGTGGTCTCGGCGGCGTCTCGCTGGACATGAAGGCGCTCGCCGAGCAGGCCATGGAAGCGCGCCTGGCCGAGGCCGAGGAGGACGAGTCCGAGGGCATGATCGCGGCCCTGCCCGGAGCGCCGGTGGCGACCATCGCCGACCCGGTCTGGGACGGCGTCGAGGCCCGCCCCGAGGACATGGTGGTCATCGTCGGTGCGGGTGAGGTCGGCCCGTACGGCAGCTCCCGCACCCGCTTCGAGATGGAGGTCGACGAGCGGCTCTCGGCCGCCGGTGTCGCCGAACTCGCCTGGGTGACCGGCATGATCACCTGGGAGAACGATCCGGAGCCGGGCTGGTACGACGCCGAGTCCGGTGATCTGGTGCCCGAGGAGGAGCTCGCCGAGCGGTACCACGACGCCGTGGTCGAGCGGTGCGGCATCCGCGAGTTCAGCGACGACGGTGACATCGTCGATCAGTCCGTGCCGCTGCTGGTCTCGGTCTTCCTCCCCGAGGACATGTCCTTCGTGGTGGCCAACGAGGCCGAGGCGCGGTCCTTCGTCGACGCCGATCCGGAGAACACCGTGGCGACGCCGATGGAGTCCGGTGAGTGGAACGTCACCCGCAAGGCCGGCACCGAGATCCGGGTGCCGCGCCGCACCAAGCTGCTGCGCACCGTCGGCGGCCAGGTGCCCGACGGCTTCGACCCCACGCACTGGGGTGTGAGCCGGGAGATGATGGAGTCGGTGGACCGGTTGGCGCTGTGGAACCTGGTCGCCACCGTCGACGCGTTCATCTCCGCCGGCTTCGAGCCGTCCGAGCTGATGAGCTACGTGCATCCCGCCTACGTGGCGAACACCCAGGGAACGGGCATGGGCGGTATGGCCTCCATGCGTGACCTGTTCATCAACACCCTGCTCGGCGAGCCCAACCAGACCGACATCCTGCAGGAGGCCCTGCCGAACGTGGTGGCCGCCCACGTGGTGCAGAGCTACATCGGCAGCTACGGCGCGATGATCCACCCGGTCGCGGCGTGCGCCACGGCCGCGGTCTCGGTCGAGGAGGGCGTCGACAAGATCAAGGTCGGCAAGGCGCTGTTCGCGGTCGCGGGCGGCTTCGACGATCTCTCCATCGAGGGAATCACCGGCTTCGGCATGATGCAGGCCACCGCAGACAGTGATCGGATGCTGTCCAAGGGCATCAGCCCGCGTCGCTTCTCCCGCGCCAACGACCGCCGCCGGGCCGGCTTCGTCGAGGCGCAGGGCGGTGGCACGGTGCTGCTGGCCCGCGGTGACATCGCCGCGCAGATGGGACTACCGGTGCTGGGTGTGGTCGCGTGGGCGCAGAGCTTCGGCGACGGTGTGCACACCTCCATCCCGGCTCCGGGCATGGGTGCGCTGTCGGTGGCCGCGGGCGGACCGCAGGCGCCGATCGCGCAGAGTCTGCGCAGGCTGGGCGTCGCTGCCGACGAGGTCTTGATCATCAGCAAGCACGACACCTCGACCAATGCGAACGATCCGAACGAGGCGAACCTGCACGAGCGGATCGCCGAGTCGATCGGCCGCAGTGAGGGTGCCCCGATGTTCGTGGTCTCGCAGAAGTCGCTGACCGGCCACGCCAAGGGCGGCGCCGCGGCCTTCCAGCTGATCGGCATGTGCCAGATGCTCAACGACGCGGTGCTTCCGCCGAACCGCAGCCTGGACTGCGTCGACGACGAGATGCGCAAGTACCCGCATCTGGTCTGGCTGCGCGAGACGCACCGCTTCGATGAGAGCTTCCGGCCCAAGGCGGGCCTGCTCACCTCGCTCGGGTTCGGTCACGTCTCCGGCCTGATCGCGGTCGTGCACCGCGACGCCTTCCTGGTCTCGCTGGGCGAGAACGAGCGGGCGCAGTACCTGCAGGCCGCGCGCGAGCGCGAGGTGGCGGGCCGGCGGGCGGTGCTCTCGGCGATGTGCGGCCGCTCGGAGCTGTACCGCAAGCCCCCGGCAGGCCGGCGCTTCGGCGCGGACGCCTCGTCGGAGGCGGCGGACCGCAGCGAGGCGGCCCTGCTGCTCGACGGTGACACCCGCCTCGGTCCGGACGGCACGTACTGCTCCGACGGGTGCCGGTAGACCGATAGGCTTCCCGCCATGGCAGTGGTGGGGATCGGGATCGACGTGGTGCACGTGCCCGGGTTCGCGGAGCAACTCGCGCAACCCGGGACCACGATGCTCTCGTCGTTCAGCCCCGCCGAACGACGGGACGCCGCGGGCGATGTCCGGTCCCTCGCCGCCAGGTGGGCGGCGAAGGAGGCGGTGTTCAAGGCGTTCTCGTCGGGCTACTACGCGCAACGGCCCGCGGAGAAGGAGATCGGTGCGCGGGAAGTGGAGGTCGTCTCCGATGCCTGGGGACGACCGGCGGTGCGGGTGCACGGTCGGATGGCCGAGGAACTCGGGGGAGGGGCGACAATACATGTCTCACTCACCCACGACGGTGACACCGCCGCCGCGTTCGCGGTGATCGAGAGAACGTAAGAGAGAGACGGTTCCGCCCCGGCGGGATCGCTGCACGTACCAGTTGAAGCCGAAAGGGAACAAGCGAGTGTTCAGCCGAATCGCCATCGTGAACCGAGGAGAGGCCGCGATGCGCCTCATCCACGCGGTCCGCGACCTGGCAGCAGAGACCGGGCAGCAGATCGAGACCGTCGCCCTCTACACCGACGTCGACCGCACTGCGACCTTCGTCCGCGAGGCCGACATCGCCTACGACCTCGGTCCGGCCTCGGCACGCCCGTACCTGAACTACGAGCTGCTGGGCACGGCGCTGCAGGAGACCGGAGCCGACGCCGCCTGGGTCGGCTGGGGCTTCGTCGCCGAGGACCCGGTCTTCGCCGAACTGTGCGAGAAGATCGGAGTCGCGTTCGTCGGCCCCAGCGCCGACGCGATGCGCCAGCTGGGCGACAAGATCGGCGCCAAGCTGATCGCCGAGGAGGTCGGTGTCCCGGTCGCGCCGTGGAGCCGCGGCTCGGTGGAGACTCTGGAGGCGGCCAAGACCGCGGCCGCGGAGATCGGTTATCCGCTCATGCTCAAGGCCACGGCCGGCGGCGGCGGTCGCGGCATCCGGATGGTCGCCTCGGACGCCGATCTCGAGGACGCCTACCTGCGCACCCGCGATGAGGCCGAGCGCGCCTTCGGCAGCGGCGTCGTCTTCCTCGAGCGCCTGGTCACCGGTGCACGGCACGTCGAGGTCCAGGTGATCTCCGACGGTGAGACCGCGTGGGCCCTGGGCGTGCGCGACTGCTCGGTGCAGCGCCGCAACCAGAAGGTGATCGAGGAGTCCGCGTCGCCGGTACTCGGCGAGGCGCAGGTCCGCCGGCTCAAGGAGTCCGCGGAGCGCCTGGCCGTGCGGGTGGGTTACCGCGGCGCCGCCACCGTCGAGTTCCTGTACCACCCGGGCGACGATCTGTTGGCCTTCCTGGAGGTCAACACCCGCCTGCAGGTCGAGCACCCGATCACTGAGGTCACCAACAGCTTCGACCTGGTGCGTGCGCAGTTGCACGTCGCCTCCGGGGGCAAGCTCACCGGCGCGGCGCCGGTCGAGCGCGGTCACGCCATCGAGGCGCGGCTCAACGCCGAGGACCCGGACCGCGACTTCGCGCCCGCGCCCGGCCGGATCGCGCTGCTGGACCTGCCCGCCGGCCCGGGAATCCGGATCGACACCGGCGTCTCCCAGGGTGACACCATTCCCGCCGATTTCGACTCGATGATCGCCAAGGTCATCGCCTACGGCAAGGACCGCGACGAGGCGCTGGGCCGGCTGCGCCGCGCCATGAACGAGACCCGGGTGATCATCGAGGGCGGTGCCACCAACAAGAGCTTCGTACTCGATCTGCTGGGGCAGCCCGAGGTGATCGACGGCAGCGCCGACACCGGTTGGATCGACCGGGTCCGCGGCGAGGGTCGACTGGTGGCCGACCGGCACACCGCCGTCGCGCTCGCCTCGGCCGCGATCGACGCCTACGAGGACGAGGAGCGCGCCGAGCTCACCCGGCTGCTCACCACCGCCTCCGGCGGCCGGCCGCAGGTGCAGCACGAGAGCGGCACCCCGCTCGACTTCAAGCTGCGCGGCGCGAGCTACCGGGTCCGGGTGGCGCGGACCGGCGCCCACACCTTCCGGCTGGTGATCGACACGGGAGCGGAGACCCGCACCGCCGACGTCGATCTGGAGCGCTTCGACCGGCACACCGGACAGGCCGTGGTCAACGGTGTCCGGCACCGGCTCACCACCGGCACGCACGGACCGGTCCACGTGGTCGACGTCGACGGCGTCACCCACCGGGTGAGCCGGGACGAGGGCGGCGTGGTCCGCTCGCCCGCACCGGCTCTGGTGGTCGCAGTACCGCTGGCCATCGGCGATGAGGTCGAGGCGGGTGCCCCGATCCTGGTCCTGGAGTCGATGAAGATGGAGACGGTGCTGCGCGCGCCGTTCGCCGCGCGGCTCAAGGAGAGTGCGGTCACCGTCGGCAGCCAGGTCGAGGCGGGCGCCCCGCTGCTGCGCCTGGAGCCGCTGGGCGACGGCGACGACGATGCCGAGGGGACCTCCGCGGCGCCGATCGATCTGCCCGACGAGCCCGCACCTGTGGGTGCCGTCGAGCGGGCCGCCGCCGGCCGGGACGCGCTGTGCAGCCAGCTGCTCGGATACGACGTGGACCCGGCGGACGAGAGCCGCCTGCTGGACGCCTATCTGGTGGACCGGGTCGCCGCCGAGCTCGAGGGCGCCGTTCCCGCGGCGCACGAGCTGGCCCTCGCCGGTGTCTTCGCCGACCTCGCCGAGCTGGGTCTGCGTCGCTCCGTCGGCGGTGACGACGAGGTGCACAGCCCGCGCGAGCACTTCCACACCTACCTGCGCAGCCTGGACGCCGATCGTGCCGGCCTGCCGGATTCGTACCGCGCGAAGCTGTTCGCGGCGCTGGGCCACTACGGGGTCACCGAACTCGACCGTACTCCGGAACTGGAGTCCGCGGTGTTCCGCATCTTCCTGGCGCAGCAGCGGCCGAAGGCCGCGGTCCGGGTGATCACCGCACTGCTGCGCAAGTGGCTGCGGGAGCCGGTGCCCGCCGCGGAGCAGGGGGGTGACGCCCGCGCGGTGCTCGAGCGCCTCATCGACGCCACTCAGTCCCGCTATCCGGTGATCTCCGACCTCGCCCGCGGTGTGGTCTTCGCCTGGTTCGGCCAGCCGCTGCTGCGCCGCAACCGGGAGGGCGTGTACTCGTCGGTCCGCACGAATCTCGAACTGCTCGATGCGAACCCCACCGTGGCCGATCGGTCCGACCGGATCGCCGAGATGGTCCGCAGCACCGAGCCGCTGGTGCTGCTGCTCGGTGAGCGCCTGGCGGGCGGAAGCTCCGAGGCCCGCGACAACGCCGTCATGCTGGAGGTGCTCACCCGCCGCTACTACGGCAACAAGGGCCTGTCGGATGTGCGCACGCAGCAGGTCGGTGCCACCGACTTCGTGATCGCCGAGCGCGACGGTGCCCTGCTGGTCTCCGCCGCGGTGTCCTACGACGGTCTCGGCGACGCCGTCGCGGGGCTGGCGCAGGTGTCCGACGGTGCCGCGTCCGTGGACGCCGACATCTACCTCAGCTGGGAGCAGCAGCCCGAGGATCAGGACGAGATGGTCGCGGCCTTCGACAGTGTGCTCTCGGAGCATCCGTTGCCCGCCCAGGTGCGGCGGGTGACCATCACCGTCGCCGGTAGCGGCGGTGCGGTCATGCACCACCACTTCACCTTCCGTGCGGGAACCAACGGGGTCGCCGAGGACCGCCTGATCCGCGGCCTGCACCCGTACATCGCGCAGCGCATGCAGCTCGAGCGGCTGCGCCGGTTCGATCTGACCCGGCTCACCTCGTCCGACGACGAGGAGGTCTACCTGTACCGGGCCGTCGCCAAGGACAACCCCGCCGACGACCGTCTGGTGGCGTTCGCGCAGGTCCGCGACCTGGCAGCGGTGCGGGACGGTCAGGGCCGGCTGCTGGCGCTCCCGACCGCGGAGATCGCCCTGGCCACCTGCGTGGATTCGATCCGCCGGGCGCAGGCGGTGCGTCCGAGCGCCAAGCGCCTGCCGACCAACCGGATCGTGATGTACATCTGGCCGCCGGTCGATCTCAGTGACGCCGAGCTCGAAGCCCTCGCCGGGCACATTGAATCCACGTCCGTCGGCGCGGGCCTGGAGGAGGTGCTGCTGATCGGCCGTCGCCGGGACGCGGCGACGGGGCAGCTGGTCAAGACCGAGGTCCGGGTGTCGTTCAGTCCCACCGGTCGCGCCGACCTGAGCGTCGGGGCACCGTCGGAGGACGCCGTTGAGGTGGTCGAGCCGATCGACGGGTATCGGCAGAAGGTGCTGCGCGCGGCGAGCCGCAACACCGTCTACCCGTACGAACTGACCGAGGCGCTGGGCGATTTCGTCGAGTACGAGCTCGCCGAGGGCGACCTCGGTGATGTGCTGGTGCCCACCGACCGGCCGAAGGGCCGCAACACGGCGGGCATCGTCGCCGGTGTGATCTCCACGCCCACCGAGTTGCACCCCGAGGGCGTCAAGCGCGTGCTGTTGCTCGGCGACCCGACCAAGTCGCTGGGTGCACTCGCCGAGGCCGAGTGCCGCCGGATCGGTGCCGCGATCGATCTCGCGCACCGGCTGGAACTGCCGGTCGAGTGGTACGCACTCTCCGCAGGTGCCCGCATCTCCATGGACTCCGGTACAGAGAACATGGACTGGGTGGCGGCAGCGCTGAAGAAGATCGTCGAGTTCACGCAGCAGGGCGGCGAGATCAACATCGTCTCCGCCGGTATCAACGTCGGTGCGCAGCCGTACTGGAACGCCGAGGCGACGATGCTCATGCACACCAAGGGCGTGCTGATCATGACGCCGGAGTCGGCGATGGTGCTCACCGGCAAGCAGTCCCTGGACTTCTCCGGTGGCGTCTCGGCCGAGGACAACTTCGGCATCGGTGGCTACGACCGGATCATGGGCCCCAACGGCCAGGCGCAGTACTGGGCCCCGGACCTGATGGGCGCGAACACGATCCTGCTCGAGCACTACGCGCACACCTACATCGCACCGGGCGAGCACTCACCGCGCCGTGCCGACACCACCGACCCGGCCGATCGCGACATCACCACGTTCCCGCACGTGCTGGCCGACAGCGACTTCACGCAGGTCGGTGACATCTTCTCGGCGGAGAAGAACCCGGACCGGAAGAAGCCCTTCGACATCCGCACCGTGATGCGTGCGCTGTCCGATCAGGATCACCAGGTGCTCGAGCGGTGGGCCACCATGGCCGATGCCGAGACCGCGGTGGTGCAGGACGTACACATCGGCGGTATCCCGGTGTGCCTGCTCGGCATCGAGTCCAAGTCCGTTCCACGCCTGGGTTTCCCGGCCACCGACGGTCCGGACACCTACACCGCCGGCACTCTGTTCCCGCAGTCGTCGAAGAAGGCGGCGCGTGCGATCAACGCGGCCAGCGACAACCGTCCGCTGGTGGTGCTGGCCAACCTGTCCGGCTTCGACGGTTCACCGGAGTCGCTGCGGAAGCTGCAACTGGAGTACGGCGCCGAGATCGGCCGCGCGATCGTCAACTTCTCCGGCCCGATCGTGTTCTGCGTGATCTCGCGCTACCACGGCGGGGCGTTCGTGGTGTTCTCCAAGCAGCTGAACCCGAACATGACGGTGCTGGCCATCGAGGGTTCGTTCGCCTCGGTGCTCGGTGGTGCCCCGGCCGCGGCGGTCGTCTTCTCCGGTGAGGTCAACGCCCGCACCGCAGCCGATGCGCGGGTCACCGAGCTGGAGGCGCAGCTCACCGAGGCCACCGGCACCGAGCGCGCGGCGCTGCTGGCCGAGCTCGACGAGGTGCGCGGTTCGGTCCGCGCCGAGAAGCTCGGTGAGGTCGCCTCGGAGTTCGACGGGGTGCACAGCATCCGCCGCGCCGTGGAGGTCGGCTCGGTGGATGAGATCATCGCCGCCGCAGACCTGCGGCCCAAGATCATCTCGGTGATCGAGGCCGCGCTGTAGTACGCAGAACGGAAGGGCACCGTCGGGAATCTCCCGGCGGTGCCCTTCGCGTGTGCGGGCCGTTCGCGAAGTGGGTTACAGCGCCAGGTCGCGCCCGATGATCTCCTTCATGATCTCCGACGAGCCGGCCCAGATGCGGGTGACCCGGGCGTCCATCCAGGCGCGTGCCGCGCGGTACTCACGCATGTAGCCGTAGCCTCCGTGCAACTGCACGCACGAGTCCAGTACCTGGTTCTGGATCTCGGCGGAGATGTACTTGGCCTTCGCGGCGTCGACCGCGGTCAGCGTGCCCTCGGTGTGCGCGAGCACCGCCTGGTCGACGTACGCCTGGACCATCTCGATCCGGGTCACCAGATCGGCCAGCAGGAACTTGTTGTGCTGGAACGAGCCGATGGACTGGCCGAAGGCCTTGCGCTCACGCGCGTACTCCACGGTCTCGGCCAGGATCTGCTTGGCGTGCGCCACGTTGCCCACTGCTGAGCCGATCCGCTCCTGCGGCAGCTTCTCCATCATGTGCACGAAGCCGCGATCGACCTCACCGACGAGTGCGTCGGCGGGCAGCCGCACGTCGTCGAAGAACAGCTCCGCGGTGTCGGCCTCGGGCTGGCCCACCTTGTCCAGTTTGCGCCCGCGCTGGAAGCCGGGCAGGGTGGCGTCGACCGCGAACAGCGAGATGCCCCGGGCCTTGGCCTCG
Source organism: Tsukamurella serpentis (assembly GCF_054780975.1). Taxonomy (NCBI): domain Bacteria; kingdom Bacillati; phylum Actinomycetota; class Actinomycetes; order Mycobacteriales; family Tsukamurellaceae; genus Tsukamurella; species Tsukamurella serpentis. The sequence continues at coordinate 37,825 of NZ_BAAGVH010000009.1, forward strand.
ACGTTCGTCTTGGCCGCGATCACCGCGACATCGCAGGTGTAGCCGTTGGTGATGAAGGTCTTGGAGCCGTTCAAGATCCAATCGTCGCCGCTGCGCACGGCGGTCGATTTGATCGCTGCCAGATCCGATCCCGCGGACGGCTCGGTCATGCCGATCGCGGCGACCGCCTCACCGGTGGCGATCCGCGGCAGCCACTGCTGCTTGATCTCCTCCGAGCCCAGGTTCACCAGGTACGGCGTGGTGATGTCGAAATCGATGCCCACCGAACTGGCGAAGGCCATCGAGACCGCTGCCAGCTCCTCCTGGGCGACGGCGTTGAACCGGTAGTCCCCGGCCTCGCCACCGCCGTACGACTCGGGGATCTCCAGACCCAGAACGCCCTGTTCGCCCAGGCCCTGCCAGACGTCCCGGGAGATCAGTTTGTCGTCGATGTACTGCTCCGCGTGCGGTAGCACCTGCTTGAGCAGGTAGTCGCGGACCGACGAGCGGAACTGCTCGTGATCGTCGGAGTAGATGGTGCGGTCCACTAAGGGTCCTTCCTAGAGCTTGAGGTCGCGGCGCAACTTCGCGACATGCCCGGTGGCGCGCACGTTGTACTGGGCCACCTCGATCCGGCCTTCGGCGTCCACGACGAAGGTCGACCGGATCACGCCGGTCACGGTCTTGCCGTACATCATCTTCTCACCGAAGGCGCCGTACTCGGTGAGCACTCCCTTATCGGGGTCGGACAGCAGTGGGAAGGTGATCTCGTCGCGTTCCTCGAACTTCTTGAGCTTCGCGGGCTTGTCCGGTGAGATACCGATGACGTCCAGGCCGGCCTCGTTGAACTGGGCCAGGTCGTCGCGGAAGTCGCAGGCCTGCTTGGTGCAGCCGGGCGTCATCGCGGCGGGGTAGAAGTACACGATCACCCGGCGTCCGCGGTAGTCCGCGAGGGACACCTCGTTCCCGTTCTGGTCGGGGAGGGTGAACGACGGTGCCGGATCTCCCGGTTGCAGGCGCGCTGAGGTAGTCATGCCGGTTACCGTATCGGGCATGGCGACACAGGACGAGTTCCCCGGTCGGGGTCGTGCGCGGATCCGGAACCTGGCGAGCGCCGCCCTGAACGCGGACATGACGATCGACCAGGCCACGGCGATGCTCGACGGCATGGCGGTGACCCTGGAGAACATGAGTGCCACGATGGCGACCTTCGACGAGACCGTCGCCCGGGTGAACCGCAACCTCGACGAGTTCGAGCGGCTCACCGCGCGGTTCTCGGCGACCCTGGAGAAGACCGACGCGGCGTTGGAGAAGGTCAACCTGTTGCTCGCGGTTCCCGGGACAGCGGTGACCGCGGCCGAGCGGATGCTCGAAGTGCCGGGCCAGGTGACTCGCAGGCTGTTCGGGAAATAACCGCCCACCGGCCGGTCAGGCCCGGCGGTACCCGTTGGACAGGCCCACCAACAGCTCCGCGACCAGCGGGTTCGGTGCCGCGTCCAGGCGCAGTACGGCCGAGACCGGCAGCGTGAAGCCGGGAGCCGGACGACTGGCGATCCCGGGCTGGCGCGGATCCTCGTAGAGCACCGTCCACCCCTCGGGCTGGTTGATCAGTTCGAACCCCACGGGGTGCTCGTCCCGGATCTGCGGCCCTAGACGCACATCGACCCCCTCCGCCGCGAACACCCGCTCCACCAGTCGGTGCAACAGCACCTGACGATGCGCCGGCGGGAGCAGCAGCGGGTACTGCGCGAGCTCCCGGGGCGACGGGGCCCGGTCCAGTGCGGCGAGCGGATGCCGCGTGGAGAAGGCGATCAGCGGATTGTCCACCCACAGCGGTTCCAGGTAGAGGCCCGGCTCGTCCAGTCCGCCGCGGATCAACGCCAGATCGGCTTCCCCCGATGTCACTGCGGCGATGCGCTGGGCGAAGGGTTTGATCAGGAAGTCGATCTCCGCCCGCGGATGTCGGTCCCGGACCGCTGCGGTGGCCGCCAGCGCCGACCTCGCGAAGGACATGTTCGCGGCGAGGCGGATCCGGTCCGGACGGGGCCGTACCGCCTCGGCCGCCTCATCGCGCAGCCGCAGCAGTTCGCGGGCGCGGGGGAGCAGCGTCTCCCCGGCCGCGGTGAGCCGTACCCGCCGCCCGGTCCGCTCGAACAGGTCGGCGCCGAGCTCCTTCTCCAGTGCGGCGATGCGGTGGCTCACCGCGGACTGGGAGACGAAGCAGTGGCGCGCGGCAGGGGAGAAGCCGCCGTGGTCGGTCACTGCCACCAGATACTCGAGCTGCCGGAACTCCATTCCCTCATCATATGAATAGAACAGATGGTTGTGATCGCCAAGAGACCGATCTATCTGGTTGTACGCCGCGGTATCCATGCAGCAACCTGGTAACTGACAACGATGTCACGAGAGAAGGAACTCGGAATGCGCAGCGCCCAGGTCGTGGTGATCGGATCGGGATTCGGCGGACTCGCCGCCGCGAGACGGCTCGCGCAGTCCGGCGTCGAGACCATCGTCGTCTCGGCGAACGGCACGCACCTGTTCCAGCCCCTGCTCTACCAGGTCGCCACCGGCATCACCGACGGTGCGAGGATCGCACCACCGATCGCACAGGTGCTGCGCGACCGGAACACCGTCGAAGCGGTGACCGGCTACGTCACCGCGGTGGACACGCAGAACAAGGTGGTCACTTGTGCCACCGACGACGGCATCGAGCAGATCGGTTACACGCAACTGATCGTCGCCGCCGGTGCCACCCAGGCGTACTTCGGTCACGACGAGTGGGCCGACCGCATCTTCGCGCTGAAGACCCTCGACGACGCGCGCGACCTGCGCGAGCGGATGCGAGTGGCGTTCTCGGCGCCCGCAGAGAGCGATGAGCGCACGTTCGTGGTGGTCGGTGCCGGTGCCACCGGCGTCGAGGTGGCTGGACAGATCGCCGAGCTCGCCCGGCGGTTCCACCGCGGTGCGCCGGTGCGCATCCATCTGGTCGAAGGTGCCGACGACGTTTTGCCCCACTACGGCGGCAGGCTGTCCGGCTACACCCGCGGGGCCTTGGAGAAGGCGGGCGTCACTGTGCACACCGGAACCTTCGTGACCGCGATCGATGACCGTTCGGTCACGGTGACCAGCGCCGCCGCGGGGGAGCAGCGGATCGCGGCAGGCACCGTCGTCTGGTCGGCCGGGGTGCAGGCGCCCCCGCTCGCCGGGGTGATCGCCGAGGCCACCGGATGCGAGACCGACCGCGCGGGCCGGCTGCTGATCAACCGCGATCTGACGGTCGGGGGCCGGGCCGACGTCTTCGCCATCGGCGATATGACCAGCCTGGGCGGGCTTCCCGGGCAGAGCCCGGTGGCCGTGCAACAGGGCCGTCATGCGGCGGACGTGATCCGCGGCGTCACCGCGCCCGGCACGCATTTCCGTTACCTGGACAAGGGCAGCATGGCCATGATCGACACCCCGCACGCGGTGATGCACCCGCCGCTCGGACTTCCGGTGATGACGGGGCTGATCGCCTGGGCCGGTTGGCTGGCCGTGCACCTGTACTACCTGGTGGGGGTGGGCAACCGGGCCGCGGTTCTGGTGGACTGGCTGCGCGCCTTCGTCGGTACCGCCCGCCCGGGCTTCGACCGGTCCGATCCCAGCCGCACCGGTGCGCCGGTCACCTCCGGTACGGACCCCGCGCAGGCGCCGCCGGAGCTACCCGACCTTGGCGTTACCGGCGCGCCAGACGTCCCACGGGACGTTCCAGTCGCCTAGCCCATCGGTTCCTTCGAGCACCGGGCCGGTGGTGTCGGTCACCTTCACCACGTCACCGCGCTTGGTGTTGCGCAGGAACCACAGGGCGTTGTCCGGGCTGACGTTGAGGCAGCCGTGGCTGACGTTGCTCACTCCCTGCTGGTTGATCGACCAGGGGGCGCTGTGCACGTAGATGCCGCTGTAGGACATCTGGGTGGCGTAGTCGACAAGGGTGCGGTAGCCGTTCGCCGAGTTCACCGGGACGCCGTAGGTCGACGAGTCCATGATCATCTGCTCGTTGTGGTCACCGAGGAAGTAGATGCCGCGCGGGGTGGCGTTGTTCGGCTCGCCCATCGAGGTGGGCATCGTCCGCTCGAGCTTGCCGTTGCGGGTGACCCGGATGATCTTGTCCTTGTCCGAGACGGTGGCGATGATCTCGTCGCCGATGGTGAACTTGGTGGAGAGATCCTTCTGGCCGAACAGGCCGTTGCCCAGGTCGACACCGTAGATCTTGACGTCCACGCTGACCTTGGTGCCGGGCTTGAAGTAACTCTCCGGGCGCCAGCGCACCTCGGACGGGCTGATCCAGTAGAACGCGCCCTCCACCGGGGGATCGGTGACCACCTTGATCGCGCGCTGCGCGGTCATCCGGTCGGTGATCCGCTCGTCGAACTTCACGCCCACGGTCTGTCCGACACCCACCACCGCGTCGTTGGAGGTGGTGAAGTAGGCCTGGGTGAGGTTCGCGGGGGATTCGGTGCTGAACGTCTCGTCGGCCACGTTGACGCCGCCGATGCCGTCCGCCTCGGCCCGCAGCTTGTACTGCTTGCTGTAGCCCAGCGGCTCGGAGTTCGACCACGAGCGGCCGTCCGGGCTCATCTTGCCCGCAACCTCCTTGCCCTCGGGGTTGGTCATCACCACGCGGGTGAGGGTGCCGCCGGAGACGGAGACCTTGACCGGGACGCCGGGCTGGACATTGACCGCGCCGTTCTTGACGCTGGAGGTGATCTGCGGCCGGAGCAGATCGAAGAACGGGGTGGAGTCGGTGATCTTCTGGCTGGTGTCCGGCAGGGGGAGCGCGTCGTTCGCGGACGAGGTGCAGCCGGCCACCAGTGCCATCGTGGTGGCCGCGGAGATCACCGCGGTCAGGGCGCGACGGGACAACGTGGGGCGGATGCGCATAGTCAGCTCCAGAAGGTTCGACGGCGGCGGACACGACCGATGTGCGCCCGACTCTACCGGGGGTGTCCGACAGAGGACGAAACGGTGTGGCCTGCTCGATCGGGGAGCGGGACGGGCTGAGGAGGGGCGGGATCAGGCCCGGGATACGGGCGATCCCCGGCACCGGTGGTGCAGGGGATCGGTTGGTTGTGCGCCATCAGGGACTCGAACCCCGAACCCGCTGACAACTGCCTTTCGCTGGTTAGGGTAGCCGCATGAGTATCTGGGTAGGGGTTGCGCTGGCACCGTTCGGATTTGCGGCGGGCTGGCTTGCTGGCGTGGTCGCAATCGCGGCGGGTCGCACCCGCTTTATGCGGCGGGCGTGGGCGCTGTACTACCGACCGTTCGCCGCCGCCGAGCGTCGCTTACGTCGTGGGTAATGTGATTGCGCTCACTACCGATACGGTGGGCGGGATGCGATGGAATGAGGCGATCACCGAGTTCGGTTCGTACCTGCGCGGGGCTTCCGGGGCCGGATTATCGCAAAAAGTTTGCGACTCCAATCGTATATTCATGCAGGAGCAGTGCATACTATCGATCAATGAGTGCAATGACCAGCGCAAGCGCACACACCACGACAGCGAACACGCCCAGCATGTAGAGCGGGATCATGCGTCGATCACAATGCGCGCGATAGTGGTCGGGTCATACGTCGCAAGGTAGGTGCCGTGACGGTAGTAGATATACACAGGCTCACCAGCATCTTGTGTCACCTTTACTACGTTCACATGCTCACGCGTGACGCCAGTGTGCAGATCAACAGTCACTCTCACTGGTCCGCACCCGCTGCCGTCACGGACACCACAACGGCCAGCGGCCACGACTGCTGCCGTAGCCCATTGTCGTAATCCACGACTAGCCCGTCATTGGTCAGATGCAGGGCGGTCACGCCGGGAATTGTGTGTTCGCCGCGCACTTTCGCGGGTCCGTAGGTCTTCACTTTCACTGTGATCTTCACTTGTTTCCCCATCTGTTGTGTGCTGCCTGTTTGGTCAGGCCCATCGGTCGGCCTATTTCGGTCCAGCTGTATCCGGCTGCGCGGAGTCCGTGCACGCCGGTTTCTATGGCGTGGGCGATTTCGATGTGCAGCTCTAGTAGTTCTGCGAGTGCTTCGGGGTCGGATTCGGCGACCCGTTTTCCGTGCGCGCGCACGATGCGCTTGACAAACGCTTGGAACTCTGAGTGGGCAGAGCGTCCACGTTTGGTTGACGATGGATTCACGTTCACCACCGCCTGGCAGGTGTGGGCCGGACGACGCGGTTCAATGCGTGTACGGGGCGGGCACCCTTGGAGCTGTTGCAGTGCGAGCAGGCCGGGGTCAGATTCCATAGCTCATCGGGTCCGCCACGCTTGCGGGCGATGATGTGATCGGCCGTCGTCGCCACGCGCGTGCATCCGGGCAGCCGGAGCGTGCACAGTGTGCCCTTGGCGGCTAGGCACTGCGCTGTGAGCCGCTGCGCTGCCCTGCCGCCCCACTGCCTCACCGGACCAGCTCCACGGCGCGAGCGGGCGGTGTGCCGTCCGCGATGAGAGCTACCAGCGCCGCACGGGATAGCTCCGCGTCCGTGTCCTCACGGAACTCGGCGGTGGTGCGGCGGCACTCGACGGCGGCTCGGATGACGCCGGTTGCCTTGTCGGCGCGAGCTGAGAGTGCGCATTGCGCGAGGACCGGGCATCGGAGGCACAGCTCACGGGCGAACCGGGGAATCCGGGGATGCTGGTCCAAGTCCCAGTAGTCAGGGTTGGTGCCGATGCACGCGGCGCGCTCGGTCCACGCGGCCGGTGCCAGCCGTGGCGCGTTCATCGGCGCGTGACCGGCTGGACGACGATCCAGCCCAGCGCTCGGAGCTGTTCGACCATCTGGGCAGCTTGCATCGTGCGCGGCTGGTCAGGGTCGAGTGTGTCGAGTGAGTCGGCGACTGCTTGGAGTCGCTTCGCTTGGTAGGTGGTGAGTTCCAGAGTCATCGTTTGGTGCCTTTCGTTGTGTTCGTTCGCCTACGTGGCGGACAGAGGGCTGGAATTGACCGGCTAGAGGGAGGGAGGGAGCAGAGGGAGAGGTAACCCCGGTAACGCAAATGGCTTGAGCGTTGCTCAGGGCTGCCATAGGATCGGCCGTCGGTCGGTCGGTCGCGTCGGTCGAATAGCAACGGGCTACGGGTATTACTCGCGTGCCCACGGGCCGGGATGTTCCACATGTCCAGCTACGGCTGTCACGCCGTCCCGCGCCGGGCCGTCCTTCTAGGTATCGCGGTGGGAGCAGTGGATCGGTCATGCCCGTTTCTGGGCATGAGTGCACTTCCCGCTCTGACCGGGGACGACCACGACGACAAGGCGTGTCACCCGTAAACCCCACGGGCGCAGAGGGATAGTGCGCGCCCCTCGCGGGAATCGAACCCGCCTGCGTGACCATCAGGGGCTACCTAGCTATTCGGTGTCCGCGCGGAACTCATCCAGGCTGGACTGCTCCGGCTGGTCGGCGGGGATCGCGGACGGCACCAGCGCGCCCTGCTTGACCAGCCCGGCCATGACGCGCTCTGTGATCGCCTCCGCCTTCTTGCTGGTGGCTGCGAGCGGCGGCTCATCGAACATCAGGCGCGCCTTGATTTCACGCTTGACGTCCGAGTAGGTCGGTGCATGTGTGTCGGTCATTCGGTTTCTCCTAGCGGGTTGTCGAACAGGGTGGGATCGGGCGGCGTTTCGGCGCCCGCCTGCTGCTTGGGCGCCTTTCGGCAGTCCAGGCACACAAGGTCATTGGGGATATAGCCGCGCGGGTGGAACATGCGGCCGCACCGCTTGCATTCGGGTTTCGCCGCGAGGATCGACGCGCGCCGTTCCTCCGGGGAGTGATACCGCTCGGAGGCCCAGCGGGGACGCTGCGCAGGCTGAGTGGCCGGGCCGGGCGCCCGTTTGCGGGCGGGCCACGGGCCACGAATGAGATCGCCCATGTGGGCGGGTCGGCACCAGTAGCCGACCGGCACCATGACGACGCCGAAGAACACGAGAGCTTGCAGAGCTGGACTCATGGCGTGCCCGCTTTCATCGCGGACCACTCTGGGGAGCAGGCGATGAGCGTGTCTCGGAACGTCACACGCGGCGTGCGGGCGTAGTAGTCGCACTCATCACCAGCGTGGCCCATCGCGGTCGCTTCCAGCTCTGAGAGCTGCGTGCCGCGCATCGCCCAGTAGGCGCCGGTCACGAACCGAACCCACGGGTTACGCATTCGCACGCTCCGCGTAGGCATCCACGTCGGCCGGATCGAACAAGTACGCGCCGAGCGGGCCGGGGAGCTTGGTCGCTGGCAGACGGCCGTCTACCGCCATTCGCTTAACCGTTGCGCGGCTCTTGCCGAGCCGCCGCATGGCGTACTGGATGCCAACCTGGTCGGCGGGGCGCACCTGTGTCATGCCAGCCAGCATGGCGCACATGAGCCAATCCCGCAAGTAACCGATTACATCGGTGTGGTTTACCCACGCTTGCAGTAGTGAGCCAATCGGCCTAATATGCAGCTTATGACTACTTCACTGAATACCGGGGTCATCCCGCCGGAACCGGTGGGAGCACGACTCGCGCGCGCACGCAACTACGCCGGACACGAGCAGGGTGTGTTCGCTGAACTGCTGGGAACCTCACGCCGGACCGTGAGCCGGATGGAATCGGGCGCCAAGGCGCCGACCCGGCCCGAGATGGTGGCATGGGCATTCGCCACCGGGGTCGATCTGCATTGGCTGGAAACGGGCGAAGCCCCGTCACCTGGTGGTGGTGACGGGGCCTCGGAGTGCGCCATCAGGGACTCGAACCCCGAACCCGCTGATTAAGAGTCAGCTGCTCTGCCAATTGAGCTAATGGCGCGCGCTCGCTCGCTGCGTGCTGAAGTACTCTAGCAAGCGGAAGTCGGAAACATGAAATCGGCTGCTCAGGGTGGATATCGACGCGATCGCGCCGGGCGCGGGCCGCTCGGCTATGGCCCCCGAAGCGGGGTGCGTGCTTAGCTGTGCGCATGGACGCATCCGGAACCCTCGCCCAGAACGGCGCCGTCGAAGTCCTCAGAGCTCCCGCCCACCAGGTCTCGCCGACGGCGAAGCGGTGGTGGGCGGTACGCGCGGCCATCGGTTGGCTGGTAGTGCTGCCGGTGATCGCCGGCGCCTTGATCCTGATTCCGGCGGTGCCGTGGCTGGTCGTGGTTCCGGTGTTGCTCGCGCTGCTGATCGCGGCCGCCGCACACCTGTACGTCATGCCGCGCTTCCGGTTCGCCTTCCATCGCTGGGAGATCAATCCGGTGGCGGTCTACTCCCAGGCCGGATGGCTGACCCGCACCCGGGTGCTGATCCCGGTCTCGCGAGTACAGGTGATCGACACCGTCGCCGGACCGCTGGAGCGCGCCTTCGGCCTGGCGACGGTGACGGTGACGACGGCATCGTCGGCCGGTACCGTGCGGATCTCCGGCCTGCCGGAACAGACCGCGGAGTCCATCGCGGCAGGCCTGACCGTCAGCGCTTCGGAGAACACCGATGACGCGACCTGATCAGCAGCAGCCCTGGAACCGACTCTCCCCGTGGGGGATCGGAACCAGAGTGGTGAAGGCGATTCCCTCGCTGATTCCCGCCCTGATCGGTGTCTTCTTCGTCGGCCGGAGCGTCGGACCGGTGTTCTTCATCGTCGGCGGTGTGGCGATCAGCGTCATGGTGGGCATGCTGCCGTGGCTGACCACGCGGTGGCGGGTCACCGAGGATCAGCTGGAGTTGCGGCACGGGCTGCTTCGCCGGGTGTCTGCCACCGCTCGCCGCGACCGGATCCGCAGTGTCGATGTCACGGCCGGGCCGATCGAGCGGGTGCTCCGGTTGCGGAAGGTCTCGGTCGGGACCGGCGTCGGTGGTGAGCAGTCCGCGCTGGTCCTCGACCCCATACCGGTCGCCATCGCGGACCGGTTGAGCCGGGATCTATTGCGGCGCACGCCGGTACCGACGAATGCGGCGGCGATCGATGGTGAGGGGGCAGTCGAGAACGCGCAGGATGCAGACGGTGCCCGGGCATCCGGGGAACCCGCCGAGCAGGAGCTGGCCCGGTTCACGCCGCGCTGGCTGCGTTTCGCGCCGTTCTCACTCACCGGGTTCGCGTTGGTGGCCGCCGGAGCGGGAATCGGTTTCCGGATCCTCGACGAGACCGGCCTGGACGACCGTGGTTACGAGGTCGCCCAATCGTGGTTCCGTGGCCTGGTCGAGCTCGGTCCGATTGTGTTGATCCCACTGGTGATCGTGCTCGTCCTGGTGCTGTCGGTGCTGGTATCGGTGCTGACCTACCTGCTCGCCTTCTGGGGCTTTCGCCTGGTCCGCCGCTCCGACGGTGCGCTGCACACCACTCGCGGGCTGATCTCCACCGTGGCGGCCACGATTGAACGCAAGCGGGTGCGCGGGATCTCTTTGCACGAACCGGTTCTCATGCGGATCCCGGGCGGCGCGAAACTCAAGGCCGTGGCCACCGGCACCGACCGCAACCCCACGCTGTTGCCGCCGGCTCCGCGGGCCGATGCGGTCCGAGTGGCCGACGAGATACTCGGCCGGCCCGGCGCCACCGAGTCGGAGTTGATTCCGCACGGGTCGAAGGCGCTGCGCCGCAGGTACACCCGATCGTTCCTCGGGATGGCGCTGCTGGCGCTGCCGTTCGCGGTGGCGACACTCGCTCTGCTCGTCGTGGATGCCGACGACCCCAGCGCCGACGTTCCCATCGCGGCCTGGGTCGTCCCCGCTGTGATCGCGATCGTCGTACTGGGCTCGGCGTTCCCCCTGGCCCGGGTGCGGTACGCGCACCTGGGTTCGGTCACCGGCGAGGGTATCGTCGTACTCGGTGCCGGCACGCTCGCGCGCTCGCGGACCGTCCTGGAGACCGATGGCGTGATAGGATTCGTCACCTCCGAGTCGCTGTTCCAGCGCCGTGCCGGGGTACTCACGCTGCACCTGGCGACCGCTGCCGGATCGTCGAGCGCGGTGGATGTGACCGCCCAGCGCGCCACGCGGACCGCGCTCGTCATCGACGAGCGAACGGTGCGTGGCTTCCTCGCCTAATCGGTCGCGAGGCGGGCGTTACCCGCGGCCCGCAGGACTGCGCTCAGCGCGTAGTACTGGGTCGACTTCTCGGTGACCTTGCCGGAATCGGTGTCCGTCAGGGTCACGGAGTCGGTGATGATGCCGAGTGCGGCGTTGTCGGTGCTGCGGACCAACGGCCCGCCGCTGTCGCCCTGGGTGGTCTGGATGTCCGAGACCACCCAGTCGTTGACCACCTTGGTGACCTTGCCGCAGCGCCGGCCGTTCACCGAGCCGATCTGGCAGACCGGATCACCGACGCGCGCCGTTCCCACCGATCGGGGGGTCAATCCCGGCGCCGACGCCAGCAGTTTGACCTGCGGATCGGTGAGCCGGAAAGTGGCCCAGTCCGGGCTGTACGGATCGATGGGGGAGAACTGGCCGGGCCGCTTCGGGTCCGGTTGGAGCTTCGGGGCGTTCGACTGCACGACTTCGCCCACGATCCACTTCTTCACCCCCACCGGTTGCGCGGGAGATCCGCAGTGTCCGGCGGTCACGCCCAGTCGTTCACCGTTCGGTGCGGTGACCGCGAACCCCATCGTGCAGTGCAGGGACTCGAACCGGCCGTCGCCCAGGGAGCGCTGCAGGATGTCGATCCGGTCGCCGGGCGCCACCGAGGTGGGAGCGGGCGTGCGGGTCGGAATCGAGGGGCCGGACGGTGCCGGAGCAGGGGCGGGTGCCGGAGCAGGGGCGGGTGCGGCGCCGGCCGAAGCCGGAATCAGGACTGCCGCGGTTACCGCTGCGGTGACCACTCCGATCGTCCCCCGTCGCAGTGCGGCACCGATGCCTGGTCCGTCGGCCAAAGTGGAACCCTCCTAGGGTCTCGGTCGTGACTTGTCGCGGCTGCAAAAGTGCCCCCGAAAACCGTCGCCGAGCCTACCATTCTCGATGCTGACTTCGAGTGAGATTAGTGTGCTGAAGTGACATTTCGTTCGTCGCATCCGTTCAGCGCGAACAACGAGTTCCGGTTCTTGGACCTGAGGGAGACACCCGTGTCTGACCAGACCTTCATGACGGTGGCAGTGACCCTGTACTTCGCCGCCATGTTGTACATCGGTTGGAGTGCGTTCCGCCGCACCCGTGACAACCTGGATGATTACATGCTGGCCGGACGCGGCCTCAAACCCTGGGTGGCGGCGCTCAGCGCCGGCGCCTCGGACATGTCCGGGTGGCTGCTGATGGGCCTTCCGGGCGCCGTCTACGCGAAGGGGCTGGTCGCGTCCTGGATCGCGATCGGACTGACCGTCGGCGCCTGGCTGAATTGGAAGCTGGTCGCGCCGCGCCTGCGCTCGTACACCGAGGTGGCGGGCAACTCGATCACCATTCCCAGCTTCCTCGAGCACCGTCTCGGTGACCGCTCGCGGGCGCTGCGCATCGTGTGCGGGTTGATCATCCTGGTGTTCTTCACCTTCTACGTCTCCAGCGGCATGGTGGCCGCCGGAAAGTTCTTCGACAGCACCTTCGGTGTCGAGTACATCCACGGCATGCTGATCGTCGGTGCGATCACGATGATCTACACCCTGTTCGGCGGCTTCCTCGGCGCCACTCTCACCGATGTCGCGCAAGGGCTGATGATGCTCGCGGCGCTGGTCGCGGTACCGATCGTGGCGCTGATCGAGGTCGGTGGACCGGCCGCCACCGTCGACACCGTCGACTCGGTGAACCCGAACTTCTTCAGCCTGTTCGCCGGCGGCACCGCGCTGGGGATCATCTCCGCTGCGGCGTGGGGCCTGGGCTACTTCGGCCAGCCGCACATCATCGTCCGGTTCATGGCATTGCGGTCACCGCAGGAAGCGGGTACGGCCCGGCGCTTCGGTATCAGTTGGATGGTCGCGGCAGCGCTCGGCGCGATCTTCACCGCCTTCATCGGCATCGCCTACTTCGCACTGCACCCGGATAAGGCCCCGAAGGATCCGGAGACGGTGTTCCTCGTGCTCGCGCAGATCCTGTTCCACCCGTTCGTGGCGGGCCTGGTACTCGCGGCCGTGCTCGCCGCCATCATGTCGACGGTGTCGTCGCAGCTGGTGGTCTGCTCATCGGCGCTGGTGGAGGACCTGTTCAAGATCTTCGCCGAGAAGACCGGCCGCGGCGCCCGGATCTCCGACCGGTCGTACGTCACGCTCGGCCGGCTCGGGGTGCTCATCGTCGCGGTGGTCGCCGTGCTGCTGGCGATCGACCCGTCCGACAGCATCCTCGAACTGGTCGGATTCGCCTGGGCAGGCTTCGGATCGTCGTTCGGGCCGATCGTGCTGCTGGCGCTGTTCTGGCGCCGGCTCACCGCCCCCGGCGCCCTCGCGGGGCTCATCGTCGGCGCGGTCGTCGCCTTCGTCTGGGGGCAGTGGCCGCCCTTCGAGCTGTACGAGATCGTGCCCGGTTTCCTGGCCAACCTCGTGGTCGCGGTCGGCGTCAGCCTGGCGACCTACCGGCCCGACAGTGCCATCGACGCCGACTTCGACGACGCCGTCCGGCTCGCTGGGAAGTAGCCGAGGTAGTTCACGCAGCGGTCTCGCACAGCGACTGCACCATCGCCTCCCAAGCCAGGTGGACGTCGCTGCCGACCCGCCCGAACTGGGTGAGCACCGCTGAACAGGCCCCGCCGGCGTCGTACAGTTCGATCGCGGAGACGGCGCCCGCGGGTCCGGTCGAGCGCACCACGGCGCAACCGTCCACCCGTGCCAGGTCGATGTCCACCGCCGCGTCGGCGAAACCGGTGAGCAGGCGCTGGCCCTCGCGCAGTGCTGCGTGGATCTCGCCGCGGCAGACCTGGGCGACCCCCTCCGAGACGACGGCGAGATCGGTCGGCAGACCGCTGTCACAGAGATGGTCGAAGATGCGGGGAACCCACGCGGTGGTGATCTGACGGTACCTTTGCGGGCCCGCCGAGCAGAGCGCCCGCAGTCGTTCGCGTCCACCGTTGAGGATCGGGTCGATCTGTGCTGCGGCGTCCGCGGTGCCCGGAGACGGGGTGGGCGGGGTCGCGCCGAACAGCATCGCGCGATGCGGGTCGGACGGTGCCAGGTGGCCGAGCGCGCGCACGATCATCCGGTCCGGATCGGCGGTCACGAATGCGCGGTGCACGGCGGCACCGCGTCGGTCGGTGAGTCCGACCATGCTGGCGTCGGCGGGCCCACCAGGGGTGTCGTCGTCGGTGACGGCGCCCACCACCCGTTCCGGCACGATCCGCAGTGCGATGCGGCCGGCGTGCACGGAGAACTCCTCGCCGCAGCTGGTCGGGCGGTCGTAGCGACCCTCGTGCGCGAGCGTGGCGACCATGGACTCGGTCACCGCCACAGCCGTGTCGAGCAGGGGTAATGCACTCGCGACCTCGGTCGCCGAGGCACCGTCGATCGGGACGCAGCCGCGTGAGCGCTGCAGCGGGCACCTGCCCCGGTCGCGGCCGCATCCGGGACAGGGCCGGGGGCGCATCAGTAGACGTCCCGCACGTAGCGCTTGTCCCGCTTGAGCGCCGCGATGTACTCGTCGGCGTCGTCGGCGCCGCGGCCGCGCTGTGCGGCGACCACGTCCCGCAGTGCTTGGTCCACGTCCTTGGCCATGCGCACGGCGTCGCCGCACACGTAGAAGTGCCCGCCGTCCTCCAACCACGCGTACAGCTCCCGCGCCGCTTCGAGCATCCGGGTCTGCACGTAGATCTTGTCCGCCTGGTCCCGCGAGAAGGCGAGGTCGAGGCGATGCAGCACACCGGCCTCGGTGAAGCCGGCCAGTTCATCGGCGTAGATGAAATCGGTGTCGCGGTGTTGGTCGCCGAAGAACAGCCAATTGCGGCCGCCCGCCGACGACGCGGCGCGTTCGTGCAGGAACGCTCGGAACGGGGCGATGCCGGTACCGGGGCCGACCATGATCACCGGCCGGTCGGGGTCGGAGGGCACCCGGAAGGCCGCGTTGGGTTGCAGCGAGATCCCCACCGCGTCCGTGGTGCCGCAGCGGTCGGCGAGGAAGGTCGAACACACGCCCTGGTGTTCGCGCCCGGTGTCCGCGCCGTGCCGCACCGACGCCACCGTCAGGTGGATGCGGTCGGGGCTGGTCAACGGGCTCGACGAGATCGAGTACGCCCGCGGTTGCAGGGGACGGAGCAGGTCGGGGAGCTCTGCGGGTTCGATGCGGGCGTCGTCGCACCCGTGCAGCAGGTCCAGGACGTCGCGCCCCCACAGCCATGCGTCGAGGGTCTCTCGCTCGCCGCGCGCCAGGACCGCGGCGAGTTCGGACTCGGGGGAGCGCTCAGCGAGCGTCTTGAGCAGGTCCTTCGACGGTGTGGAGATCTCCCAGTCGGTGGTCATGCGGGCCGCGAGCGGGGCACCGTCGACATCGGTGTCCGCAGCGGCACCGAGAGCCGCGAGCAGGGCATCGACCAGTGCGGGTGCGTTGCGCGGCATCACGTTCAGGGCATCGCCCGCCGCGTACTCGATGCCGCTGTCGGCGAGAGCGAACTCGAAGTGCCGGATCTCCTTGGCGCTCCCGGTGCCGGACAGCAGGCGGTTCTCCACCAGCCGGGAGGGGAACGGGTTCTTCTTGTTCCATCGAGACCGGGGCTTCGACGGTGCCGTCGGCGCGGGGGCCACGGGAACGGCGACGGAGTCGCCGGGATCCAGGTGCGCCGCCATCGCGCGCAGCCGTCCGACCACCTCCTGCAGCCACGCCGTGGCGGGCTCCTCGAAGTCCACATCGCAGTCCGCTCGGGGTGCGAGGCGGGTCGCGCCGAGTTGTTCGAACCGGGTGTCGAGGATCTGTCCCGCCCGGCAGAATCCCTCGTAGCCGCTGTCGCCGAGTGCGAGTACGGAGAAGTGGAGGTGCTCGAGCCGCGGTGCGGTGTCGGACGACAGTGCCTCCCAGAACAACTCGGCGTTGTCGGGCATCTCACCCTCACCGTAGGTGGAGGTGACCACCAGCAGGTGCGAGGCATCGGCCAGCCGGGCGGGGTCGGTGTCGTCGAGGGCGGCGAGCTCGGCACCCAGTCCGCCCTCGCGCAGCATTCCCACCAACCGCTCCGCGAGTTCCTCGCTGTTGCCGGTCTGCGTACCGTAGAGCACCGTCGCGTGCAGCGTCGCGGCGGTCTCGGCCTGGGCCTGGCCGGCCTGCGACGCGGCGAGACCGGCCAGGAATCCCGATAACCACGCCCGCTGGTCGCCGGTGAAGACGTCGATGAGCGCGGACGAATCGGCTTCGGGGAGGGCATAGCCGGGAGCGCTCATGCCAGGGTCTCCTTCGCGAATCGAACCAGGTCGGGCATCGCTCCTTCGACCAGCATGGCGTTCACCGCTGCCCCGTCCAGGGCTGCGGCGTTACGTGCGCGGTGGTGCAGGATCCAGCCGTACGTGCCGGGCGCGTCCATGCTCAGCACGTTCCGTTCCTCGAGTGAGGTGGTGTAGTCGGCGAGTCGCTTCGTGGCGATGAGTGCGGCCAGTTCCGCGTCCTGGAAGGTGTCCAGTCTGGCTCGCAGGTACTTGGTCAGTCGCTGTCGGACGGCGAAGTCCTCGGTGAGTACCAGATTCCGGGCGCGTGCGGACACCCGCGGATCGTCGTGTCCCGTCGCACCCGGTACGCGCTCGGCGGCGACCTCTTGCGCCAGCGACAGCACCGTGAACGACGAGAGCAGGGAGAAGGCGTGCGCGGAGCGGGTGTCGCCGAACCGCGGTGCGGTGCCACCGCCGACCGGGGTTCCCGCTCGCAGTGAGCGTTTGAACTCGCGGAGGCGATCCGCGGCAACGGATCCCGCCAGTTCGTCGAGCAGATCCTTGCGGCCGTGTGCCGCCCAGATGTGGTCGGCGTCCTGGTAGCGCAGGAGGGCCAGGGGGGTGCCCACCGCGATGCTCTCGCGGGTCTCCGCCCAATCGGCGAGCAGCCGTGCGGCCAGCGGCGATCCGGTCGCCTCGGCGTGCCAGCCGAGCATGATGCGCACCGCGGACTCGTGGAAGGCTGGTGTCCGTGGGTCGACCAGGGCCTCGACGTGCAATGAGGTGCTGGCGGCGCCCGCGGCCCGTCGCGCAGGGTCGTACTGGTAGACGAACCCGCCGCTCATGCCGTTGCCCAGGCCCTTGCCGAATCCGCCGAGGTTCAGGACTGCGCCCCCGGTCATGTACTCGCAGCAGTAGTCGCCGACCCCCTCGACCACGGCGGTGGCGCCGGAGTTGCGCACCGCGAAGCGGTCACCGGCCTCGCCCTGCACGAAGGTCCTCCCGCCCGTGGCGCCGAACAGGGCGAAGTTGCCGATCAGCACGTTGGCGCCGGCGGCGTCCCCACCACCGCCGGGGGAGCGGACCACGATGCGGCCGCCGCACTGGCTCTTGCCGACCCCGTCGTTGGCGGTCCCGGTGTGCCGCAGGTCCATACCGTCGGTGCAGAACACCCCGTAGGACTGTCCGGCGCTGCCGTGCGTGTGTACCCGCACGGCCCCGTCGGCGAGGAAGCGGCGACCGCGCTCGTCGGTGAGCACCGCAGGGTGATCCTCGGGTGCAGTGGTGCCCGCGAAGGCCCCGCGCTGGTCGGCGTCGGGGTGGTTGAGCACACGTTCGAGATCGATCGCGAGCTGGCCGCCCACCGACTTGTTCGGGTTCGTCAGTGCCACGTCGTCGACGGCGATCGACTCGGTGCCCGCACCGAACAGGCGCTCGCGGACCTCGTGCAGCAGGTGGTCGTCCACCGAGTAGTCCTTCTCCAGGTACACCGGATCGTCGATGGTCCGCGGCGGCGGTGCGTGCAGCATCGCGCGGACATCGAGATGCCCCACTGCCGCGGGATGTTCCAGCAGTTGGAGTAGATCGGTGCGCCCGCGCGCCTCCCGCAGCGACCGGAGTCCGAGGCGGGCGAGCAGAGTACGCACGTCGTGTGCGATGTTGAGCAGGTATTGCGCAAGCGCGCGCGGATCCCCGTCGAAGACCTCAGGATTCGTGGTGAGTCCGGCCGGGCACTTGAGGTTGCAGTTCTTGGCCATCACGCACTTGAGCATCATCAGTGCCGTGGTACCGAACTCGAACGAATCGCCCCCGAGTAGGGCGGACACCACTACGTCGCCGCCGGTCTGGTGCGCGCCGGAGCAGCGCAGGGTCACCTTGTCGCGCAGACCGTTCGCCACCAGAGCCTGGTGCACCTCGGCCACGCCGATCTCAGCGGATCGTCCGGCGTACTTGAGGCTGGTGACGGCGGCTGCGCCGGTGCCGCCGGTGTTGCCGGCCACGTTGATCAGGTCCGCGCCGGCCTTCGCGACGCCGACCGCGATCGTCCCGATGCCCTCGGAGGAGACCAGCTTGACGATCACTCGGACTCGGGCGGCCTTGCAATCGTGGATGAGCTGCGCCAGGTCCTCGATCGAGTAGGTGTCGTGGTGCGGTGGGGGAGAGATCAGTTCGATACCGGGTGTGCCACCCCGGGCCGCCGCGATGTCGACGGTGACCTTCGGCCCCGGCAACTGTCCGCCCTCGCCGGGCTTGGCGCCCTGGCCGATCTTGATCTCCAGTTCCTCGAGCATCGGGTCCGCCAGGTATCCCGACCAGATGCCGAACCGCCCCGAGGCGAACTGCTTGATCCGGGAGCCACGGATGGTGCCGTACCGCGTGCGGTGCTCGCCGCCCTCGCCGCAGTTGGACATGCCACCGACCATGTTGGTGCCGTGCGCCACGGCCTCGTGGGCGGTGGCGACGAGCGCGCCGTGGCTCATCGCGCCGGACGCCAGGGTGCGCGTGATCTCGTGCGCGGGCTGCACCTCGTCCAGCGGTAGCGACCGGGGAGCGGCGCACAGCATCGACAGGTATTCGCGGGCCCGTCCGGTGGCCGCGATCAGGACGGCGGTGCCGGCATGCGTCTGCACCGTCACCTCACCGGCGAACATCTCGTGGAGGAACGCGGTGAACCCGGCGTAGGCCGTCGCGGTCTCGTGTTCCGGGGTGTCTGTTAGGCACACCCGGAACCGACCGTCCGGGTCGGTTTCCACGGTCAGGCCCCGCGTCGGCAGGCTCGCATTGCCCTCCAGGGAGAACCGGGCGAGCTCGCGGTGGAACTCCTGTGCCGTGGTGAGCATCGTGACGTCCGCGGGCAGTGCGAGCACGTCGCGCAACGCCGAGGGACGGCTCTCCCGTTCGGCCAGGGTGGCGGCGAGGAACTCCCGGTAGCCGTCCGTGATCTCGAAGCCGTCGATCTGACGCGGCAGCAGTGCTTTGAAGCCGCTGTTGCGGTAGGCGTCGTCGTCCAGTCCGAAGGCGTCCCCGAGGCGCGAGAGGGTCAAAAGGCGCAGCGACGTGGACCCGATGCCGTCCGGGCCGGTCAGGGCGAGTGGTTCCTCGGCCATCCGGGTGAAGCCGCGGACTGCGTTGATGCCGTACGAGTGTCCGGCGCCGTCGGAGCGTTCCTTGAACAGGCCCAGCAGCGGCACGTCACGTTCTTCGGCCACGGCGGCCGCACGCTCGTGCCAGTCGGAGTTCGCCTCTGCGATCCGGGTGAACCCGACGCCGCCGACCGGAGCGTCCAGGTGCGGGAAGTACCGGGCCAGCACCGGATCCCGCGTATCGAGGTAGTTGGGCTCGAAGAACTGGCCGCCGATGTACGACTCGGCGGTGCACAGACCCACCCGGCCCATCGTCTTGGCGAGTGACTTCTCCGCCGCTGCGCGGAACCGGTCGAACGCGCGGTCGGTGTCGGTGGTCTCGGTGGCGGGCGCCGCGTCCGCTGGAAACCGCTCCTCCGCCCGCAGCCGTGCGGACAGCGAGTACACCGCCGAAGCGCCGAAGCCCAATGCTGCGGCGATGTGGTGCGATGACGGCAATTGACCGCTCTCGGCGAGCAGCGAGAGCCGGAGCCGCAGACCGGTTTCGGTGAGCCGGACGTCGACGGCGGCGAGCGCCAGCAGCAGGGGCAGTGGTGCCAGTTCGGTGGAGATACCACGGTCGGAGAGGACGGCGATGCCGCCACCGTCGCGGGCGAAGGCCTCCACCTCAGCGGTGAGCCGTTCGACCGCGGTGAGAACGGAATCGGCGTTCGCCGCCGCGTCATCCGGGTGGGGCCGGTACAACAGGTCGAACTGGCGGATCGGAGTCACCTGCTGGTGGCGGAGTCTGACCATGTCGAGATGGCTGAGGATCGGTGATTCGACGACGATCTGCGGAGCGGCGTGGCCGTGCTCCGCGTTGCCCAGAGCCACCCGCATGCTCATCGCCTCGGCCTCGCGGATCGAGTCCAGCGGAGGGTTCGTCACCTGGGCGAAGCGCTGGGAGAAGTACTTGGCCATGCCTCCCTCGTGGTCCGACAGGGCATTGATCGCGTTACCGTAACCCATGGCGGAGATCCGCTCGGCGCCGTCGGTCAGCATCGGGTCGAGCAGGAACCGGAAGCTCTCCTGGTTGAGTGAATAGGCGACGTACCGGCCGTGGAGACTGAGATCGCCCGGGTATCCGAGGGTGGCCGTGTCCCGCTGGATGGGGGGCGGCGCGAGCTCGGTGAGATTCACCCGGGCGGCGTCGAGCAGTGAGGCGTAGTCTCGGCGCGCCGCCAGGAGGTCGAGCGCCTCGCGGGTGCGGCGGACCCGGCCGTCGCCGGCCCGGTGGTCCACGTAGAGCATGCCGCCGGCCTCGATGCGTCCACGGTGGATCACCGAGTCCGCGGGGAACGGGACCTGTCCGGCCTCCGAGGCGACGACGACGTAGTCCGAGGTCTCGACGCTGCGCAAGGGCCGCAGCCCCAGACGGTCCAGGCGCGCTCCGACCACGTCACCGTCGGAGAAGATCAGCGCAGCGGGTCCGTCGTTCTTCTCCTCGCTGAGGGAGAAGTACTCGAGCATGTCCCGGACCGGCGGCGGTACTGTGCCGTCGTTCTCCCAGGCCGGAGGCATCAGTGAGACGACCGCTTCGACCAGGCTCAGGCCGTCGTCGATCACCCTGCTCTGCAACGACTGGTCGAGGCGGCTCGAATCCGACTGCCCTGGCGGGCGGACGATGGTCCGATCCTTGGCGCGGGCGACTGCGTCGTCGGCGAGACGGTTCTTGCGATCGGTGTTGAGCTCGCCGTTGTGCGCCATCAACCGGAACGGTTGGGCCATGGACGGGTGCGGCTCGGTGTTCGTGGAGAATCGGGTGTGGAAGTACAAGGTGCACACCGACTGTCGTGGGTCAGTGAGATCGGTGAAGTACCGGATGACCTCATCGGCGTTGAGGCGTCCCTTGAGGGTTTGGGTGCGTGTGCTCAAAGACAGCGGGTACAGGCCCGCGAGCTCAGGTGTGCCGTAGGCGAGTTGCTCGATGGTGAGCAGGGCGGCGTTGGCCGCGCGGTCCACGTCGACCCTCGGCAGGCCCGCCGGTGGTGTGAACACCCACTGGGTGATGGGGAGTTGGTGCCCGAGTGCGGCGGGACGGATCGCGCCGGGGTCGACCGGGACGTCGCGCTCGGCGATCACCTGGAAACCGTGGTCGGTGAGGGCCGTGCGGACGATTGCGCGGGCGGTCGGCCCTTGGGCCGGGTCGGAGGGCAGGAACAAGTTGGCGACCCCGAACCGACCGCGTTCGAGCGGCAGTCCGGTGATCGCGCGGAAGAACTCCACGGACAGGTCGACATTGACCCCGGCGCCGTCGCCCACGCCCTCCGCGGACATGCCCCCGCGGTGCGGGATGGCGCACAGCGCGTGTTCGCCGTAGGCGATCACGTCGTGATGCTGTGTGCCGTCCTTGCGGGTGATGAAGCCGACGCCGCAGGCGCTCGACTCCCGGGTGGGGTCGTACAGACCGGTACGTGGTTCGCTCAACTGATCACTCTCACCCGGGACGCGTGCCTGAAGTGAGAATGGTAAGGCTAACCTTATGGATGCGCCATGTGGGTTCGGTCACGGTGAGGAATCCGATTGCCGCCCGATCGCCGGTCTTCTCGCCCGTGCCCCCTGAGAAACGAGAAAGGCCGGTCGGTCAGCATTCCGCTGATCGACCGGCCTTCACCGCTTGGGGTGGATGACGGGACTCGAACCCGCGACAGCCAGAATCACAATCTGGTGCTCTACCAACTGAACTACACCCACCAGGTGCCTGGGATCGCCAGGCTCGAAGAACTCTACCCGACGCTGCCAGGTGGAAGCCAATCGGTTACCGCACCGCACCGTCGCCGCGTCTGAACTGGGACGTCACGCCGGGCCGAGTGCTGCGACGGACGCCGAGATCTCCTCCGTCGACGGTCCCGGTGTGGGGACGAACGCGGTACTGCGGTAGTACTTCAGCTCTCGGATCGACTCACGGATGTCTGCGAGCGCGCGGTGGGCGAGCCCCTTGTCGGGCTGACCGAAGTAGATCCGCGGGTACCACCGGCGACACAGTTCCTTGATCGAACTCACGTCGACCATCCGGTAGTGGAGGAAGGCGTCCAACTCGGGCATCTCCTGGGCGATGAACCGGCGGTCGGTGGCGATCGAGTTGCCCGCGAGCGGCACTGCACCGGCGTCGATGTGTTCGCGGAGGTAGGCGAGAACCGCGTCCTCGGCCTCGCGCACGGTCACCGTCGACGCCCGAACCTCATCCGTCAGGCCCGAGCGGGCGTGCATCTCCTGCACTACCGGCGGCATGCCGTCGAGGGCGGCATCGTCGACGTGGATCACCAGGTCCACACCGTCACCGAGGATGTTCAGGTCGCCGTCGGTCACCAGAGCGGCGATCTCGATCAGCCGGTCGGAGCCAAGATCCAGACCGGTCATCTCACAATCGACCCATACCAGTTTGTCGTCCACGCGGTTCAGCGTATCCAAGCTAGTGTTTGCAGCGTGACTGACAACGCGAACTCACCGGCGCAGACGATCGCAGCCGGCTACGAATTCTCGGGACCCGCGCTGGAGCTGGGCACCGTCGTGGTGGACGGTGCCGTCGATCCCGCGGCCAAGGTCCGGATCCCGCTGGCCATGATGAACCGCCACGGTCTTGTCGCCGGCGCGACCGGAACCGGTAAGACGAAGACACTGCAGCTCATCGTCGAGCAACTCTCGGCCAACGGTGTGCCGGTCGTGCTCGCCGACATCAAGGGTGACCTCGCCGGACTGTCCAAGCCCGGTGAGGCCAACGACAAGACCACGGCCCGCGCCGCCGACACCGGTGACGATTGGAAACCCTCGGCCGTCCCGACGGAGTTCGTCTCGCTCGGCACCACGGGGGTGGGCGTGCCGGTACGTGCGACCGTCTCGGCCTTCGGCCCGATCCTGCTGGCCAAGGTCCTCGGACTGAACGCCACCCAGGAGTCTGTGCTCGGGCTGATCTTCCACTGGGCCGATCAGAATCAGCTCGAACTGCTGGACCTGAAGGATCTGCGTTCGGTGATCGCGTACCTCACCTCCGCCGAGGGGAAGGCGGACCTGGAAGGCATCGGCGGCGTCAGCAAGCAGACCGCGGGCGTGATCCTGCGCAACCTCGCCAACCTCGAGGCAGAAGGCGGCGACACCTTCTTCGGTGAGCCCGAGATCGACATGGCCGACCTCCTGCGCACCGCCGGCGGCCAGGGCATCGTGACGGTCTTCGAACTGGGTGATCAGGCGGCACGGCCCGCGTTGTTCTCCACCTTCCTGATGTGGGTACTGGCGGATCTGTTCGAGTACCTGCCGGAGGCCGGCGACCTGGACAAGCCGAAGCTGGTGTTCATCTTCGATGAGGCGCACCTGCTGTTCGCCGACGCCACCAAGGCGTTCAAGGATCAGGTCGAGCAGACGGTGAAGCTGATCCGTTCGAAGGGTGTCGGTGTCTTCTTCTGCTCACAGTTGCCCACCGACATCCCTAACCCGGTGCTCAGCCAGCTCGGCGCCCGCGTGCAACACGCCCTGCGCGCCTTCACCCCGGAGGATCAGGCGGCGCTGAGTAAGACGGTGAAGACCTACCCCACCTCACCGACCTACAAGCTCGATGAGGCCCTGACCAGCCTCGGCATCGGTGAGGCGATCGTGACCGTGCTCTCGGAGAAGGGTGCGCCGACCCCGGTGGCGTGGACCCGGCTGCGGGCGCCCCGGTCGCTGATGGCCGCGATCGGCGACGACGCGGTCCGCTCGGCAGCCCAGGCCTCGCCGCTGTGGGCGAAGTACTCGCAGACCGTGGACAACGTCTCGGCCTTCGAGAAGCTCGCACAGAACGCCCAGCAGGCGCAGCAGGACAACGCGCCCGCCGAGCAGGCGCCCCCGCCTCCGCCCGCTCCGCAGCAGCAGGAGGCTGAATCATCCTGGGTCTCCGATGTCATGGGCAATCCGGCGGTGAAGTCGTTCCTGCGCTCGGCCGCCTCCAGCGCCGGGCGGGAGATCACGCGCAGCATCTTCGGGACCAAGCGTCGCCGCTGACCCCGGCGACCGGAAAACTCCGGTCACTGACCCACGGATACCGCGGGTCAGTGACCGGAGTCTTGGTCAGTTGCCCGCGAGCTTCTTGTACATCTGGCCCACGATCGGCGCGATGATCCTGCGCGGGCTGTAGTTGCCGGCCACGGACATGCCCTTCGAGAGCAGTCCGGGGACCACCCGCATCTGGTTCTTCTCCAGCGCGTCCAGCGAGACTCGGGCGGTGTACTCGGTGTTCACCCAGAGGAACTCGGGAACGACCTTCTCCACCGTGGAGCGATCCGCTGGATCGGGGAGCTCGGTGCGCACTGGTCCGGGGGCCAGCAGCGTCACATGCACGCCGAGTGGCTTGACCTCACCGCGCAGTGACTCCGAGAAGGTGTTCGCGAAGGCCTTCGACGCCGCGTAGGTGGCATTGTTCGGGATCGGCATGTTGCCCGCCGCGGACCCGGTGGTGAGGATGCCGCCGTTACCGCGCTTGACCATCTGCGGCAGAACCGCGAGCGTCAGATCGTGCACCGCATTCGCGTTCAGCTCCAGTTGCGCGCGCTCGTACGCAGCATCCAGGTCGATGATCTTGCCGAACGTCGCGGTGCCTGCGTTGTTGCACAGGATCGAGATCTCCCGGCCGGCGAGCTCCTTGCACAGCTCGCCCCGCGCCACCGGATCGGACAGGTCGACCCCGCGGACCTCGGCCTCGACCCCGAACCGGCTGCGCAGGGCGGCGGCCAGCTCCTCCATCGGACCGGTGCTGCGCGCCACCAGGATCACCGAGTGACCCCGGCGGGCGAGTTCGGTGGCCAGGGCGACGCCGATACCGGAGGAGCCGCCGGTGACGACGGCGCGGGCGGACGAACTGGGTGCGGGAACAGGCATGAGTCCAGATCGTAACCGAGCCGGTCGCCGAGGCGGCTCCACCGGGGAGCTACAGTGCCGCGGCCACCTCGGTGCCCTGTCGGATGGCCCGCTTGGCGTCCAGTTCGGCCGCGAGCGCGGCGCCGCCGATCACGTGCACCTTCACACCGCGTTCGGCGAGCGCGGCGTCCAGTTCGCGCACCGACTCCTGGCCCGTGCACAGGATCACCGTCTCCACATCGAGCACCCGGCCGTCCTTGCGCTCCTCGCCGAAGGTGATGTGCAGGCCGGCGTCGTCGACCTTCTCGTAGTTCACCCCGCGCAGCTGCTCGACCCCCTTCATCTTCACTGCCGCACGGTGGACCCAGCCGGTGGTCTTGCCCAGACCGATGCCCTGCGGGGTGCTCTTGCGCTGCAGCATGTACACCTTGGATCGGGCCGAGGGTGAGGGGTTCGGCTTGGTCACGAATCCGGGCACGTCGCCCTGACGGGTCACGCCCCACTCGGCGTTCCACTCATCCAGGTGCAGCGTCGGTGACTTGTCCGTGGTGACGAACTCGGCCACGTCGAAGCCGATGCCGCCGGCGCCCATGATCGCGACGGTGTCGCCGATGTCCTTGGCCCCGCTGATCGCCTCGGCGTAGGTGATGACCTTCGGGTGATCGACACCGGGGAACGACGGGACACGCGGCACCACACCTGTCGCGAGAACGACCTCGTCGAACTTGCCGGCCAGATCGTCGACACCGGCCCGGGTGTTCAGGTGCACGGTGACCTGGTTCCGGTCGAGCATGGTGGTGAAGTACCGGATGGTCTCGTTGAACTCCTCCTTGCCGGGGATCTTCGCGGCGTAGCCGAACTGGCCGCCGATCCGGTCTCCGGCTTCGAAGAGCTCCACCTTGTGTCCGCGTTCGGCGGCGCTGACCGCGGCGGAAAGACCGGCGGGGCCGGCGCCGACCACGGCGACCCGCTTCGCGGCGCGGGTCGGGGCGAGCACCAGATCCGTCTCCCGTCCGGCCCGTGGGTTCACCAGGCAGGAGACCTTCTTGTGCACGAAGGCGTGATCCAGGCATGCCTGGTTGCAACCGATGCAGGTGTTGATCTCGTCGGCTCGCTCGCCGGCGGCCTTGTTCACCCACTCCGGATCGGCCAGCAGCGGCCGGGCGATCTGCACCAGCTGGGCGTCGCCCCGCTCGAGAATGTCCTCGGCGGTCTCGGGCATGTTGATCCGGTTCGCGGCGCACACCGGGATGTTCACCGCGCGGGTGACATCGGCGGTGAACGCGGCGAAGGCGGCACGGGGGACCGAGGTCACGATCGTGGGCACGCGGGCCTCGTGCCACCCGATGTCGGTGTTGAGGATGTCGACGCCGGCGGCTTCGAGTTTGTGTGCGAGCGAGATGATCTCGTCCCGGGTCTGGCCCTCGTCGACGAAATCAGCCATCGAGAGCCGGAAGACGACGATGAAGTCCTTGCCGCAGCGCTTGCGGATCTCCTTGACGATCTCGACCGGGAACCGCTGACGGTTCTCCGCCGAGCCGCCCCAGCGGTCGGTGCGCTTGTTGGTGCGCGCGGCGAGGAACTGGTTGATCAGGTAGCCCTCGCCGCCCATCACCTCCACGCCGTCGTAGCCGGCCTTCTGCGCGGTGCGCGCGGCGTTGCCGAAGTCCCGGATGGTCTTGCGCACCTCGAGATCGTGCATCGCGCGCGGTTTGAACGGATTGATCGGCGCCTTGATCGAGCTCGCGGAGGCGCTGAGCGGGTGGTACGCGTAGCGGCCGGCGTGCAGCAGCTGCATCGCGATCTTGCCGCCCTCGGCGTGCACGGCGTCGGTGACCTTCTTGTGCAGGATCGCGTCGATCGGACTGGACATCTTCGCGCCCGCGGGAAGCAGCCAGCCGGTGATGTTGGGGGAGTAGCCGCCGGTGATGATCAGGCCCACACCGCCCTTGGCGCGGGCGGCGAAATAGGCGGCGAGCTTGCCCATGTCCCAGGGCAGGTCTTCGAGTCCGGTGTGCATGGAGCCCATCACGACGCGGTTCTTGAGCGTGGTGTGCCCGAGGTCGAGGGGTTCGAGCAGGTGGGGGTACTTCGCTGACATGGCTGATCCTTCGTCGGCTGGTTCAGTGCTGGGCTGTTGTGGGCTGTGCTGGTGTGGAATGGACTTCGGACGGTGTGGGCAGTGCCAGTGCGCTCAGGACCTCGTCGAGCCAATCGACGGCGGCCTGTTCGGAGAGCACCCCGCCGCGGAGCACCAGGTACTGCTGCAGAGCGGTCCCGGTCAGGGCGGTGGGTGCGGGGTAATCGCGATTCTCCAGGCTGCGGAAAAGCTCGGCGCGTTCGGTGTGCAGAGCCCGGATGCGCCGGATCTCGTCGGTCAGGTGGGGTAGGTCCGACGGTGCCGCGCCGCGGATCTTGGTGGCCAGTTCACGGCGGTCGGACAGGTCCTTGCCCGGGGTGCGGATCCATTCGGAGAGGGTTTTTCGGCCGGTGTCGGTGATCGAGTACACCTTCTTGTCGGGCTTGCCGTCCTGCGCCTGTTCGACGAACGTGACGAGCCCGCTCTCGGTCATCCGTGCAAGTGTCTTGTAGATCTGCTGGTGGGAGGCCCGCCACCAGTGTCCGATCGAACGGTCGAAGCGCCGGGTGAGCTGATACCCGGAGCCGGAGCGCTCGCTCAGCGAGACGAGCAGTGCGTGTTCGAGGGCCACGGATGCGACGCTACCGCCACCCACCGGGCTATGCAACTGATTGCAGTGCGTGGTGATGCAGAGGTCGGACGACCGCGTACTTCCCGATAGGATGACCAGCGCGTCACTGCCTCCGTAGCTCAGTTGGATAGAGCAAGAGCCTTCTAATCTCTAGGTCGCAGGTTCGATTCCTGCCGGGGGCGCACATCCCGTCGATCGCAGGCCGGTCGCTCGCGGCGTTACCCCAGGTATTCCGTTACGTAAACGAACGATGAACTGCCCGCGTGTACGCGTGTCGTGTCGCGCGAAACGCGCAGAAGTGCGACTAATAAGCACAAGATCGCGCTGTGAGCCGGGTCACGTCCATGCTTCTCGTGTTATCCCGATCATTCATTCCACGAGGAGAATCCCATGCTGACAGTTCTGGGACTGACCATGGTGGCAGCGTTCATGGTGGTCATCATGACGCGCCGCGCGACGCCCATCGTCGCGCTGATAGCCGTCCCGGTGGTCTTCGGTCTACTCGCCGGTGCAGGCACCGGCATAGGCAAGATGATCACCAGCGGGATCAAGGACCTCGCGCCCACCGCAGCGATGCTGTTCTTCGCCATCGTCTTCTTCGGCGTGATGATCGACGTCGGCCTGTTCGACCCGGTCGTCAAAGCGGTGGTCCGGCTCGTGGGGGAGGACCCCGCGAAGCTGGTGGTCGGCACCGCGGTGCTCGCCGGAGTCGTCTCCCTGGACGGCGACGGTTCGACCACCTTCATCGTGACCACCTCCGCACTGCTGCCGCTCTACCTCAAACTGGGCGTGAGTCCGGTGGTGCTCACCGTGGTAGCAGGCCTGGCCAACGGAACGATGAACATCCTGCCCTGGGGCGGGCCCACCGCACGCGCTGCCGCCGCGCTGAAGATCTCACCGTCCGAGGTCTTCATCCCGATGATCCCGTCGTTGATCGCCGGCATGGTCGTGGTCTTCGCCTTCGCCTGGCACCTCGGACTGATGGAGCGAAAGCGCATCGGCAGCATCGTCATCCGCGAGCGGGTCCTCGCCGGCGTTGGCTCCGGCGAGACCGGGGGCACCGTCGGCACCGGCGGAGCCGCCGGCTCCGACGCCACCGGCTCGGACGATGACGCACCCACCTCGCCCCGCACGCCCGCCGCTGCCGGCGACAGCGCCCTGACCGCCGCCGGTGACCACGTCGGCAACCCGAAGCTGCTGTGGTTCAACGCCGCCCTGACCGCCGCCCT
Source organism: Tsukamurella serpentis (assembly GCF_054780975.1). Lineage (NCBI taxonomy): Bacteria > Bacillati > Actinomycetota > Actinomycetes > Mycobacteriales > Tsukamurellaceae > Tsukamurella > Tsukamurella serpentis. Next base: position 66,914 of record NZ_BAAGVH010000009.1, read on the forward strand.
GCTCGGTGTGCTCACCCTCGACCTGCTGCCGATCCCGGTGTTGTTCATGATCGCCGCTGCCATCGCACTGGCCGTGAACTTCCCGAAGGTCGCCGATCAGCAGGAGGCCATCACCCGGCACTCGAAGTCCATCGTGTCGGTGGTAGGTATGGTCTTCGCCGCAGCGGTGCTCACCGGAGTCTTCAAGGGCACCGGCATGGTCGAATCGGTCGCCGCGTGGGTGACCAGCATCATCCCGTCCTCCATGGGCTCGCACCTGGCGCTCATCACCGGCATCCTGTCGATCCCGTTCACGTTCCTGATGTCCAACGACGCCTTCTACTTCGGCATCCTGCCGGTGCTCTCGGAGACCGCGAGCAACTACGGGATCAGCGCCGCCGAGATGGCGCGGGCCTCGATCACCGGACAGCCCTTCCACATGCAGAGCCCGCTGGTTCCGGCGATCCTGCTGCTGGTGGCCCTGGCCGGTGTCGGACTGGCCGACCACCACAAGAAGGTGCTCTGGCGAGCGGCCGTGGTCTCGCTGGTCATGCTCGGAGTGGGAATCCTGCTCGGCCAGATCCCGTTCTAAAGCTCTGAATCCGCTTGCCGGCGGCTAGGCTATGACGATGCCCAGGATCAGGCTGCGTACGCAGATTCTCCTGCTCCAGGTGGTGATCATCGTCGTCAGCCTGGCCGCCGGTTTCGGTATCGTCCTGCACCGCGTGGATTCCGAGACCCGCAGGGAGTTCGGCCTGCGGGCCGAGGCGATCGCCCAGACCGTCGCCTCCGACGCGGAGGTCCGTGCCGGTGCCGCCGAGCAGTCCGCGGCCCGTCGCGCCGGACGTCCGGCAAGTGCGGCCCAACTGGCCGCCGAACCGCTGCAGCGCCAGATCCTCGCCATCATCGACCGCACCGACGTGATGTTCGTGGTGATCGCTGACGACGCCGGCTTCCGGATCGCGCACCCGGAGCCGGACCTGCTCGGACAACCGTTGAGCACCGACCCGTCGACCGCGCTGGCGGGCAAGGTCGAACTCACCGAACAGCGTGGAACCCTCGGGGACTCGGTGCGCGCGAAGGCCCCGATCCTCGGGGACGACGGTCGCGTCGTCGGCCTGGTCAGTGTCGGTGTCTCCACCGGCACCGTCGCCGCAGCGGCCCGCCGGACCATGCTGCTCATGGCCGGTCTGATCGCGATCGCCCTGGCCGTCGGGATCGCGGGCTCGGGTCTTCTCGCCCGACGGTGGCGGCGCCTGACTCTCGGGCTCGAACCGGAAGAGATGGCGGAACTGATCCGGGAACAGGAGGCGGTGTTGCATTCCGGGTCCGAAGGCGTGGTCGCCATCGATGCCCGAGGCGTGACCAGGGTGATCAACGACCGCGCCCGCGAACTACTCGGGATCACCGCCGAACCGGGGACCCCGCTCGCGGACCTGGGCCTGACCGACCGGGTCGCCGCGGTGGTCGACAACCCCACCGACACCCCGGTGGCCGCGGCCGTCAACGAACGAGTCGTGCTGGTGGCCTCGCGGCGCGTGCACCGCGACGGAACCGACCTCGGAACCGTCCTCACCGCGGTGGACCGGACCGACCTCGAGGCTCTGACCAGGGAACTCGACTCGGTGCAGGCGATGAGTGGGGCCCTGCGGGCGCAGCGGCACGAGACCGCGAACCGGGTTCACGTGGTGACCGGATTACTGCGCGACGGCCGCACCGACGAGGCCCTGGCCTACATCGAGGAGGTCGCCGGTCGCGCGGGCGTGCTGCCGGTGTCCGGACTGGACCGCCTCGACGAGCCGCACCTGAGCGCGTTCGTCTCCGCGAAGGCGGCCCGCGCCCGCGAACGCGGCGTCACGCTGCGGATCGGCTCGGACACGGCGTTCGTCGGCGTGCTCGCCTACCCGGTGGACACCACCACCCTGGTGGGGAACCTGCTCGACAATGCGATCGACGCCGCTGCGGAGGGGAGTGAGCCGCGGGAGGTCGAACTGGACGTGCTGCGCGACGGCGACGACCTGGCCGTGGTCGTCACCGACAGCGGCCCTGGATTCACCGTCGGCGATCCGTTCGCGGAGGGCGTCTCCACACGCACCGATCCCACCGTCCCCGGCGGGCGCGGCCTGGGCCTGGCGATCGCCCGGCAGGTCGCCCGCGGACACGGCGGCGAGGTCAGTGTCGTCTCCCGCGGAGGCGCCTCCCGGGAAGGCGGTGGCGGCGAGCCGACCACCGTGATGGCGACCCTGCCGGAGGGAGTGCACGACGATGCCGAGTGACCTGCGGATCCTGGTGGTCGACGATGACTTCCGGGTGGCGGCCATGCACGCCAAGGTGGTGGACACGATGGCGGGCCTGAGCACCGTCGGCTCGGCGCGCACCCTGTCCGAGGCACGTGCCCTCCTGCGCGAGAAGCGGGTCGACCTCGCTCTGGTGGACGTGTACCTCCCTGACGGATCCGGGATCGACTTCGTCCGTGAGGCCGACTGCGACTGCTTCATCCTGGGCGCGGCGGACGACGCCGCGAGCGTCCGCGCCGGTTTCGCCGCCGGCGCCCTGCAGTACCTCATCAAGCCGTTCTCCGCGACCGAACTCGCCCGCCGGTTGGCCGGGTACACCGCCTACCGGCGGATCCTCGACGGTGGGGAGGTGACTCAGGAGCAGGTCGACGCCGCGGCCTCGGTGCTGCGTTCGGACCGGCGGCCGCAACGCCGCGAGGACTCCGGCTCGGTCACCGAACGACGAATCGTCGAAGCCCTGCGCGCGGCCGGCGGCCCGCTGCTCGCCGACGACATCGCCGCCGAAGTCGGCGTGGCACCGGCGACCGCCCGCCGGTACCTCGCGGAACTGGTCCGCGAGGGCACTCTCACCATGGAACTGCAGTACGGCTCCACCGGGCGGCCCCGTCAGCGCTACGCGCTGGTGTGACACGTTCGGTCACCGGCACGGAGATGTCAGCTGACGATGTCTTTGGTGCGGAAGCCGCGGATGGCGAGCGCGAAGAAGACGATCGCGATCGATACCGACAGCGAGAGCCCCTGCGCCATCGGTGCCCACTCGATGCTCGGCTGCAACAGGTCGGTCCAGGCGTACTGCCAGTGCGCAGGCAGCGCGGCCCGCAGGTCCCCGAGCGCGGTCACCTGATCGAGCACACTGCCGATCACCGTCAGGCCCACCGCGCCGCCCACCGCGGCCAGCGGTGCGTCGGTGCGGGTCGAGAGCCAGAACGCCAGCCCGGCGGTGGCCAGCTCTGATCCGACGATGAACGCCGCCGCGGTTAGCACCCGCCACAACGCCTCGCCGGCCGGTAGTGCGGCCCCCGTCGGCGTCTGCAACGGTCCCCAGCCGTAGGCGAGGGTGCCCGCGACCAGCGCCACCGCGGTGAGCAGGGCGACTGCGGCGACCGACAGGATCAGTGCGACGATCGCCTTGGTCACCAGCAGCCGGGTCCGCGGGACCGGCGCCGCCAGCAGATACCGCAGCGTCGACCAGCCCGCTTCCGACGCGACCGCGTCACCGAAGAACAACGCGACCGGGATCACCAGCAGGAAGCCGGTACCCGCCACCAGGACCGTCGCGGTCAGATTCAATCCGGAGGCGGTCGCGACGTCGAACATCGACGGCCGGCCGTTGCCGTGCTCGTTCGTTCCGTCACCCACGGCGAGCGCCGTGATCAGGATGACCGGCAGCGCCGCGAGCAACGCGGCGACCACCAGGGTTCGGCGCCGGCGCAGTTGCCGGGTCAGCTCCACCCGCACCGTCAGAGTGTGGCCGGGCCGGTAACCGGGGCCGGCGCCGCGCGGGTAGACGGAGGTGTCGGTGCTCATGCGTCGTCGCCCGTCAGTCGGAGGAATGCGTCTTCGAGGTTTCCGGTCCCCGTACCGCCGGACTGCACGATCTGTTCGACGGTGCCCGCTGCGATCAGCCGCCCCTCGCGCAGCACCACCACGTGCGAGCAGGTCTGCTCCACTTCGGAGAGCAGGTGGCTGGAGACGATCACCGTGCGGCCGGTGGCGCCGTACCGCGCGATCGCCGCGCGCATCTCCCGGATCTGCGACGGATCGAGGCCATTGGTCGGCTCGTCGAGGACCAGCAGGTCCGGTAGGCCCAGCATCGCCTGGGCGATGGCCAGTCGCTGCCGCATGCCCTGCGAGTAGGTGCGCACCGGACGGTCCAGCGCGGAACCGAGATCGGCGATCTGCAGGGCCTCGTCGAAGTGCGCATCGGCTGCGGGTCTGCCGGTGGCGCGCCAGTACAGATCCAGGTTGGCCCGGCCGGACAGGTGCGGTAGGAAACCCGAACCCTCCACGAACGCACCGACCCGGGAGAGCACCGCGGCGCCCGGCTCGATCCGGAACCCGAAGACTCTGATCTCGCCCTCGTCGGGGGTGATCAGCCCCATCAGCATCCGCAGCGTGGTGGTCTTCCCGGCACCGTTCGGGCCGAGCAGGCCCAGCACCTGTCCGCGCTGCACTTGAAAACTCACCTCGCGCACGCTGTACCCGTCTCCACCTGCGTACCTCTTCGACAGGCCGTCGATTCTCAGCGCGGCATCGGCCGGTTCCGAGTGCTGCGCCGGGTCCGGCTCCGCAGCGGCCGGGGTGCGCCGGCGCAGCGTCACCAGTGCGACCGCGACGGCCAGGGCCGCGGCCGGCAGCACCCACACCCAGGTCGGGAGCGGGGCGGGAGCGGTGACCAGTGCGGGTGCGCGCGGTACGGTGACCGGACCGGTCACGGCGACGGTGACGGTGGCCGGAGCTGCGGGGGACAGGTACGCCAGATCAGTGGTGGAGAACGCCACGCGCAGCCGGTGACCGGCCGCGAACGAGTGATCGATGGTGGGCAGTCGCACCGTGGTGGTGGCGCTGCCGCCCGGCAGCGTGATCCGGATCGGTGCCGCCAATTGCTGCGGCAGCACCGGGGCGCTGCCCGGGCCCACGTCGTAGAGCTTGGCGAACAGTACCGTCTCGGGCGCGCTCGAATCGACCTTGACGGTCACCGTCGGACTACCGGTGACGGTCACACCCTCGGTGAGCGGCTCTGATTCGAAGCCCGCGGACTGGGTGGGCAGGTCCCGTGCCAGCCCTCCGGTTCCGAGCGCCGCTGCCGACGAGGCGAGGGCGCCCAGCCCAGGTACCCCGGAGATCGACGGTGGCGCACCGCCCGCCGGGTTCTCCACGGTCTGCGGTGCACCCCGCAGTGCGATCTCGGAGGTCGTGGCACCGTCGATGCCGGGGTACTCGGGTGCGCTCGCTCCGCGCAGTGTGGGCGTTCCGGTCTCCCGGTCCACTCCGCCGGACCTGCTCACCGCGAACGCCGGTACCGCCGGCGCGTTCTCCCCCTTGAGGTACCGGTCGAACCAGTCGACGGTGCGCGCATTGACCCGGCTCTCCTCAGCGCTGCCGGCATCGTGACCACCGGCCACCCAATCCACCGCCACCGGTGCGCCGTTGCCGGCGATCCGGCGCGCCGCCGCATCGGAATGCTCCAGTGGGAACAGCGAGTCCAATTCACCCTGCGCGAAGTAGGTCGGGACGCGGATGTTCGCGCCCACACTCGCCGGGCTGCGCTCGGCCATCAGTGCCCGGTCGGCGTCCGTGGGGGAGCCGCCCTGCGCGATCCGGTTGTACATCTCGCACACCGCGGGCTCGAACTTCGCGCAACCACCCGCCGTGGTGAACAGCACCCCGGCCCACTGCTTCTTGTACACCCCACCCGGGAACAGGGCCTGTTCGAGGTCCCAGTACGTGATCCGCGGGGCGATCGCATCGACGCGCGAGTCGAGCCCGGCGAGCAGCAGCGCCAGTGCGCCGCCGTAGCTGCCGCCGGCCACGCCGACCCGCGGATCACCGGGGCCGTCGGTGCGCACCTGCGGGCGGGCGGCGAGCCAGTCGAGCAGCTTGCGGGCATCGGCGACCTCGGTGTCGGGGGCGTCCAGTCCGACCAGCCCCGTCGACCGGCCGAAACCGCGGGCGGTGTACGTCAGGACCGCGTAGCCCCGTCGGGAGAGTTCCTCGGCCTCGGATCGCAGATCATCCTTACTGCCGCCGATGCCGTGCGCGAGCAGCACCGCCGGGTACGGTCCGCCGCCGCCCGACGGGGTGAACAACGACGTGTCCAGGCTGACGCCGGCACCGTCGAGCATCTGATCGGTGCGTTGCACGGCCGCCGCACCGGACCGCCCCAGGAAGCCGATGGCGGCGACCGCCGCCACGACGATCACCACCGCAGCCAGGGCGATACCGGTGATCAGAGGTCGAGATGCGGCGCCGCGCGCGCGTGGGAAGGGCACCCGGCCAGGATAGTGCGGGCGTGGGAGGGGCAGGGTTGCGGAACCCTCGGCGCGCGGTGGACGACGGTGCCGTGTCAGCGGTACGGGTCGGTGATCTCCCGCAGTCTCAGCAGGGCACCGCGCAGTTCCCGGTAGGAGTCGGCGCCGAGGTGTGCTGCCCACTCCCGCTCCACCCGGGCGACTTCGGCGTTCGCGACGGAGGCCACGCCGACGCCGCGTGCGGAGAGCCGAATGAGTCGGGCTCGGCCGTCGGCGGGATCACGGACGCGCTCGACGTACCCGGCGCGTTCGAGTTGGTCGACCAGGAACCCCGCGGTCTGTTTGGTCACCTGGGCCTGTTCGGCGAGGTCGGTGAGCCGGGTGCCGTCGGGGCCGATGCGCTGACCGATGCGTGCCTGGGCGAGCGTGATATCGGTGTAACCGGCGTCCCGCGCGGCGCCGATCGCGCGGTTCTCCATCGCGCGGTAGGCGACGAACATCAGCACACCGGTTCCGATCTCCACCCTTGCGATGGTACTAGAGACTGACTATTATTGGTCAGAGAATCTGACTGTTGGGAGGTCGTCGTGGACGATCGGCAAGCATGGCGGGTGATCGCGGCACAGCGGGTGGCGATCGCGGACCTACTCGACGGACTGACGCCGGAGCAGTGGTCCACACCGTCGCTGTGCGCGGGCTGGACGGTATGCGATGTCGCCGGCCACCTCGCGGCCGTGCTCCGGCCGGCGTCGGCGGGCGCGATGATCGCGGCGGCGGTCCGCGCCCGGGGGAGACTGCACGGGATGATCGACCTGCTCACCCGTGAGGCGGCCGCCGAGTACGGAACCCGCTCGGCGGTGATGCTGCGGGAGGAGGCGGAGGTGACCGCGCTGCCGCGGATGACGAACTGGCAGAACATCCTGTTCGACACGCAGATCCACAGTCAGGACATCGCCCGCCCACTCGGGTTCGTGATGCCGCTCGACACGGCCGCCGCAGCCCAGGGCGCCGAGCGCATCTGGCGGGTCGGCTACCTGTTCGGAGCGCGAAAGCGGTTCGCCGGGCTGAGTTTCGCAGCGACCGACTGTGATTGGTCCGCGGGTGAGGGGCCCACGGTTCGCGGGCCGATCGCCGACCTGCTCCTGGTGCTCTCGGGCCGGCCCGCCGGGCTGTCCGGGATCGACGGCGACGGTGCGGAACTCGCCGGTCATCGGCTCGGCATGACCCGCTGACCGGCGAGTTCCGGGGGCCGGTCGTCGGACGGCGGTCACACGACACCGTGCAGCGGCGGCCTCTCCTGGTTCACGGTGAATCGTCCCAGGTGATGGGTCTTGTACCGCACGGGGTCGTGCAGGGTGTGGGTGCGGCCGTCGCGCCAGTAGCGGTCCAAACCCAGATCGCCACCGGCGCTGCGGGTGCCGCTCACTTCGAACAGGGCGGACGGAACCTCGGTGGCGGCACGATCGGCGAGCACCTTCGCGGTCGCCACCGCGAGCGAGGCCTGCGCCGCAGCGTCCGGGCCGGGCGCGGTGAACACCGCATCGACCGCCGTGGCGGCCACGGTCAGGGCGGCCTCCGCCGCGCGCACCGTCACCGTCAGCTCACCGAACCGCTGGAGCAACAGCGGATCGTCCTGGGCACGGTCCACACCCGCTTCGAACCACGGACGGGAACGGGTCCGAACGAACTCGGCTGCGGCTTCCAGTGCACCGCGGGCCACCCCGGTGTCGATCGCCACGTGCAGCAACTGCGCGAACGCCCCGTATCCGGTGGGTGCGGAGACCGCGGGTGAGCGCGGGACGATGGCGTCGTCGTCGACCTGTACGCCGTCGAAGCGGACGGTGCCGCTCCCGGTGGTGCGCTGACCGAGACCGTTCCAGTCGTCGACAATCGTCACTCCCGGTGCGTCCGCGGGCACGAACGCGATCACCTGCTGCTCGGACCCGGCTTCCCGGGCGAGCACGGCGAGCAGGTTCGCGTACGGGGAGCCGGTGCAGTAGAACTTCTCACCGTCGATCCGTCCGCCACCAGGGCCGCGGGTGAGCGTGGTGGCGACCTCGGCGACGGTCTTACCGCCCCGCTCGGACTGAGCGTTGGCGATCCGCGCCCCGGCCAGAACCTGACCGAAGATGTTGCCCTGCAACTCCTCCGAACCCGCCAGCCGGAGGGCGGTGAGGTACACGTAGTGGCTGTGCGGGATCTGCGCGAGCGAGGCGTCGGTGCCCGCGATGATCCGGAACACCTCGGCGACTGCGGACGGTGGCAGATCCGGACCGCCGAACCGTGCGGGCACCGTCAACGCGAACAGGCCCGCCTGCGAGAGTGCCTCGACCTCGGCGTGCGGCAGTCTACGATCCCTGTCCCGCGCGGCGGCACCGTCGGCGAACCGGGCGGCGAGCTCGGTCGCGACCCGGGCGGCCCGGGCGGCGTCGAGGGGCGTCGTCAGGGTCACACCAGAGCCCCGGTCCGGCTGGCCTCGATCTCGCGGACCAGCGGCAGCACCTTCTCCCCGAAGTACTCGATCTCCTCCTGGAAGTGCAGGAAACCGCCCAGGATCAGATCGACGCCGAGCTCCTTGTAGGCCACGATCCGCTCGGCCACCTGCTCCGGTGTGCCGATGAGCTGGGTGCGGAAACCGTCGTTGTACTGCACCAGATCCTCGAAGGACGAGTCCGCCCACATGCCGCGTCCGTCCGAGGTGGACTTGCCGGCCTGCTGCACCGCGTCGCGGAAGCCCTCGACCGCGGGCCGGTTCGCCTTCTCCACGATCTCGCGGAGGGTGTCCCGGGCCTCGGCCTCGGTGTCACGGGCGATGATGAAGCCGTTGAGACCGAACTTCACCTCGCGGCCGGCTTCCCGCGCCACCCGGCGCAGGTCGTCGAGCTGCTCGGTGACCCCGCCGAAGTCCTTGCCGTTGGAGAAGTACCAGTCCGCGTGCTTGCCGCCGTTGACCCGTGCTGCGGACGAGTTGCCCCCCTGGAACAGCTCGGGGTTCGGGCGCTCCGCAGTGTTCAGCGGCTTCGGCTTGAGCGTGAAGTCGCGGATCCGGTAGAAGTCGCCGCCGTAGTTCACCTCGTCCTCGGTCCAGATCCGGCGGATCACCTCCAGGAACTCGGCGCTGCGGCGGTACCGCTCGTCGTGCTCGAGCCACGGCTCGCCGAGCGCCTTGAACTCGCCGGCGAACCAACCGGAGACCACGTTGATGGCGAACCGACCGCCGCTGAGGTGATCGGCGGTCGCGCCGAACTTGGCCAGCACCGCCGGGTGCCAGAGCCCGGGGTGCACGGCTGCGATCACCTTGAGCTTCTCGGTGGCACCGAGCAGTGCCAGGCTGAACGAGGTGGATTCGTGCTGGTACTCGGCGCCGTAGCTGGCCATGTACCGCACCTGGGAGAGCGCGTACTCGAAGCCCACCCGCTCCGCGGTCTGCGCGAGCTTCTTGTTGTACTCGAAGTCCCAGCTGGTGCGCTGTTTGATGTCGCTGGTCACCAGGCCCCCGGAGACGTTGGGAACCCAGTAGGCGAACTTGATCTCGTCGGTGATCTTCTCGGTGGTCATGGCGTCCTTCGGTTCGAGGGCTGGGATAGCGGTTCGGGGATCGAGGTCAGGAGGTGGGGGCGAGGTTGGGCAGGAAGGCGCCCCGAACCGGTTCCGACGGTGCTCCGTCGGCGCTGAGCAGTCCGCGTGCCGCCAGCCGCGGTCGTACGCCTTCACCGAAGTGGTAGGCCTCCTCCAGGTGCGGATACCCGGAGAGGATGAAGTGATCGAGGCCGAGCGCGGCGTACTCGGCGATCAGGTCGGCCACCTCGTCGTGCGAGCCGACCAGAGCGGTACCGGCGCCGCCGCGAACCAGACCGACCCCGGTCCACAGACCCGGGTAGACCTGCAACGACCGGGCGTCGGCGGCCTCGTCGAAGGCGTTGCCGCCGCCGTGCAGCTCCCGCATCAGCCGCTGTCCCTCGGACTCGCTGCGCGCGAGGTTCTCCTGCGCGGAACGCACGGCCGCGGGGTCCAGGTTCCCCAGCAGCCGGTTCGCCTCCGCCCAGGCCTGCTCGGAGGTGTCTCGGGAGATCACGTGCAGCCGGATCCCGTAACTCAGTTCCCGGCCCCGCGCGGCGGCGAGGGACCGGATCCACTCGATCTTCTTGGCCACCTGAGCGGGCGGCTCACCCCAGGTCAGGTAGGTGTCCGCATGCTCGGCGGCGACGTCTCCGGCCGCCGGGGAGCTACCACCGAAGAAGATCGGCGGCGCCGGATCGGGGCGCCGCGCCAGGACCGCCTCCTCGGCGCCGACGTACCGGCCGCGCACCGTCACCGGCTCGGTCGAGGTCCACAGCTTGCGGGTGATGTCGAGGAACTCCCCGCAGCGGGCGTAGCGCTGGTCCTTGGTGAGATCGTCGCCGTAGGCGCGCTGCTCGGACGACTCGCCACCGGTGACCACGTTCAGCAGAACCCGGCCCCCGGATTGCCACTGCAGGGTGCTGGCCATCTGTGCCGACAGCAGTGGACTGACCAACCCCGGGCGCAGTGCCACCAGGAACTTCAGTGACTGCGTCGATTCGGTGAGCAGCGCCGCGGTGAGCCAGGCGTCCTCGCACCACAGTCCGGTGGGGATCAGCACCGATTCGAAGCGATTGGCCTCCGCGGCGAGGGCGAGTTGCTTGAGGTAGTGCAGGTCAGCCGGCCGGTCGCCGCTCATCGAACTGCCGTGACCACCCGACATGAGGTTGCGTGAATCCCCGTAGGTGGGCAGGAACCAGTGCAGGTGGAGAGGGGAGGCGGAGCTCACGGCTGCCTGCCTTTCGCTCGACGACGGGAACGGTGGCAGTCCACCACCTGTCCTTGCCGAGTGAAAGGGTTCTGATCGCGGTGCGCGGAACATACCCGCACCGGCGGTCGGAGAGGGCACGATGCCACGGTTCCTCCACAACTGAGCGTATGAAACGTGTTTTCTCCACAGGGCGGCCGCTCAGCGGCGCTGCGCGGGAGCGGCGCGGTTCACACTGCACCCAGACGGCCGGACGTCCCGGTCGCACTGCAGACGAGGAGGACCGCATGCCCGGGGTGATGATTTTCGCGGCGGGGAACGTCACGAACGACCTGACCTATCGGGAATCGGCGCGTGATCAGCGCCACGACTTCCTGAGCTTCACCATGGCCGCGAACAACGGTTACATCGACGAGAACGGTGAGTGGAAGCAGACCGGCACGCTGTGGATCAGCGTCAAGGCCTTCGGCGCCCTGGCCAGGAACGCACGCAGCGCCATCGCCAAGGGGCGGCCGGTGATGGTGCACGGTGAACTCAAGCACGAGAGCTTCGACGGTGCCGACGGTCACCGGCACAGCCTGCTCGAACTCAAGGCCGACGCGATCGGGCTGAACCTGCGGATGTGCGCCAGCCAGTACGTCGGCGCGGGGGAGCGGTACCGCGAGATCATCGCGCCCGCGGTCACCGGACGGGCGGACGACGGCCGGGTGGACACCGCACCGAACGGGACGGCGCTCGGCGGGAGGGCCCCGGATGGAGCGCTGGCGGACGGTGCGGGGGACGAGGGTGCGCCTGAACTCGGGCCGGTGCGTGAGCCGATGGCGGCCGGCGACCAGCCCGCGTTCTGAGGGCGCCGCCCGGCCCGCCCACCCGGCCCGCCCACCCGGCAGGCCCATTGCGCCCGGGCAGGCCCTGGGAGGCGCGGGGAGGCCCGGGCTCAGACCCGGTGCCGCTCCCGGCGGTCGTGGCCGGCGATCGCCATCGGCACGCCCACGGTGTGCAGCGCCACGCTGCCCAGGACCACCAGCACGGCTATCGTCAGCGCGAGTTCGGCGACCGGACCGTCCGGCAGCGTGTTGTAGGCGATCAACGCGAAGACGATCGTCGAGGTACCGCGTGGCCGCAGCCACCCCAGTGCCAGAACCTGCCGCCGCGGCAGCCCGGCGCCGGTCATGGCGACCGCCGCGGGAATGATCCGCACCACGGTCAACGCCGCGATCACGTACACCGGTACGCGCCAGTCGTAGCCGCCGAACAGTGCGAACACCGCGGTCGAGCCGAAGACGAACCACATGGTCCCGGTGAGCAGGAATCCCACGTCCTCACTGAGCCGGACGTCGTCGGCGGCGGCCGGACCGCGGCGCAGCCGGTAGATGATGCCGCACACGAACGCGGCGACGAAGCCGTTCCCGTTCAGTCCCACCACGAGGGTGTAGACCACGAGGGGAACGGCGACCACCGCCAGTCTGCGGGCGTTGAGCGATGAGAGCTCGGCCCGCTCGCTGGCCTTCATCGCCAGTGCGAACACGAACCCCGTCACCACGCCCACCGCGAGCGCGATGGCGGCCTGGGGAGCCGCGGCCAGCAGCGCCCGAGCGGGATCGTCAGCACCGTGCTCCGGGTCCGCCCAGAACAGCGCGAAGACGAACAGCGGGGTCACCAGGCCGTCGGTGTACCCGGACTCGACGGTGAGCACATCGCGTACCCGGTCCGGGACGTACCGGTTCCGCAACAACGACGGAGCCGATGCGAAATCGATCGGCGCCACGACGCAGGCGATCAACAGCAGCACCGGCCAGCTCAGTTGCGGGAGCAGCAGCCAGCCCAGGAGCACCGACAGGATCAGCCCCACCGGAATGCCGATCAGCAGTGAACGGGACGCCAGCCGCGGGTACCGGCCCAACAGAGAGCCGCGGACCTCGGTAGCCTCGACGAACAGCAGGATCGCCAGGATCACCTCAGCCGCGCGCTGCGCCGCAGTCGTGTTCAGGGCCGCGGAGACGACTCCGTGGGCGCCGATGCCCACGATCGCACCGGCGAGCACCATCACCAGCGGTGCCGAGATTCCCCATCGGGTCATCCGGCCGGACAGCAGGCACCACACCACCAGTGTCGCGGATGCGGTGAGGGTCGCGACGATCACGCCGCGATTATCCACCCTGTGCTCACCGTGCGGCCCACGGCGCCGTGAGGATGAGTTCACCGAGGGGACACGGTGGGCATCGGAGCTGCAACATCACGTCCTTACCTTCAACCGGAAAGGCCGTCGAGAATGCCGGGAGGGCACTATGGCTCGCGCACGCACCATCACTGATTGGAACCCTGAGGACCGGCAACAGTGGGAGTCAGGTGGCGAGAGGATCGCCAAACGGAACCTGCTCTGGTCCGTCGTCGCCGAGCACGTCGGATTCTCGGTGTGGTCACTGTGGTCGGTGATGGTCCTGTTCATGCCGCAGGACGTCTACGGCCTCACCACCGCCGACAAATTCCTGATCGGCGCCACCGCGACCCTCGTCGGATCCTGCCTGCGGATTCCGTACACCCTGGCCACGGCCCGCTTCGGTGGGTGCAACTGGACCATCTTCAGTGCCTTCGTGCTCGCGGTACCGGTGGTCGCGACCATCGTGATCCTGGCCAATCCGGGGCAGCCGCTCTGGGTGTACCTGCTGTGCGCGGCGCTCACCGGTTTCGGAGGCGGCAACTTCGCCTCGTCGATGACCAACATCAACGCCTTCTTCCCGCAGCGGCTCAAGGGTTGGGCCCTGGGCCTGAACGCCGGCGGCGGCAACATCGGCGTCCCGGCGGTGCAGCTGGTGGGCCTGCTGGTGATCGCGGCCGCGGGTAACCGGCAGCCCTACTGGGTGTGTGCGGTGTACCTGGTGCTGCTCGCCATCGCCGGTATCGGTGCGGCTCTGTTCATGGACAACCTGCAGGTCCCGACGGTCGATACCGCCGCGATGAAGGCGGCCACCACCGATCGGGACACGTGGATCATCTCGCTGCTCTACATCGGTACCTTCGGCTCGTTCATCGGCTTCTCGTTCGCCTTCGGTCAGGTGCTGCAGGCCACGTTCAAGGCGGGCGGCGAGACCGCTGCGCAGGCATCGCTGCATGCGGCACAGATCGCCTTCCTCGGCCCGCTGCTGGGTTCGATCTCCCGGGTTTACGGCGGCAAACTGGCCGATCGTCTCGGTGGCGGACGGGTCACGCTGTACGTCTTCGGCGGCATGATCGCCGCCGGCGGGGTGTTGGTGGCCGCGGCCACCACAGCCGGTTCCGGGGCGCCGTCGGGCTCGGTCATGGTGGCGTACGTCAGTGGCTTCATCGCCCTGTTCCTGCTCAGCGGGCTCGGCAACGGGTCGGTCTACAAGATGATCCCGTCGATCTTCGAGGCAAAGTCCCGTTCGCTGGACGCCGACGAGGCGACCCGAATCCACTACTCGCGGGCCATGTCGGGCGCGGTGATCGGCATCGCGGGTGCGATCGGCGGTCTCGGCGGCGTGGGCATCAACCTGGTGCTCCGGGCCTCCTACCAGTCCTACGGCACCGCCACGACGGCGTTCTGGGTGTTCGTCGGCTTCTACGCGGTCGCCGCGCTGGTCACGTGGAAGGTGTACGTGCGTAGGCCCTCGGCGCCCGAGCATGCGACCCTTGACACGACGCATCGTGAAGGCGAGCTCACCGCCGCCGACACCCGATGACCGCAACGCAGAAGGAGCCGGATCCGATGACCGAGGCGCCGAACCGCCCCCTCCTCGGATTCACTGTGGCCGTCACGGCCGCGCGCCGCGCCGACGAGCTGACCACCATGCTCGAACGGCGCGGCGCCGCTGTGGTCGCAGCTCCCGCCATCGCCATGGTTCCGCTCTCGGACGACGAGCGGCTGCGGGCGGCCACCGACGAGCTGCTCGGCGATCCACCGGACCTGCTGGTCGCGACCACCGGGATCGGCTTCCGGGGCTGGTTGGAAGCCGCTGAGGGGTGGGGTGTGGCGGAGCGGCTGCTGGCCGGCCTCGGAGCGGGGCGGGTCATCTCCCGCGGGCCCAAGGCCACCGGAGCGCTACGCGCGGCCGGACTCCGGGAGGAGTGGTCGCCGCCGTCGGAGTCCTCCGAGGAAGTGCTCAGCCACCTCAGCGGTGCCGACCTCACCGGTCAGCGGGTCGCGGTCCAGTTGCACGGTGCCACCGACGATTGGGACCCGAACCCGGGTCTGCTCGACGGCCTGCGCGCCCTCGGCGCCGAGATCATCCCGGTCCCGGTGTACCGATGGGAGCAGCCGGCGGACCTGACCGGGCTGGACCGGATCGTCGAGGCGATCGCCACCGCCGACGTCGACGCCGTCACCTTCACCTCCGCCCCCGCGGTGGCCTCCGTCCTCGAACGCGCAGCGGAGGTGGGTCTCGACGGTGCCGTCCGGGCCGCACTGAGCGGTCCCGTGGTCCCGTACTGCGTGGGGCCGGTCACCGCGACACCGTTGCAGCGTGTGGGCGTGGACTCGGTGACCCCGGACCGGATGCGACTGGGTGCACTGGCCCGGCTCGTGGAGCAGGACCTGCCGCAGCGGCGCCCCGACCTGTCGGTGGCCGGGCACACCGTGGGCATCCGCGCCCGCGGCGTGGTGGTCGACGACGAGGTCCGGGAACTCACTCCCACCTCGATCGTGCTGCTGCGGTTGCTCGCGCGGCATCCGGGGGACGTGGTCTCCCGGGACGAGCTGCTGGCCGCTCTCGGTGGCGACGACACCCACGCGGTGGAGGCCGCCGTCGCCCGGCTGCGCCTGGGGATGGGGCACAAGGAGATCATCGCAACGGTGGTCAAGCGCGGTTACCGCCTGGCCACCGACGAGGAGTAGTGACATGGGAACACTGTTGGTGGCGCACGGAACGCGCAGCGAACACGGGGTCGCACTGATCGGTGATCTGGCCACCGCGATGGCCGGCCGGCTCGACGAGCAGGTCCGGGTCGCCTTCGTCGACGTCCTCGGACCCACCCCGAGCGAGGTACTGCGGGCGGTGCACGACGAGGACACCGTCGTCGTGCCGGCGTTCCTGTCCAGCGGCTTCCACGTGCGCCACGATCTGCCCCGCGAGGTCGCCGAATCCGGGCACCGCAGGGTCACTGTCACTCCCGCGCTGGGGCCGTCTCCGGAACTGGCCCGCGCCATGCTCGGGCGGCTCCAGGACGCCGGATGGCGCCGCGGCGACGCGGTGGTGATGGCCGCGGCCGGAACCCGTGACATACACGCGCAGGGGGAGTTGCGGCGCACCGCGGCGGCGCTGTCCGCACTGGTCGGTGCCCGCGTGTCGATCGCCTTCGCCGCCCCCAGCCAGCAGACCGAGGGCTATCCCTCGGTGCCGGAGGTGGTCTCCAGGGTGCGGGCCGGTGGTGCCCGCCGAGTCGCCGTGTCCTCGTACCTGCTCTCCGAGGGACTGTTTCAGCAACGCCTGCGCGAGTCCGGCGCCGATGCCGTCGGTGCGCCGCTGGGGCTGCATCCGTCGGTGGTGCGCCTGGCGTGCCTGCGCCGCACGCACGCCGGGATCGCGGTCCCGGCGACGGCCACCGTCCGCACCTGACCTCAGGCGGTCGCCGGGCGCGGCCGG
The DNA here is from genome assembly GCF_054780975.1 of Tsukamurella serpentis. Classification (NCBI taxonomy): domain Bacteria; kingdom Bacillati; phylum Actinomycetota; class Actinomycetes; order Mycobacteriales; family Tsukamurellaceae; genus Tsukamurella; species Tsukamurella serpentis. Next base: position 83,529 of record NZ_BAAGVH010000009.1, read on the forward strand.
AATCCGAACCGCACCTCGGGGGAGTTCGCGACGAAGACGGTGCCGTCCAGCGAGATCCGGACGTCGTAGACCGGGATCGAGACTCCCGGTGCGTCCAGGCAGCGGCCGTCGAGCAGGCTGAACGCCTGCTTCTTCAGCGGCGATTGGACCACCGGGAAACCGCCGCGGTCACCGACGATTCCGCGTGACATCACCGCGGCGCGACCGATCGGATCGATGTTGCCGACTGCGCGGATGCTGTCGTCCGCGAGCCGGAACAGGGCCACCTGGGCACCGTCGGGTAGCAGCACTGCGACCCCGCGCAGTGGTTCGAGCCGGCTGACCGGGCAGGCCTCGGTCCAATCCCGGGTCCAGCGGTGCAGATCGAAGGGAACGCTTGTCATCTCAGGCCTCCTGACCGGTGAGCGGACGAGTGGTGGGCGGTGCGGGTGTGCCGAGCAGTACCGGGACCTTGCGGCCGTTCTTCTCCCCGAAGTCGACGGTCGGGTCCGGGGCGCCGGGGGCGTTGACGAAGGAGACGAAGCGGGAGAGCTTGTCCGGATCGTCGAGGACGCCCTTCCACTCGCAGCCGTAGCCGTCGACGTGCCGGGTGACACTGGCCTCGAAATCGGCGTTGAGGCCGAGTGCGTCGTCGATCACCACCTCCCGCAGCCGGTCCATGCCGCCGTCGAGCCCTTCCACCCAGGCCGCGGTGCGCTGCAGGCGGTCCGCGGTGCGGATGTAGTACATGAGGAACCGGTCGACGTACTTGATCAGCGTCTCGTCGTCGAGGTCGCCGGCGAGCAATTGCGCGTGCCGCGGAGTCATACCGCCGTTGCCGCCGACGTACAGGTTCCAGCCGGATTCGGTGGCGATGACCCCCACGTCCTTGCCGCGTGCCTCGGCGCATTCGCGGGCGCAGCCCGAGACGCCCATCTTGATCTTGTGCGGGGACCGCAGGCCCCGGTACCGCAGTTCCAGGTCGATGGCCATCTGCACCGAGTCCTGCTGGCCGTAGCGGCACCAGTCGCTGCCCACGCAGCTCTTGACGGTGCGCAGGGACTTGCCGTAGGCCTGACCGGATTCCATGCCTGCGTCCACCAGTCGTCGCCAGATCAGCGGGAGCTGGTCGACGGTGGCGCCGAACATGTCGATCCGCTGGCCACCGGTGATCTTGGTGTACAGCCCGAAGTCCCGGGCGATCTCACCGATCACGATCAGCTGCTCGGCGGTCACGTCGCCGCCGGGCATCCGGGGCACCACGGAGTAGGTGCCGTTGCGCTGGATGTTCGCCAGGAAGTGGTCGTTGGAGTCCTGCAGCGAGGCCTGTTCGCCGTCGAGGATGTGGTCGGAGCTGGTGGAGGCGAGGATCGAGGCCACCGTCGGCTTGCAGATGTCGCAGCCGGTGCCGGTGCCGAACCTCTCGATCAGGCCCGAGAAGGTGCGGATACCGCTGGCCTGGACCAGCTCGAAGAGCTCTGCCCGGGACTGGGAGAAGTGCTCGCACAGGGACTTCGAGACGGTGACGCCCTCGGCTTCGAGCAGCTGCGAGAGCAGGGGCACGCACGAACCGCAGGAGGTTCCGGCGCTGGTGCAGCCCTTGAGTTCGGCGACCGTACAGGAGCCGTCCGCGATGGCACTGCACAGTGTGGCCTTGGTGACGTCGTTGCAGGAACAGATCTGTGCTTCGCCGGGCAACGCACCCACGCCGATGCCGGGGGAATCGGCACCGGCGGGTGCGATCAGCGAGACCGGATCACCGGGCAGCGAGGAGCCGACCAGGGGACGCAGGACGCCGTACTGCGAGGCGTCGCCGACCAGCACACCGCCGAGCAGGGTGCTCGCGTCGTCGGAGAGCACGAGCTTGGCGTAGGTGCCGCCGATCGGGTCGCTGACCACCACGTCCAGTGCGCCTTCGGTGGTGCCGAGCGCGTCGCCGAAGGAGGCGACGTCCACGCCGAGCAACTTCAGCTTGGTGGACATGTCCGCACCCGGGAACTGCGCGTCGCCGCCCAGCAGACGGTCCGCGACCACCTCGGCGGTGGCGTAACCGGGACCGACCAGGCCGTAGCAGCGACCCTCGATCGCGGCGACCTCACCGATGGCGTAGACGTCTGGATCGGAGGTGACACAGCCGAGGTCGGTGATCACGCCGCCCCGCTCGCCGACCTCGATGTCCGCGGCGCGGGCCAGCTCGTCCCGCGGGCGGACCCCGGCGGCGAAGACCACGACCGCCGCGGCGACCACTGTCTCGTCCTTGAGGGTGACCGCCAGGCCGGTGTCGGTGCGGGAGATGTCGGTGGTGCCGGAGGACAGGCTGATGTCGATGCCCAGTTCGCCGATCAACCGGGCCAGGTGCTCGCCGCCACCGCTGTCGACCTGCTGCGGCATCAGGCGCGGGTTGACCTCCACGACGTGCGGGCGCAACCCCAGGGTGCGCAGTGCGTTCGCCGCTTCCAGACCGAGCAGGCCACCGCCGACCACCATGCCGACGGCGCCCTCACCGCGGGCGAGGGCGGCATCGGCGTCGGCGCGGATGGCGTCGAGATCGTCCAGGGTGCGGTACACGTGACAGCCGGGGAGGTCGTGACCGGGAACCGGTGGGACGAAGGCGTAGGAGCCGGTCGCCAGGACCAACGCATCGTAGGACACCGATCCGGTAGCGGTGGTGACCGTCTTCGCGGCCCGGTCGATACCGGTGACCCGCTCCCCGAGGCGCACCTGCACCAGATCGTCGCCGGCGTAGTCGTTGCCGGCGAGCGCCAGGCCGCTGCGATCCCACTTGCCGACGTACGATGACAGTCCCACCCGGTCGTAGGCGGCGTCCGTCTCCTCGCCGAAGACCACCACGCGCCAGTCGCCGTCGTCGTCGCGAGCGCGGAGCGCCTCGATGAACCGGTGGCCGACCATGCCGTGGCCGATGACGACGACGGTGCGTGGCGCAGTCATGTCGATCTCCTCACGTTGCGAACTCGTTGGAGACGACGGTAGGGAGACGGTGTTGCCGTCAGGTGCTCGTGCGTTGCGGCTCCGTCACGCAATCCTCACATTCGCGCCGGGAGGCTGTGAGAACCGCTCAGGCGAGTCGTTCGACCAGGTCACCGGGTTGTGCGAGCGGAGGCAGGACCACGATCGCGCGGTGGTCGTGCACGCCCAGGAGGTGCCCTGTCGCCACCGATTCCGGCACCAGCCAGCCGCCGTGGCCGTCCGGTTCGGCCGGCAGCATCCGGGTACGAGGATCGGGGTTGCGGCCGGCGAGCGGGACCAGTTCCACCGGCCGGGGCCGGGCTGCGGTCAGTGTCTCGCACACCGGGCGCGCCACCAGCGCCGCGCCGAGCAGCGCGGCCACCGGGTTGCCCCCGAGGCCGATCACCACCGGTCCGCCGGGCACGGTCGCCACCAGCAGGGATCCACCGGGCCGGACGTCGATGCCGTCGACCAGCAGGGTGGCGCCGGCGCCGGCGAGCGCACCTCGCAACCGGTCGGCGGCGCCGCGCCCGGTGGCGCCGATGATGATCACGACGTCCGCCGAATCCGGGCGTAACGACGCGGCGAAGGACGTGGCGTCGTCGGGTAGGTGCGCGGCACGGGTCACGCGCGTGGCGAGACCCTCCAGCAGCGCCGTCACCGGACCCGCCGCGGTCTCGGGCAGTCCCGCGTGGCCGGGTGACCCGACCTCGTCACCGGAGGTGTGCAGCGCGATCCGGACCGGTCCGCGTAGCGCGGCGCTGTTCGTGCCCGCGGCCGCCGCCACGGACATCAGCGCCGGGTCGACGACGGCGCCGGCCGGTGCCAGGATCCGCCCTGCGGGCCAGGCGGAACCGGTGCGGCGCACGTCGTCCCGCCCGGGGTGTGAGCAGCTCACCCGGTCGGCGTCGACGGTGACCTCCTCGTCCCGGATCACCCGGTCGGCGCCGGCGGGGAGACGCGCGCCGGTCGCGATCCGCACTGCGCGGCCCGGTCCCAGCCGCGCTGAGCGGTGTCCGGCGAGGACGGCGCCGGCCGTCACGGTCCACGGGCCCGGGCCGGCGACGGCCCATCCGTCCATCGCGGATTGGTCGAACGGTGGGAACGGGGCCGTCGCGTGCAGCGGTTCGGCCAGCACCGCGCCGTCGACCAGCGGGCCGGGAGCGGCGGGCAGGGTCGGGAGGGTGGCGCGGAGCGTGCGGCGTGCGGCGTCGGGGGAGCGCCGAGCCCGCGTGAGGTCGTCCGGGGTATCGACGTCGGCGATCGCCGAACGCAGGCAGGGAGGGTCGGCCGGGACGATGGCGCGTACCGGTTTCCCGGCCGGATCCCCGACTCCGGCGAGCGCGGCCCGCAGAGCGGCGGTGTCCCATACGGCGAGCAGGTACTGGAGCCGGCCCGTGGTGTCCTGTGCGAGCGCGACCGGTGCGCGGCGCCGCGCCCGCAACTGCGCCAGCCGCGCGACCGTACCTCGATCGACCTCGGGCAGGTCGGCCGCGAGGACGACGACGGTGCGACACCGCTCCGGTAGTGCCGCGAGCCCCGCGGCGAGCGCCGCGAGTGGTCCTCCGCCGGGGGGATCCTCGCGCGTCGTCGTCACGGAATCGGGCGGCACCGAATCGGGAACGGTGCGCGGTGGTCCCACCAGCACCGTCGTCGTACCGCGGACGGCGTCGAGAGCTGCGTCGAGGAGGCGTCGCCCGCCGACCACCTGCTCAGGTTTGTCGCAGCCGAGCCGGCGTCCTTCGCCTCCGGCCACGATGATCGCCGCATCCGGGAGAGCGGCGGGGTCATCGTGGTCAGTAGACGTCACGCACGTATCTCCGTTCCGCTGACAAGGCGGCGACGTAGGCGTCCGCGCTCCGCGGAGCCATATGGCCCTGTTCGGCGACGATACCGCGCAGCGCGTCGTCCACGTCGCGGGCCATCCGGGCGGCATCGCCGCAGACGTAGACGTAGGCGCCGCGGCGGATCCATTGCCACAGTTCGGCGGCGTTCTCCCGCATCCGGTCCTGTACGTACACCTTCTGGGCGTGATCGCGGGAGAACGCGGTGTCGAGCCGGGTCAGCACTCCTGCGTCGGCGAGTCGGGCCAGCTCGTCCCGGTAATAGAAGTCGGTCGCCTCGTGCTGCTCCCCGAACAGCAGCCAGTTGTCACCGTCGTGCCCGGCTCCTCGCCGCTCGTGCAGGAATCCGCGGAACGGCGCTATGCCGGTGCCGGGTCCGATCATCACCACCGGGGCGTGCGGATCCTGCGGCGGCAGGAAGGCTCTGGTCGGCTGGATGAAGACGTCCACCTCGTCGGACTCGCTGAGCGAAGCCAGATGTGAGGAGCACACCCCGGAGCGGTCGGCACCGGCGTGGTCGAATCCGACCACCGAGACGGTCACCGAGACCCGGTCCGGATCCTCGCGCGGGCTCGACGAGATCGAGTACAGGCGGGGAGTGAGCGGTCGTAGGAGCGCGGTCCATTCGGCCTCGTCGGCCCGGACGGGATGGGCGGTCAGCAGGTCCAGCAGTTGCCGGCCCCAGGTCCAATCCGCGAACTTGGTGGGCTCGTCGATGATTCCGCGCAGTTCGTCGCTCGCCTCCGAGCGGTCGGCGACGAACCGGAGCAGTTCCGGGGAGATGCGGGTGAGGTCCATCCGGTCCAGTCCCTCGGTCTCGGGACGGACGCCGGTCCGGGCGCAGAACTCCTCGATCACCGCTGTCGAATTGCGGGGCCACACCCCCAGAGCGTCACCGGCCCGGTACGGCAGTTCCGTGGCGGGTAGCGCGAACGTGAAGCGGCGCACGTCCTTCGCCGAGCCGTCGCCGGAGAGCCGTTCGGATTCCAGTAATCGGGTGCGCAGCGGGTTGGTGCGCGAGTAGCCCAGCGGGCCCTGCGATGCTGCGGCGTCGGTCGCGGTGTCGGCGTCGAGGTGCGGGGCCAGGGCTGAGACCACCTGTGTCAGCCAGGCCGCGGCGGTCTCGCTGTAGTCGGGTTCGCATGCGGCGCGTGGCGCGATCCGGGTCCCGCCCAGGTGTTCGAGGCGGGCGTCGAGCTTGCGGGAGAATCCGCAGAAGTCCGCGTAGGAGGGGTCGCCGAATCCGAGGACCGAGAAACGCAACCCGTCGAGGTCGCCGGGTTCGGCCGCGGCGAGCGCATCCCACAGTGCGACGCCGTTGTCCGGGGCGTCACCGTCGCCGGTGGTCGCGACCAGGAAGACGACGGTGCCGTTCAGTTGCGCGGGTGAGATCTGTTCGGCACCGAGCACCGTCGGCGCCATTCCGGCACTGGTGAGGGCGGCGGCGCAGTCTGTGGCGTAACCCTCGGCGGTGCCGGTCTGCGAGGCCCACACCACCGTCACGGTCTGTGTGACGGAGCCGGTGTCGTCGGTGCGGGCGGCGTACACACCGGCGAGGACGCCGGAGAGCCAGGCGCGGGCGATCGGGGTGAGGGGTGCGTTGTCGGGCACCGTCGGTACGCCCGACGGGGGCGCGGCGGCGAGTCCGGTGAGGAGGCCCCCGAGATAGCCGGAGGCCTCGGCGGAGAGCTCACCGGGGCCGGATGCGTACGGCGCTAAGGCCGCCGCGAGCGGCGAATCGTGAACCGCCGCGAGCGGCGAATCGTGAACCGCCGCGAGCGGCGAATCGGGCACAGTCGCGGAAGGTCCGACGGTGGCCGGATCGGCGGGGACCGGCGTCAGTGCGACCGCGCTGACCTTGAACTCCGGCTGCAGCGACTCGGCGTCGACGGCGTCGTTGGTCACGGTGTTCACGGCCACCTCCGGGGCGTAGGCGTCGGCGAAGTGCATGGGGGCGAAGCAGACCCCAGGGCGGGCGGTGGCGTCCACGGCGACCGGCAGGGTCGCGCCGCCGCGCCGGCTGGAGACTCGAACCTGCGCGCCGGACGCCAGTCCCAGGCGTTGCGCATCGTCGGGGTGCAGTTGTAGGAAGGGCGATGGGTTGAGCTTGTTGAGCTTGTCCACCCGTCCCGTTTTCGTCATGGTGTGCCACTGGTGCGCGAGGCGACCGGTGGTCAGCACCATCGGGTACTCGTCGTCGGGCAGCTCGGCGGGCGGCAGGTAGGGCCGCGGCAGGAATTGGGCCCGACCGGACGCGGTGGCGAACCGCAATCCGCGGTGGCCGGGTCGGTCCTGCTCATCGGCGTGCGGGTCGAGGTACCGGATGGGGTTCCGGTCGGGTGCGCCCGGCGGGGCGGGCCATTGCACCGGGCCGCTGCGCAGCCGTTGGTGATCGACACCGCGCAGGTCCCACCCGGTCCGCGGATTGTGGAACGTCGTGAGTTCGTCGAAGACGGCGGCGGCGTCGGGGTAGTCGAAGTGCTCGCCGTAGCCCAGTTCGGCGGCGATCAGGCAGATCAGCCGCCAATCCGGGAGCGCGTCGCCGGGCGGCGGTGTCGCGGCCGAGGTGAGCGTGAGGTTGCGTTCGGAGTTCACCATCACACCGTCGGTCTCCGCCCACAGCGCGGCGGGCAGCACCACATCGGCGTAGGCGGCGGTCTCGGTGCCGGTGTAGGCGTCCTGAACGATCACCAGCTCGGCGGTTCGGAGCGCGTCGATCACCGTGGATCGGTTCGCCATCGACGCCACCGGGTTGGTGCAGATGATCCATGCTGCCTTGATGTCTCCCGCCGCCATCTCGCGGTACATCTGCACGGTGCCCGCGCCGGCATCGGTGCGGATGGTACCGGCGGGCAGGTTCCACAGGCCCTCGGCACGGGCACGATCATCGTCGACCAGGACCGACCGCTGCCCGGGCAGGCCGGGTCCCATGTACCCCATTTCCCGGCCGCCCATGGCGTTGGGTTGACCGGTCAGCGAGAACGGGCCGGAGCCGGTTCGGCAGATCGCACCGGTGGCCAGATGGAGGTTGCAGAGGGCGACGGTGTTCCAGGTGCCGTGGGTGGATTGGTTGAGGCCCATCGTCCACAGGCTGGTCCAGTTGTCGGCTCCGGCGATGAGGTCCGCAGCTGCGGCGACGTCTTCGGCGTTCAGCCCGGTGATCTCCGCGACCCGATCGAGCGGGTACTCGGCGAGGAGAGCGGGCATCGCATCCCAGCCCTCGGTGTGGGCGTCGATGAACTCGTGATCGACGGCGTCGCGTTCGAGGAGTAGCGCCAGTAGCCCGTTGAGTAGCGCCAGGTCGGTTCCGGGGCGGATCGGCAGGTGCAGGTCGGCCTTGGCGGCGGTGGCGGTGCGTCGCGGGTCGACCACGATCAGCTTGGCTCCGGCCTTGACCCGGTCCATCATCCGCAGGAACAGGATCGGGTGGCAGTCCGCCATGTTCGCGCCCATGACCAGGAAGACGTCTGCGTGGTCGAGGTCGTCGTAGCTGCCGGGCGGCCCGTCGGAGCCGAGGGACTGCTTGTAACCGGTTCCCGCGCTCGCCATGCACAGTCGTGAGTTCGACTCGATCCACTTCGTGCGGAGGAAGCCCTTCGCGAGTTTGGTGGCGAGGTACTGCGCCTCGATCGTCATCTGTCCGCTGACGTACAGGGCGATCGAGTCCGGTCCGTGTTCGTCGCGGATCGCGCGCAGCCGGCGCCCGGTGGCTGCGACCGCCTCGGTGAGTTCGACCGGGGCGCGGTCGTGGTCACGGTCGGCCCGCAGTTCCGCGCGGCTCTGCCGGCCTCCGGCGGCCAGTAGGTCGACGGTGGTCGTGCCCTTGGTGCACAGCCTGCCGCGATTGGCCGGGTGATCCTTGGTGCCGACGGACTTCGTCACAGCGCCGTCGCGCACCTGCAGGGTGAGGCCGCAGCCCACCCCGCAGTAGCCGCACACCGTCTCGATGTCCATATCGCCACGGTGCCCGTGCGGTGTTTCCGGTGTCGGGCCGGATTGTTACGGCGGTGTCACCGCCGTCGCGTGCGGCTGCAGGTGCGTCCGTGCGCAACCGTCCGGTCAGCCGCCCAGTCCCGACACCGGCCCACCTTCCGCGGGCGGTGCCGCGACTCCGATGCGCCGGAAGGTCCTGTCGTATTCGTCCTTCCATCGCGGCCAGTCGAGGTATGCCGCGGCGTCGATTCGAGCGCGGTAGCGGCGGTACTCACCGCGGGCGGTGCGCAGTGAATTGCGAGCCCGTCGCGCGGACCTGCGGGCCTCGTACCTGGCGTTCCACTCCTGGCGGGGCGTCAGGGGAACCGGTGGGTCGCGGAACACCTGCCGATCGAACACGATGCGCTCCTGTCGAGAGCGGGCGACGGTGGCCGGGTCGCCGCCCGCGGTGGTGTCAACCTATCCGGCGACCGATCCGCCAGGCTCCGAGCAGGGTGAACGCGACGAAGATCACAGCGAACCACAACCACATGGCCCACTCCGGAATCTGCATGGTCGCGAGGTGCGGGATGAGCCCGTACTCGTCCTGGATGGCGGTGCGGGTCTGTTCCGAATTCCCCGCCAGATCGTCCAGCGGCCCGGTGGTGAACGGGCGGCGCATGAGGGTGGCGGCCTGATTGAACGGCAGGAGGTTCATCACCGTCACCACACCCCCGGGCAGCGCGCCCGTGGTGATGTAGGCCCCGGCGAGGAATCCGCCTGCGGTGCCCACGATGGTCGCAACCGAGGTGAACACTGCGTTCGAGGCGATGAAAGTGACCACCAGGCTCCACACCGCCGAGAACAGCAGACAGAATCCGATCATCTGCGCCAGGGCGTGCGCGAACGCACCGATCGACATCGCCGCCGAGTACACGACCGCGAGGTAGATCTGTGCGAGAACCAGAACGACCGCGCTCAGCGACAAGGCGATCAGGAAGGCGCCGAAGAGGTACGCCAGGATCATCTGTATCCGACTGATCGGGGACACCAGGAAGTCCCGGAAGACGTTGCCGGCCCGGTCGGTCACGAACACGACGAGTGCGGACAGACTGGTGGTGGCGGTTGTGATCATCACCAGGTTGGCGATCACCCAGGAGTAGACGAAGGCGTCGACGTCCTCCGGCGACGAGCCGGGGACCGAATCCGAGAGCGCCTTCGTCTGCACTCCACCCAGGAACGCCGCGAACAAGACGAACAGGATGATCGGCGAGAGCAGCGAGAAGAACACCGCCGCCGGGTCCCGGAAGAACACGATGACGTTGCGTGCAGTCAGGTGGTACAGCATCATCGCCCGTTCCTCGTGATGTTCAGGAAGACGTCGTCCATGGTCCCGTGGCGGAACTCGAAGTCGGTGATCTCGGCGCTGAACTCGCGCAGGATCCGCATCGCTTCGCGGCTCGATGCCACATGGACGCGGCGTTCGTTGTCCTTGGTGAACGCCGGGGTGGGGTATTTCGCGTCGAACCGGCGCCCGTTGCGCAGGGTCAGCCGCAACTCGTCCTTGGCGTACCGGGCACGCAGGTCCGTCGGCGTCCCGGCGATGGCGATCCGGCCGTGATCGATGATCGCGATCCGGTCCGCCCGCTCGGCCTCCTCCATGTAGTGCGTGGTGAGGAAGACCGTCAGCCGCAATCGCCGCTGCAGATCGACGATCGTCGACCACACCCGTTCCCGGGAGTCCGGGTCCAGTCCGGTGGTCGGCTCGTCGAGGAACAGGATCCTCGGCCGGTGGATCAGCGCGCGTGCGATGTCGGCGCGGCGCTTCTGACCGCCGGAGAGTCCCTTGTACCGCCGTGAGATGAACTCGTCCAGATCGAGCAGCTTCGACAGGCCGTCGATCCGGATGCCTGCCTCGCCCTTGTCGATCCCGTAGAACGCTGCGCGCAGAGCCAGGTTCTCCCGGACCGACAGGGCCGGATCGAGCAAGGACTCCTGGAACACCACACCGATCGAGCGCCGGATATCGGTGTCCTGCTTGCCGACCCTCATTCCCGCCACCTCGATGGCTCCGGAGGTGGGAGCGCTCAAGGTGGTGATGCAGCTGATCGTGGTCGATTTGCCCGCGCCGTTGGTGCCGAGGAAGGCGAACGTCGTACCGGCGTCGACGGTGAACGACAGGTTGTCGACGGCCCGCACGCTGCCGTAGTCCTTGATCAGGTTGTGCACTCTGATTACCGGTGCCACGTGATTCCCTTCACTGGTTGTCGCCGGAGACGGTGCCGATGGGCGAGCGGGACGTACGGCAATGCTGCCAGACCAGGCGAACCACGACGTCCTCCGCGCTGGAGAGGAAGAAGTGGCCGCCGGGCACGATGTGGTTTCCGCGCCAGGTGCGGGCGTGGTCGGCCCAGCCCGCGACCTCCCGTGCGGGTGCGGTGTTGTCCTCGCGGCCCGCGAGGGCGATCATCGGCGCTTCGACCACGCCGTCCACAGTCGGAACGTAGGAGTCGATGGCCTGCAGGTCGGCACGGAGGTGCGGGAAGGCCTGCTCCCGGAACGCGGGATCGTCGAGCAGTTCGACGGGGGTGCCGCCCCAGTCGAGGCATTTCGCGCGGAGCCGCTCGTCGTCGAGCCGGCCGTGTGGTTCCCGGCGGGCGGCGTGCCGGGGCGCGGGAGCACCCGAGACGATCAGGCCCGCCGGGCCGCTTTCGGCACGCTGCAGCAGGAGCGCCGCCTCGTACGCCATCCATGCGCCCATGCTGTGTCCGAACAGGATCGTCCGGGCGGGTCCCAGCGCGAGGACGTGACGGGCGACGTCGCGTGCCAGTTGTTGCGCGTCCAGGACCGGCGTCTCCGTGTCCCGAGCGGCCCGGCCCGGGTAGTCCAGGGGGCGTACATCGACCCGATCACCGAGCAGACGCTGCCAGCGCTGGAAACTCCCTGCCATGCCACCCGCATACGGTAGGCAGAGCAGGATCGTCCGATCGCTCATGAGGCGCGATCTCGCAGGTCGGGTGGTGTGGGGGCGGGGAAATAGCCGCTGTCGACGAACCAGTCGAAGTACCGTCGCAACAGCTCCGAGTCGATCGGTGGGCAGGCGATGGACGTGCCGGCCAGCCCCTCCCGTACGTGCGAGTCGTCGAAGACAGCGTCGGGCATCCGGTCCAGCGGAGTGGCGGAGAGGAACGGTGCAAGAGCGGCGGCGGTCTCGTCCCCGGTGGTGTCCGCGAGGTCGGTGGCCATCTCGCACCACTGCGCGAACGGGACCTGCATGCCGTCGTAACCGTACTCGGCCATCCAGCGGACCAGGTCCGCCACTGCGACGGTCTCGGACGAGACCACGTGGAAGGCGCGGCCGGCGGCGCGGTCGTCCCGGCACAGGTGGGCGATCGCCCCGACCACGTAGTCGACCGGGGTGACATCGGTGGACATGTCCATCACCGGTGCGGCGCCCAGTGCTATCCCCAATCGGATCGTCTGCCAGAGGAAGTCGGAGAACTGGCAGGCGCCGGTGCGGCTGTGACCGGACACCCGGCCGGTGCGGTAGACGTACGTCGGAACGCCGCGCCGCCCGGCCTCGAACACCAGTTGTTCACCCACCCACTTCGACTGCGTGTAGCCGAACGTGTACTCCAGGTTCTGGATCGGATCGTGGTCCTGCTCGGAGAACACCGTGTCCTGCGGGTAGGAGAAGCGGGAGAAGACGTAGGTGGTGGAGACGAAGTGCACGGGCTTGACCGGACCGTCGCAGGCCAGAGCGAGAACCTGTTGTGTTCCGCCGACGTTCGCCGGTTTGAGGGTCTGGTAGGGCCGTAGGAAGTTGACGTCGGCACCGCAGTGCATGATGGCGTCCACACCGGCGGCCAGTGAGGCCCACGAATCCGCACTCAGCCCCAGTCTCTCCTCGGTGAGATCGCCCGGGACCGCGACGATCCGATCGGCGAAGGACCCGTCCCAGATGCCGTATCCCTCCAGCGCGCTCCGTAGCCGAGCGGCGCCCTCGTCGACGGTGCCGGCGCGCACCAGGCAATGCATGGTGGCGTCGGACGTGGTCAGGAGTTCGGCGAGAAGGAAGGCGCCGACGAACCCGGTGGCGCCGGTGACGAGCAGGTTCGTCGCGTTCGCCGTGCTGCGCACCGGTGCGCCCGGTGCCGGCCGGATCTCGTCCGGCAGCACCGCCTCGTCGGCGAGCACCAGGGGATTGTGAACGGTGCCACCGTTTTCGAGGATGTGCGCCAGTCGCTCGATGGTGAGCTCGCCGGCGAACAGTGCCGGCAACGGCACCATCAGGCCGAGCTTCTCCCGGACCCGGAACACCAGCTTCGTGGCCAGGAGGGAATGTCCGCCGAGCAGGAAGAAGTCATCGCGCAGGCCGGGTGCCGTCTGCAGGGAGAGCAGGTCCACCCAGATCGCGGTCAGATCCCGTTCCAGGTCGGTGCGGGCGGCGATGAACTCCGTGCCCGCTGCGGTCGCCAGGGAGACCGGTGTGCCGCCCCGCGCGGCGAGTGCCTTCCGGTCGATCTTGCGATTGGGGGTGAGCGGGAAGGCCCCGACCGGCACGAAGGAACTCGGAACCATGAACGGGGGCAGGGTCCGGCGCAGCCGGTCCAGAAGGGCCGGGATGTCACCGAGATCGTCGGCCGTGCATTCGAGGTAGGCGACGACGGCCGCACCCGCCGAGTCGAGCCCGGCGATCGCCCGGATCCCGGGAATTGCGGTTTCCAGCGCGCTTTCGATCTCGCCGAGCTCCACCCGGTAGCCGCGGACCTTCACCTGGGTGTCCATCCGGCCGCTGAACTCGATCCGGCCGTCGCGGGTGCGGCGGGCCAGGTCACCGGTGCGGTAGGCGCGCGGGCCGCCGGGCCCCGCCAGCGTGATGAACCGGTCCGCGGTGAGGTCGGGGCGCTCGTGGTATCCGAGGGTGACGCCGTCGCCGACGATGCACAGTTCGCCGAAGACCCCGTCGGGCACCGGGGCCAGCGCGGTGTCGACGACGGCGATACCGGTTCCGATGATCGGGCGACCGATCGGGATCGTCCCTCGTTCGACGTCCGCCGTGGTGACCCGGTGCACCGTCGACCAGATGGTGGTCTCGGTGGGACCGTACATGTTCCACAACTGGCCACAGTGGCGCAGCAGTTTCCCGGCGAGCACCGCCGGCATCGCCTCGCCGCCGCACAGGGCACGCAGCCCGGGGTGTCCCGCCCAGCCGGCGTCGAGCAGCAGGTGCCAGGTGGTGGGCGTGGCCTGCATCAGCGTGACCCGGTGGTCGGTGAGCATCCGGGCCAGCCGGTCCCCGTCGCGGGCGTCGTCGGCGTCGGCCAACACCACCCGTCCGCCGACCGCGAGCGGCAGCAGCAGTTCGAGCATGGCGATGTCGAACGACGGACTGGTGACCGCCAGCAAGGTGTCGGTCGCGGTCATCCCGGGCTCGGCGGCCATGGCCGCGAGGAACGTGATGACGTTGCGGTGCGAGACCCGCACCCCCTTGGGGCGGCCCGTGGAGCCGGAGGTGTACAGCATGTACGCCGGCCGCTCGGCGGGGTCGGGTTGTTCGCTGGGTGCGGACGGTTTCGCCCGGGCACAACCCGGATCGGCACTGACATCGATCCACGGCAGCGTGGAGGCGGGCAGCGCCTCCCGGTCCTCCGGCGTGCTCAGCAGGACCGGGATTCCGGCATCGGTGCAGATGAACTCGAGCCGCTGCGCGGGGTACGCCGGATCGAGTGGCACGAAGGCGAAGCCCGCTCGCATCACCGCGAGCATCGCGATCACCACGTGCGGCGAGCGGGGCAGCAGCAGACCGATCGGAGTCCCGGGAGGAGCGTCGACGCCGCTGCGGATACGGGCGGCCAGAGCATCGACCCGCAGTTCGAGGTCGGCGTAGGTGATCTCCTCGCCGCCGGCGACGACGGCCACTCGGCCGGACCCCGCGGACACCGAGCCCAGGACGTACTCGTCGAGCGAGGCGGCCGTGAGCGACTGCGGCGCGGGCACCTCGGGCACCGGTGCGGTGGTGGTGAGCGGGAGTGCGCCGGCCGGACGGCCGGTGTCGCGTCCCGGCTGCACCAGGGCGTCGAGCACCGCGAGGAAGCCCTCGATCAGGGCGTCGGCGGTCGGCTGGTCGAACAGGTCCGCCGCCACATCGAGGGTGCCGGATACGCCTTGCGCAGAGGTGGTCACGTTCAGCAGGACGTCGTACTTGGCGCAGCCGTTGTACATGTCGCGCATCTGCATCTCCGGCGCGCTGCGGTCCTCCTGCATGTTGAGGATCGCCTGGAACAGCGGTGGCCGTGCCGGGTCGCGGGCCAGGTCCAGCGCCGCGAGCACTCGGTCGAACGGTGCGCCGCGGTGCCGGAATCCCTCCCGGACCACGTCGTTGACATGCGCCAGCAGATCCTCCACCGGATCGTCCGTGCCGATCCGGATCCGGAGGGCGAGGGTGTTGAGCAGCGGACCGATCACAGACTCGGTACCCGGCTGCGAGCGCTGCGCGACAGGGACGCCGATCATCACCTCGTCCTGCGCTGACCAGCGGCTCAGGACCGCCGCGTACGCGGTGACGACGGTGACGAACGGGGTGACGCCGAGGTCGGCGCTGAAACTGCGTAGCGCGCTCGCCTGATCGGCGGTGAGCGTGAACGGGGTGCGTCGTCCGCGATGACTCTGCTGGTCCGGCCGTGGATGGTCGGTGGGGAGCGAGAGTGCGGCCGGCGCGCCGGCCAGACCGTTGGTCCAGTAGGCGATCTCGGCGTCGTCCGCTTCGGTTTCGGCGCGGTCGGACTCCCAGAGGGCGACGTCGGCGTACTGGAACGGAACGTCCGCCAGAGTCTGCAACCGCCCGATCAGCCGCCCGGTGATCAGCCTGCCCAGTTCTCCGAACAGGATGCCGGTGGAATACCCGTCGGCGACCATGTGGTGCAGAGAGATCTGCACCCACGACCCTCCGCCCACCGCCCGCGCCAGGGTGGCCCGGATCAGCGGCGCCTGCTCGATGTCGAACGGGGTCCGCGCATCTTCCTCGAACGCTGCCCACATTGCGGCGTCATCGAGGCCGGAGAGGATCCTCACCTGCGGCCGGCCGACCGGCACCGCTCGTGCGACCGGTGCACCGTCGTGGTTCTCGAACCGTGTGCGCAGCACCGCGTGACGCTCGATGACCTCGCCGAGGCAGTCGATGAACACGTGCTCGGGTACGTCCACCGGCAGTCTCGCCACCCCGGACATCACGTGCATGCTGGTCCCGGGGTGGAACTGCTCGAGGAACCACATGTTCTCCTGGGTCGCGGACAGGCGTGCCGGATCACCGTCGCCGACGCGACGCTCGATCCGCGGCTCGGCCGGTCGCGACGGTGCCCGTCCCAGGCGGGACAGCAGTCGGGCGCGCTGTTCAGGGCTGAGCGCGGCGAGGCGGGAGCTGATTTCAGTCAACGGGGGCCTCCGTGCCGGGGTCGGTGGTATCGGTGGCCGCCAGAAGGGCGGCCACCTCGTCGGCGTCGAGATCGGCGAGCAGGTCGGCGAGGTCCTCCACCTCGGCGTCGGCCGGTACGGGATCGATCGCGGCCAGTAGCTCCGCCGTGATGGTGGCTACAGTGGCACCGTCCAGCAGGAAGGCGATGGTGGGCGCCGTTGCGAACTGCTGCTCCAACCGGATGCGCAGTTCGGTCGCCAGCATCGAGTCCATCCCGAGGCGGCCGAGCGGTTCGTCGTCGGGTACGTGGTCCTCCGGCATCCGCAGGACCCGGGACACCGTGCCGCGGACCCCCTCGGCGGCGATCGCGTAACGATCGGATTCGACCGCGCCGGCGAGCCGGTCGAGGACCGAATCCTGGGCGTGTGCGCCGTCTTCGGGCTGGTCACCGAGGTGGGCGACGAGCACTGGTTCGAGGGCGTAGCTGGCGATCACCGACGGCCAGTGCGCCGACACCACGCCCTGCTGCACCTCACCGGAGCCGATCAGCTCCCGCAGCAGAGCCATGCCGGTCTCCGGGTCGATGAGGTCGATGCCGCGCTGGCTGTACAACTCGCGCAGGCCGAGATCGGCGATCATGCCGGCATCCCACGGACCCCAGTTGATCGACAGTGCGGGAAGGTTCCGCCCGCGCCGATAGTGCGCGAGGGCGTCCAGGAAAGCGTTACCGGCGGCGTAGTTGCCCTGCCCCGGGGAGGGGATCACCGCCGAGATCGAGGAGAACAGGACGAAGAAGTCGAGAGGAGCGCCGAGCGTGGCCTCGTGCAGTGCCCACGCCCCGAGAACCTTGGGGCCGACCACCCGGTCCACCTGATCGGCGGTCATCCGCACCAGGATCTGGTCCTCGACGGTGCCTGCGGAGTGGATCACCCCGCGCACCGGTGGTAGCCCCCGGGCGTGCAGCCGCTCCAGCATCGCGGTGAGCGCCCGCTGATCGGTGACGTCCACCGGTTCGACGTGCACTGCGGTACCCGCGGCCTCGGCGCGGTGGATCGCCGCCACCGCGGCTCGCTGCCGGGTATCGGTCAGAGCGTCCCAGGTCTCCCGAGGCGGCAGGCCCGAGCGGGAGGTGACCACCAGGTGCCCGGCGCCCAGCTCGGCGAGTGTGCCGATCACCAGGGCACCGAGGGCGCCCAATCCACCGGTGACGATGTACGAGCCGTCCGGCCGCAGGTGGGCGGGGATCCGGCCGCCGGAGCGGGCGGACGGATGGAGTCGGGCCACCAGGCGTTCGCCGCCGCGGAAGGCCACCTGATCCTCGTCGCCACCGTCGTGGGTCAGCTCGTCGAGGAGGAGCTCGGTACTGCCGGGCAGGTCAGCCGGATCGAGATCCACCAGCCGTGCCTGCAGGCCCAGGAGCTCGTGGTGCAGGACCCGGCCGATCCCCAGGATCGACGACTGCCACAGACCGTCCTCGGACATCGCGCCGTCGATCGGCTGCGCGCCGCTGGTCACGACGTAGGTGGGTGCGGCCACCCCGCGACGGTCCAACTCGGCGGCGAGGTGCACCAGGGAGAGAACGGCGTCGTGCGAGGTCCACCCGAGCGCCCGAGCGGTCTGTGTGCGGGCCGGATCGTGCGACCACAGGTGGACGATCCCGCCCAGTCCGTCGTCGGGGAGCACCCGGTCGAGCATCGCGGAGAGAGCGTCCCGGTCGTCCGCTGCCGGAATCCCGGTGGCGTCGCCGAGCGGCACCAGAACCGGCGTGGCGCCGGAGGCGGTCAGACGCTGAGCGAGCGTTTCGGCGATCCCGGAGTCGTCGGCGAAGAGCAGCCAGGTGCCTTCCGCGGGCACCGCCGCGCCGGCGGCGCTCGGCTGCCAGCGCTGCTCGTACACCCAGTCGGTGCCCACCCGCGACGGCGCCGGACCGTCGAGCACCCGGACGGTGAATCCCTCGACCTGCACCAGCACGGTGCCGTTGTCGTCGGCGATGGTGACGTCACCGCTGATCAGGGCAGGATCGGAGGGTTCCCGTGCGGATGCACGGACCAGCAGCGGGCCCTCCGCCCGGCCGCAGACCGAGATCCGGTCGACACCGACCGGGATGATCCGGGCCTCACCGGTGCGCGCCAGCGCCAGCGGCAGCAAGGACTGGAAGGCGGCGTCGAGGACGCTCGGCTCCAGCACCGGCTCCCGGTCGGCGACCGGCTCGGGCGTCACGGCCGCGATCCGCGCGGCGACTGCACCGTCGCCGATCCGTACCTCCTGTAGGAGTCGATACGCCGGACCGTACTCGAATCCCGCGCGCGCGAAATCCTGGTACAGCGCCTCGGCCGCTACCGGGGAGAGAGCCTCGACGGTGGCGTCCGAGACGTCGATGACCGAGCGGAGCACCGGCCCGGGCCGGAGTGTGGCACCACTGTGCCGGATCCAGCGCTGCGCCTCGGGCAGCCGTCCGTGGATGGTGATCCGTCCCGAGGACGGATCGAGATCGGTGTCCACCAGGTAGGTGCCCCCGCTCCGGTGCGCCAGAGCGGCGTCGAACGAGACGTCGAGCAGAGTCACCGTGGACGCGTCGTACTCGTCGCGGGCGACCTCCGCGGCGATCTCCACGAATCCGGCGCCCGGGAACAGAGCGGCGCCGTGCACCACGTGGTCGCGCAGCGCCTTCGGGGCGGTGCCGTCGAGGATCCGTCGCCAGCACGGTCGCGCGTCGTCCTTGCGGTTACCCAGGTAGGGCTCGACGGTCTCGGCGAGACGCTCGGTGCGTCCGGATCCGGATTCGGACCAGTACCGTGCCCGCTGCCACGGGTAGGCGGGCAGGGTGCGCATCGGCGCGCGCGGTGCGAGCGGGGTGAGATCGACGTCGACGCCGTGCACCCAGAGATCGCAGAGGGCGGTGGCGAAGGAGTGCGCATCGTCGCCGTCGCGCCGCAGGGACGCGACGGTGGTGGGCGCGTGAGCGTCCCCGGCGGCCGCCGCTTCCGCGATCGCCCGGGCCAGTACCGCGCTCGGCCCGATCTCCAGGAAGGTCGTGGCACCGTCGTCGAGCAGGGCCGAGACCGCCGCACCGAACAGAACGGGCCGGCGGATGTTCCGCCACCAGTATTCGGCGTCGTGCAGCACCGAGCCGTCCGTGGGGACCACGGTGCCGGTCACCGTGGAGTAGAGCGGTAGCGCCGGTGCCGTCGGGCGGAGATCGCGCAGGGCCGCGCGGACCTCCGGTTCCAGCGGGTCCATCGACCGGCTGTGGTAGGGCACGTCGCCCGGAACCAGCCTCGCGAACACCCCGTCGGCGGTGAGCTGTTCGCGGACCGGTTCCAGTTCTGCGAGTTCACCGACGAGCGCAACCGAATCGGGGCTGTTGAACGCCGCGAACTCGAGCCTGCCGTCGGCGACGGCAGGCGATTTCGCCGCCTCGGATTCGCTGAGCGCGACGGCCAGCAGACGACCACCGCCGCTGGCGAGGTGCTGGAGGCGAGCGCGATGCGCGATCACGGTGATCGCGTCCTCGAAGGTCAGAGCTCCCGCCGCCAGTGCGGCGGCGACTTCCCCGGCACTGTGTCCGACGATCGCGTCCGGGCGTACACCGAAGGTCTGCCACAGCCGGGTGAGCGCGTACTGCACCGCGAAGTTCGCGATCTGGGCGACCACGGATTCACCCATGCGCGAGCGATCCTCATCGGCGAGCAACTCGTCGGTGACCGACCACCCGATGATCGGACGCAGTGCCGCATCGCACCGGTCGACCGCCTCCCGGAACACCAGATTGTTCTCGAGGAGACCGCGGGCCATACCCCACCACTGCGGCCCCATCCCGGTGTACACGAACACCAGGGGGCGGGCGGGGAGCGTCGCCGAACCGGACCGCAGATTCGGGTGCGGTAGTCCCTCCGACGCGGCGGAGAGCGCATCGGAGGCGGCCGTTGCGTCCCCGGTGACCACACCGATCCGGCTGGTGCGGTGGGCGCTGCGTCGGTGCACCAGAGCCGCTGCGACCTCCGCAGTCGCTGCGGTCTCCCCGACGCCTCCGGCGGTGAGCAGGTCGGCGTAGTCGGCGGCGAGCCGTGCCAGGGCAGCGTCGCTGCGTGCGGCGATGGGTAGGACGAGGGCGATCCCGTCCCGAACCAGCGGGTTGGGAGGGGGAGCGCTGGGAGTGGGAGCAACTGCGGTGCTGCGCGAGTCGGCCTGATCCGCAGCAGCCGGTGGTGATTGCAGGATGGCGTGGGCGTTGGTGCCGCCGAACCCGAAGGAGTTCACCCCGGCGCGGACCGGGCCGCTCGCGGGGAGTCGCGCGGGCTCGGTGGGGATGCGTAGGCGCAATTCGTCGAGGTCGATGTCGGGATTGAGTTGTTCGAGGTTGAGGTGCTGTGGAACTCGGCGATTGAACAGGGAGAGAGCAGTTTTGATGAATCCGACTGCACCGGCTGCCGCTTCGAGGTGGCCGAGGTTCGTCTTCGCCGAACCGATCAGTAAGGGCTGCTGCGGATCACGGTCGCCACGGTAGGCGAGACCGATGGCCCGGGCCTCGATCGGATCACCCACGGGGGTCCCGGTTCCGTGGGCTTCGACGTACGAGATGCTCTCGCCGCGGATTCCGGCATCGGTCAGTGCGGCCTCGATGGCGCGCTGTTGGCTCTCCCCGTTGGGCACGGTGATGCCGTTGGTACGGCCGTCCTGGTTCACGGCTGTGCCCAGCACGGTCGCGTACACGCGGTCGCCGTCGGCCAGTGCCCGGCTGAGCGGTTTGAGCACCACCAGCGCGGCGCCCTCTCCGCGGACGTAGCCGTTGGCGGAGGCGTCGAAAGCCCGGGACGTGCTGGTGGGGGAGAGGAAGCCGCCGGTGGAGGCGGCGATCGTGAAGTTCGGGCTGAGCATCAGATTGACCCCGCCGGCCAGGGCCAGATCGCTCTCGCCGTTCCACAGGGAGCGGCACGCGAGGTGGATCGCCACCAGCGACGACGAGCAGGCGGTGTCGATCGACATGCTCGGTCCGAGGAGGTCGAAGGCGTGTGAGATCCGGTTGGAGAGCATCGTCATCACGACGCCGGTGGCGGTGTGCGCCGCGACGGTGGGCGCTTCGGCCGTGGCCGAGGAGAACTGCATCTGACCGTAGTCGAGGGTGAAACCGCCGGTGAACACGCCGGTGCGAGAGCCCTCCAGATCCTCCGCGCGCATCCCCGCGTCCTCGATGGACTCCCACGCCACCTCCAGCAGCAGCCGCTGCTGTGGATCCATCGAATCGGCCTCGACCGGCGAGATCCCGAAGAACGCGGGATCGAACTCGTCGACCGGTTCGGCGAGGAAGCCGCCGCGGCTGACCCGGCTCTTCCCGGGAACCCGGTCCGGCTCGTAGTACCGGGACCGGCTCCACCGCTCGTCCGGGATGTCGGTGATCGCATCGCGACCGGCGTCGAGCAGATCCCAGAACTCGGCCGCCGAACGCACCCCGCCAGGCAGGCGGCACCCGATTCCGACGACGGCGATCGGTTCGTGATCGGTGCGATCGGACGAGTAGCCCGGTATGGATCCGTCACTCAAGTCGTCCACTCCTCATCTTCGATTCTGGCGGGCCGGCGGACCGGTGGTACCGCCGCCGTCGGCCCCTATGTTCTCTGTCGACGCTTGGACGCTGCTTGTTACTGACTAGGCGTCGGGACAGTCCTCATGCGGTCAGGCTCAGGATCGTGCCCGATACGGGTTTCCATATCGCGTCTCGGAGCGAACGCCGAGACGAACAACTACCCCGGGCGCTTCGGTGAAGCGGACGGCCCGAAATTGTATGGCTACTCGTAGTGGCATCGTTTCGACTACCTTCATACAGGAGTGATGAACATGACATTTCTGGGGTTCGTGGTGCCTGCGCCCTAGTTCGTACTGGAACTGTGCAGATCGTCTCGACGAAGGATGCAGTCTGCTGTGTCGAATGGTCGATGACGAAGCGCGAGCGAAGGATCGATGATCTGTGCATCAAGCGAACCGCTGTGAGAATTCCGGGCCTCGCCCCACGCTCCACTGCGACTGACCGCCGTGGCGCGCGCTGTGAATGGACCGCGGCCAGCAGGCCATTATCGCGCGACTCGCTGCGTCTGATGTCATGATTCGTCAACTCCGTGACCTGCCCGGAGTGGTTCATTTGTCGAGCAGCTGCGCTCATTGCTTCAATACCGCGCGGCTCGGGACGATTCCTTCTGACGAATTCATCGTCGTGCGGGGCTTCCAAGACGGTCCGGGAACGGTAATCGTCACGGTAATGAGCCGACGATCTTGTACTGCGCCGCGATGCCCTGCAGCGCATCAGTCTTCTGGAAGCTGCCCAGAGCTGCCATGTATCGCCCCCGATGTACGCGGCACACGTAATACGGCCGAACGGACCGGTCAGATCCTGCTTCCGGGGTCTCGGTGCAGGAGGCGGTCGCTCGATCCAGTCCTGGCACGCCGAAGTTCGTGACGCCGCCGGCGGTACGGTCCGAGACGTACCCTGCGAACATCCGCCCCGCCTGTGTTGCATCCTTGGCGCGGAAAACGACGCTGTTGCCGTTCTGGGTGGACCCGACGAGATCGACTCCGTACTCGTCCAGGGTCCGTTCGGTCAGATGGCTTCCCTGGTTCAGAGCCCAACCGCGAACGGTGACGTATCCGTCCCCTGCCGAGATGCCGGGTGAGAAGCCCTGGTCGGAATTCGTGTCCACCTTGTTGGGCAGTGTGGCACTCATGATCCCATCTCGATCCATGAGGACGCGTGGGATCTCTGGTGAGGAAGTCGGAAAGGCTGTCGGCTTGTACTGCGCCGATCGTTTTTCCTGCATCGCAAGCGCTTTCGCGACCAGCCTGGCCGCTGCGGCTCCGTCGACCCCTGACGCGCCCGCCACTACGAGCAGGTCGCCGAGCTTGATCGCAGCGGTCAGAGTGCGGATGGGAACGGTCTTTCCAGAACCATCCGGATAGTTTACGGCGAGAATCTCGTCCAGAATCGTCACCGTGTTGCCGGCGCCCTTCAAGAATGCGTCCGTGCTTGGCTTCGCCCTCGCTGCGCGCAAGGCCAACTCCGCCGCGTCCGCGCTGCGGAAGCGGAGCATGCCCACTCGGAGTACTCGATTGGCAGCATTGCCTGCTGCGTCCACCGATACCGCGACGTAACCCGCAGTCATTCTGATTGCCCGGAGTGCGCTTGCCTGCTCTGCGTTGAACAGCCTTGCGGTCGTCTGGTATCCGAATTTGGCGGTCGAAACGATCGGCCCGCTGACCTCCTGGTAGTTCTGGCCGTCGGTGGTCGTGTCGAATCTGTGCTGAAAGTCCGAATCCACCTCCCACGGTGCCACGACGGCGTCCGTCATGTTGAGCGCCTCTTGCTGCCAGGCGTCGGACTCGGTGCGCGCGACGACAGTGCGCGGCTCGGTACCGAAGTTGCCGGTGTCGAGTACCGGCTCGCTCACAATCGCTTGACCCGACACCCGTTGTACCCCCCAGCCGAACGGTCCCACCAGTACCACGGCGGTCACCGACAGGAGCGCGACAACACTCAAGGCCACAGCAGTGCGCCATCGAAGCCCCCGCCGACACGATGCCTGCTGTGCGCGCTGGACAGGAGCGTGCCCCCGGTCGAGCGCAGCTGCAAGTGCGGATGCGAAGTCCGCCGACGACCCGTACCGCAGATCCGGTCTCTTGGCCAATCCCCTCGCGAGGACGGCATCGACGGCTTCAGGAAGGCCGAGCCTCCGGGCAGAAGCCGATGGCGCAGGTGTGTGAAGATGGTCGATCATCAGCGCAGCAGGTGCGGCGCCGCGGTACGGGGGAGTTCCCGTCAGCATCTCGAATGCCGAACATGCCAGTGAGTACTGGTCCGAGCGCGGGTCCGCGCCGTCGCCGCGGATCACCTCGGGAGCGAGATACGCCAGCGTGCCGACCATTCCGCGCGTTTCGGTCAATCCACTGGTCAATTCCGTCATCGGCGCGACGCCGAAGTCCGCGAGTTTGACGACGCACGGACGGCCGCCGTCGAAGACTGTGAGGAAGTTGGCAGGCTTGATGTCTCTGTGTACCAGCCCGTACCTCGACCACATGAAGTCCAGAGCTTCAGCGACGGCCCTCACGATATGGATGACCTGCCACGGAGCCAGCGCGCCGTTGCTTCTGATCAGGCTGGACACGTCCGGCCCGTCGACGAACTGACACGTCATCCACAGGCGCTCTCCGGCAGCACCTGAGTCGAACACGGTGACGACATTGGGATGCGACGCGGCAGCGAGGATCGCCGCCTCACGATGGAACCGTGCCCGGTACGTTTCGTCCCGCGAAAGCGCCGGCGTCAGAAGTTTGAGTGCTTCCAATCGAGGCAGACGTGGATGCCGCACCAGGAAGACCTCACCCATGGCGCCATGACCCAGCGGCCGGATCACCGCGTAGTCCGACAAGTCCACTATGCCCCCATTCCCCGGCTCCGTGAATACCCCCGATTCTGTCAGGGGGAAACCCTCCGCGCCCGCTACGCTTTCGACGGCTCAGAGGTAGCGCGGGCAGTAGACCCGCGTTGCGGCTCCGGCGAAGTACGAAGCGTTGTACGGCGTGAGTCCGGCTTGCCGGTTGAGCTTATTGACGATGATCTGCAGCGGGATCCCGTCACGGCGATCCGCGCACACCGCCTTCCCGATGCGCACCGCAGTCGCACCTCCGTCCGTGGCGACGATGCCCTGCGCGCGCAATGCAGTCAGGAATGCCTGGTCCTGTGCGGTGAAAGCGTTCGCCGATCCGGCTCCTGCGAGCAGGACGCCACCCGCGACCACCGTTGCGACGAGCGCTCCGCGAGTCATCTGGCCGATCTTCTTCATGTTCGTCATTCGTTCTCCTACGACGTGCCGCAGTTGATTGCGTGTTGCATCGACACAGTTGCACTCGATCTCACCTGAGCATGTCGTTCCGGGTGGAAACACCCACCGACCTCGTGGTGAACGTAGTGGATCGAGTGTCAAGGACAGCGTGTTTCGGACATCTGACGCGGCGATCGGGCACGGGCCGCGACCAGGCGTAGAAGACGACGTAGGACGCCCGTGCAAGGACGAGCGCCGAGGAACTGGCCCGGTGCAGGTTGGGTAGGCTTCACGAGGACACTCCGAGGTCGGCGGCTAGGGCCCGTCTGCCCGAATAGCAACCGATTGCTAGCGCGACCTGCGGAGATTTTGATACAGCGAGGTCAGAGGTGGTAAGTCGTGGCTGAGTTCATTTACACGATGAAGAAGGTGCGCAAGGCGCACGGCGACAAGGTCATTCTCGACGACGTGACGATGTCGTTCTACCCGGGCGCGAAGATCGGTGTGGTCGGACCCAACGGTGCGGGTAAGTCGTCGATCCTCAAGATCATGGCCGGGCTCGACCAGCCGAGCAACGGTGAGGCGTTCCTGGATCCGGAGGCCACCGTCGGGATCCTGATGCAGGAGCCGCAGCTCGACGAGACCAAGACGGTCAAGGAGAACGTCGAGGACGGTCTCGGCGAGACGATGGTCAACCTGCGCCGCTACAACGAGGTCGCCGAGCTGATGGCCACCGACTACAGCGACGAGCTGATGGAGGAGATGGGCAAGCTGCAGGAGCAGCTCGACGCCGTCGACGCCTGGGACGTGGACTCGCAGATCGAGCAGGCCATGGACGCACTGCGCTGCCCGCCGGGCGATTCGCCGGTGGTCAACCTCTCCGGCGGTGAGAAGCGCCGCGTCGCACTGTGCAAGCTGCTGCTGAGCAAGCCGGACCTGCTCCTGCTCGACGAGCCCACCAACCACCTGGACGCCGAGTCGGTGCTGTGGCTCGAGCAGCACCTGGCCGGCTACCCGGGCGCCGTCCTGGCGGTGACCCACGACCGGTACTTCCTCGATCACGTCGCGCAGTGGATCTGTGAGGTCGACCGCGGCAAGCTGCACCCGTACGAGGGCAACTACTCGACCTACCTGGAGAAGAAGGCCGAGCGCCTGGAGGTCCAGGGCAAGAAGGACCAGAAGCTGCAGAAGCGGCTCAAGGAGGAACTCGCCTGGGTCCGTTCCGGAGCCAAGGCCCGGCAGACCAAGAACAAGGCCCGTCTCGAGCGCTACGAGGAGATGGCGACCGAAGCCGAGAAGCACCGCAAGCTCGACTTCGAGGAGATCCAGATCCCCACCCCGCCCCGTCTGGGCAACGTGGTGGTGGAGGTCTCCGACCTGGACAAGGGCTTCGACGGCCGGGTGCTGATCAAGGGCCTGAGCTTCACCCTGCCGCGCAACGGCATCGTCGGTGTCATCGGCCCGAACGGTGTGGGTAAGACCACGCTGTTCAAGACCATCGTGGGGCTGGAGAACCCGGATTCCGGCGACGTGAAGGTGGGCGAGACGGTCAAGCTCAGCTACGTCGACCAGAACCGCGCCAACATCGATCCGAAGAAGACCGTCTTCCAGGTGGTCTCGGACGGGCTCGACTACATCACCGTCGGGCAGAACGAGATGCCCGCCCGCGCCTACGTCAGCGCGTTCGGGTTCAAGGGGCCGGACCAGCAGAAGCCCTCCGAGGTGCTCTCCGGTGGTGAGCGCAACCGGTTGAACCTGGCGCTGACCCTCAAGGAGGGCGGCAACCTGATCCTGCTCGACGAGCCGACCAACGATCTGGACGTGGAGACCCTCTCCAGCCTGGAGAACGCATTGCAGCAGTTCCCCGGTTGCGCCGTGGTGATCTCCCACGACCGGTGGTTCCTGGACCGCACCTGTACCCACATCCTGGCCTGGGAGGGCAACGTGGAGGAGGGGCAGTGGTTCTGGTTCGAGGGCAACTTCGAGGCCTACGAGGCGAACAAGATCGAGCGACTGGGCGCCGAGGCCGCCCGCCCGCACGCGGTCACCCACCGCAAGCTGACCCGCGACTGATCGACTGACTGATCGGCGGCGCAACGGCGTGCGTGATCGCTGAAGCGCGCCGATGAACTGCACAACGATGAACAGGGCTGGGCTCCGACGCAGGTCGGAGCCCAGCCCTGGTTCATTACTGGCCCGTAGCCGACATATCGGCCGTAGGGTGGGCGATGGAGCTCACCCGGCTCCGTCACACCTTGGCAACGGCGCCGCGTGCTGACTCCGCATTTGGCGTGCCTGTTTCCGGTACCTGCAGGAGGTTCACGTCCGTGGCGCAGTCCGCGATCGATCCGTCCGTCTTCACCCGTATCGCCGCGACCGTCGCGGCACAACCGCCCGGTCGGTCACCGTCGGACCTGATGACGTGGCTCGCGCAGGACAACGCCCGGGTCCTCGGCGAGTGGTCGAACGGAACGGGGACCGGTGCGCTCGCCGACCCGGGGGATCAGGTGCGCGCGGTGATCGACTCCATGACCGCTCCGGAGCCGGGCGCGATCAGTGTGGTGGAACTGGCACGACCGCTCGGCGACGCCGCCGGCTCACCGTTCCTGCTCGCCGCCGCTCCGCAGGACGGCGGACCGGTGGAGGTCTTCGCCATGGCGTTGACAGTGCTGGGCCTGCACCACAACGTCTTCGGTATTCCCATGGTGGGCGCCAAGATCGAACGGGTGCTGGCCCGGATCGGCGTGGACCGCGCCGATCCGAAGAACCAGCGGCTGATGGAGTACATCCAGACGTACCCGCGACTGCGGCTGGTGGTGGCCGAGGAGGACGAACTGGCTCGGGTCTTCGGCGGGCTCCGCGACCTCGGCGACGGTGACCTCGCGCTGTTCCTGCGCGCCGACCGACTGGCCCGGTTCGCGTGGGCGCTGGTGTACCTGCCCCGCGACCGCTACACCTCCCGTGCTCGCGGCGTCCTGATCGACGTGCTGGAGCAGGAGACCGGTATGCGGGTGGACCGGTTCACCGCGCGCGTCACCGAATCGGCGATCGCGCGTATCCAGTTCGTGCTGCTCCCGCAGGGCGATGCCCCCGTCCCCGCGTTCGAGGCCGCCGACGAGGCGCGCATCAGGGGCCGGCTCGGCGACGCCAGCCGCACCTGGGACGAGGACGTGCTCTCGGCCGCGTCGGCCTCCGGGATCGACCCCGGCACCGTCGCCCAGTACCTGCCCGGGATCTCGCCGACCTACAAGGAGGACCAGACTCCCGCGGCTGCGCTCGCCGATATCGCGCGTATCGCGGAGCTGCCCGCCGAGGGCACCGAACTCGCCTTCTACGACCCGCCCCAGCCCGCAGCCGCCGACCTCGGCTTCACCATGTACGTCACCGGAGGGCAGGTCACGCTCTCGCAGGTGCTGCCGGTGCTGCAGTCGCTGGGCGTGGACGTGCTCGACGAGCGGCCCTTCACCGTCCGCCGGCCCGACGGTGTGCTCTGCTCGGTGTACGACTTCGGGCTGCGGGTGCCACCCGCCCTGCACGCCACCGCCACCGAGGGAGTCGCGGAGACCGATGTTCCCGCACATCTGGCGGCGCTGCGCACCCTGGCCGGTGACGGCGTCTCCGCGGTCTGGCGCGGCGATGCCGAAGTCGATCGGTTCAACGAACTGATCCTGGCCTTCGGTCTGGACTGGCGGCGTACGGCCCTGCTCCGGGCGATCGGCCACTACCTGCGGCAATGCGGTTTCCCCTATACCCCCGGCCACGTGGCGCAGGTGTTGCTCGAACACCGGGACGCGGTGCTCGCGCTGCACCGGTTGTGGACCGCCTCGTTCGATCCGGTCCGCGCCGACGCCGACGCCGCGCGCCAGGCGCAGGCCGAGGTGGAGACGGCGCTGGCCGCCGTCGCCAGCCTCGACGCGGATCGGATCCTGCGCGCCTATCTGCACGTGGTGCAGGCGACCGTGCGCACCAACTTCTACGCCGACAAGCCGGTGATCTCGCTCAAGCTGGAGCCGGGCCGCATTCCGGAGGCGCCCAAGCCGCGTCCGCGGTTCGAGATCTTCGTCTACTCGCCCCGGGTGGAGGGGGTGCACCTGCGCTTCGGCATGGTCGCGCGCGGTGGACTGCGCTGGTCCGATCGCCGAGAGGACTTCCGCACCGAGATCCTGGGGCTGGTGAAGGCGCAGGCGGTCAAGAACGCGGTGATCGTCCCGGTGGGTGCCAAGGGCGGCTTCGTGGTCAAGCAGCCACCGCGGCCGACCGGAGACCCGGCGACCGACCGCGACGCGCAGCGCGCCGAGGGGGTGGCCTGCTACCGCATGTTCATCGCCGGCCTGCTGGATGTGACCGACAACCTCGGGCCCGACGGTGCGGTACTCCCGCCCGAACGGGTGGTGCGGCGCGACGCCGACGACACCTACCTCGTGGTGGCCGCCGACAAGGGCACCGCCTCGTTCTCCGACATCGCCAACGAGGTCGCCGCCGGATACGGTTTCTGGCTCGGTGACGCCTTCGCCTCGGGCGGCTCCGAGGGATACGACCACAAGGCCATGGGCATCACCGCTCGGGGGGCCTGGGAATCGGTGAAGATGCACTTCCGGGAGATGGGCGTGGACACCCAGACCGAGGACTTCACCACGGTCGGGGTGGGCGATATGAGCGGCGACGTCTTCGGCAACGGAATGCTGCTCTCCGAGCACATCCGGTTGGTCGCCGCGTTCGACCACCGCGACATCTTCCTGGACCCGGATCCCGACGCCGCCACCGGATTCGCTGAGCGGCAACGACTGTTCGAGCTGCCGCGCTCGTCCTGGAAGGACTACGACGGTGCCGCGATCAGCGCCGGTGGCGGCGTCTTCAGTCGCGATCAGAAGTCCGTGCCGATCAGTGAGCAGGTGCGTCGGGCGCTCGGCCTGGCCGACGACGTCACCGAGATGACCCCGCCCGAGCTCATGCAGGCGATCCTGCTGGCGCCGGTGGACCTGCTGTGGAACGGAGGCATCGGCACCTACGTCAAGGCCTCGACGGAGACCAACCTCGATGTCGGAGACCGCGCCAACGACGCCATCCGGGTCGACGGTAACCAAGTGCGCGCCAAGGTGATCGGTGAGGGCGGGAACCTCGGAGTCACCCCGCGCGGGCGGATCGAGTTCGACCGGAGCGGCGGACGGATCAACACCGACGCGATGGACAACTCCGCCGGTGTGGACTGCTCCGACCACGAGGTGAACATCAAGATCCTCCTCGACCGGCAGATCGCGGCCGGCGCCATCGACCCCGGCGAGCGCCACGACCTGCTGGTGTCGATGACCGACGACGTCTCCCGGCTGGTGCTCGACGACAACATCTCCCAGAACACGGCACTGTCCGTCGAACGCTCGACCGCGGCGAAGTCACTCGGGGTGCACGCCCGGGTGCTCGCGGACCTCTCCCGTAACCGGGGTGTCGACCTGCGCCTGGAGGCGCTGCCCACTTCGAAGGAGATCGACAGGTTGCGCGCCGCGGGCCAGGGACTGAGTTCCCCGGAGCTGGCGAACCTGATGGCGCACGTCAAGCTCGCGGCGAAGCAGGACGTCCTGGCCAGCGACCTGCCCGACAACGAGGTGCTCACGGCACGGTTGCCCGAGTACTTCCCGGACCAGTTGCGCGAGCGGGCCGGGGACGCCATCGGCGCGCATCCGCTGCGCCGGGAGATCGTGGCCACCCAGGTGGTCAACGAGCTCGTCGACAACGCCGGGGTGAGCTTCGTGTTCCGGCTCGCGGAGGAGACCGGAGCCGGTGCCGCCGAAGCGGTCCGGGCATTCGTGGCCGTGACTCGCGTCTTCGGGTTGGAAGCCACCTGGCGGAACATTCGGAACCAGCCGGTCTCCGCCGCGGAGACCGGTGCGCTACTCGCCGAGAGCCGCCGCCTGCTCGACCGCGGCACCCGGTGGATGCTCACCAACCGACCGCAGCCGATCGCGATCGGAGCCGAGGTGAACCGGTACGCCGAGCGGATCGCGGCGATGACGGCGGCGATGGACGACTGGGGCATCCGCTACGACGACCAGGCCGACGCCGCCGCCGAGCGTGCACGGGCCGCCGGGGTCTCCGATGCGATCGCCACCGCCGTCTCCCGCGCGCTGTACCGGTTCAGCCTGCTCGACGTGGTGGACATCGCCGACATCACCGACCGCGAGGACGACGAGGTGGGCCGCCTGTACTTCGCGCTCATGCAGCATCTGCGGATCGACCGGATGCTCGGTGCGGTCGCTGATCTTCCGCGCGGCGACCGCTGGAGTGGGATGGCTCGCCTGGCGCTGCGCGATGACCTGTACGGCGTGCTGCGGGCGCTCACCGTCGAGGTGCTCAACTTCACCGACCCGGCCGAGCCGGCGGAGCAGAAGATCGGTGACTGGGCCTCGCACCATGCGCGGCGGTTGGAACGGGTCGGGGCGCTGCTCGGGGAGATCCTCGACCCCGCCGACGCCGGCACGGCGGTGGCCAACGACGAGTCGCGGCTGTCGGTGGCCACGCGATCGCTGCGGTCCCTGCTGAGGCACGTCGGCTAACGTTGGTCGGGTGACCGACTACAGCTTCACCGCGGCCGGCGTCACGGGTGTGCGCACCGTCGGCGACGACGGTGCCACCCTGACCGTGCCGGTGGACGTCCGATGGTCCGATATGGACGTCTACCAGCACATCAACAACGCACGCATGGTGACGCTGCTGGAGGAGGCGCGGGTGCCGTTGCTGTTCGCGCCGGACGCACCCACGAGGGATCTGCTCGACGGCCTGCTGCTGGCCCGGCTGGAGGTGGACTACCGCGGACAACTGCGGCACCAGGACTCCCCGTTGCAGATCACCCTGTGGACCTCCGCGGTGCGCGCCGCCGACTTCGTGGTGCACCACGAGGTCCGGGCCGCCGGATCGGCACCGGATTCCCCGGCCGCCGTCACCGCCCAGGTCCGGCTCGCGGCCTTCGACGTCGAGGAGCAGCGGGTGCGGCGGTTGACGGGGGAGCAGCGCGACTACGTGAAGTCCTTCTCCCGATGAGCGAGCGCCGCCTGACCGTCGCGGGCGCAGCGCACCGGGCCGATCTCGGCGCTTTCGTCACGCGGCTGCTGCGCACCGACGACTCCGCGGTGATCCGGGTGCGCCGTCGCGACGCCGATCGGGTGGAGGTATGGGGGCGGACCGGATTCGGCGTGCTCGCGGTACGGGTGCTCACCGGAACCGTCTCCCCCGAATCCCTGGTGTGCAGCGCATCGACGGTGCTCGATGGCGTGCGCACCGATCCGGCGGACGAGTCCGGCTACGTGGACGTGGGCTTCTCGCTCGATTCGGCCTGGCGAGGAGCGCTACCGGCGGTGACCGGTTTCGCGCACATCGACGACGTTCCCGCCCGCGCGCTGCGCTCGGTCGCCGAACGGGGAGTGCAGGTGGGGCGGGAGACCGGAGGGCCGGCCGGACCACCGCAGTCGCTGCTTGACTCGGAAGTGGTGAGCGTGAGCGCAGGGGACGAGACGGTGCCGGTGAGCCTGCGCACCGCGTTCGCCCTGGAGGCGATGGGTTTCGCCGGGGACGGCGACGACGAGCCGGTGCGGGTCTCGGCATCGGCCACCTGGGTGCGGGTCGACGCGCGGTACGGATCGTTGTATCAGCGCCGGGAGTCGTCGGGATTGTCGCTGTCGGTCTGATCGCCAGGGGCCTTGCCCGTCTCGACTCCGGTGCCGTCGATCGCGCCGGTGAACCGGCGCGCGCTGCGGTCCTGCTGAGCCAGTTTGCGGAGCGTTCCCAGTACCCGGTCCGAGAGCACCAGCCCGACGATCGCGGTGCGCAGACTCGCCGAATCGTCGTCGGTGATGGTGTCGAGGTCCGCATCGGCGACCAGCTCGGCGGCGTCCGCCCAGCGGTCCAGGGTGGACCGATCCCCGGTGTCGGGGGAGGCGAGGACCAGTGCTTTGAGCTGGCCGCCGAGGATCGTCACCAGGGGGTCGTCGGCTTCCACGCGCCAGTGCCGCTCGGCGATGAACTCGGCGGCGAGGGCGGTCCAGTCCGGGTCGGCGTCGGCCTCGGCGCGCGCGGCGGCGTCGCCGATCAGGGTGCGCTGGGCGGTTCCCAGCAGGTCGTGCCGGGGAACGGTGGGGCTGTCGAGGGCCTCGATCACGCGTCGCACCTGCGCCAGCGAGAGGCCGCCGTACTCCACCAGGGACCGGATCAGGCGGACACGCTCGACATGGTGCTCGCTGTACTCGGACTGAGTGCGGGTGACCGGCTCGCCCGGGGCCAGCAGTTGCTCCCGGAGGTAGTACTTGAGGGAGGCAGTGCTCACCGAGGTCTGCTCGGACAACTCCGACAATCTCATTGTTCGATCTTGACATAGGATAGGTTCACTCTCCAATATGGGGAGTGGAACTATCCAATCCTTCCCGGTGGGAGTTGTCATGCAGCACGACAAGCGAACCGATACCCACGACGGCGAGATGGTCGTCTTCCTCCTCGGCATGAGTCCCCGACGGACCTGGCGGCTCGATCAGTCGATCTTCGTCGGCCGCGCACTCCTGGGCATGCGCCGCGAACTCGAGCGCGACCGCCGGCGTGGCGCGGCCCTCGGGTACCTGGGCGGGTTCAACGCCCTCACTCCGCGCGGCCCCATGCTGGTGCAGTACTGGCGCAGCTACGACGATCTCGAAAGCTACTCACACGCAACCGATCTGCGGCACCGTCCGGCATGGCTCCGGTTCTATTCGATCACCCATGCCGCCGGTCGGTCCCGCGTCGGGCTCTGGCACGAGACCTACCGGGTGTCAGCCGGCGCCCACGAATCCATCTACGCCGATCTGCCGGCCCCGGTGGGGCTCGGGTCCGCGGTCGGGACGCAGCCGATCGGCGGCCGCGGTGTCAGTTCGCGGGAACGTCTCGGCGCCTGAGCGGCCGGTCAGGCCAGCCAGCAGGCCGCGTTCGGTGGGAGCAGCGCACCGTCGAGCTTCGCGCTGGCGAGGATCACCTCGCCGGCGGGCAGTTCGACCGGCCGATCCGAGGCGTTCAGGACGCAGACCAACCGGCCGCCCACCCGGCGGAAGGCCATCACGCCCGGCCGTGGTGCACCGAACCACTCGATCGAGTCTCCTGCGAACTCCGGTCGCATCCGGCGCAACTCGATGGCCGTGCGGTAGAGCGTGAGCGTCGACCGCAGATCCTCCAGCTCGGATTCGGCGGTCAGGTCCTGCCAGCCCTGCGGCATCGGAAGCCAGGTGTCCGGATCGGTCGAGAAGCCGTACGGCGGTTCCGATCCCTGCCAGGGCAGGGGTACCCGGCAACCGTCACGTCCGCGTTCGGTGTGCCCGGACCGTTCCCAGGTGGGGTCCTGTAGCGCATCGTCGGGCAGGTCCACGTTCGGCAGGCCGAGTTCGGAACCGTTGTACAGGAAGACGGTGCCCGGGAGCGCCAGCTCCACCAGGATCATCGCCCGAGCCCGGGCCACCCCGAGGTCGCCCCCGCCGTACCGCGTGACCTCCCGGGGAACGTCGTGGTTGGACAGCGTCCAGGTGGGCGTGCCACCCACCGACTCCACCGCGATCAGGGAGTTCTCGATCGCGCCGCGAATCTCCCGGGAATCCCATTCCGCTTCCGCGAGACGGAAATTGAAACCGAGGTGCAGCTCATCCGGGCGGATGTACTCGGCGAACCGCTCGTTGTCGCGGACCCAGATCTCCCCGACGGTGACCCGCCCCGGGAACTCGTCCATCACCCGCCGGATACGGCGGTGGATCGCGTGCACGCCCGGATCGTTGAACCGCAGATCGTTCTCATCGTTGTCCATGATCTGGTTGTTCACCAGATCCATGTCCGGCAGCCCCGCGGGCTTGGCCATCCCGTGCGCCACGTCGATCCGGAAACCGTCGACCCCACGCTCGAGCCAGAATCGCAGCGTGGCCGCCAGATCCTCGAAGACCTCCGGATTCGCCCAGTTCAGGTCCGGCTGCTCCGGTGCGAAGATGTGCAGGTACCACTGACCGGGGCGCCCATCCGGCTCGGTGACCCGGTGCCAGGCCGGTCCGCCGAAGATGCTCGGCCAGTTGTTCGGCGGCTGATCGCCGCGCGGTCCACGCCCGTCCCGGAAGACGTACCGGGCCCGCTCCGCGCTGCCCGGCCCGGCGGCGAGCGCCGCCTGGAACCACGGGTGCTGATCGGAGGTGTGATTGGGCACCAGGTCCATCGTCACCCGCATCCGGTGCGCATGCGCGGCCCGGATCAGCTCGTCCATGTCCGCGAGGGTCCCGAACAGGGGATCGATGTCGCGGGGATCGCTCACGTCGTAGCCGTGATCGGCCATCGGTGAGCGCATCACCGGCGAGAGCCACAGGGCGTCCACACCGAGGAGTTCCAGATAGCCCAACCGGTCGATCACTCCGCGCAGGTCACCCACACCGTCGCCGTTGGAATCGGAGAACGATCGGGGATAGACCTGGTAGAAGATCGCGTCCTTCCACCACGGTGCATCGGACGAGCGGGGGGTGCGAACCGGTGGCGTCATCTCACTCCTGTTTCATGCGCCCATCGGGGTGTTGACCAGCATTTGCGCTGCCATCTCACAGTAAGCCCTCAGTTGCTGCTTGTGGTCCGGGCTCATCCGCGCATCGTCGATCGAGGCGATCGCCACATCCATGCAGCGCAGCCAGGCGTCACGCTCGAGATCGGTGATCCGGAAGGGCACGTGCCGCATCCGCAGGCGCGGGTGTCCGCGCTGCTCGGAGTAGGTGCGCGGGCCGCCCCAGTACTGTTCGAAGAACATCCGCAGGCGTACCTCCGCGGGTCCGAGATCGGCTTCCGGGTACAGCGGGCGCAGCAGCTCGTCCCGCGCCACCTCCTGGTAGAAGCGGTGGATCAGCTCGGCGAACGTGTCCGCGCCGCCGACGGCGTCGTAGAAGCTCTGCGTGTCGGGCGTGCTCACACCGTCCAGTCTTGCACGCGCGAGCGGGGCCGACGGTGCCACCCGGGCCGGTCACGGCGGCCCGTGTCACCGCGTGTTCACCCGATATCCGCCCACTGGCCGCAGGAAATGCTCCGAAATCACCGTGCGGATCATCGACGTCCGTGGTGCACTACTAGTGCCCGGCCCGCTCCCCGAGAGGTGGGCCGGCACGAGCGCGAGGAGAATCGATGAAGCGAACGCACGGCGCGGGTGCTCCCGCGGTGACCGCGCTCGCCGACGATTCCCGGACTGCGGGTTCGGCCTGGGGCAAGCGCCGGGTGCTGCTGCTCAATGCCACCTACGAGCCGCTGACCGCGATCTCGATGAGGAGGGCGATAGTCCTCATGCTCAGGGACAGGGCCGATGTGGTCCACGACGATCCGAACGGTCCGCTGGTTCATTCAGCGGACCGTTCGCTGTCTGTGCCCTCGGTGATCCGGCTGCGCACCTACGTGCGGGTTCCCTACCGCGCCCAGGTCCCGATGACCCGCGCCGCGCTGATGCACCGGGACCGCTTCCGCTGCGGGTACTGCGGGGCCAAGGCCGACACCATCGACCACGTGCAGCCCAGATCGCGCGGCGGCGCGCACGGCTGGGAGAACTGCGTGGCCTGCTGCGCCTCGTGCAACCACCGCAAGGCCGACAGACTGCTCTCCGAGCTCGGTTGGACGCTGCGCACGGAACTGCGGGCACCGCGGGGCCGGCACTGGCGGCTGCTGTCCACGCTCAAGGAGGTCGACCCGATGTGGAGTCGGTATCTGGACACCGATGCGGCATAGGATAAGTTGATCGGAGACTGATCGACTGCCCCGCGGGCGGTTGGAACCTGCAGGAAAGGGGTCCGCAGTGAGCGTGCTCAACATCGTCGGTGGGATCACGGTGATCGCGACGATCGTCGTCGTTCTCCTGTGCATCTTCTCGATGGCCACCGGTCGTAACGAGAAGTACCAGCAGCCGGGTGAATACAAGCTCGGTGATCCGTGGACTCGCGAGCCCATGCTGTTCAGCGCGGTCGACGAGGCGCCGGTCGCGCCGCACGGCGCCGGCCACGGCCACGACGACGAGAACGAGAACCTGATCGGAGGTGCCGCAAGTGGCAAGTGGTGATCATGCACGGACGGTCGCCGTCCCCGCGGGCGAGCTGCCCATCGGAACGGCCATCACGTCCAGCGGCCGCATTTCGGCGGCCCGTCAGGCATCGGACAGCCCGGTCAACCCCCCGTTCACTCGCGAGGAGCTGATCGGCCTCGACGAGGCGCTGATCCGCGCCACCCGCGATGCGAACGCCCGCTTCTCGGTGTACATCGGCGACCTCGGCGAGGACGTCTTCGCCTCCGCGGAGGCGGTGCTGCGTCAGGCCCCCGAGCCTGCACACGGCGCACTGATCGCGGTCTCGCCGAACAGCCGCGACGTCGTGGTGGTCACCGGCAGCGCCGTCGCCGATCGCCTCGGTGACAAGGTGGCGCAGCTCGGCGTGACCGCCGCCATCCCGCCGTTCCAGCGCGGTGACCTGATCGACGGACTGATCGCCGCCCTGCGTGTGATGTCCTCGGCGGTCAAGCCGCCCACGGCGTAGCCTCAGCGCACCACACGAAGCTCCCCGCGCCCGGTACCCCGGG
Organism: Tsukamurella serpentis; assembly: GCF_054780975.1. Taxonomy (NCBI): domain Bacteria; kingdom Bacillati; phylum Actinomycetota; class Actinomycetes; order Mycobacteriales; family Tsukamurellaceae; genus Tsukamurella; species Tsukamurella serpentis. The sequence goes on from NZ_BAAGVH010000009.1 coordinate 121,025, forward strand.
CCGGGGAGCTTCGTCGTTCCCGGTCAGGGAAAGTCACCGTCGACGTACAACCACCGGCCGTCCTCCCGGACGAACCGGGACCGCTCGTGCAGCACTCCGTGCTCACCGCCGGCGACGAAGGTCGCCCGGAACTCCACCACCCCCGCCTCGTCGGACTCCGTACCGGCCACGGTGTCCACGATCTGCAGACCACGCCAGGTGACGCCCTCGTCGATCACCAGGTCCGCGGGGCGGGTTTCGGGGTGCCACGACGCGAGCAGCCAGTCCCGGTCACCGTCGCGGAAGGCCGCGAACCGCGAGCGCATCAGCGCCTCTGCGGTGCGCGGCTGCTCTCGATCCACGGTCAGCTCGCGTCGAAGGCGCGGGCCGCCAGTGACCGGACGACGCCCGCCCGACCCTCGAGCACCAGTCGGCGCAGCGCCGACGGCCGCTCACCGGCCAGCCAGGCGTCCGCGGCCGCCACCGCATCGTCGGAGACGTCCCAGTCCGGGTACAGGCCCACCACCACGGTCTGAGCGACCTCGGAGGAGCGGCGCGCCCACACCGCGTCGATCGAGTCGAAGTAGCGCTGCGTCAGCGGTGCCAGCAATGCTCCCTGGCCCGGTCCGCCGATCCCCGCGGTGATGGCCCGGGTCATGGTGTTCGACAGCGAATCGTCGTCGAAGACCTTGGTCCAGGCGTCCTCCTTGACCTGCGCGTCGGGGCGGGCTGCCAGAGCGGTCGCCGCTGCGCGCTCACCGGCCGCGGTGCTGTCGCGCAGCGCCTCCGCTTCGATCTCCGCGCTACCGGCCGAACCGGCCCGCGCCAGGGCCGTCACCAGGCGCCACCGCAGATCGGTGTCGACGGTCAGACCGTCCAGGCCGACCGACGCCGGCTCAGCGCCGCTGTGGAGCGCGGTGAAGACCTCCACCTCCGACGGCCCCAGCGCCGCCGCGGCCAGCGCGTTGACGAACGCGAGCTGGAAGTCGGAGCCGGCCTGTGCGTCCCGTGCCAGCTGCAGCAGGCCGGCCGCGAATCGGGCCCGGCCCTCGGCCTCGGCCCACTGGGGATCGGCGTACGACTCGACCGCCGTCTGCGCCTGCAGCAGCACCCGCTGCACCACGCCCACCTCGGTCTCCGCGCCGATACCGCCGAGCACCAGCTCCACGAAGTCGCGGGCGCGCATCTCGGCCTGACGGGTCATCTCCCAGGCGGCCGACCAGCCGAGCGTGCGCGGCAGCGAATCGGCGATGTCGGCGATCCGCTCGGTGACGGTCCGCAGGGAGTGCGGGTCCAGGCGCACCGAGCAGTAGGTGAGGTCATCGTCGTTGATCAGCACCAGCTCTCCGCGATGCACCCCCACCAGCTCGGGAACCTCGGTGCGCGCGCCGTCGACATCGAGCTCGACCCGGTGCGAGCGCACCAGTCTGCCGTCCTCGTCGGAGTAGACACCCACCGCCAGGCGGTGCGTGCGCAGTTCCCCGGCGCCCGGCTCAGCGCCCTCCTGGACCACGGAGAACCGGGTGAAGCGACCGGCGTCGTCGAGCTCGAAGTCCGGGCGCAGGATGTTGATGCCGGTGGTCTTGAGCCACTGCGCGCCCCAGCCGGACAGGTCGCGCCCCGAGGAGGCCTCCAGTGCGCGCAGCAGATCGTCGAAGGTGGCGTTGCCGAACTTGTGCTCGGCGAAGTACGCCCGCAGACCGGCCAGGAACGGTTCGAGCCCCACGTACGCCACCAGCTGCTTGAGCACAGAGGCTCCCTTGGCATAGGTGATGCCGTCGAAGTTGACCTCGACGGCCTGCAGATCGGGGATCTCGGCGGCCACAGGATGGGTGGAGGGCAACTGATCCTGCCGGTACGCCCACGACTTCTCCACGTTCGCGAACGTGGTCCAGGCGGAGGTGTACTCCGTGGCCTCGGCCTGGCTGAGCACCGAGGCGAAGGTCGCGAAGGACTCGTTCAGCCACAGATCGTCCCACCAGCGCATCGTCACCAGGTCGCCGAACCACATGTGCGCCATCTCGTGCAGCACCGTCTCGCAGCGCCGCTCGTAGAGGTACCGGGTGACCTTCGACCGGAAGACGTAGTCCTCCAGGAAGGTGACCGCACCCGCGTTCTCCATTGCGCCGGCGTTGAACTCGGGCACGAACAGCTGGTCGTACTTGCCGAAGGCGTAGGGGATGCCGAAGTTGCGGTGGTAGAAGCCGAAACCCTGCTTGGTCTCGGTGAACAATCGCTCGGCGTCCATGAACTCGGCCAGGCTGGCCCGGCAGAACAGCCGCAGATCGATCGTGCCGTATTCGTCGGTGTAGGCATCGGACCAGCTCGCGTACGGTCCTGCGATCAGGGCCACCAGGTACGTCGACATCGGCTCGGTGGTGACGAAGGTCCAGCGGTGCGCGCCGGTGGGAAGGGGCTCGCGGGTCGCCTCGGCGCCGCCGGTCACCACCGTCCACTCCGACGGTGCGCTCACCGCCACGTCGAACACGGCCTTGAGATCCGGCTGGTCGAAGCAGGCGAACATGCGCTTGGCGTCGGCCGTCTCGAACTGCGAGTACAGGTACACCGCACCGTCGATCGGGTCGACGAAGCGGTGCAGGCCCTCACCGGTGTTGGAGTAGGAGAACCGGCCGGAGATCACCAGCTCGTTCTCGGCCGCCAGGCCGGTCAACCGGAGGCCGCCTTCCTCGGTGTAGCCGGAGACGTCCACCGGGCTGCCGTTGAGGGTGGCGGTGACGTCCTCGGCGATCAGATCGATGAAGGTCTGCGCGTCCTCGGTGGCCGTGAAGACGACGGTCGTGGTGCAGCGGAACGTCTTCTCGCCGGGCGCATCCGCACCGTCGGTCAGGTCGAGGTCGATCGCGTACCGAGAGACGTCGACGATGCCGGCACGCTCGGCGGCCTGGACCTGGGTGAGATTGGGCGCGGACAAGGGACGCTCCTTCGGGCTCGGCGACGGCGCACCCGACGGTGGCCGGTTGCGGCTGGTTCGACGCATTCCACAATGCCACCCGTCGCCCCGTCGTGTCCGAGCGGGAACCGGATCCGATGCCCATACCCGTGCGCCGCGGCGCCGGCGGGTGCACGATCAGGGGGGCGCGGCGCACGTCGGGTCCCGGGGGAGAGCGATCACTGAGAACAGGAGCCGGAGTGACTGACAGTGCAGCGCCGAAGGATCTCGTCGAGTTCTGGTTCGACCCGGTGTGTCCGTGGTGCTGGATCACCTCGCGGTGGATCCTCGAAGTCGAGAAGGTCCGCGACATCGAGGTCCGCTTCCACGTGATGAGCCTCGCCGTACTCAACGAGGGCAGGGACCTGCCGGAGAAGTACGCCGAGCTGATGACCAGGGCATGGGGACCGGTGCGGGTGTTGATCGCAGCCGCCGAGCGGCACGGCGACGGAGTGCTCCCGGCTCTGTACACCGCGATGGGTACCCGGATCCACAACCGGCGGAATCAGGACCTGACCGCGGTGATCGCCGAATCGCTCGCCGAGACCGGCCTGGAGGCCGACCTGGCGGACGCCGCCGGGCGGGGCGCCTTCGACGCTGCACTGCGAGTCAGCCACCACAACGGGATGGACGCAGTGGGCGACGATGTGGGCACGCCGACGATTCACATCAACGGCGTGGCCTTCTTCGGCCCGGTGCTCTCGCGCATCCCACGCGGCGAGGCCGCCGGAAAGGTGTGGGACGGGGCGGTACTGCTGGCCGGGTACGAGCACTTCTTCGAACTCAAACGCACCCGCACCGAGGAACCCGAGTTCGACTGACGGTCGGCTGACGCCGGACGGCGGGCGTCAGCCGAACGGTGTCAGTTGCCGAGGAACGGCGGCGGCACCTGCGGCGGAACCGGTCCGGGAACCTGCGGGGCCTCACCGGGTGCGGGCATCAGCACCTCCTGCTTGTTGAACACCGGCAACGGACCGGCCGGAGCCACCGCGCCGCCGCCGATGCCGCGCTCGGGCCGGCTCGGCGGGAAGAACAGCGAGCCCGCCCTGGTGCGGTTGCGCAGCGCCGCCGCGCGCCAGGTGAGCACCGGGTGCGAAGACGTGAGGTTCGCCAGCCAGGTGAAGAACCCCTTCTCGGTGGCAGCGCGGTCGGCGAGCTGATCGAAGTCGACCTCCTTGCCGAGGTACTTCCCGGCGCCCAGTACCCCCATGCCGCCGGGACCGCCCGAGGGCTGATTGAAATAGCCGTAGTTGTCGGCGGTGTACTCCTGCGAGCGCGACAGCGCCGAGCCGATCACCGGGACGTAGTTCATGGCGAACGATCCGACCTGTCGCCAGTAGGAGACGTGACCAGCGGCGATGTGGCCCACCTCGTGGCCGATGATGAAGGACAGCGCCTCCGGGTCACGGGCTTTGCCGCCGATCTCGAACAGATCGCTGTAGACCACCACGAAGCGCCGGAAGCCGTGACCGGAGGCGAAGGCGTTGATCTGCCCGTTGCCGCGCACGACGAAGGCGTCGGGCACCTCCCGCATCCCGTATCGCGCCGCGGCCTCCCGGACCATGCGGTATCCCTCGGGGAACTGGGTGGGAGTCATCTGGACGCCCTGCACGCGCGGCTTGGCCCAGATCGTGCCACGGCCGAACCAGATGATGATCGGCACCGCCAGCACGATGAGCAGGTAGGTGTCCATCACCCCGAACAAGGCGAGGGTGAGTGCACCGATGTAGATGCCCGCGGTGACCAGAATCACCACCACCAGCAGTGGGATCTCCCACGGATGACGCCGCGGGGCGCCCGCGTACGCGGGCGGCTGGTGGGCCGGTGGCACCGGACCGCCCGGGAACTGCGGACCGCCACCGTACGGGCCCGCACCGTAGGGGGCGCTCTGTTGCGCGCCCGCGGCGGACATCACCGCCGGGCTGTGATCGCCGAGCTCGGGCAGTGCGTGGTGTCCACCGGTGCGGTGCTGCTCAGTGGGGAAGTCGCCTACGGGGATCACTTTTCCGCTCGACGACGAGTGCTCGTTCTCAAGATCCTCCGGCTGGACGACGGGGAAGAAACCGGTCTTCGGCATCGTCGTCTCGTCCGGTTCGGAGCTGAAGGCGCCACTGCGGGCGGACGCGGTCGGGGTGGAGCCGTCCTGCGGCTCCGAGCCCGGGGTCTGCTCGGTGCTGTCATCCATGCCATCGAATGTAGGCTGTGCCGCTCATCGATGCGCGCGCGACGCGTGTCAGACTTGTGTCCATGCGCGTTTACCTCGGCGGCGACCATGCCGGATTCGAACTGAAGTCCCAGATCATCGAGCACCTCACGGCCGCGGGCCATGAGGTGGTCGACTGCGGGGCGCACACCTACGACGCCCTCGACGACTACCCGGCGTTCTGCATCGACGCCGCGACCCGTGTCGTCGCCGACCCGGGCAGCCTCGGCATCGTGCTCGGCGGCAGCGGCAACGGTGAGCAGATCGCCGCGAACAAGGTGCCCGGCGCCCGCTGTGCCCTGGCCTGGAGCGTGGAGACCGCCAAGCTCGCGCGCGAGCACAACAACGCTCAGCTGATCGGGATCGGCGGTCGTATGCACAGCAAGGAGGAGGCGCTGGCCATCGTCGATGCGTTCCTCGCGCAGCCCTGGTCGGAGGAGCCCCGTCACCAGCGCCGGATCGACATCCTGGCCGAGTACGAGCGCACCGGCGTCGCCCCGGCCGTCCCCGGCGCTCCCGAGGCCTGAGTCCCGGCCCGGCACACCTTCCATGCCCGAAGGGCACACACTCCACCGGCTCGCCCTCACTCACGACGACCTGTTCGCGGGTGAGGGCGTCCGCGTCTCGAGCCCGCAGGGCCGCTTCGCCGCCGAGGCGAAGCGGCTCGACGGGAAGGTCTTCGGCCGCGCCGAATCCTGGGGCAAACACCTCTGGCACCACTACGCCGACGGCGCGATCGTGCATGTGCACCTGGGGCTCTACGGATCGTTCACCGAGTTCGAGCTGGTGGAAGGCTGCGCACCCGCCCCGATCGGCCAGGTGCGGATGCGGCTCATCGGACCGCACGGCGGCGCCGACCTGCGCGGTCCGACGGCGTGCGAGTTGGTCAGCGAGGAACAGGTCGATGCGCTACTGGCCCGCCTCGGACCCGACCCGCTGCGCCCGGACGCCGACCCGGCCGGCGCGTGGAACCGCATCCACCGATCCCGAAGGGCGATCGGCGCGCTGCTGATGGACCAGAAGGTGATGGCCGGAGTCGGCAACGTCTATCGCGCCGAAGTGCTGTTCCGGGCGGGCGTCGACCCGCACCGGGAGGGGCGCGCGCTCTCCCGCGCCGAATTCGACACGATCTGGACCGACCTGGTGGAGCTCATGCCGATCGGCGTGCAGCGCGGCCGGATGCACGTGGTGCGTCCCGAGCACGACCACGGGGCACCGTCGTACGCGAAGAACCGGCCTCGCACCTATGTCTACCGGCGCACCGGTGAGTCGTGCCGGCTGTGCGGCGCCCCCGTCCGGACGGACGTGATGGAGAACCGCAATCTCTACTGGTGTGGGGTCTGCCAGACCTGACGCGACTGTAACGTCGCGCACACCGGGGTTTTCTTAACCGCGTCTTCAGTCCGCTGTCAGGTGAACGCGCCAGAGTTCAACCATGAACACGCTGACCGTCCCTAGCAGGACGGCCCGGCGATCGGCGGATGCCGGCCGGGCCGCGATCACCGTGCTCGCAGTCGGGGGCACCGGGGAGTCCTGGATCGACGATCCCCGCACCGAAGTCACCGGAATGCTCAGCCACGTCGTCGCCGAACTCGACGACCGGTTCTCCGCCCGCTGGGTGGGGTACCCCGCCTCGTACGGACCGGTTCCGGTGCGCGACGGCATCTCGTTCGCCGAGTCGGTCTCGATCGGTGTGGAGCGGCTGCTCGCGGCGCTGGCGCAGACTCCCGGCCCGGTGGTGCTGATCGGATACTCGCAGGGCTGCACAGTAGTGCGGCGGGTGCTCGGCGCGATGGCCGACGGTCCCGTGCTCGCCCCGCAGGTGATGGCCGCCGGCCTGGTCTCCGACCCGCAACGCCCACACGGCAGTGATCCCACCCTGGGAGGTTCCGGCGTCGCCGGCGACGGTCCGACGGTGCCCGACGGTCTGCCGGTCATGTGGATCTCCCACCCGCAGGATGTGATCTGCAACGCCAGCGTCGATTCCTTCGTCCGCGACATCGCCGACGCCACCGCCTATCTGACGCTGCGGGATCTCGCCGCGTGGGCACCTCGGGCAGCGGGCGGATACCTGGGCCACACGTTCCAGAACGCCACCCGCACGGCCTTCGGTTCGCGGCAGTGGCGCCGCGACGTGTCGCGCTTGCGCACCGCCCGCGACGAGATCCTCGGCTACCTGCCGCGGGTGCGGTTCCGCGGGCGGGTGTACAACCGGCGCGGAAACCGGCACGTGGCCTACGCCAGCGAACCGCTCGCCCGGTTGCGCCACGAGGACTACGAGCTCACCGGGTGCCAGGTGCTGGCGCAGTGGGTGCAGGTGCAGGCCACGTTCGCCGCTCCGACGACGCCGCGACCGGCCGTGCCGACCCCGCGACGCAGTGAAGAAGGTGTACCTGGTCTATTCTCGGGGACGTATCAGCAGGCTGGTTGACCCGGAGGTATAACCCGTGGCACGTGACACCGAGAGCATCGAGCGCGATATCGAGCGCGCCCGGGAACAACTGGCGGCAACGCTGGATCAGCTGGGGGAGCGCGCCGACCCGCGCAAGCTCGCCGAGCAGGCACAGCAGTCGGTGCTCACCACCGTGACCAAGCCGCCGGTGATCGCCGCCGCCGCCGGAGTGGCCCTGCTGGCAGTGCTGGTGATCGGTTCGCGGATCAAGCGCGGCCGTCGCGAGAAGCAGATCATCAAGGCCCTCGCTGAGGGCAGGATCTCGATCTGATCCCAGTTCTTCGATGAGGGCGGCGCCGTGCACCGGCGCCGCCCTCATCTACGTGTACGACTTGGCGCAGATCGTGTACACGGGATCGTCGAAGAAGTAGCTCCGGTCCCACGCCCCCGAACAGCGTGAGGAGTCCTTGAGCCCGGCGACCACCGAGATCACCGTGATGGTGCCCGGCGCCCCGCACTGCGCGGCAGGCTTGATCCAGGTGCCCTGCACCGGCGCGGCGTAGCAGTAGTTGATGTTCAGATTCGGAGTCAGGCAGTACCAGCGGCCGCGCGCGATGGACGTCTGCTCCGGGCGGCACTTCTGCCCCTCCGGCATCACCTGGGTGATCTTGTACGGCGATCCGCCGTCGTCGCAGTTGCCCACCTTGGGCGCCTCGGGGACGTCGTACAGGCAGTCGTTGATCCGGAAGACCGCGTTGTTGGTTCCGGTGGTCGCCTGGGTGGAGCTCTTGCCCGGGTCGGCGCCCTCCGAGTCACTGAGCAGTGCGGCCACCACGATCGCCGCGGTCAGTGCGACCACGGAGGCGACGGCGACCAGCGCCAGGATCAGATTGCGGCCCGACTTCGGGGGCGGCGGCGGAGGGGGCGGCGGGCCGGGCATCGGCCCGGGGACCGGACCGCGCGGCGGCGACGGCAGCGGGATCGCCTGCGAGTAGGCCTGGGCGCGCTCTGTCGGATCGTGGGCGCCGAACTGCCCCGGTTCACTCATGCTCGCGCCTCCTTCGCGCCCGTCCCGGCCTTGGCCTGAGCCTTCATCAGCTTCTTGTGGTCGCGCACCTTCTGCAGGGATGCGCCGTCCACCACGTCTGCGACGGACCGGAAACCGGCCTTGCCGTAATCGCCCACCGCGGAGGACCAGCCGCGCGGCTTGACACCGAGTTGCTTGCCCACCAGCGCGGCGAAGATCTTCGCCTTCTGCGCGCCGAAGCCCGGCAGGGCCTCGATCCGCGCGACCAGATCCGCTCCCGACGATGCCTCGGTCCAGATCCGCTCGGCGTCACCGTCGTACTCGTCGACCACGATCGCGGCCAGCGCCTGCAGCCGGGCGGCCATCGCGCGGCCGTACCGGTGGATCGCGGGTGGGGTGGTGCACAACTGCTCGAAGCGCTCCGGATCCGCGACGGCGATGTCACGCGGATCGATGCTGCCGAACCGGTCGAGCACCTTCCACGGGCCCGCGAAGGCCCGCTCCATGGGGAACTGCTGATCCAGAAGCATGCCCGCGAGCAGCGCGAACGGGTGCTCCGAGAGCACTGCATCCGACTCGGGTTCCCCCGTGATGTGCAAGGTGACCGCCATGTGGGCCACTTTACTTCAGCCGCGCCTTCCCTTCCGGTACGCAGCGCGCCGGATAGGGTGCATGGGAAGGCCTACGGCGACGGGAACGAGGAGCAGCGAATGTCGAACATCGAGTACGAGGTGCGCGACGAGGTCGCCCACGTACGGATCAATCGACCGGAGAAGCACAACGGTCTGACGCTGGACATGATCGACGATCTGGCCCGGGCCGCCGATCGCGCCAAGCAGGACCATTCGCTGCGGGCGGTGATCCTCTCCGGAGAGGGCAGTTCGTTCTGTTCCGGCCTGGACTTCGCCTCCGCCGGCAAGGAGCAGCGCCGGCTGCTGATGAACTTCGTGCCCAAGCGGATCTCCGCTGCCAACAACTTCCAGGCCGCCGCCTGGGCGTGGCGGGGCGTACCCGCACCGGTGATCGCCGTGGTGCACGGTCACTGCTACGGCGGCGGACTGCAGATCGCGCTCGGCGCGGACTTCCGCTACTCGTCGTCCGAGGCCGACTTCTCCATCCTGGAAGCCAAGTGGGGCCTGATCCCGGACATGTCGATCTCGGCGTCGATCGCTCAGCTCACCACGATCGATGTGGCCAAGCGGCTCACCATGACCGGTGAGATGTTCACCGCGAAGCAGGCCCTGGAGTGGGGGCTGGTGACGGGCGTGTCCGCGGACCCGATGAAGGACGCACTCGCGCTGGTGGACAAGCTCAAGGAGCGCTCGCCCGATGCGGTCGCCGCCTCGAAGGCGCTGTTCGAGAACACCTGGTACAGCGGCTCTCGGCTGTCGTTCCCGGTGGAGCAGGCCTTGCAGCTGGGGCTGATCCGGGGCCGCAACCACACGATCGCCCGTACCGCGGCGATCGCCAAGGAGAAGCCGGAGTTCGTCGAGCGGCAGTGACGGGCGTCAGTCGGGCCGGGGCCGGACCACGCCGTGGTCGAAGGCGAAGACGATGGCCTCGGCACGGTTGCGCACGTCGAGCTTGGTGAAGATCGACCCGATGTGACTCTTGACGGTCACGATCGAGATGACCAGCTCGGCGGCGATCTCGTCATTGGACGATCCCCGCCCGACCAGTGCCAGCACGTCGATCTCCCGGGAGGTCAGGCGATCGAGCCGGGTCGACGGTGTCGCGGCCGGCGTGGCCCGGTAGGCCTCCAGCACGCGGCCGGTGATCGACGGATCGAGCACGGCCTCACCGGCGGCGATCAGGCGCACCGCGCGGATCAGTTCCTCAGCGGGGGAGTCCTTGAGTACGAAGCCCGAGGCCCCGGCGCGCAGTGCGGCGGAGAGCAGATCGTCGTCACGGAAGGTGGTCAGAACCAGGACGGGTGGGGCGTCGTCGCGGCGGGTCAGCTGCCGGGTGGCGTCCATCCCGCTCACCCGTTTCATCCGCAGGTCCATCAGCACCACGTCCGGCGCCGACGCCGCGACCGCGGCGGCCACCTCGTCACCGTCGGCGCACTCGGCCACCACCTCGAAGCCGTCCCGGCGCCGCAGGATCCGGCGCAGTCCCAGACGCACCAGGTCCTGATCGTCCACCAGGAGCAACCGGATCGGGGTATCGGTCACGACTGTTCTCCTTCGGTGACTCCGGCAGGGCGGTTCTCCGTGGGGAGCAGGGCTTCGACCAGCCACCACCCGCCGACCGGGCCCGCGGTGAGCGTGCCGCCAGAGCTCTCCACCCGGGCCCGCATACCCGGTAGCCCGGAGCCGCCGGGGGCGCGGCGGGCACCGTCGGGCACGGGGCAGGTGACCCGCACCGCGACGGTGCCCGGGCCCCGGTTCTCGACGGTGACCGCGACCTTCGCGCCGGGCGCGTGTTTGACGGCGTTGGCCAGTGACTCCTGGACCACGCGGTAGGCGGCCAGCCCGCCGGCGCCGGACAGTGCCGTCGACGGTGCCCGCTGTTCCAGGTGCACCGCGAGCCCGGCCCGCTGGAAGGAGTCGACCAGCTCGCCGATCTCGGCCAGGCCCGGCTGTGCTTCCCCCGGCCCTTCGGTGCGCAGTAGTTCTATGGTGCGCCGGATGTCCTGCATGGCGGTACGCCCCTGGGTCTCGGCGTCGCGGAGCGCGGCGATCGCATCGGACCGGTCGTCGTCGGATTCGAGGCAGTGGCGGGCCGCGGTCACGTTCAGCAGCACCACCGCCAGCGAGTGCGCCACCACATCGTGCACTTCGCCGGCGATCGCCGCGCGGTCCAGCGCGGCTCGATCGGACTGGGCCCGCCGCTCGGCGCGCAGCAGCAGCAACTGGTTCTGCAGGAGCTGGCCGAGCGCGGCCCCGAAGCACAGGGTGAGCGCCACCATCCAGGCCTGCTCGATCACCCCCAGCGCGCCCGCGGTGATCACCACCGCCTCGTACACCACCAAGTGCACCACCGTGACCCGGGAGGTGCTGACCGCCGCGATCTGGGTGATCCCCAACGTCACGATCAGCGGTACCACGTCGAACGACGCCGGGGCGCACCAGAACAGCACGGCGGCGGTGAGTGTGGCGATCGAGTGCACGGTCAGCGACACCGGGAACGTCCGGACCATGCTCGCGGCGGTGTGGATCGACGACAGCGCCAGGGCACCGACCAAGCAGGCCAATTGCAATTGGTTCGGGCCCGCCAGGAAACGGGGAACGGCGGCGGCGACGACCAGTGCGAGCATGGCCGCTTCGGTGATCGACATGTAGTACGGCGGGTACTCGTATCCGAGCAGTTCGAAATGCCGCCGGTACCGCGCCTCCAACCATCGCAGCCAAGGCATGCAGGCGATCCTAGCCGGGTGCGCGGCCGCCGTCGTCCGTCCTGGGGAGGATCTCCGTCCCTGCTCAGGGCGGGTCGGCGATTCCTTCCTGGGGGCGCTGACCGGGTGTGACGGCGCTCATAGCGTGAAAGGTGTCCTGAACGGAATTCGAGCGATCAAGGAGATAGCGATGATCTCGGTACTCGCCCTCGCCGGCCTTTTCGTCGTCCTCGCGTGGGCCACACACGACAGAGACGGTATGGACTTCCGCGCCCGGGACATCCACCGGGCACAATCGTGGTAGGAGGTCAGGTATGACGACGATCACACGAGTAGCGCGGACCGGCCTGAGGACCGGCGTGCGGGCCGGACTCGGCGGCACCGTCACCCGGTCGCTGTCGCTCCCGGCGAGCGGCTGGCACCTGCGCGGTCCGGACCAGCCGGGCATCGAATGCGAGTCCGACGATGCAGCCGGTCCCGTCGGGCCCGAGGAGGCCGCGCAGCTGCGGACCCCGCCGCGGTTGCGGCAGGGACCGGTGCTGGCCTCACTGACCTACACGCTGCGTGAGGGCGATGCGAAGTTCCGCGACGTCGAAGAACACGGGGAGGTGTACCAGGGTGCGTTCTCCGGTGGGCCGGGCCGTTTCGTGATGCTCTCGAACCCCTCGCACATCGCCTCGATCATGGGCGCCCCGGAAACGGCTCCGTCGGCGACGCGGTTCTCGCCGCTGCGGCCGATCATCGGACCCGACTCGGTTCTGACCTCGATCGGCAGTCGGCACAAGCAGCAGCGCCGGCTGCTGCTGCCGCAGTTCCACGGTCGGGCCATCACCGACTACCAGCGCCGGATCGACGATGCCACCTGCCGCCGGATCGACGAGTGGCAGCCGGGGGAGCAGGTCGCACTCGCCGATGTCGGCCAGCAGATCACCCTGGACGTGATCATGTCTGCCGTCTTCGGGATCGAGGACGAGACCGGCGCCACCCCCGCTGAGCGGTCCGTGCGCGAGTCGATGGTGCGGCTGCTGCACCTGTCGACGCATCCGATCGCCACGGCGGTCCAGCTGAGCAATGCGCGCAGCCGCGAGCCGCGCGGCGTGCTCAAGATGGTGCTTCGGCCCCTGGACCGGTCCATCCATGCGGTGATCGCCGAACGTCGCCGGGAGGGTGCCGACGGCGCCGACGGGGCCGGCCGCACCGATATCATGACGGTCCTGATGGCCGCCCGCGGCGACGACGGCGAGCCACTGCGTGACGGCGAGATCCGCGATGAACTGCTCACGCTGGTGCTCGCCGGGCACGAGACCACGTCGAACTCGGTGGCCTGGACGTTCGAGCGGCTGACCAGGTACCCGCAGGTGTACCGGCAGGCGGTGGAGGCGGCCCGCAGCGGTGACGAGGACTACATCGAGGCGCTGATCAGCGAGTCCATGCGCAGCCGGCCGGTGGTCCCGGCCGTGGCGCGGGAACTGCTCTCGGACTGGCAGTTCGGTCCGTACGTCGCCGAGAAGGGGATCGTCGCGCTGGTGTCGATCCTGATGCTGCACCACCGTCAGGACCTGTACCCGCAGCCCTTCGCCTTCGACCCGCAGCGGTTCCTCGGCGCGCGCCCGTCACCGCAGCGGTTGATGCCCTTCGGCGGCGGAAACCGGCGCTGTCTGGGTGCGACGCTGGCGTTGGCCGAGTTGCGCACCGTGCTGACGCAGATCCTGCTCCGGGTGGACCTGGCGATGACCGACGCGCCGCCGGAGCGGCCGCGGCACCGCAACGTCACCATGATCCCGGGCGACGGCGGCCTGGTGACGGCGCTGGCCCGGAGCTGACCTGCTCGTCGGGTGCGGCACCGTCGGCTCCGTCAGGAAGGGGTCACGACGCCCGTCCGGCGCAACCGCGAATGACGGTAGCCGTACGCGAAGTACACGCCGAGGCCGAATGCGGTCCACAGGCCGAAGGCGATCCACGTCGGCGCCTTCATCTCGAACATCAGCATGGTGCACAGTCCCACACCGATCACCGGGATCAGCGGCAGGTGCCAGAGCCGGCCGCTGATGGTCGCGCGGAGGGTGAGCGGTGTGACGAACCGACGGTCCAGATCGGGCTGAGTATTGCGCAGCACGATGACGCCCACGTTCACCAGCGCGAACGCGAACAGAGAACCGATCGAGGTGGCATTGGCGAGCTCACCCAGTGGCACCAGGCCGGCCAGGAGGGCGACGACGACACCGACGATCGCGATGTTGCGCACCGGCACCCGGCTGCGCTTGCTGATGGTGGAGAAGACCGGCGGGACCAGGCCGTCCTTGCCCATGGTGTAGAGGATGCGGGTCTGCCCGTACATGACGGCCAGTACCACGCTGGCGATGGCGATCACGGCACCGATGGACAGCACCACCGCGGGCCAGGTGCTGTTGGTGACGTCGGTGAGCACCTTCGCCAGGGACGCCTTGCTGCCGCCGAACTCCTGCCACGGCATAGCGCCGACGGCGACCAGTGCCACCAGGCAGTAGAGGACGGTGATGATCACCAGGGACAGGATGATCGCTCGCGGGAGGTCGCGGCGCGGGTCCTTGGCCTCGTTACCGGCAGTGGAGGCGGCGTCGAAGCCGATGTAGGAGAAGAACACCAGGGCCGCCGCGGTGGTCACTCCAGCAGCGCCGAAGGGCATGAACGGGGTGAGGTTCCCGGCGTCGAAGGCGGTGAACGCGATCACGCAGAAGAACACCAGGATGCAGATCTTGAGGAACACCATCGCGGTGTTCAGGCGCGCGCTCTCGGTGGTGCCGCCGATCAGCACCAGGCAGGCCAGGGCCACGATCACCATGGCGGGGATGTTGACCATCCCACCGTCGTCCGGGGGTGCGGTGATCGCCATGGGCAGGGTGACGCCGAAGACGGTGCTCAGCAGTTCGTTGATGTACTCGCCCCAGCCGACGGCGACGGCGGCCACGGACACCCCGTACTCGAGCATGAGGCACCAGCCGCAGACCCAGGCGAAGAGTTCGCCGATGGTGGCGTAGGCGTACGAGTAGGAGCTGCCGGAGACAGGGATGGTGCCGGCCATCTCGGCGTACGACAGGGCTGAGAAGAGCGCGGTGAGCGCGGCGAGGACGAAGGCGATGATCACTGCCGGGCCGGCGTCGGGCGTCGCTTCACCGAGGATGACGAAGATGCCGGTGCCGAGGGAGGCGCCGATGGACAGGGCGGTGAGGTGACCGAGGCCCATGGTGCGTTTGAGCGCGGGGCCACCGTCTTCGGCGATGCTGTCGGAGACGACGCGGTCGACGGGCTTACGGGCGAGCAGCGCCGTACTGAAACGGCTCATGCGGCATCAACCGGTCCGCTGGGCGGGGGTACTACTGGCACGGCTGAATGTTCCTCTCGCACGGGCTGCGCTTGCGGGGCGGAACACATCGTGTTGGAAGCATGACCGAATTGTCAACTCAGGTCTCCCTGGGCAAAGACCCTGTTGGCCAGGCGTGTTACGCCGGTATCAGGTGCCGGTGAAGGAGGGTGTTCGTTTGTCGAGCATCGCGGCGACGGCCTCGTGGTGATCGCGGGTGGAATGGGCGATCGTCTGCATGGCGGCGGAGAGTTCGAGCAGGGCGTCGAGGCTCTGGTGCTGCCCCTCTCGCAGTAGCCGTTTCGTCATCCGCAGCGCTTGCGGTGGGTTGGCCGCGACGCGGTCCGCGAGGGTGCGGGCAGCGGTGAGCAGATCGTCGGGTTCGACGACGCTGGAGACCATGCCCCACGCGCATGCGGTCTCGGCGTCGACGGCATCGCCGGTGAGTGCCATCTCGGTGGCGCGGGCCATGCCGACGATGCGCGGCAGCAGCCACGCGCCACCGTCGCCGGGGATGAGGCCGACCTTCACGAAACTCTCGGCGAACACGGCGCGGGTGGACGCGACGCGGAGGTCGCACATCATGGCGAGATCGCAGCCCGCGCCGATCGCGGGACCGTTGACGGCTGCCACCGTGGGGACCTCGCAGTGGTACAGCGCTCGCGGGATGCGCTGGATACCGTGGCGGTAACCCTGGCGAAGCTGCGCGGCGGTGCCACCGAACATCCCTTCCTGGTCGCGCATGTGCTTGATGTTGCCGCCGGAACTGAACGCGGGGCCGGCGCCGGTGAGGATGGCGACCCGCACTCCCTCGTCCTGGTTGACCTCGGCCACCGCCTGCTCGATGGCCTCGATCATCGCGTCGTCGGAGACGGCGTTGCGGGAGGTGGGATCGTTGAGCGTCCAGGTGACGACGGGGCCGTCGCGCTCGATCAACAGGGGAGCGGTCATGGCGCCGAGCCTAGTGCGCGAGCCCGACGGTGCCGGGCCTGTTTTCGCGGTTCCGGCGTAATGCCGTAGCATGTTGCGAGCATCGCGAGATGCACGCGGGCGTAGCTCAATGGTAGAGCCCTAGTCTTCCAAACTAGCTACGCGGGTTCGATTCCCGTCGCCCGCTCCGCAGGTCAGGGCCGGTTTCCATTCAGGGGACCGGCCCTGAACCATTACCTGTGCACCCGGTGCTTACGCCCACGGTCGTGGGGAAGTGGCTCAATGCCGCGCGGACTTGTCGGTGCTGCGCGTTAGCTTCGGTGGTATGAGCGAAGTCGAGTTCACCGTCCGGGGCAGTCACCGCATCCACGTGCCCGCCGAGCGCGGCACCATCGCTTTGACGATCGGTATGGAGGGGCCTGAGCCCACCGCTGTGTTCGCTGCCGTTGCGGCATCGGCGAAGTCCCTCACAGCTGACGTCGAGGCACTGCACCGGCCGGATTCCGGGCCGGTCACCTGGTGGGCGTCGGAGCGCCTGTGCACCGGCTCCCGGCGGCCGTGGAACGACGCCGGGATCAAGCTCCCGCTGGAGTACTGGGCGCGGGTCACGTTTGAGGTCAAGTTCTCGGACTTCGACGAGCTGAACCGGTTCGCCGCCCGGATCCCGAAGTTCAGCGGGGCAGAACTGGACCGCACCACGTGGACACTCACTGCCAAGAGCCGGGACGCATTGGAGGCGAAGGTTCGGGCGGCTGCGGTGCGCGACGCCCGGAACCGGGCGCAGGTGTACGCGAATGCCCTCGACCTCGGTGAGATTCATCCGGTCGCGGTCGGCGATCCTGGGATGTTGGTGCCGCAGCGCGGTTCGGAAAGCGGGGAGACGAGATTCGCGGTCATGGGCGCGCCGTCGGGCGACTCGCAGATCGACCAGACGCCGCGCGAGATCACCATCGAGTACAGCGTCGAAGCCCGTTTCCGCACGCGGAGCTGATCGGCGGCCACTGTCGGTGGCGGGGCGGCGCCTCGATGTCGACGCCTACGCAGCCCGACCGACCGGAACTCGGTCGCGAGCCACCAACCACTTGCTCAACGGCGTCCGCAGAGCCACATCGACGAACAGCAGCGACATCGCCATCACCAACACCGACAGCACTACCGTCCGCGCGATGGCGGAGGTGGGGAACCAGCTTTCGAGCAGCTCGAAGAAGCCGAGGGTGCCCAGGATGTCGAGCATCAGCGGATGCACGGCGAACACCCCGAACGCGCGCACCGTTGCTTTGGCGACGATCCGCTGTCCGACCGCGCGGCCCGATGCCCGCAGATCGTCCCACTTCATCGCACCTAGCCACAGTAGGATCACCCCGCCCACGTACCACGGCAGGTTCAGTGGATTCCATGCCGTCGAGGCGGATTCGGGGACCTCACCAGGGCTGGTGGCCCGGAGATAGGCGGTCAGGCTGAACGCCGACGCAGCAAGGCACACTCCGACGACCAGCGCCGCTCGTGCCCGGAGCCATGCCGAGATCGCGGCATGGTGCTGAGCCGCGAGCATCCCTATCGCGATGAACAGCGCGTACATGGGGAGCAGCTTCCACATGTGGTTGAACAGCGTCGTCCACAGCGGCCCGTCCGGCTGCGGAACGTACTGGTAGAAGGCGAACGCGCCCAGCTGGATGAGCCCGGCGCCGAAGAGCACCAACCATGGATGGCCGGCGGTCCGCTGCATCAGGCGCGAGAGCAACGGGAAGAACAGGTAGATCTGCATCGAGATCAGCAGGAAGTACAGCTGGTACTTCGCGTCACCGGTGAAGCTGGTGCGCACCAAGTCGCCCACCCACCGGCCGAACGAGGGGAAAGGGTAGTCCGGGAACAGCAGGTAGTTGGTGAGCGAGTAGATCAGCGTCCACACCAGGTACGGGCCCACCACCAACCCGAACCGTTTGCGCCAGAACTCGCGGGCGTTCATCTGCCGGCCCTGCATGCTCAGTGCCAGCACGAACAGCGTCACTGCGACGAAGCCGTAGCGGGTCACGTGCAGCATCGCCGAGACCAGGCCGGTCGGCTGCGCCACCTCCGGGGTGTAGTTGATGGTGGTCACGCAATGCGCGATCACCACTCCGAGGAACAGGAGTACGCGCGTCAGGTCTGCGGTTCGAGCGCGTTCGACCGTGGCCTCCCGCTGCGTTGTGACCGCTGCTTCTCTGGTTTCGATGGTGTCACCACCCTGTTGTTCACAGGGCTGTCGTCTACCCCGATCTCATGAACTGGCTGTTCGCGATTCTACCGGTTTTCATCTGACGGAAAGACAAGGGTGGCTGGGCGTGGCGCGGATCCACCTGCGAACGAACCCGCGAACGGGCCCGCGGATCAACCTGAGGTCACCGCAAGGTCAATCCGACGGCGAGACGATCAGTGGGATGGCTTGCTCCTCGACGCTCCACGCCCCGTGGTGGCCCAGCATCCGTGACTCCGACGGTTCCTGGCTCGGCGACACCAGCACCGACCGGCCCTCAGCGACCGCCAGTACGTGACCGATCCGGTGCGCGATCACCGGATTCGGGGGAGTGGGGCCGAACCAGTGCTCGTCTAGTGCCTGCTCGCGGGTGACCACCCGAGCGTGGGTCCCCAACGTCTGGGACCAGCGCTGGGCAACCTCGTGGTCGCGGTGCCCCCGGGTCAGGTACACCTGCCGTACCCGGGCCTCACCGGCGATCAGGCGCACCCCCTCGTGCAACTGCGGCAGTGCGTCCAGGTTCACCAACGCCTCGGCGGTGATCATTCCGTGATCGCCGGTGGTCAACAGCGTGCAGGTCGGGGGAAGATCGGTCAGGATGTCCGCGAACACCGCATCGACCGATCGCAGCACGTGCCGCCACTCCGGCGAACCCGGGCCGTGCAGGTGCCCGGCGGCGTCGAGCTGGCCGAAATAGGCGTACCCGAACCGCCGGACCGATCCGTCGTGCCCCGCCACCGCGAGCACGCCCTCACGCAGTTCGTCCAGATGCGACGCCGGATGCAGCACCCCCGGCGCCCGGAACGACGCCCGGGTCAGCCCGGAACCGTCCTGGTATCCGGGCATCACGTAGTGGATCTCGACACCGGCGTCGCCGAGTACCTGGAGCCGGCTGCGCAGGCGCTGCATCTCGCCGGGTGGATGGGACGCCCGTGCGTCCGGTCCGCTGGCGCCGTCGATCGTCCACCGCAGGGGGTTGAACAGTCGCCGGCCGTGCTCGTCCGGTACACCGAAGCTGTATCCGACGATGCCGTGCGCCGCGCACGGCGCCCCCAGGGCGAGGCTGGACAGACTGGTCGCGGTGGTGGCGGGAAAGCCTGCCTGCAGGGTCGAGCGCACATGCGCTGCGAGGTTCGGGGCATCGTCGCTGTGGGCGCGCAGCAGTTCGGCGCCGAGCCCGTCGATCAGCAGTAGCACCGCATCGCGCTGTACCACCAGTTCCAGCGGGTTCGGGCCGTCGACGCCGAACGCTGAACACACCGACGGCATGACATCGCAGAGCATGCCGGACACCGGTCGATCGTATCGCCCGCCGACCGGGCGGACAGGAGGATCGAATCGCATGCTCAGGGAGCAGGCGAAGCGATCAGCGTGGCGCTCCCGCCTTCGACCAGGAGCGCCTGGTCGTCGTTCACCCGAGTCAGGGGGAAGCGCTCCCCGTAAGTGCGCACCACCTCGTCGATGACCGCCGGTGGGTACGGAGGCAGGGCGCCGTCGGCGTGCGGAATCACCACGGTGTCGACCAGTCCGAGACCGGTGTAGTCGGTGATCTCCGGGGCGTCGGCGGGATCGTCGAGTGGCGATACCGGCTCGATGTTCGGTCCGGCCACGACCGACCCCGCGCTCAGTCCCACGTAGGGCAGCCCGGCCGCCACCGCGGTCTGCAGAGCCGCGCCGGTGCCGTTGCTCTGCAGGGCGTCGAGCAGCACGAAGGTGTGGCCGCCGGCGACGTACACCGCATCGACTCCGCGCAGGTCTGATTCGAAGTCGGCAGCGTCGCGGTAATCGCGGGCGGTGATCCTGGTCAGCCGGAAACCCAGGTCGGTCAGCTGATTCCACTCGAACGTGGTGAACGGCTTGTCCGCGTACGGCTTGGCGGCGTCATCGATGAAACCGATGCGCAGCTCGCTGGGCTCCCGGCCGGTGTGACGCCGCAGGAAGGCGGGCAGGGCCCCGGCGTGAAGGGAGAGCAGCAGAAGGTTCACGACCGCCATGCTACGTCCGCTCCGGAGGCCCGTCAGTGCACCAAGCTGATACGGAAGTTACCCTTGGGGTAATAGTGACGACGATGCGGAGGTACGCGTGCGCACACGATCCGGCGGTGCGGTGCTGCTCGCCTGCTCGGCGGTACTGCTCGCAGGCTGTTCGGCAACGGTCTCGGGAAACCCGGAGATGGGGGTCACCGTGGTTCCCGGCGGGGTGCAGGTGACCACGGTCCCGCCGGCTCCATCGGCGAGCGCATTCCCACCGGGTGGGGGATCCGCGCCGCCGGCACCGTCCTCGACGGAGACGTCCAGCGCGACACCCACAGCGGGGAGTCCGGTCGCGATCGAAGACAACGGCAATGGCTACACCTTCATGCAGACCCGCAGCGGGAAGGCCCGGTGCCGAGTCAGCGAGACCGGGGCGGGATGCCAACTGCAGTTCGCCCAGCCGGTGCCGCGCACCGAATCCGGCGACGGCGCCAACGGGGTGAACGTCGGTAGCGACGGGGTTCTCACCTACGTACTCGGCGATATCGGAGTGGCGGACCCGGTGACGCTGGATTACCGGACCTACACCGCGCGGGGCTGGACCATCGTGGCGACCGAGGAGGCCACCACCTTCACCAACCAGCGCACCGGCCACGGGATGATCGTCAACATCTACGGCGCCCGCGCCTTCTGACCGGTCCGGCGCGCCGAACCGGTGCGGCACCGGACTGCTGCGGGCGCCTCACCGCGGTGTGGTGATGACCACCACCGCTTCGGCTGGTCCGTCGACGGCGGCGAACCGATGCGGCCCGGAACTGGTCCACGAGTGCGCATCCCCGCGCCGGACGATCGTCTCGGCCCCCACCGGCCCCACGCGCAGGGCGCCGTCGACCACGGTCAGGTGCTCCCGCACGGCCGGACCGTGTCCGGGGGAGACGTGATCGGCACCGCCGGGGAACTCGAGCCGAAAGACCTCGACGGTGACGTCCGGCAGCCGTCGTGCCGAGAGCAGCACCGTGCGCATTCCGCCTTCGGAGACGCTGTGCGCGCCGGGCGTCTCGCCGACCAGTGCGGTGAGCGGCACATCCAGCGGGCCGCACAGGGCGTAGAGCGTTTCGATGGTCGGATTGCGGCCGCCGGCCTCGATCTCCGACAGTGACCCCTTGCCCACACCCGCCCGCCGGGCCAGTTCGGACAGGCTCAGGCTGCGTTCGAGGCGCAGGTCGCGGAGGCGACCGCCGACATCGGGGAGCGACATGGCGCCATGATACGTTCTGTTCATGGAACGTTCTGAGAACGGAACGTGGGTGCCCATCGGTGCCGGCGTCGTCACCGCGCTGGTCGGCTACACCTCCGCGTTCGCGGTGGTGCTGGCCGGACTGCGGGCGATGGGAGCCTCCCCCGGGCAGGCCGCGTCCGGACTGCTCGCGGTGACGGTGACCATGGGCGCGGCCTCGGCGCTGCTGTCCTGGCGCTACCGTATGCCGATCATCAGTGCCTGGTCGACTCCCGGTGCCGCATTGCTCGCGACCACAGGTGCCGTGGCCGGTGGATGGCCCGCGGCGGTGGGGGCGTTCGCGGTGTGCGGTGTGCTGTTCGTGCTGACCGGCCTGTGGCCGGCGCTCGCCCGGTGGGTGCAGCGGATACCCACGCCGATTGCACAGGCGATGCTGGCCGGGGTGCTGTTGCCGCTGTGCATCGCACCGGTGACCGCACTCGCCAAGCACCCGGGGGCGGTCGCGCCGGTGCTGCTGGTGTGGCTTGTGTTGCTGAAACTGCGGCCGCGGTGGGCCGTTCCGGCGGCCTTCGTGGTGGCACTGCTGGTGATCGTTGTCGCCCTGATCCGCGACGATGCCGTACCCGCGCTGGCCGCCCTCGCGCCGCAGCTGGAGTGGACCACCCCATCGTTCACCTTTCAGGCGCTCACCGGGGTGGTGCTACCCCTGTACATCGTCACCATGGCCTCGCAGAACATACCCGGAGCTGCGGTGATGGGGAGTTACGGCTATTCGGTGCCGTGGCGTCCCGCGCTCGCGGTGACCGGGGTGGGCAGTGTGCTCGGCGCCCCGTTCGGTGGGCACGCGATCAACCTCGCGGCGATCAGCGCGGCACTGTCAGCGGGCCCGGACGCAGGTCCGGACACCTCGCGGCGGTGGATCGCCGGTGTCTCGTCGGGCGCGGTGAACCTGGTGCTCGGCGTGTTCAGTACCGGGCTCACGGCCGTGGTCCTCGCCGCGCCCGACGGGGTGATTCAGGCCGTTGCCGGGGTTGCGCTGGTGGGTGCGTTCGCGGCGGCCTGCGCCGGAGCGATGGCCGACGAACCTTCGCGTGTTCCGGCTGCGGTGACCTTCGTGGTCGCGGCCTCGGGCACCGCGGTGGCCGGCATCGGCGCGGCGTTCTGGGCCCTGGTGGTGGGCATCGTGGTGCATCTGACGCTGAGCAAGCGGACAGCTTGATCCGCCTGACCTGCTGTGATGATGGTCGGGATGACAGGATTCGAACCTGCGACCCTCCGCTCCCAAAGCGGATGCGCTACCAAGCTGCGCCACATCCCGTGATCGCGCCGACGATCAGGTAGAGCGTACCCGCCACCGTGGTGCACACCGCGCCCGCGTGCCACGCGCCCCGCAGAAAGTGAGCCAGGCTCATCATCTCGTGCAGACTGGCAAACTGATCTGATGACGACGACTCGCGCCGCGATGCTGCTGGCATCGCTTCTCGCCACGACTGCGCTGACAGTGGTCCTCGGCACCACCGATCCGGCCGCACCGCTGTCGTATCCGAGCCGCTTCCTGATCTGGAACCTCTTCCTCGCCTGGATCCCGATGGTCTGCGCAGTCGGCTTCGCGGTGGTGCGGCGGCGCTGGCCGCTGGTGCCGCTGGGAATCGGTTGGCTGGCGTTCCTCCCGAACTCGCCGTACCTGGTGACCGACCTCGTGCACCTCGGCGACGGTGAGAACCTGTGGCGGCACGTGCTGCAGTACGGGTTCGCCGCCTGGACCGGGATCCTGCTCGGTGTGGTCTCGATGCTGGCGGTGCATCGCCGCCTGGACCGGGAGTTCGGTGCACTGTGGGGATGGCTCGCGGTGGCACTGTCAGTGGGCCTGTGCGCCATCGGCGTGGTGATCGGCCGGTTCCAGCGGTGGAACTCGTGGGATCTGGTGACCCGGCCGGACGCGGTGGTCGCGGCGACCTTCGACTGGGTCAGCTCACCGCTGGCCTATGTGCAATCCACCGGGGTGGCACTCGCCGTCGCCGCGTTCTTCGGACTGGCGTACCTCATCGTCTTCGCGCTGACGCCGCAGGTCACGGCAGACGAAACGGAAGCCGGCGCGGGCACCGGATATGGGCGAGGCCGGCGGCACCTGTAATGCGCCCCGGCCTCTGTTTCACTGAGCGGTTTACAGTCACGCTCACGAACTTGAGACCAGTGTATCAGGCGGGTGTCAGGGCAGGCGCGCCACCCGCCGGATCCAGACGGTCGCCGCCACCGAGATCGCCGCGGTGAGGGCGAGGTAACCGGCCGCGGTCCACGGGGCACCGTCGGCCTCGTGGATCAGGGCGGTCAGGATCAAGGGCGTCAGCCCCGAGGCGTAGATGCCGGAGAACTGGTAGACCACCGACAACCCGGTGTACCGGACCTCAGTGGGGAACAGGCTCGCGAAGAAGGTGCCCTGCGCGGCGTAGAAAACGCCGTGGATCAGCCCGAAGACCACGATCAGCCCGACGGTGAACCACAGGATCGAGCCGGTGCTGAAGATCGCGAACACCGGCAGTACCGCGATTCCGTACAGCAGCGCGCCGGTGCCGTACACCCGCCCCGGTCCGAACCTGTCCGCGGCCACCCCGGCGAACGGGATCACCGCCGCCATCACCAGCGCGGCGGCGGTCACCGCGAGCAGCACGTCCACCTTGTTCATCGCGAGCGTGGCCGTGGCGTAGGTGATCGAGAAGACGCCCCACGTGTTGAACGCGCTGCCCTCGGCCCACCGGGCGAGGCAGCCGAGAATCGTGTTGCGGCGCAGCGTCGGATCCGCGAGCAGTTGCCGCAGCGGGGTGCGCGTGGTGTCGATCGTGGCGCGAGCGGTCACGAACGCGGGCGTCTCATCGACCGCCAGCCGCACCACGATGCCGATCACCACCAGCACGATCGATACGGCGAAGCCGATGCGCCAGCCGAACCTCAAGAACTGCTCGTCGTCGAAGACCGTCTGAAGGAGCGCGAACACCGCGGTGCCCAGGCCCAGGCCCAGCGCCAGCCCGATCTGGGGGATGGCACCGAACCGGCCCTTGCGCCCGGCGGGGGCGTGCTCGACCGCCAGGAGCACGGCGCCGGCCCACTCTCCGCCGAGCGCGAACCCCTGGACCATGCGCAGCACCAGCAGCAGCATCGGCGCGAGCATCCCGACCTGTGCCGCGGTCGGCAATGCGCCCATCAGTGCCGTTGCGACACCCATCAGCAACATGGTCAGCGCGAGCGTCTGCCGCCGGCCCAGCCGGTCACCGATGTGCCCGAAGACCAGACCGCCGATCGGTCGCATCACGAAGCCGACGGCGAAGGTGACGAAGCTGAGCATGGTCCCCACGAAGGAGCTGGTGTCCGGGAAGAACAGCTTGTTGAACACCAGTGACGCCGCGGTCGAGTAGAGGAAGAAGTCGTACCACTCGACGGTGGTACCCAGCAGTGACGCCGCCACGACCCGGCGCAACTGGGTGCGATCAGGCGCAGCTGGACCGGGGACGGGTTCGACGGTGGCTGTGCTCACCCGCGGAAGTCAACCGCGGTCCGGCCGCGCTGTCATCGGTTGTGCTCGCGCTGACGCGAACCCGGGTCAACCCAGCAGGGTGCGCTTGTCCGAGTGGAAGAACGTGACGAACGTGGTGATCCCGCACAGGACGCCGGCGACCAGGATCACCTGCGGGCCGGTGACGAACGAACCGATCACTCCGCCGACCGCGGCCCCGACCAGGAAGCCCGCGTACAGCAGCGCGTAGCCGAGCCAGTCGTAGACGGTGCCGTTGCCGGTGGCGTGCCGTTCGATGCCCTGCCCCAGCTTGACCAGGGTGCCGGTGACGTACGACAGCGGCACCGAGACCTCGCCGTTCTTGGTGAACGAGGTGTTCAGCGCGCCCAGGGAGAACGTGATGATGAGGATCGGGACGAACCGCACCTCGGGTTCGGCGAAGCCGTCGAGCAGGAAGTCGGTGCCCGATGCGAACAGGAGGCCGCCGGTGGTGAGCACCGTCGGACCGTGCGGGTGACCTGCCCAGAAGTAGCGCCGACAGACCGACGCGACGGTCACGCCCGAGATGAAGGCGACGATCAGTGCCGTGGCTGCGAGGGCGCCGGCGCCGGCCACCTGTTGCGCGTCCGACGCCTTGAACCAGGTCAGCACCGCGCGTTCGGTGTTGCCCGTCATGAAGGTGACGAAATAGCCGGCGGAATGGAGGAAGGCGACTGCTCCGACCATTCCGGCCACGCCGGCCAGTAGCCAGGACAGTCGGGCGTCGGCACCGATGGCGGTCTCGCGGGAGACGACCGGGCGGGGCTCAGTCGTAGTGGGCTGCGGCTCCGTCTTCGTGGTCATTCCCCGTTGTTACCGGAAGGAACGGTCGGTCGCTTCTCGGTGGTAAAGATTCACAATCGTCGATCAGGTGAGACACGGCTCACCTTCATGCTTCTGAAATTGACACCGGACCTGGGGAATCGGACAAATGGGGAGACTTCTCCGGGTGCAGGAAATCGCGTTGGAAGATCGCCATCAAGGAGGCGTCGCGGTAACCACCGTTGGCGAAGAACTCCTCCCGTAGGAGCCCCTCCTGCACGAAACCGGCCTTACGGTAGATGTGCGCGGCGCGTTCGTTCGCCACGTCCACGTACAGGTACACCTTGTGCAGATTGAGGATGCGGAAGGCGTGATCGAGCGCCTTGCGGGTGGCGATACCGGCGTAGCCTCGCCCCTGAGAGGCCTGTGTGACGATGATCTGGAACTCACAGTTGCGGTGGATGAAATTGATCTCCACCAATTCGACCAGTCCCACCGGCTGACCGTCGGCCTCGATGACGAACCGTCGCTCGCGGTCGTCGTGGATGTGCCGCTGGTAGATGTCCTCCAATTCGGCCAGTGCGTCGAACGGCTCCTCGAACCAGTACGTCATCGCTGCTCGGTCGTTGAACAGGCCGTGTACGAACCGCAGGTCCGTGCGCTCGAGGGCGCGCAGCTGGACGGTCATGGACCTCACGCTATGCCGCGCTGGGTTCGATCATCAAGGTGCGGCCGCCCCGGTCGACCGGCGTCACTGGGCCGCGGCGCCGTCGCGTACGCTTATTCGAGTGCCGTAGGCCCGACGGGGTCTCGTGCTGCCCGCAGGAACATCGCACATCCACGCGGTATTGCTGCCGATTACAAACCCGAGGAGAACGAGTGAAGAGCACCGTCGAGCAGCTGAGCCCGACTCGCGTCCGCCTGAGCGTCGAGGTTCCCTTCGACGAGCTCGCGCCCGATTTCGATCGCGCCTACGAGGCGCTGGCGCAGCAGGTCAACATCCCCGGCTTCCGCAAGGGCAAGGCCCCGGCGAAGCTGATCGAGGCGCGCGTCGGCCGCGACGCGGTGCTCTCGCAGGTGATCAACGAGGCGCTGCCCGGCAAGTACAGCCAGGCCGTGCTGGAGGCCGACGTCAAGGCGCTGGGCCAGCCGGAGATCGACATCGACAAGCTCGAGTACGGCGAGACCTTCTCGTTCACCGCCGAGGTCGACGTGCGCCCCGAGGTCACCCTGCCCGACTACTCCTCGATCGAGGTCGAGGTGCCCTCGCTCGAGGTCACCGACGCCGATGTCGACGAGCAGATCGAGGGCCTGCAGGCCCGCTTCGGCACCCTCAAGGGCGTCGAGCGCGAGGTGCAGACCGGTGACTTCGTCACCCTCGACCTGTCCGCCGCCGTCGACGGTGAGGACGTCGAGGACGCCAAGACCACCGGCCTCTCGCACGAGGTGGGCTCCGGCAACCTGATCGACGGCCTGGATGAGGCGGTCGTCGGGCTCAAGGCCGGCGAGTCGAAGACCTTCCCGACCACGCTGGTGGCCGGCGAGCACGCCGGCAAGGAGGCGGACGTGACCGCCGTCGTCGGCTCGGTCAAGGAGCGCGAGCTGCCGGAGCTGGACGACGAGTTCGCTCAGCTGGCCAGCGAGTTCGACACGGTCGAGGAGCTGCGTGCCGACCTGCGCGGACGGGTCGAGCAGAACAAGAAGCTCAGCCAGGCCGCCGAGATCCGTGACGCGGTGCTCGACAAGCTGCTCGAGGCCGTCGAGATCCCGCTGCCCGAGGCCGTGGTCAAGGAGCAGTCCGACGCCAACGTGCAGGACGTGCTGCAGCAGGTCGGTCACAACGAGGAACTGCTGGAGACCGCGCTCAAGGCGCAGGGCACCACGCGCGAGGAGTTCGAGAAGCAGGCCCGCGAGTCCGCCGAGAAGCAGGTGAAGGTGCAGCTGCTGCTCGACGCCATCGCCGACGCGCAGGACGTCCAGGTCGATCAGCAGGAACTGCAGGAGCACATCCTGTTCCAGTCGCAGCGCTACGGTATGCAGCCGCAGGAGTTCATCCAGCAGATCCAGCAGGCCGGCCAGCTGCCCGCCCTCTTCCAGGAGGTCCGACGGGGCAAGGGCCTCGCGGACGTCGTGCTCGAGGTGACGGTCAAGGACACCGACGGCAACCCCGTCGACACCAAGGCGCTGTTCGACCGTGACGCCCAGGACGGCGAGGCCGCCGAGGAGGCACCGGCGGGCGAGGCCGACGCCGAGCAGACCGCCGAGGCGGACGAGAAGTAATCACCCCTTGGGGAACGCCCCGCAGCCGTATTCGGCTGCGGGGCGTTCTGCCCTCAGCGGAGCCGGGCGCGCCCAGGGACCGTTCGCCCGGCGCCGTTCGTTAGTGTCGATGTCAGTAAAGAAAGGCAGGAAGCAGCGGATGACCTCCAACCCCACAATGCGGGCCGGATTTGCCGGCCTGAACCTCAACGATTCGGTGTACAGCCGCCTCCTGGAATCGCGGATCATCTTCCTCGGCAGCGAGGTCAACGACGACATCGCGAACCAGCTGTGTGCGCAGATGCTGCTGCTGTCCGCGGAGGACCCGAACAAGGACATCAACCTGTACATCAACTCGCCCGGCGGCAGCATCTCCGCGGGCATGGCGATCTTCGACACCATGGAGTTCGTGGAGTGCGATGTCGCCACCTACGCGATGGGCATGGCCGCATCGATGGGTGAGTTCTTGCTCGCGGCCGGTACCAAGGGCAAGCGATACGCGCTGCCGCACGCACGGATCATGATGCACCAGCCCTCGGCCGGCATCGGGGGTACCGCCGCCGACATCGCCATCCAGGCGGAGCTGTTCCGTAAGACCAAGATCGAGATGAACCGGCTCAACGCCCAGTTCACCGGTCAGCCGCTGGAGAAGATCGAGGCCGACGCCGATCGCGACAAGTGGTTCACCGCCGAGGAGGCCCGTGACTACGGCTTCGTCGATCACGTCGTCAGCCGCGCGAGCTCCGTCAAGTAGCGAGAGGGAAACCAAGAGCATGTACGAATACCCCACCTACGGCTACGAGGCCCCGCGTCCGGCGGCGCGCCACATCCCGCAGTACGTCGAGCGCACCGCGAACGGCGAGCGGGTGCAGAGCCCGATCACGAAGCTCTTCGAGGAACGCATCATCTTCCTCGACACCGAGATCAACGAGGCGACCGCCAACAACGTGATGTCGCAGATCCTGGTGCTGGAGTCGCAGGACCCGGACCGTGACATCACCATGTACATCAACTCGCCGGGCGGTAGCCTGTACGACGCGCTCGGTGTCTACGACACCATGCAGTACGTGCACTGCGACGTCTCGACGGTGGTGCTGGGTACCGCGGCCTCGGCCGCGGCCATCCTGCTGGCCGGAGGCACTCCCGGCAAGCGCGCTGCGCTGCCCAACTCGACGGTGCTCATCCACCAGCCGCGGACCGGCGGTTCGATGCGCGGACAGGTCTCCGACCTGGAGATCCAGGCAGCAGAGATGGAACGCGTGCGCAACAAGCTCGACGAGATCCTCGCCGGGCACACCGGGCAGAGCGTGGAGAAGATCCGCAAGGACACCGACCGTGACAGCATCCTCACGGCAGAGCAGGCCAAGGAGTACGGCATCGTCGACACCGTCTTCCCGTACCGCAAGAAGTCGAGCAAGTAGTCACCACGGATCGCACTGGTCTCCGGGGGCGCGACACGCCGCGTGAGCGGGTTCCGTGGCCCCCGGAGTCGGCTGCAGCAAGCTATTCATATCGGTCGCCGGGACTTCGGTTCGCGGGTACCGTCGTTACCAGGCATCGACGCGGATGAGAATCCAGCGGGCGGGCCACCGTCAAGGGAAGTAGGGCACAGGGCATGGCACGGATCGGGGACGGCGCAGACCTGCTGAAGTGCTCTTTCTGCGGAAAGAGCCAGAAGCAGGTCAAGAAGCTGATCGCCGGACCGGGTGTGTACATCTGCGATGAGTGCATCGACCTGTGCAACGAGATCATCGAGGAGGAGCTCGCCGAATCCAGCGATGTGAAGCTGGACGAGCTGCCCAAGCCGATCGAGATCCGCGACTTCCTCGACAACTACGTCATCGGCCAGGACTCGGCCAAGCGCAACCTGGCGGTGGCCGTCTACAACCACTACAAGCGCATCCAGGCCGGCGAGCGTAAGGACGCCCGCGGTGAGGCCGTCGAGCTGGCCAAGTCGAACATCCTCATGCTCGGCCCCACCGGCTGTGGCAAGACCTACCTGGCGCAGACTCTGGCGAAGATGCTCAACGTGCCCTTCGCCATCGCCGACGCAACCGCGCTGACCGAGGCCGGGTACGTCGGTGAGGACGTCGAGAACATCCTGCTCAAGCTGATCCAGGCCGCCGACTACGACGTCAAGCGCGCCGAGACCGGGATCATCTACATCGACGAGGTCGACAAGATCGCCCGCAAGAGCGAGAACCCGTCGATCACTCGCGACGTCTCGGGTGAGGGC
Source organism: Tsukamurella serpentis (assembly GCF_054780975.1). Classification (NCBI taxonomy): domain Bacteria; kingdom Bacillati; phylum Actinomycetota; class Actinomycetes; order Mycobacteriales; family Tsukamurellaceae; genus Tsukamurella; species Tsukamurella serpentis. The sequence goes on from NZ_BAAGVH010000009.1 coordinate 151,430, forward strand.
GTGCAGCAGGCGCTGCTGAAGATCCTCGAGGGCACGCAGGCCAGCGTCCCGCCGCAGGGCGGCCGCAAGCACCCGCATCAGGAGTTCATCCAGATCGACACCACGAACGTGCTGTTCATCGTGGCGGGCGCGTTCGCGGGACTGGAGAAGGTCGTGGGTGACCGCATCGGCAAGCGCGGCCTGGGCTTCGGTACCGAGGTGCGCTCCAAGGCAGAGGTGGACACCGTCGATCACTTCGCGGACGTGCTGCCCGAGGACCTGATCAAGTTCGGCCTCATCCCCGAGTTCATCGGCCGTCTCCCGGTGATCGCTTCGGTGTCCAACCTGGACAAGGAGTCGCTGGTCTCGATCCTGTCCGAGCCGAAGAACGCCCTGGTCAAGCAGTACCAGCGGCTTTTCGAGATGGACGGCGTCGAGCTCGAGTTCGACGAGGACGCGCTCGGTGCGATCGCCGATCAGGCCATCCTGCGCGGCACCGGCGCCCGCGGCCTGCGCGCGATCATGGAGGAAGTCCTCAATCCCGTCATGTTCGACATCCCCTCGCGGGACGACGTCGCCAAGGTCGTCGTCACGGGGGAGACGGTGCGCGACAACGTGCTGCCCACCATCGTCCCGCGCAAGCGTTCCCGCGACGAGCGTCGCAACAAGAGCGCCTGACCACCGGCGCGGAGTGCCCGCGGGCACTGACTAGAATCGGGGAGTGACTACTCAGCCGCAGAACGCCGCCCCGGCTCAGCCGGGACATGCCACCGACCGCCTTCCCTCCGCATGGGAACCGGGCGCGGTGGAGAGCGAGATCTACAACGGCTGGGTCGATGCCGGTTACTTCACCGCCGACAACACCTCCACCAAGCCCGCTTTCTCGGTGGTGCTGCCCCCGCCGAACGTGACCGGCAGCCTGCACCTGGGCCACGCGCTGGACCAGACGATCACCGACGCGCTGTGCCGCCGTAAGCGGATGCAGGGGTACGAGGTGCTGTGGCTGCCCGGCACCGACCACGCCGGTATCGCCACCCAGAGTCTGGTCGAGAAGCAACTCGCCGCCGAGGGCACCGATCGCCGCACCATCGGCCGCGAGGAGTTCCTCAAGCGGGCCTGGGCGTTCAAGGACGCCAGCCACGGCAACATCACCGGCCAGATGCGCCGGATCGGCGTCGGAATCGACTGGTCGCGCGAGCGTTTCACCATGGACGAGGGGCTCTCCCGCGCCGTGCAGACCATCTTCAAGCAGCTCTTCGACGCCGGCTTGATCTACCGCGCCGAGCGGCTGGTGAACTGGTCGCCGGTGCTGCAGACCGGCATCTCCGATCTCGAGGTCGACCACAAGGAGGTCGACGGTGAGCTGGTCTCCTTCCGGTACGGCTCCCTCGACGATTCCGAGCCGCACATCGTCTGTGCCACCACCCGCCTGGAGACGATGCTCGGCGACACCGCGATCGCCGTCCACCCCGAGGACGAGCGCTACCGCGCCCTGGTCGGCAGCAGCCTCGAGCACCCCTTCCTCGATCGCCGGATCCCGGTGGTCGCCGACGACTACGTCGATCCCGAATTCGGCTCGGGCGCAGTGAAGATCACGCCTGCGCACGATCCGAACGACTTCGCGCTCGGTCAGCGGCACGCGCTGCCGATGCCGACCATCATGGACGAGACCGCGCACATCACCGGCACCGGTACGCAGTTCGACGGCATGGACCGATTCGCCGCGCGTAAGGCCATCCGCGACGCACTGGCAGAGCAGGGGCGCATCGTCAAGGAGGTGCGACCGTACCGGCACAGCGTCGGTCACAGCGAGCGTTCCGGAGAGCCGATCGAGCCGCGGCTGTCGATGCAGTGGTGGGTGAAGGTCGATTCGATCGCGAAATCGGCCGGTGACGCGGTCCGGGACGGCGACACCACCATCGTCCCCGAGCATCTCGCACCCAGGTTCTTCGACTGGGTCGACGACCTCAACGACTGGAACATCTCCCGCCAGCTCTGGTGGGGCCACCGCATCCCCGTCTGGTACGGCCCGGCCGACGCAGACGGCAACCGCGACGTGATCTGCTGCGGCCCGGACGACACCCCGCCGCCAGGTTACGAGCAGGATCCGGACGTTCTGGACACCTGGTTCAGCTCGGGTCTGTTCCCGTTCTCCACCATGGGCTGGCCCGATCGCAGCGCCGACCTGGACACGTTCTATCCGACGTCCACGCTGGTCACCGGTTACGACATCATCTTCTTCTGGGTCGCCCGGATGATGATGTTCGGCACCTTCATCGGCGCGCAGCAGGATTCCCCCGGACCGGTCCCGTTCCGTGAGGTGCTCCTGCACGGCCTGGTGCGCGATGAGTTCGGCCGGAAGATGAGCAAGTCCAAGGGCAACGGTATCGACCCCCTGGATTGGGTGGACGAGTACGGCGCCGACGCGCTGCGCTTCACCCTCGCCCGCGGCACCATCCCCGGCTCCGATCTGAACGTGGGCGCCGACGCCGCCGCGAGCAGCAAGAAGTTCGCCACCAAGCTGTTCAACGCCACCAAGCTGGCGCTGATGAACGACGCACACGTCGGTGACCTGCCCGCCCGCTCCGGCCTCACCGATGCCGACCGCTGGATCCTCGACAGGCTCGCCGCCGTGCAGGCCGAGGCCGACGCCGCGTTCGATGCCAATGAGCTGGGCAAGGCCTGCGAGGCGCTGTACCACTTCGCCTGGGACGAGCTGTGCGACTGGTACCTCGAGGTCGCCAAACTGCAACTGCAGGACGACGGCGACCCGGCCGCCGCGCAACGCGCCGCGAACACCCGCCTGGTGCTGGGGAAGGCCCTGGACACGGTGCTGCGGATGCTGCACCCGACGATGCCCTTCGTCACCGAGGTGCTGTGGAAGGCGCTGACCGGTGAGACCACGCTGGTCACCGCCGACTGGCCCACCCGGGACTGGGCGCCGTCCGAGATCCCCGTCGACGGCGTCGAATCCGCTCGTCGGTTCTCCGACCTGCAGCGCCTGGTCACCGAGATCCGGCGGTTCCGCAGCGATCAACTGCTCAAACCGGGCCAGCGGGTCGCCGCCCGCCTGATCGGCCTGGACCGGGCGGGCCTGACGTCACTCGCCGGCGCCGCTGCGAACCTGTGCCGCCTCACTCCGCCCGAGGAGGGCTTCGCCGCCACCGCTTCGCTGGAGGTGCGGCTCACCGGCGGGAACGTCACCGTCGAACTGGACACCTCCGGCACCGTCGACCTGGGGGCCGAGCGGGCGCGACTGGAGAAGGACCTCAAATCCGCGCAGAAGGAGCTCGACGGTACCTCCGCCAAGCTCGGGAACGAGGCCTTCCTGGCGAAGGCGCCGGACAACGTGGTCGACAAGATCCGGGCCCGGCAGGCCGTCGCGCGCGACGAGGTCGAGCGTCTCACCGCGCGGATCGCGCAGCTGGGTGGGGGAGCGTGAGCGTTCCCGTCTTCGCCGCCGACCCCGATGACCTGGCCGAACTGGCCCAGGTCGAGGCCGAACTGGACGAGCGGTGGCCCGAGACCAGGATCGAGCCTTCGCTGACCCGCATCTCGGCGCTGATGGAACTGCTCGGCTCCCCGCAGGACGCCTATCCGTCGATCCAGGTCGCGGGCACCAACGGGAAGTCGTCGACGGCGCGGATGATCGACTCGCTGCTGCTCGCGTTCTCCCGACGCACGGGACGGATCACCAGCCCGCACCTGCAACTGGCCACCGAGCGGATCGCGATCGACGGTGCGCCGATCCCGGCCAAGCGGTACGTGGAGGTCTACCGCGAACTCGAGCCGTACATCGAACTGGTCGACAGGCAGTCCGAGGCCGCCGACGGACCCCGGATGAGCAAGTTCGAGGTGCTCACCGCCATGGCCTACGCCGCTTTCGCCGAGGCTCCGGTGGACGTGGCCGTGGTCGAGGTGGGCCTGGGCGGCACCTGGGACGCGACCAACGTGATCACCGCGGAGGTCGCCGTGATCACCCCGATCGGCCTGGACCACGTGGAGATCCTGGGACCGGACATCCCGACCATCGCCGAGGAGAAGGCCGGCATCGTCAAACGCGGCCCCGAGCGGTTGATCCCGAAGGACACCGTGATGGTGGTGGGCAAGCAGGAGCCGGCGGCGATGGAGGTGCTGCTGCGCAGGGCGGTGGAGGCCGACGCCGCGGTGGCCCGCGAGGGTTCCGAGTTCGCGGTGATCGAACGCCGCGTCGCCGTCGGCGGGCAGCAGCTCACATTGCAGGGCCTGGGCGGCGTCTACGACGAGATCTTCCTGCCGCTGCACGGTGAGCACCAGGCCAACAACGCGGCCGTCGCGCTCGCCGCGGTCGAGGCCTTCTTCGGCGCCGGCTCGCAGCAGCAGCTCGACGTCGACACCGTCCGCGAGGGATTCGCCAAGGCGGCCTCGCCCGGCCGGCTCGAACGCGTCCGCAGTGCGCCGACGGTGCTCATCGACGCCGCGCACAACCCGCACGGCGCACAGGCGCTGGCTCGGACCATCGAGACCGAGTTCGGCTTCCACAAGCTGATCGGAGTGGTCTCGGTGCTCGCCGACAAGGACGCCGTCGGACTGCTGACCGCCCTCGAACCGGTCCTCGACACCGTTGTGGTCACCCACAACGGCTCACCCCGCGCGCTGGAGGTCGAACGGCTCGCCGCGATCGCCGAGGAGATCTTCGGTGAGGACCGGGTGGCCACCTCGCCGACCATGGTCGACGCGGTGGAGACCGCCGTGGCCCTGGCCGACCAGGAGGCCGACGACGGCTTCGACACCGCCGGACCCGCTTCCGGCGTCGGTGTGCTGATCACCGGATCGGTGGTCACCGCGGGCGCGGCGCGCTCGCTGTTCGGAAAGGAACCCCAGTGACGGCGCCCCAGCGGTTCACTCCGCCCACGAAGGACCCGTGGAAGAGCTTCCGCGGCATCCTCTCCGGCACCCTGATCCTCGAGATGATCGTGATCCTGCTGGCGCTGCCGGTGGTCTTCCGCCTCTCGCCCGGCCTGACCTGGCTCAAGGTGAGCTACGTCCTGCTGCTGGCGGCCGCCTGCTTCGCCGGGTGCATGGTGGTCAAGAAGAGCTGGGCCATCCCCGCATTCTGCGTGCTCCAGGTGGCCGTGATCGCCGGGTGGATCGTGCACCCCGGAATCGGTGGTGTCGGCATCGTTTTCGGCATCGTCTGGGCCTACATCGTGTTCATCGAGCGCGACGTGCGTAAGCGGATGGCGGAGGGACGCCTGCCCGGGCAGGAGCCGATCGAGGGCAGCGGCTAGTCTGTTGCCGTGACTGAGCGGACTCTGATTCTGATCAAGCCCGACGGCGTGCGGCGCGGCCTTTCCGGAGAGATCCTGGCGCGCATCGAGCGCAAGGGCCTCACCCTTGCGGCCCTCGAGCTCAAGCACGTCTCGAACGAGGTGGCGCAGAGCCACTACGACGAGCACCGGGAGAAGCCCTTCTTCGGCTCCCTGGTCGAGTTCATCACCTCCGGGCCCGTGGTGGCCGCGGTGGTGGAGGGACCCCGCGCGATCGCCGCGTTCCGGCAGCTGGCCGGAGGTACCGACCCGGTGGAGAAGGCCGTCCCCGGCACCGTCCGCGGCGACTTCGGTCTCCAGACCCAGGAGAACCTGGTGCACGGTTCGGACTCGCCCGAGTCCGCCGAGCGGGAGATCGCCCTGTGGTTCCCCGGACTGTCCTGAGCTGCACCGAGATCTGATCCTTGGGCCCGCACCGCGCGAGACGCGCGGTGCGGGCCCAGTTCGATTCCCGTCCCTTCCAATCCTTCGAGTCCCTTCCAGACTCTCCAGGGCTTTGCAGACCCTTTTCCGACCCGGCGCCCCGGTGTGGGACAATGGCACCGACGCACGTCGGCGCGCGCAAACCGCGTGCTGCCGACCGGCCCGGCTCGCTCGGTAGAACTTCGAGTGGGCGTGCGCCACGCACGAGAAACGTGCAGACCTTGACAAACGTGGGGCGGCAGGAGACTGAAGCCCGCACCACACGACACGCCCTCGCGTGGCCGCGACCGTATCTGTGATCGCGCCCGGGGGTCGGTAGGAGATTGAGTGGCCGACAACACGTCGCCGGAAGAACAGAACAACGAAGCTCGGGAGGAGTTCCCGCAGAAGCTGCGCGTTCACGCGCTGGCTCGTCTGCTGGGGCTGACCAGCAAAGAGGTGCTGGCGCATCTCGGTGAACTCGGCTTCGTGGCACGCAGTGCGCATTCGAGCATCGATCGCAGCGCCGCCGAGCGGGTTCGCGACCGCCTCGCCGAACTCTCTGCGGGCACCGCACAGCAGACCGAGGCCGCTGAGGCGGCGCCGGCTCAGGCCGAAGCGGCTCAGAGCGAAGGGGCTGCGGAACCTGCGGCGCAAGCCGACCCGACGCCGTCGCTGTTCTCCGCGTCGGCTCCGCCCGCGCCGGTGTCGGAGCCGGCCGCCGCCGTCGATCCGGTGATGCCGCTGTTCCTGCAACCCGAGCAGGTCGAGCAGCCGCCCAAGCGCCGGCGCACCCGCCGGGCTCAGGCCGAGACGGAGAACGAGACCGAGCCGGATACCGCCACTGAATCCGGTGCCGATGCGACGGCGGCTTCCGCTACCGCCGGTGACGGTGCTGCTTCTGGAGCTGATGAGTCCGGTGACGCCGAGCAGGCCGAGCCGCAGGCTCAGCCCAAGGACGACACCACCGACGACGAATCCACCGGTAACCGTCGCCGGCGGCGTGGTCGCCGGGGCCGCGGTCGCGGCCGGGGTGAGAACGCCGACGATCAGGACGGTCAGGACTCGGGCGAGAAGCCGGACAAGGCCGCCGAGCGCGCCGGTGACGGCGGCGGGTCCGCCGAGGGCAACGGTGCCGATGGCTCCGCCGGTTCCGCCACTGCATCGCCGGACCGGGGTTCGGATCAGGCCGAGGATCAGAGTGAGGATGACGTCGAGGACGTGACCGACGGCGGCTCCCGCCGGCGCCGGCGCCGTCGCCGCCGTCGTGCCGGATCCGGCGACGACGCCGCCGAGGCGGGCTCGTCGGACGATCCGCCGAACACCGTGGTGCACGAGCGTGAGCCGCGGCAGAAGTCGCGTCGCGACGAGGTCCGCGGCATCAGCGGTTCCACCCGGCTCGAGGCCAAGCGCCAGCGTCGACGTGACGGGCGCGACACCGTCCGCCGCCGCCCGCCGATCCTCACCGAATCGGAGTTCCTCGCCCGCCGTGAGGCCCTCGACCGGGTGATGGTGGTCCGCGAGCGGACCGGTGTGACCCCGTCGCAGGGCCACGACGGCCAGACCATCGCGCACCCGTCGGATTACACCCAGGTCGCCGTCCTCGAGGACGGCGTTCTGGTGGAGCACTTCGTGACCTCGTCGAGTTCGGCGTCGATGGTCGGCAACATCTACCTGGGCCGGGTGCAGAACGTGCTGCCCTCGATGGAGGCCGCCTTCGTCGACATCGGCCGTGGCCGCAACGGTGTTCTCTACGCCGGTGAGGTGAACTGGGACGCCGCCGGACTCGACGGCAGTGCCCGCAAGATCGAGCAGGCGCTCAAGCCCGGCGATCAGGTGCTGGTGCAGGTCTCCAAGGACCCGGTCGGGCACAAGGGAGCCCGGCTCACCACGCAGATCTCGCTGGCCGGACGGTTCCTGGTGTACGTGCCCGGTGGCGGCTCGGCCGGCATCTCGCGCAAGCTGCCCGACACCGAGCGCAAGCGTCTGAAGGAGATCCTCAAGGAGATCGTGCCCGCAGAGGCCGGCGTGATCATCCGCACCGCTTCCGAAGGTGTGAGCGCCGAGGAACTCGCGGGTGACGTCGCGCGGCTGCAGGCGCAGTGGGCGCAGATCGAGGCCGCGTCCTCGCAGAAGGGCGTCAAGGCGCTCTACGAGGAGCCCGACCTGCTGGTCAAGGTGGTCCGTGACCTGTTCAACGAGGACTTCAGCAAGCTGGTGATCGAGGGCAGCAAGGCCTGGGACATCACCTCGAAGTACGTCGAGACGGTGGCCCCCGATCTGATGTCGCGGGTGGAGCGGTTCGAGAGGGCTCATGCCGATGCTCCGGACGTGTTCGCCACGTACCGGATCGACGAGCAGCTGGCGAAGGCGATGGACCGCAAGGTGTGGCTGCCTTCGGGCGGCACCCTGGTGATCGACCGCACCGAAGCGATGACGGTGGTCGACGTCAACACCGGCAAGTTCACCGGTGCCGGCGGCAACCTCGAGGAGACGGTCACTCGCAACAACCTCGAAGCGGCCGAGGAGATCGTGCGGCAGATGCGCCTGCGCGACATCGGCGGCATGATCGTGGTCGACTTCATCGACATGGTTCTCGAGTCCAACCGTGACCTGGTGCTGCGCCGGCTCACCGAGGCGCTCGGCCGGGACCGCACCCGCCACCAGGTCTCCGAGGTCACCTCGCTCGGCCTGGTCCAGATGACCCGCAAGCGGATCGGCACTGGCCTGGTGGAGGCGTTCTCCACCCCGTGCCAGGCGTGCGGCGGACGCGGCCTGATCGTCCACGAGGCGCCGGTGGAGTCCGGTGGCGGCGGCGAGGAGGGCGGTCGCTCGGGCGACAAGCCGGAGGGCGGTCGCAAGAAGCGCAAGCGTTCCAAGTCCGACGGTGGCCAGTCGGCGGCGCCTGCGCAGCCGGCCCCTAAGGAGGACAAGCCCGCGCACAAGGGCGAGCACCCGATGTTCAAGGCCATGGCCGCGCACCACGACGACGAGGGCGAGGCCGCCGAGCAGACGGCGCAGGCCGAGCCTGCCGCCGAACAGACGACGCCAGCCGAGCATGCCGCCGAGCAGACGGCGCAGGCCGAGCCGGCGGAGCAGCCTGGTCAGGCCGAGCCCGCGGCTGAACCCGAGGCGAAGCCTGCCGGGGCGGCGAAGGCGGCGAACCAGGAGAAGGCTCCGTCGACCCGCCGGCGGCGGGTCGCCCGCAAGGCGCCCACCACCACGTCGGCGTCGGCGCAGACGATCGTCGTCGATATGACGGTTCCGGTCGCCGAGCCCGCGCCCCCCTCGGTGAGTGCTGCGGGAGGGGAGTCCGCCGCGGAACCTGCGCGCAAGCGGGCCCGGCGCCGTGCGGCGGCGCGCCCCGCGGGCCCGGCCGCCGGTGGTGGAGACAGTGACGGTGCCGACAAGGCGGACCAGCCGGTTTGACCGTGTTGGTGGCCTTCCCGTAACCTGGGAAGGTCGCTTTTCCGGCGGCGCGCTCGTGCGTGCGCGGCACCGGACTACCCGCGTTGAAGACGAGCCGCGCACCTGGCGCGCGCTGAACTACGAGAAGTGTAAGAAGAGGTAAGCCCGAAGATGGCCACGTATGCGATCGTCAAGACCGGCGGCAAGCAGTACAAGGTCGCCGTCGGCGACCTGGTGAAGGTCGAGAAGATCGACGGAGAGCCCGGCAGCAGCGTCAAGCTGCCCGTGGCGCTCGTCGTCGACGGTGCGAACCTCACCACGGATGCCGCCGCACTGGAGAAGCTCGCCGTCACCGGCGAGGTCGTCGAGCACGTCAAGGGCCCGAAGATCCGCATCCACAAGTTCAAGAACAAGACCGGCTACCACAAGCGTCAGGGCCACCGGCAGAACCTGACGGTCCTCAAGGTGACCGCGATCGCCTGATCGGCGAACCAGACCACTCAACACCCGAGTAACAGGAGTAGCCAGATGGCACACAAGAAGGGCGCGTCCAGCTCGCGCAACGGTCGTGATTCCAACGCCCAGCGACTGGGCGTCAAGCGGTTCGGTGGCCAGAAGGTCAGCGCCGGTGAGATCCTGGTCCGCCAGCGCGGCACCCACTTCCACCCGGGCGTGGGCGTCGGCCGCGGCGGCGACGACACGCTGTTCGCTCTCGCGGCGGGCGCCGTGGAGTTCGGCACCAAGCGTGGCCGCAAGACGGTCAACATCGTGCCGGTCGCTGCGGAGGCCTAGTCCGCGGCAGCAGCACGACATCTTCGCGAAGGCGGGCGTGGTCTCCTCAACTGTGAGACCCGCCCGCTTTCGTCTTTCCGCCCTCCGGCGGGCACAACGGTAGAAAGAGGTTCCCCATGTCCAGGTTCGTCGACCGGGTGACGGTGCACGTCACGGCCGGTAACGGTGGCCACGGCTGCGCCTCGATCCACCGGGAGAAGTTCAAGCCGCTCGGTGGCCCGGACGGCGGTAACGGCGGCCGCGGCGGATCGGTGATCCTCGAGGTCGATCCGCAGGTGCACACCCTGCTCGACTTCCATTTCCGCCCGCACCTGCGAGCCACCAACGGCAAGCCCGGCGAGGGCGGCAACCGCGAGGGCAAGTCCGGGCAGGACCTGATCCTCAAGGTTCCGGACGGCACCGTCGTGCTGGACACCGACGGCCGGATGCTCGCCGATCTGGTCGGCGCCGGAACCCGGTTCGACGCCGCCCAGGGCGGACGCGGTGGCCGCGGCAACGCGGCACTGGTCTCCAAGGCCCGCAAGGCACCCGGATTCGCCCTGCTCGGCGAGGAGGGGCAGACCCGCGATCTGGTGCTGGAGCTGAAATCGGTGGCCGATGTGGGGCTGGTCGGCTTCCCGTCCGCGGGTAAGTCCTCCCTGGTCTCGGTGCTGTCCGCGGCCAAGCCGAAGATCGCCGACTACCCGTTCACCACGCTCGCCCCGAACCTCGGCGTGGTCTCGGCGGGGGAGACCACCTTCACCGTCGCCGACGTGCCCGGACTGATTCCCGGGGCCTCGTCGGGTCGCGGCCTGGGGCTGGACTTCCTGCGTCACCTCGAACGCTGCGCGGTGCTCGCCCATGTGGTGGACTGCGCAACCCTCGAGCCCGGTCGTGATCCGGTCAGCGACGTCGACGCTCTCGAAGCCGAGCTGGCCGCCTACCAGCCGGCGCTCGCCGCCGACACCGGCCTCGGTGACCTGGCCGAACGTCCCCGCATCGTGGTCCTCAACAAGTCCGACGTGCCGGACGCCGAGGAACTGGCCGAGATGGTGCGCACCGAGTTCGAGGCCCGGGGCTGGCCGGTGTTCGTGATCTCCGCGGTCGCCCATACCGGTCTGCGGGAACTGACGTTCGCCCTGGCGGACCTGGTGCAGAAGTACCGCGCCGAGCGCGGCACCCCGGTCGCGCGGCGCCCCGTCATCCGTCCGCTGCCGATCGACGAATCCGGTTTCGAGGTCATCTCCGATCCTGATCAGCCGGGGGGATTCATCGTCCGTGGCCCCCGGCCCGAGCGGTGGATCAAGCAGACCCAGTTCGACAACGACGAGGCCGTCGGCTATCTCGCGGACCGGCTCAATCGGCTCGGTGTCGAAGCGGAGCTGGTCAAGTTGGGCGCCAAGCCCGGCTGCCCGGTCACCATCGGCACCGTCTGCTTCGATTGGGAGCCCACGCTCGGCACCATCGAGGACGTCCCGGTCACCGGCCGCGGCACCGATATCCGGCTCGAACGCAACGAACGCGTCGGTGCCGCCGAGCGCCGCCACCAGCACGACGTGCGACGGGGCCTGGCCGACGACGACGAGGACGACCAGTGACCGAGGCGCCCGGGGCGATCGCGGGCGATCTCCTGGACGGGGACATCCGCGCACTCGTCGCGGGCGCCCGCAAACTGGTGGTCAAGATCGGCAGCTCCGCGCTGACCGATCTCGAACACGGTCTCGCCTCCGATCGGCTGGATGCGCTGACCGATGCGATCGTCGCCCGACTGGACCGCGGTACCGAGGTCATCGTGGTCTCGTCCGGCGCGATCGGTGCCGGAATGGCGCCGCTCGGGCTCAAGCGCCGGCCCACGGACCTGGCCACCAAGCAGGCCGTCGCATCGGTGGGGCAACTGCAGCTCGCCAATGCCTGGGGCGCATCGTTCGCCCGGTACCGGCGCACCGTCTCACTGGTCCTGCTGACCGCGCACGACATCGGCCTGCGGGTACACGCCGCGAACGCCCAGCGCACCCTGGACCGGCTCCGCACCCTCGGCGCGGTGCCGATCATCAACGAGAACGACGTGGTGGCCTCCAACGAGGTCCGCTTCGGCGACAACGACCGACTCGCCGCCCTGGTCGCGCACCTGACCGGCGCCGATGCCCTGGTGCTGCTCTCCGACGTCGACGGTCTCTACGACGGCGACCCCCGCAAGGGCGGGGCGTCGCTGATCAACGCCGTCGACGGACCGGAGGACCTCGACGGTGTGGTCGCGGGCTCCGGCGGAGCGCTCGGCACCGGGGGGATGGCCTCCAAGCTCTCCGCGGCCCGGCTCGCCGCCGACGCCGGAGTGCCGGTACTGCTCACCGCTGCCGCGCGCGCCGACCTGGCGCTCGACGCCGCGGACGTGGGCACCGTGTTCCGGCCCCGGGCGGTGCGGCTGTCCGCGCGGCGGTTCTGGGTGCGTCACGCGGCGGATGTGCACGGTGATCTCACCCTCGACGACGGTGCCGTCGCCGCCGTGGTCGACCGGCGTCGCTCGCTGCTCCCCGCGGGTGTCACCGCCGCGGTCGGATCCTTCTCCGGTGGTGACGTGGTGAACCTGCGCGATCTGCGCGGAACCGTCCGAGCCCGGGGCGTGGTGGCCTACGACCACTCCGAACTGGAAGCCATGCTGGGCCGGGACACCACAGTGCTGCCGCCGGACATGCGCCGCCCGGTGGTGCACGCCGACGATCTGGTGCCGGTGCACTGAGACTGTTCACCAAACGGACATTTCACTGAGGTCTCCGGGGCGGCCTCCGCGTCGTCCGGACACGGCTGGCTGGGGGAATGAGCAGACGTGGATTCGACAGGCGTACACCCGGCGCGGGCCGGTCACCGGCGCAGGGCGTCGAGCGCCACCGCCACGTCCACGTCGACGGTGACGGTGGCCAGGTCGTCGCCGCGGGTGCGACCCCGGTTGACGATCACGATCGGGGTACCGCGCTTGTGAGCCTGCCGCACGAAGCGCAGCCCGGACATCACGGTGAGCGAGGTACCCAGCACGAGGAGCGCGTCGGCACCGTCGACCACCTCGAAGGCGCGGGCGACACGCGGCTTGGGCACGGATTCGCCGAAGTAGACGATGTCGGGTTTGAGGATGCCGCCACAGGTGTCGCAGTCGACCATGGTGAAGTCGGTGGTGTCCTCGACCACGACGTCGGCGTCCGGCGCCACTTCGAGGGCGCCGCGCCCGGCGATCCGCGCCACGAAACCGGCGTTGATCGGCGCGAGCCGTTCGTGCAGACGGTGCCGGCTGATCCGGCGTTCGCAGCCCAGGCACCGAACCTGCGCGTAGTTCCCGTGCAGGTCGATCACGCCGACCGAGCCCGCCTTCAGGTGCAGCAGATCCACGTTCTGCGTGATCACCGCGGCCACCTCCGGAAAGGCCGCGAGGGTGCGGTGGGCGGCGTTCGGGACCGCGGAGTCCATGTGCCGCCAGCCGAGGTGGTTGCGGGCCCAGTACCGGCGCCGGAACTCGGCGCTGCCGAGGAACTGCTGCAGCGTCATCGGAGTCCGGCGCGGCGCTCCTGGGCTGCGGTAATCCGGAATACCGGATGCGGTGGAGATCCCGGCGCCGGTCAGCGCCACCACTCGGCGGCCGCGCAGCACTCGCCGGGCCTGCGCCAGACGGTCTCCGAAATCCGGATCGGGGGAGGTGGGTAGCGCGGGTTCCCACGCGGGTACAGCGGTCTGCACCAGTTCAGGCTAGCGCTGATCGACGCATATCGGTGTCCGATATTTCCGCTCCCCGACCTCGATTACCATGTCCCGATGTGCTGACGCCGGGATGCCGGCAGGGAAGGTGACCATGACCGAATCGAGTTCGGCGGTGCGGAAGCGGGCGCGCGCGTCGTCGCGGGCGGAGACCCGCCGCGCCGTCTGGAACACGTTGCGAGGTTCCAGTGGAAACCTCGTCGAGTGGTACGACGTGTACATCTACACGGTGTTCGCCGCCTATTTCGAAAGTCACTTCTTCGACAAGGCCGATAAGAACTCGACCCTGTACGTCTACGCGATCTTCGCGGTGACCTTCGTGATGCGACCGGTGGGATCGTGGTACTTCGGCCGGTTCGCCGACCGTCGCGGCAGGCGCGCGGCGCTGACGGTGAGCGTGTCGTTGATGGCGGCCTGTTCGTTCATCATCGCCGTGGTGCCCGGACGGGAGACCATCGGCGCCGCCGCAGCGGTGATCCTGGTGCTGTGCCGGCTGGTGCAGGGCTTCGCGACCGGCGGCGAGTACGGCACCTCCGCCACCTACATGTCGGAGGCCGCGACCCGGGAACGCCGCGGCTTCTTCTCCTCGTTCCAATACGTGACCCTGGTCGGCGGACATGTGCTGGCGCAGTTCATGCTGTTGCTGCTGCTCAGCTTCCTGTCCAAGGCGCAGGTCTCCGACTTCGGTTGGCGGATCGCCTTCTTCGTCGGCGGTATCGCGGCCATCGTCGTCTTCTGGCTGCGCCGCACGATGGACGAGTCGCTCTCCGAGGAGCAGCTCAAGGCCGTGCGTGATGGTGAGGACACCTCGTCGGGCACGATGCGTGAGCTGCTGAGCGGGTACTGGCGTCAACTGGTGCTGTGCTTCTTGATCACCATGGGCGGCACTCTCGCGTTCTACGTGTACAGCGTGAACGCGCCCGCGATCGTGAAGTCCACGTACGCCGAGCACGCGGTCACCGCCACCTGGGTCAACCTGATCGGCCTGATCTTCCTGATGGTCATCCAGCCGGTCGGCGGCATGATCAGCGACAAGGTGGGTCGCAAGCCGATGCTGGTGTTCTTCGGTGTCGGCGGAGTGCTCTACACGTACTTCCTTATCACCTACCTGCCGACGATCGATTACGCGCTCGGCTCGCTGGCCATGGTGTGCGTGGGCTACATCATCATCTCGGGGTACACCTCGATCAACGCGCTGGTGAAGGCGGAGCTGTTCCCGTCGCACATCCGCGCGCTCGGTGTGGGGATCGGCTACGCCCTGGCCAATTCGGTGTTCGGCGGTACCGCACCGCTGATCTACGAGGCGGCCAAGAAGTCCGGAAACGTGGGCTGGTTCATCGTCTACGTCACCGTGACCATCGCGATCTCGCTGGCGGTGTACGTGTTCGTGCTGCGCAATAAGTCCGAGACCTTCCTGGACCGGGAGCGCGGCAGCGCCTTCATCCCGGACGGTGCCGGAACGGCGCGCTGAGCGCACCGCCCGCCCGGCATGGCCGGGCGGGCGGAGGCATCGTCGGGTGAACGCGCGTCGTCAGGGAACGGGCACCAGCGGGTACACGCCGTTCTCGTCGTGCACCTCGGTGCCGACGACGGGCGGGTTGAAAACGCACAGCATCCGCATGCGGGTGCGCGTGGTGACGGTGTGCCGCTCGTGCCCGTCCAGCAGGTACATCGTGCCCGGCGCGAGCGGATACTCGACCCCGGTCTCCCGGTCGAGCAGGGTGCCTTCGCCCTCGACCAGCCAGACCGCCTCGACGTGGTTGGCGTAGTGGAACTCGTTCACCGTGCCCGGCTCGATCGTGGTCTCGTGGAACGAGAAGCCGACCCGGTCGCCGCCGAGGACGATCCGCTTGCTGCGCCAATTGCCCGCAGCCACGTCCCGCTCGGTACCGGTGATCTCGTCAGTGGTACGGACGATCATGCGAGCACCTTCCGGGTAGCGGTGGCCAGGATGTCCAGGCCGAGGTCGAGGTCGGAGTCGCTGATGGTCAGCGGCGGCAGCAGCTTGACCACCTCGTCCGACGGGCCCGAGGTCTCGGCCAGCAGTCCCTGCTGGTAGGCGGCGGCGCAGGCCTCACCGGCCTTCTCCGCGTCGGCGAAGACCAGCCCCTGGACCATGCCGCGGCCGCGGTGCGTCACCTGCTCGGGGAACTCGGCGCACAGCTGCTCGAAGCGCTCCTCGATGCGTGCACCCTTGCGGAGGGTCTCCTTCTCCAGGACGTCGTCCGACCAGAACTCGTCGATCGCGTGCTTGGCGGTCACGAACGCGGGATTGTTGCCGCGGAAGGTGCCGTTGTGCTCGCCCGGGCCCCACACGTCCAGCTCCGGCTTCATCAGAGTCAGCGCCATCGGCAGGCCGTAGCCGCCGATCGACTTCGACAGGGTGACGATGTCCGGGGTGATGCCGGCGATCTCGAACGAGAAGAACGGGCCGGTGCGGCCGCAGCCCATCTGCACGTCGTCGACGATGAGCAGCATGTCGTGCCGCTCGCACAGATCGGCCAGTGCGCGCAGCCACTCGGGGCGGGCCACGTTCACGCCGCCCTCACCCTGCACGGTCTCGACGATCACACCGGCCGGCTTGTTCAGGCCACTGCCGGAGTCGTCGAGCACGGCCTCGAACCACTGGAAGTCCGGCGCGACCCCGTCGAAGTAGTTGTCGAAGGGCATCGGCGTGGCGTGCACCAGCGGGATGCCGGCGCCGCCGCGCTTCATCGAATTACCGGTGACCGACAGCGCACCCAGAGTCATGCCGTGGAAGGCGTTGGTGAAGTTGATGATCGACTCGCGGCCCTTGACCTTGCGGGCCAGCTTCAGCGCAGCCTCCACGGTGTTGGTACCGGTGGGGCCGGGGAACTGAACCTTGTAGTCGAGTCCGCGGGGCCGCAGGATCTTGTCCTCGAAGGTCTGCAGGAACTCGCCCTTGGCCACGGTGGACATGTCCAGCGAGTGGGTGATGTGACCCTCGGAGATGTACTGGACCAGGGCGTCCTTGAGCTTGGGGTGGTTGTGCCCGTAGTTCAGGGCACCGGCACCGGCGAAGAAGTCGAGGTAACGCTTGCCGTCGGCGTCGATCAGCCACGACCCTTCGGCGCGGTCGAACAGCGCCGGCCATCCGCGCGAGTAACTGCGCACCTGCGATTCGCGGGTGGTGAAGATCGAGGGCTGCTCGAAATCGGTGGTGCTGGTCTGATCGCTGGTGTTCTCGTTCGTCACGGTCGACATGGTGATCCTCCTAATCGGCCGGCAGCTTCCCGCGTCAGGCGGGGTCGATGGTGTAAAGCTGCTCGGGCTCGTGGGGCTCGGAATCAGTGGGGGAGATGTTCTGCGACGAGAAGAGGTCGCTCACCACGAGGGTGGAGCCGCGCTTCTTCGCCACGGAGCCGAACAGCTCCTGGGACGCCGTGTTGGATGCGGTGATAGTCGTCTCGAGGCGTGAGACGCCGTCCGGCGCGAGCCGGTCCAACAGGTCGATGAGCATGCGTGAGGCGATACCGTGCCCGCGGTGAGCGGCGTCCACCGCGACCTGCCACACGAACAGGGTGTCCGGGCGGTCGGGCCGGCGGTAGCCGGTGACGAATCCGCCGATCCGGCCGTCGCGCTCGGCGACGATCGAGGTGGCGGCGAAATCACGGCACAGCAGCGTGTACGCGTACGTCGAGTTGACGTCCAGAACCTGGGTGTCTCGCGCGATCTCCCACAGTCTGACGCCGTCCTCGATGGACGGTCGGCGGGTGGTGACCACCGCATCGGCGGTGGTAATGGGATCGCTCTTAGGAGACGGGCTCATCGGATACGACGCTAACAACGGCGAATGCGGAAGTCACCCGAGCTCGGGAAAGGGAGCTTCGAAGCGCTGAGTATCCCCAGCGAGCCGGGCCGATGTGAGATGGCTCACAAAGCGTGTGGGGGTTGCGCTGCACGGGTGGCGAGGAAGGCCTCGACCTGCTGCACCGACGGTGCCGCGGAGGCACCCGGTGCGGTTGCGGTCAGAGCGCCCGCGGCGTTCGCCCGGAGCAGGCGCTCCGACGGTGGAAGATGCCAGTTCGCGGCCAGTGCTCCGGTGAAGGCGTCGCCCGCTCCGGTGGTGTCGACCACCTGCACCGGTAGACCCGGGCTGGTGCACTCACCCTCCGGGCCGGTGGCGCGGGCACCGTCGGGGCCGAGCGTGGTGACCACTCGCGGTACCCGGCCGAGGATGTCGGCGAGGGCCCGAGCCTCGGCGCGGTTGACGATCACGGCGTCCACCAGATCCACCAGTTCGTCCGGTAGCGGTGCCACCGGTGACGGGTTGAGCAGTACGACGGTGCCCGCCTCCCGCGCGGCCCGGGCCGCTTCGAGTACGACCGGTTGCGGAATCTCCAGTTGGAGCAACAGCACGTCGGCGTCGGCGATCGCGCGGCGCGCGCCGTCGTCCACGGTGACCGCGTCGTTCGCTCCGGGCACCACCACGATGTGATTCTCGCCGGATGCGTCCACCGTGACGTTCGCGAAGCCGGTGCTACCACGGGTGCGGGCCACCAGGGACAGGTCCACCGATGCCGCGGCGAGCGGGGCCAGCACGGTCTCGGCGGCGGCATCGTCACCGACCGCGCCGACGAACACCGTCCGCGCACCGGCCCGCGCCGCGGCCCGGGCCGCATTGGCGCCCTTACCGCCCTGGCCGAACGAGACCGATCGGCCGGCCACCGTCTCACCCGGGGCCGGGAATCGCTCGCAGACGGTGACCGCGTCCAGGTTCACGCTGCCCACCACGACCACCGATGTCATGCCCGCACCCTACGGTCGCCGGCCGCCGTAGGGTGACGGCATGACCTCGATCCGGCCCTTCCTCATGTTCCAGGGCGGCGTCGCCGCCCAGGCGATCGATCTGTACACCGGTGCCTTCGGCGGGTCGGTGCTGTCATCGGTGCCGCACCAGGCGCCCGCACAGGGCATCCAGCTCGCCGAGCTGAACCTCAAGGGCCAGCACGTACTGGTCAGTGACAGCGCGGTCGATCACGCCTTCGACTTCACTCCGTCGACCTCACTGTTCGTCGAGTGCGACGACCGGGCCGAGCTGGAACGACTGGCGGCTGAACTCGGCGCCGACGGTCCGACCTACATGCGGCTCGGTGACTACGGCTTCTCCACCGCGTTCGCCTGGGTGGGCGACCGGTTCGGCGTGTCCTGGCAGCTGAACCTGCCGTGACGCGCCGCCGGCCGCGGAGGGGGAGTCCGGTGGCTACGCCGGCGTGAGCTCCTTGGTGTAGAGCACGGCGCCCTTCGCATCGCGCAGGTTCACCGTCAGCGCCCGGGTGCCGGCGTCGATGGTCACCTGTCCGAAGTGCTGGAAACCCTCGGCGGGCGAGACGTTCGGCTTGTCGGGGGCGCGCACGAACTCGTACTGGGCGCCGAAGGTCCCGTCGAGCGGGCTCTGCGGGAAGGCCCCGGCGTTGAGCGGGCCGGAGACGAACTCCCAGAACGGTGAGAAGTCCTGGAAACCAGCCCGATCGGGGTGGTACGAGATCGCGGCGGTGTAGTGCACATCAGCGGTCAGGTACACAATGTTCGGCACCCCCTTGGTCTGGGACAGGATGCGGGAGAACGCGATCTCCCGCCCCAGCGGGGCACCGGCGTCACCCTGCGCGATCGCCTCCATCGACTTCGGCCCGTTGGGCGGGTTCGTCGAGGAATCGGGCACCACGATGCTCAACGGCAGGTCGTTGGCCACCACCTTCCACACCGCGGTCGACGACTTCAGTCCGTCGATCAGCCACTGGGTCTGCTTCTCACCCAGGATGCCGCCGTCGTTGGCGGTGGCCCAGGCGTTCGGATTCGGATCCTTGTACGAGCGCATGTCCAGCACGAACACGTCCAGCAACGGACCGTAGGAGATCTTGCGGTACAGCCGGCCGTCGGCGGCCTCGGTGGGCTGCACCGGCTGCCACTCGCGCCACGCCCGATAACCGAAATCGGCCAGCTTGTTCACATCGGTCTCGGTGTAGCCCTTGCGATTCTGTCCGGCCAGGGACTCGCCCGGGAACCAGTTGTTGACGATCTCGTGATCGTCCCACTGGATCAACTGCGGGACGTTCGCGGCGAACCGCCGGTAGTGCTGGTCGGTGAGGTTGTAGGCGTAGTTGCCGCGGAACTGCTCCAGCGTCTGCGCCACCTGATCCTTCGCCGGTGCGGTCACGTTGCGGTACATCGCGCCGTCGTTCTGCTTCTGCGTCTCCGGCACCGGATTGTCGGCGTAGATGGCGTCTCCGGAGTGCAGGAAGAAGTCCGGGCGCAGATCGGCGATGGTGCCCATGATCGCCATGCCGCCGTCCTTGTTGATGCCCCAGCCCTGGCCCACGACATCACCCGACCAGGTGAAGTTGATGTTCCCCGCCGCTGACGGAGCGGTACGGAAGGTGCCGGACAGCGCCTCCGACTTCGCGCCGTTCTCACCCTCGAGACTCACCCGGTAGTGCACCGTCTGGCCCGGTTCGAGACCGGTCACCCGTAACCGTCCGGCACCGTCGGACGACGGGTCGAGACGCGGGCCCTCGAACCGGCGCGGGTCGGTGAAGGACTCCGACGAGGCGGTCTCGACGATCATCTTCGCCGGCGCATCGGACCGGGCCCAGATCAGGGCGCCGTCGGTGCGCGGATCGCCGGATGCGATGCCGTGGGTCAGGGTGGGGCGATTGCGCACCACACCGGGCGAGGACGATGCCGCGGCACCGTCGGACGAGGAACCGCAGGCCGCCAGCAGGGAGCCGGCCGGGATGAGGAGTGCGCCGGCGGAGCCGGCCTGCAGGATCGAGCGGCGAGAAATTCGAGAATCACTGAGGGGCATTTGCCTGACAATGCCCCCATCGGATTCCGGAACGGAGAACACAGGGTTACCAGCGAGGACGAGAACGGGTGTCCACATGGTGAACCAGTTGCGCTGGACCAGTACTTCGATTCTGTTAACGTCGAACGCGCGGTAATCACACGTCCGGTGGGCCCGCTCGGTCTAGAACAAGGCAGTCCGGCCCGCACGGTGACCAACGCCAGGGGCTGATCTGCATGCCTGATAACTCAACATCCTCCGCACGTTCTCCGCTCTCAGCCGCCGGTCTCCAGGAGACCGAGGCGGGACGGAAGAAGACACTGCACAAGGCCATCGCGGCCTCCGCGATGGGCAACTTCACAGAGTGGTTCGATTACGGCGTCTACGCCGCGACCACCGTCTACCTGACCCACGCGTTCTTCCCCGGATCCCTCGGGACGCTCGGAACGCTGCTCGGTTTCGCGGTGTCCTTCTTGCTGCGCCCGCTGGGCGGCTTCGTCTGGGGACCGTTGGGAGATCGCCTCGGGCGCAAGGTGGTTCTGGCCACCACGATCCTGCTGATGGCCACTGCCACCGCCCTGATCGGGGTGCTCCCCACCCACGCGCAGGTCGGTGTCCTGGCGCCGATCCTGCTGATCGCGCTGCGTGTCGTCCAGGGCTTCTCCACCGGAGGCGAGTACGGCGGCGCCGCCACGTTCATGGCCGAGTATTCGCCGGACAAGCAGCGCGGCCACTACGGCAGCTACCTGGAGTTCGGCACCATGTGCGGCTTCGCCGGCGGAACCGCGTTCGTGCTGATGCTGCAGCAGTTGCTCAGCAGTGACCAGATGTACGACTGGGGCTGGCGGATCCCGTTCTTCGTGGCGATTCCACTGGGCCTTGTGGGTTGGTACCTGAGAAATCAGCTCGATGACACTCCGGTATTCGAGGAGATGGAGGAGAACAGCGAGGATCAGGGGTCGGCGTGGGAGCGATTCACGCAATTGCTGCGTGATTACAAGCGCCCGATCATGATCATGTTCGGTCTGGTGATCGCGCTCAACGTCACCAATTACACCCTGCTCGCCTACATGCCGACCTACCTGAACGGGACCATCGGGCTCACCGAATCGGACGCGTCGACGCTGATGCTCATCGGTCAGTTGATCATGGCGGCCTGCATTCCGCTGTTCGGTTCGCTGTCCGACCGAACCGGCCGGAAACCGATGTGGTGGGTCTCGCTGACCGGCCTGTTGGTGCTGGCGT
This sequence comes from Tsukamurella serpentis, assembly GCF_054780975.1. NCBI lineage: Bacteria > Bacillati > Actinomycetota > Actinomycetes > Mycobacteriales > Tsukamurellaceae > Tsukamurella > Tsukamurella serpentis. The sequence continues at coordinate 173,090 of NZ_BAAGVH010000009.1, forward strand.
GGCCGATGTTCTGGCTGATGGGGCAGGGGTTCGGCTGGGCGATACTCGGCTTCGTGGTGCTCGGCCTGCTCTACATTCCGCAGCTGTCGACCATCTCGGCGACCTTCCCCGCCATGTTCCCCACCCAGGTCCGCTACGCGGGCTTCGCCATCTCGTACAACGTGGCGACCGCGGCCTTCGGTGGCACCGCTCCGCTGGTCAACGATGCGGCGGTGGAATCGACCGGTCAATCGATGTTCCCGGCCTGGTACATGATGGGAGCCTGCGCGATCGGCCTGCTCGCACTGCCCTTCCTCAAGGAGACCAAGGGCTGCTCGATCCGCGGCACCGAGGTACCCGGACCGGACACCGAGGCCACGAAGCTCGCCAAGATCGAGGAAGCGCAACTGACGAAGGCGTGACCGCGTCCGCATGACACAGTGGTGTCATGACCAGGATCATCGCGGGGGCGGCTCGCGGGCGCAGGCTCGCGGTGCCGCCCCGCGGCACGCGCCCTACCTCGGACCGGGTGCGCGAGGCCGTGTTCAGTGCGCTGGTGGCGCGCCTCGACTTCGACGGCCTGGAGGTGCTCGACCTCTACGCCGGTTCCGGTGCACTCGCCCTCGAAGCCCTCTCCCGCGGAGCCTCCCGAGCTGTGCTCGTCGACAGTGACGCCCGTGCCGCCGCCGTGGTCAAGGACAACGCCCGCGCCGCCGGCCTGACCGGTGCGACGGTGCGGCGCGGCACCGTCGGCGCCTACCTCGGGGGAACACCCGAGCGGTTCGACCTGGTCTTCCTGGACCCGCCCTACGATCTGCCCACCGACACCGTCGACGGTGACCTTGCGGCGCTGTGTGCAGGATGGCTGGCGCCCGACGCCTACGTGGTGCTCGAACGGTCAGCGCGGACGCCGGTGGCGACGTGGCCGGACGGCCTGGAGATCGAACTCGCCCGCGATTACGGGGAGACCCGGGTCGAGGTGGCCGTCTGGCAGGATCACAACGCATGAGCAAGGCGTGCTGTCCGGGATCGTTCGACCCGATGACCAACGGCCACCTGGACGTCTTCCGGCGCGCCGCCCGCATCTTCGACGAATTGGTGATCACCGTGGTGGTCAACCCCAACAAGCAGGGGGTGTTCTCCATCGACGAGAGGATCGCCCTGATCGAGGAGAACGTGGCCGACCTGCCCGGTGTCACGGTCGATCAGTGGACCGGGCTGCTGGTGGATTACGCCCGTGAGCGCGGCGCGCAGTGCATCGTCAAGGGGCTTCGCAGTTCCTCGGACTTCGACTACGAATTGCCGATGGCCGGGATGAACATGCACCTGACCGGGGTGGAGACCGCGTTCCTCACCACGGCTCCGCAGTTCTCCTACGTCTCCAGTTCGCTGGTGAAGGAGGTCTACAAGCTCGGCGGTGATGTCTCCCAGCTGATTCCCGCGAACGTGCAGGCCGCGCTCGACGCCAAGTTCGGACGGTGACAGAAGCCGGCGTTCAGCGCGGTGACACCGGGACTGTCCGATGTCGGTCAGTGGAAGCCCGGTTCGTGAATCGACTCGGCCGGCACCGACACGCGACCGGTCGGGTCCATCGAAACAGGCGCACCACCGTTCACAATGGGGTAGCGGCCGCGACGAGGTGGTCGTGGGCGAAGGGGTAGAGCCGTGTACCGAGTTTTCGAAGCGCTGGACGAACTGGGCGCGATCCTCGAGGAGGCGCGCAGCGTTCCCATGACCGCGGGTTGCCTGGTGCCCCGCGGCGACGTACTCGAACTCCTCGACGACATCCGCGACGCCTTCCCGGCCGATCTCGACGATGCGCAGGACGTGCTCGATCAGAAGGATCGCCTGATCAGCGAGGCCCGCGGCCACTACGACACCACCGTCTCCCAGGCCAATTCCGAGGCCGACGCCACGCTGAGCCGTTCCCGCGCCGAGGCGGACCGACTGCTCGCCGACGCCAAGGCCCAGGCCGACCGGATGGTCGCCGAGGCGCACCAGCACGCGACCGGGCTCGTCGCCGAGGCCCGGGCCGAGGACGAGCGGGTGCGCCGCGGTGCACAGCGGGAGTACGAGGCCGTGACCGGCCGTGCGCGTGCGGAGGCCGAACGTCTGGTGGCCGACGGCAACGCCGCCTACCAGCGTTCGGTGTCCGAGGGCATCACCGAGCAGGAGCGACTGGTCTCCGAGACCGAGGTCGTGGCTGCCGCGAAGGGCGAATCGGACCGGATCATCGACGCCGCCCACGCCGAGTCGGACCGGCTGCGCGGTGAGTGCGATGTGTACGTCGACACCAAGCTCTCACAGTTCGAGGAGGTGCTCGGGGCGACCATGCGGTCGGTGAATCGCGGGCGGCAGCAGCTGCGCACCGCCGCCGGTGTGCACGACTACAGCGATCACGGCGCCTCGGACGAGTACTTCGAGGAGTTCGCCGAGTCGCGGGCGGATGCACGGTAGCTTCGGCTGACGTACAATGGGGTGTTTGGCTGGACCAGCCGAACACATCCGAGACATACCGAGGTCAATTGTGAACGAAACCAGTGCGGCCGTACGCCAGCCGGCCGGTAAGCCGTACGTCCTCGACGTCCGCGCATTCGGGCGCCGGCCGGGCACCTCTGCGCAGGTCCACCGCACCGTCGCCGCCCCGCAGCGGATCGGCGTCGACCTGGTGGGCATCGAATCCGGTGAGGAGATCGATCTCGACCTCCAGGTCCAGGCGGTGTCCGAGGGTGTCCTGGTGACCGGCACCGTCAGCGCGGATACGACGGGGCAGTGCGCACGCTGTCTGGGCGACGTCTCCGGGGCACTGAATCTGTTCCTCACCGAGTTGTACGCGTACCCGGACAGCGAGACCGATCGCACCACCGACGACGACGAGATGTACCGCATCGAGGACGACATGATCGACCTCGAGCAGGCGATCATCGACGCCGTCGGGATGGAACTGCCGCTGGACCCCACCTGCACCGACGACTGCCCCGGCCTGTGCCAGGGCTGCGGTGAGAAGCTCGCCGAGCTCGAGCCGGGGCACGCGCACGAACAGATTGATCCGCGGTGGGCGAAGCTGGCGGAGTTCGCGAGCACCGACGGTGAGGCCGACGGCAAGTGAGCAAGCGCCTGCCCGTGCCTCCCGCGTCGGACCGCACCCCGCTGCTGGAGGCTCTCGGCGTCGACCTCGACGACGAGCTGCTGACGCTGGCGCTCACGCACCGTTCCTACGCCTACGAGGCCGGCGGCCTGCCGACCAACGAGCGGCTGGAGTTCCTGGGCGACAGCGTACTGAGCATCTCGGTCACCGAGTGGCTCTACACCACCCATCCGGACAAGTCCGAGGGCGAACTCGCGAAGATCCGCGCCAGCGTGGTGAACATGCACGCATTGGCTCGCGTGGCGCGTGGACTGGGGGAGGGCGGCCTGGGGGCGCACCTGTACCTGGGCCGCGGTGAGGAACTGACCGGTGGACGCGATAAGGACTCGATCCTCGCCGACGGCACCGAGGCACTGCTCGGCGCCGTGCACATCCAGCACGGCATCGACACCGCCCGCGAGGTGGTGTTGCGGCTGTTCGTGCCGCTGCTGACCACCTCGTCGTCCATGGGCGCCGGCCTGGATTGGAAGACCTCCCTGCAGGAGGTGGCCGCAGAGCGTGATCTGGGCGCTCCGAGCTACCGGATCACCTCGACGGGGCCGGACCACGACAAGGAGTTCACCGCCGTCGCGGTGGTCGCCGACGACGAGCTCGGTGAAGGTGTGGGCCGTACCAAGAAGGAGGCCGAGCAGAACGCTGCGGCCGCCGCGTGGAAGGCGCTGGATTCCGGCGGGGCAGCGGGCACCGTCGAATCCGGGACCGAGCCCGAGTCGGCCTGATGCCCGAGCTCCCCGAGGTCGAGGTGGTTCGCCGCGGCCTCAGCGATCACCTGGTGGGAAGGCGGATCGACGCGGTGCAGGTGCTGCACCCGAGGGCCGCCCGCCGGCACCTCGCCGGCGACGCCGATCTGATCGGCCAGATCGCCGGGGCGACTGTGCAGTCCGCGCAGCGGCGCGGCAAGTTCCTCTGGCTGCCGCTGACCCGCGGTGGACCCGCCGACGTCGCGATCGTGGTGCACCTGGGGATGAGCGGGCAGATGCTCGTGCACAGCGGCGCAGCCGATGGCAGCGATCGCCACCTGCGCATCCGGGCGGAACTGTCCGACGGTGCGGTGCTCAGATTCGTCGACCAGCGGACCTTCGGCGGCTGGGCGGTGGACCCGCTGGTGCAGATCGATGGTGCACTGGTCCCGGAGTCGGTGGCGCACATCGCCCGCGATCCGCTGGACGAGGCCTTCGACCGTGACCGCGTGGTCCGCCGGATGAAGGCCAAGGACACCGAGGTCAAACGGGTGCTGCTGGATCAGACGGTGATCTCCGGGGTCGGCAACATCTACGCCGACGAGGCACTGTGGCGCTCCGGCGTGCACGGCCGTCGCCGTGCATCCGCGTTGACCAAGCCCGCGCTCGGCCGATTGATCGATGATGCCACCGACGTGATGCGTCAGGCATTGGACCAGGGCGGCACCAGCTTCGACGCGCTGTACGTGAACGTCAACGGGCAGTCCGGGTACTTCTCGCGCAGCCTCGACGCCTACGGGCGCGACGGCCTGCCGTGCCGCAGGTGCGGGGCAGTCATGCGCCGCGAGCAGTTCATGAACCGCGGTTCGCACTTCTGTCCGAAGTGCCAGACGGCGCCGCGTTCGGGGTAGCGCCGCCGACCCCCGGGCCGGTGCGTAGGCGGTTCAGTTGACGATCTCGCCGCGTTCCGCAGGCGGCTTCGACACGATGGTCTCCCGCCACATCTGCAACGCCTCAGGGGTGAGCCGCGTCCAATCGTGCACCTCCGCGATCACCCGCAGCGGTTCGGTGCTGCGGTACGAGCGGGTGGGATTGCCGGGGAACTTCTTATCGGTCACGTTCGGATCGTCCTCGAAGGTGCCGGTCGGCTCCACCCGGTAGACGTGCGGCACCCCGGCACCGTCGGCCAGCTCCACGGCGAGCTCCGCCGCGAGTCCGGCGCCGTCGGGCAGGGCGGTGAAGTAGACGTGGTTCATCACGATCTCGGGCCGGTAGTTCGAGCGGTACCCGGCCCGGAGCAGATCACCGGCGGACAGTTCGGCGCGGGTCCCGTGGAAGAACGGCCCGGATTCCGTTGCGGCGCTCATGCGCGCACGATACCGCGGCGTACCGTCCAGTAGATTGGGGAAATGGCCGACGATACGACTGCGCAGGCACCGTCCACCGAGCTCTGGGTCGAACGCACCGGAGTCCGCCGCTACACCGGCCGCAGTTCCCGCGGGGCCGAGGTGCTGATCGGCTCGGCCGATGTCGACGGTGTCTTCACCCCCGGTGAGCTGCTGAAGATCGCACTCGCGGCGTGCACCGGGATGTCCACCGACCTTCCGCTGGCCCGCCGCCTCGGTGACGACTACGACGCGACGGTTCGCGTCTGCGGCGACGCCGACCGGGAGAACGAGACCTACCCGCAGCTGTCCGAGGTTCTGGAACTGGACATGTCCGAACTCGAGCCCGATGCCCGCGAGCGCCTGCTCACCGTGGCGCGGCGTTCCGTGGACCAGGTGTGCACCGTGGGCCGCACGCTGAAGGCCGGGACCACCGTCACCCTCGATATCACCACGGAGTAGCCGGTGACCGACCAGCAGGAGCGGATGACGGCGTGGGTGCACGGTCGCGTCCAGGGCGTCGGTTTCCGGTACTGGACCAAGACACAGGCATTGGAGCTGGGGCTGCTCGGTTACGCCGCCAACCAGCCCGACGGCCGAGTGCGGGTCGTGGTGGAGGGCGCGCGCTCGGCGTGCGACACTCTGCTCGAACGTCTGTGGTCGGGCGCATCACCCGGACACGTGGACGTGGTGGTGGAACTGTTCGGGCCCGCACGCGGCGGGCTACCCGCGTTCGAGGAGAGGTGAGCGATGCAGCCGCCCGTCCCTGAGAACCGGCCCGCCGGGGAGATCCCCGGGCCGGAATCGAATCATCTTCCGCCGGTGCCGGGGCTCCCGCCGCAGGTGAACCTGCCGGACACCGTCGAACCTCCGCGCCGGCCCGGCAGGATCCGCCAGCAGGACGAGAGCACCACTGCCCGGCCGGAGACGGTGGCCGAGGCTCGTGCCCGGCAGCGGGCCCAGCGTGCGCGGCAGGAACAGCAGGCCAAGGAGGCGGCGGAGGCCGCTGCGGCTGCGGCGAAGAAGGCGCGCCGGCGCAAGCAGATGATCGGCGCCGGAGTCGGCGTCGGCGTGGTCGGTGCGATCGCTCTGTTGTACGTCGCGATCCCGGACAACGACGGTGCCGGTGGGGCCGGCTCGCAGACCGCCCACTGCACCACGGGCGACGGTCAGGTGGTCTCGGACAGCTACTGCTCCACTGGCACCATCAACCCGGTCACCGGGTTCATCCTGCTCAATGGCATGAGCTACCGGTACAACTACGGCGGTTCGGTCAACGGCGGGCGGATCAGCGGCGGCACCTACGACCGACCCACCGGCACTAGCTTCCGCACCTCGTCGGGGGCCGCGGTGGACCCGGGCAAGACCACGTCGTTCAACAGCGGCGGTCAGTCGAACGCGGGCAGCAAACCCGCGCCGCCCGCGGCGAAGCCCGGGAGCAGTGGCAAGAACATCGACCGCGGCGGTCTCGGAACGTCCAACAAGGGCGGTTCGAGCGGCGGCTCCGGCACATCGAGCGGGTCGTAATGCGGCGGATGCGGGGAACACCCCGCGAGGGATGGCGGCGCACCGTCGAATCGCAGGGCCTGGTGTTCGGCACGCCGGCGCGCGACGGTGCCGGCGGCAGCCGCGAGTACTGGGACGAGTCGGTGTTCTACGAGTTCGACATGGACGAGGTGCTCGCCCTCGAAGCGCAGGCGGGGCTGCTGCACTCGATGTGCCTGCAGGCCGTGGAGAACGTGATCCTCACCGAGCGGTACGCCGATTTCGGGATCCCCGAGTGGGCCCGCGGACCGATCGAGGAGTCGTGGAAGCGGCAGGACCCGCACGTGTACGGCCGGTTCGACCTGCGCTACGACGGCCGCCGCCCGGCGAAACTGCTGGAGTACAACGCCGATACCCCCACCTCGCTGCTGGAAGCGGCGGTGGTGCAGTGGTACTGGTTCCAGGACACCGCGCCGGACACCCGCCCGTGGGACGAGGGCGGCTACGACCAGTGGAATTCACTGCACGAATCGCTGGTGGAGCGCTGGTCGCAGGTGCGTGAGGTGGTCCCACCGTCGGAGCTGTACTTCACCTGGTCCGGCGCTGAGACCACCGGTGAGGACCACGTGACCACGGGCTACCTGCAGGAGACCGCCGCCGAGGCCGGTTTCGACACCGTCGGGCTGCCGATCGAGGACATCGGCTGGGACCACGACCTGAGCACCTTCGTCGACCTCGAGGACGCACCGATCAACGCGGTGTTCAAGTTGTACCCGTGGGAGTGGGTGCTCGAAGACGACTTCGGTCAGCGGGTGGTCGGATCGATCCCGCAGACCACCTGGATGGAACCGCTGTGGAAGACCATCCTCTCCAACAAGGCGATCCTCGCGGTGTTGTGGGAGATGTTCCCGGACCATCCGAACCTGCTGCCCGCGTACATCGACAGCCCCGGCTTCCTCACCGAGTACGTCAAGAAGCCCAAGCTCGGGCGCGAGGGCGCCAATCTGACCATCGTCGACGGGGGCCGGGAGACCGCGACCGGCGGCGTCTACGGCGCCGAGGGGTACGTCTACCAGCTCTTCGATCCGCTCCCCGAATTCGACGGATACCGCCCGGTGATCGGCGCCTGGATCGTCGGTGACGAACCCGCCGGCATCGGCATCCGTGAGACCTCCGGCCTGATCACCGACGACGGTGCCGCCTTCATTCCGCATCGCATCACTCCGAAAGGGAGCACAGCACAGTGACCACGACTCTTCTCGCCGCCGCTGACGTATCGACCCTGGGAAAGGGCGTCGGCGCGATCTGCCTGTACGCCCTGGTGGGCCTGGCTCTGATGGTGGCCGGCTTCTACGCGGTGGACCTCTCCACCCCCGGCAAACTGCGTGATCTGGTGAAGGCTGGCAAGCCCAACGCCACCTACATCACCGGTGCCGGGATGATCTCGATGGCGCTGATCATCGTGGTCGCGATCTACGCCGCGGGCGGACGCCTGGTGGAGGGTGTCACCTTCGCGGTGGTCTACGGCTTGGTCGGGATCATCGCCCAGATCGTCTCCGTGCGCGTGTTGGACCTGGTGACCGGGGTCGACATGGAGGAACTCATGTACTCCGAGGTCTTCCTGCCGCAGGCCCGGGTGATCGCCGCCTCACACGTCGCGCTCGGTCTGATCGTGGCGATGGCGGTCCTGTAGCCGGCAACCGCCTAAACTGGCGTTTCGTGTATCTCAAGTCGCTGACTCTGAAGGGCTTCAAGTCCTTCGCTTCGGCGACCACGCTGCGCCTGGAACCGGGTATCACCTGCGTCGTCGGACCGAACGGCTCCGGTAAGTCGAACATCCTCGACGCGCTGCGCTGGGTGATGGGTGAGCAGGGCGCCAAGGGGCTGCGCGGCGGCAAGATGGAGGACGTCATCTTCGCCGGCACCTCCGGCCGTGCGCCGCTGGGCCGGGCCGAGGTCACGCTCACCATCGACAACTCCGACGGTGCCCTGCCGATCGAGTACTCCGAGGTCTCCATCACGCGGCGGATGTTCCGCGACGGCGCCGGCGAGTACGAGATCAACGGCACCAAGTGCCGTCTGATGGACGTGCAGGAACTGCTCTCCGACAGTGGCATCGGCCGGGAGATGCACGTCATCGTCGGACAGGGCCAGCTGGCGGCGATCCTGGAGTCGCGGCCGGAGGAGCGGCGCGCCTTCATCGAGGAGGCGGCCGGCGTGCTCAAGCACCGCCGCCGCAAGGAGAAGGCGGTCCGCAAACTCGACTCGATGCAGGCCAACCTGGCTCGGCTGACGGACCTGACGACGGAGCTGCGCCGCCAGCTCAAACCGCTGGGGCGGCAGGCCGAGGTGGCCCGCCGGGCCCAGACCATCCAGGCCGACCTGCGTGACGCTCGGCTGCGGCTGGCCGCGGACGATCTGGTGCGGCGCCGCGCCGAACTCGCCGATCAGAGCGGTAACGAGGCCGCGGTGCGGGCCGAGCAGAACGAGGTGGCCGAGCAGCTGGACGAGGCGAACGCGCTGGTCGCGTCGCACTCGGAGGCGGTCGCCGCGCTCGACCCGGCGGTGAAGGCAGCCGGTGAGGGCTGGTTCTCGCTGTCCGCGCTCGCCGAACGGGTGTCCTCGACCGGGCGCATCGCCTCCGAACGCGCCTGCCTGCTGTCGGAGCCGGTGCAGCACGCTCCCGGCCGAGATCCGGATGAGTTGGACGCCGAGGCCGACCGGGTCGCCGAGGAGGAGGCCGAGCTCATGGAGGCCCTGGAGGAGGCGGCCATGATCCTCGAGGGCGCCACCGAGGAACTCGCATCGCGGGAGGAGTCCGCCCGGGACGCGGAGAAGGCGCACATGGCTGCGGTGGCCGCCATCGCGGACCGTCGGGAAGGGCTCGCGCGGCTGGCCGGGCAGGTCGAGACGTTGCGCACCCGCGCCGAGTCCGTGGAGGCGGAGTCCGGGCGGCTCACCGCCGCGATCGCCGAGGCGACCGAGCGGGCCGAAGCCGCCGAAGCTGAGTTCGAGCAGGTCCAGGGGCAGATCGCCGAGCTCGACGCCTCCGAGGCCTCGCTGGATGAGCACCACGAACGAAGCGTCGCCGCGATGACCTCGGCCGCCGCGCGGGTCGAGGAACTGCGCGCCGCCGAGCGGGAGGCCGAGCAGAAGGTCGCCTCGCTGGTGGCGCGGATCGAGGCGCTGTCGATGAACCTCGATCGCGGGGACGGCGCAGCGTGGGTGGTCGAGCACGTCGACGGGATCTCCGCCGCCGTTGCCGAGCGGCTGGACATCCGGGCCGGGTACGAGAAGGCCGTGGCCGCGGCACTGGGGCCGATCGCTGAAGCGGTGGCGGCACCGTCGGTGTCGGTGGCCTCGGACGCGCTGGCCCGGTTGCGCGCGGCCGATGGAGGACGGGCGGCCCTGGTCGTGGAGGACCTGGCTGCTGCGTCGCCGGCTCGCGGCGCGCTGCCGGACGGCGCGGTGTGGGCGGCGGAGTGCGTCGGCGCACCGTCGGAGCTCGACGGTGTGGTGTCGTCGGCGCTCGCGGGGTGCGTGTTGGTCGGCTCCGTGCCGGAGGCCGTGGCGGTGGTCGCTGCGCGCCCCGAGCTGCGAGCGGTGACCGCAGACGGTGACGTGATCTCGCACGGCGTACTGACCGGAGGTTCGGCGGCGCGGCAGTCGACGCTGGAGGTGCAGAAGTCGATCGACGCGGCTCAGGCGTCGCTGGGGGAGACCCGGCGGTCGGTGGAGTCGCTGTCGGCGGCGCTGGCCGGCGCCAACGAGGACCTGGCGGCGCGGCGTGAGGTGACCGAGGCGGCGCTGGCGGCGCTGCACGAGTCGGACGCACAGCTCGGTGCGATCTACGAGCAGTTGGCCCGGCTGGGGCAGGCCGCGAGAAGTGCGCGGGACGAGGCCGAGCGGTTGGTGGCGCAGCGGGAGCGGATCGAGGAGTCGCGGGACGAGACCCGGGCCGCGCTGGTCGAGCACGAGGAGCGTCTGCGGCTGGCGGAGGAACTGCCCGAGGATTCGGTGTCGGTGGGGACGGACGAGCGGGACGCGGCTGCCGCCGCCCTGGCTGCGGCGCGCGGCGTGGAGATGGAGGCCCGGCTCGCTCGGCGGACCGCCGAGGAGCGCGCCGCCGGTGTGCGCGGCAAGGCCGAGGGGCTTCGACGGGCCGCCGCCGCCGAGCGTTCGGCGCGCGAGCGGGCGGAGAAGGCTGCGGCTGCGCGCTTGGCGGCGGCGGCGGTGGCGGCGTCCGTGGCGGAGGGTGCCGCGCTGGTGACTTCGCGGCTGGGTCGAGCGGTGGAGCGTGCGGCTGCGCACCGGGATTCGCTGGAGGCTTCGAGGGCGCAGCGAGCCGGCGCGCTGGACGTGGCGCGGCAGCAGGCCACAGGTTTGACCGCACGGCTGGCGCAACTGACCGATGCGGTGCACCGCGACGAGGTGGCACGGGCGCAGGCGGCGTTGCGGATCGAGCAGCTCGAGGAGCAGGTGCTGGAATCGTTCGGTATGGCGCCGGACGATCTGGTGGCCGAGTACGGGCCGGATGTGTTGTTGCCGGCGTCCGCGCTGGAGTTGGAGGAGTACGAGCAGGCTCGCGAGCGTGGCGAGACCGTGGTGAAGCCGCAGGGGCTCCCGTTCGACCGGGCGACGCAGGAGCGGCGTTTGAAGCTCGCCGAGAAGGACCTGGCGACGTTGGGGCGGGTGAATCCGCTGGCGCTGGAGGAGTTCGCGGCGCTGGAGGAGCGCTACAACTTCCTCTCCACGCAGCTGGAGGACGTGAAATCGGCGCGCGAGGATCTGCTGAGCGTGGTCGAGGAGGTGGACGCCAAGATCCTGCAGGTGTTCACCGAGGCGTGGGTGGATGTGGAGCGCGAGTTCGTCGAGGTGTTCAAGACGCTGTTCCCGGGTGGCGAGGGCAAGCTGATCCTCACCGAGCCGGGGGACATGCTGACCACGGGCATCGACGTCGAGGCCCGGCCGCCGGGCAAGAAGGTCAAGCGGCTCTCGCTGCTCTCCGGTGGCGAGAAGTCCCTCACCGCCGTGGCGATGCTGGTCGCCATCTTCCGCGCCCGCCCCTCACCCTTCTACGTGATGGACGAGGTCGAGGCAGCGCTGGATGACACCAACCTGCGCCGCCTGATCTCCCTGTTCGAGCAGCTGCGCGACAAGTCCCAGCTGATCGTGATCACGCACCAGAAGCCGACGATGGAAGTCGCCGACGCGCTCTACGGTGTATCGATGCGCGGAGACGGCATCACACAGGTCATCTCCCAGCGGATTCGTGGGCAGGAGCTGGGTGCGCTGCCGGTGTGAGGGCTGGCTTGCTCAGGCACCATGAATCCGCGACCTGAGTGGCAAACCGGACATGTGAGGTCGCTGTGGCTGAACAGGCGGAGGTGGTCGTGGATACACGGGTGGTTCTCGACCGAGACCTGGATCGAGCATTCGGTTTCGACTCTGGTCCGGTGAAGGAACGCGAGATCAATCGGCTCGTTGTGGATCTGATTACAGGGTTGGTGAGAGACGCTTGGCCCGACGCCCGCGAGATCTGGTTGGAGCTTGCCCCGGTTCTCCGGACACCTGATCTGTAGCGTCGTTGCTACAGGAGAGGAGTCCA
>NZ_BAAGVH010000010.1:0-1422 GCF_054780975.1 Tsukamurella serpentis
CGCTGAAGGGCTTAGCTTCCGGGTTCGGAATGGAGCCGGGCGTTTCCCCTTCGCTATGGCCGCCGTAACACTTCGAGACGTGTGCTGTCTCAGACATTGCATAGTGGACGCGAACCAGGCCCGATGAACGGTTCTGGTTTCTGTTGTTGTTACACGCTTTCGCTCTGCATGAGCATCCCGTCCGAAGACGAGGGTGCTTGTTTTGGCGAATGTTATGTGTGTGGTAAGTCCTCGACCGATTAGTACCAGTCACCTGCACGCATTACTGCGCTTCCAGTTCTGGCCTATCAACCCCATAGTCTGTAGGGGGTCTTACCCACTCAAGGTGGTGAGAAACCTAATCTTGGAACAGGCTTCCCGCTTAGATGCTTTCAGCGGTTATCCCTTCCGAACGTAGCCAACCAGCCGTGCTCCTGGTGGAACAACTGGCACACCAGAGGTTCGTCCGTCCCGGTCCTCTCGTACTAGGGACAGCCTTCCTCAAGTTTCTAACGCGCGCGGCGGATAGAGACCGAACTGTCTCACGACGTTCTAAACCCAGCTCGCGTGCCGCTTTAATGGGCGAACAGCCCAACCCTTGGGACCTACTCCAGCCCCAGGATGCGACGAGCCGACATCGAGGTGCCAAACCATCCCGTCGATATGGACTCTTGGGGAAGATCAGCCTGTTATCCCCGGGGTACCTTTTATCCGTTGAGCGACACCGCTTCCACTTGCCGGTGCCGGATCACTAGTCCCGACTTTCGTCCCTGCTCGACCTGTCAGTCTCACAGTCAAGCTCCCTTGTGCACTTGCACTCAACACCTGATTGCCAACCAGGCTGAGGGAACCTTTGGGCGCCTCCGTTACATTTTGGGAGGCAACCGCCCCAGTTAAACTACCCACCAGGCACTGTCCCTGAACCAGATCATGGTCCGAGGTTGAGGTATCCAATACGATCAGAGTGGTATTTCAACAACGACTCCACGAACACTGGCGTGCCCGCTTCACAGTCTCCCACCTATCCTACACAAACCGAACCGAACACCAATACCAAGCTATAGTGAAGGTCCCGGGGTCTTTTCGTCCTGCCGCGCGTAACGAGCATCTTTACTCGTACTGCAATTTCGCCGAGTCTGTGGTTGAGACAGCAGAGAAGTCGTTACGCCATTCGTGCAGGTCGGAACTTACCCGACAAGGAATTTCGCTACCTTAGGATGGTTATAGTTACCACCGCCGTTTACTGGGGCTTAAATTCTCAGCTTCGCCTTACGGCTAACCGGTCCTCTTAACCTTCCAGCACCGGGCAGGCGTCAGTCCATATACATCGTCTTACGACTTCGCATGGACCTGTGTTTTTAGTAAACAGTCGCTTCTCTCTGGTCTCTGCGACCCCACCCAGCTCAGACCGTGAAGGCCATCACCAGACGAGGTCCCCCTTCT
>NZ_BAAGVH010000011.1:0-586 GCF_054780975.1 Tsukamurella serpentis
GTTCTTCTTCGACCTGCAGCACATCAACGGCGGCGGCAGCCGCCCCGACGGATTCGACAAGTACACCGCCAAGAAGGTCGGCGTGATCGGCGCCGGCATGATGGGCGCGGCCATCGCCTACGTCTCCGCCAAGGCCGGCATCGAGGTCGTCCTCAAGGACATCGACCAGGCCGCCGCGGACCGCGGCAAGGACTACAGCGTCAAGCTGGAGGAGAAGGCACTGGCCAAGGGCCGCACCACCGCCGAGAAGTCGGCGCAGCTGCTCGCCCGGATCACCCCGACCGTCGACCCGCAGGACTTCGCCGGAGTCGACCTGGTGATCGAAGCCGCCTTCGAATCCGTCGAGGTCAAGAACAAGGTCTTCGCCGAGATCGAGGACATCGTCGAACCCGACGCCATCCTCGGCTCGAACACCTCCACCCTGCCGATCACCATCCTCGCCGAGGGCGTCAAGCGCTCCGAGGACTTCATCGGCATCCACTTCTTCTCCCCCGTCGACAAGATGCCACTGGTGGAGATCATCCGCGGTGAGAAGACCTCGGACGCGGTGCTGGCCAAGGTCATCGACTACACCCTGCAGATCCGC
>NZ_BAAGVH010000012.1:0-530 GCF_054780975.1 Tsukamurella serpentis
TTTCACCTTTCCCTCACGGTACTTGTCCGCTATCGGTCGCAAGGTAGTATTCAGGCTTACCGGGTGGTCCCGGCAGATTCACAGCAAATTCCACGGGCTCGCTGCTACTCGGGAATCCATCACAACAGACACCACGTTTTCGGTTACAGGACTCTCACCCTCTCCGGCAGACCATTCCAGGCCACTTCACCTAACATGATGTTTTCTCACTGCTGTCCAGCCAGGTAGAACTGGAAAGATGAACCCCACAACACCACACACACAACCCCTACCCGGTATCACATGTGCATGGTTTAGCCTCATCCGCTTTCGCTCGCCACTACTCACGGAATCACTATTGTTTTCTCTTCCTGAGGGTACTGAGATGTTTCACTTCCCCTCGTTCCCTCCACACCGTCTATATATTCAACGGCGGGTAACACCACATGACTGGTGCTGGGTTTCCCCATTCGGAAATCCTCGGATCACAGCTCGGTTGACAGCTCCCCGAGGCATATCGCAGCCTCCCACGTCCTTCATCGGCTCCTTGC
>NZ_BAAGVH010000013.1:0-1147 GCF_054780975.1 Tsukamurella serpentis
TGTCATGCCCGCTGCCCATCCTGAGGAGTTCCGCCGCCGGGCGGTGAACCTGACCCGTGAGGACGGTGCTTCCGTCGCGCAGATCGCGAAGGATCTCGGTATCTCCGAGTCGTGTTTACGCAGGTGGATGAGCATCGACGATGTCGATGCCGGCCGCAAGGAAGGTCTGAGCACTGCCGAACGGGCGGAGCTGGCTCAGTTGCGCCGCGACAAGAAGCGCCTGGAGCAGGAGGTCGAGATCCTCAAACGTGCCAGCGCGTACTTCGCGCGGGAGAACGTCCTCCCAAAATAGGGTTCCGGCTGGTCTGTGAACTTGCCGCCGACGGATTCTCCGTCGCGGTGGCCTGCCGGGTGCTGAACGTCTCAACATCGGGGTTCTACGAGTGGCGGAGTCGTCCCGCGTCGGAGCGGGACGAGGCAGATGCTCATTTAGCCAACAAGATCCGTGACATTCACATCGGATCCCGTGGGTGCTATGGCTCACCTCGAGTTCATGCGGACCTGCGGCTCGGCAGCGGGATACGGACCGGCCGAAAACGAATCGCCCGGTTGATGCGGATGCTCGGAGTCGCCGGGATCGGATCGCGTCGGAAGAAGCATCGTAAGCCCGCACCAGCGGTGCACGATGATCTTGTCGAAAGGCGATTCGTCGCTGCCCGCCCGGATCAGATCTGGTGCACAGACATCACCGAGCACCCGACCAAGACCGGCAAGGTCTATTGCTGCGGCGTTCTCGACACCTTTTCCCGGCGGATCGTCGGGTGGTCGATCGCCGATCATATGCGCACTGAACTCGTCGTCGACGCGTTGCAGATGGCGTTGTGGAGACGCACCCCAGATGCGGGGACGATCATGCACTCTGACCGCGGATCCCAATATACCTCTTGGGTTTTCGGCGAACGGCTCCGTTCGGCGGGGATGCTCGGGTCGATGGGACGTGTCGCATCCAGCGTGGATAACACGATGATGGAATCGTTCTGGTCGACGATGCAACGCGAGCTACTCGACACCCGCGAGTGGAACACCCCGGAGCAGCTTGCCTCGGCGATCTTCGACTGGATCGAAGCCTGGTACAACCCCCGCCGCCGGCACTCCGGCATCGGCTACCTCGCTCCCGTCGAATACGAGAACAACTACCAACACGCCC
>NZ_BAAGVH010000015.1:0-1062 GCF_054780975.1 Tsukamurella serpentis
CTCGGCAGCATAGGATCATGGAATTCGCCGCAACGGCTACGCATCACCTCTCAGGCACATGAACCGCGGATTTACCTACGATTCGCCCTACAGGCTTACACCAGTACAACCACTGACTGGCCCCACTACCTTCCTGCGTCACCCCATCGCTTGACTACTACCAGCCGAGGTCCCGTGCATCCAAGGCACGCCACCCGAAGGTGATCCAGCCTCATCAGGACGGTTAGTACAACTGATTCATCATGGGCGATCTGACACGGGTACGGGAATATCAACCCGTTGTCCATCGACTACGCCTGTCGGCCTCGCCTTAGGTCCCGACTCACCCTGGGAGGATTAACCTAGCCCAGGAACCCTTGGTCATCCGGAGGACAAGTTTCTCACTTGTCATTCGCTACTCATGCCTGCATTCTCACTCGCGCAGCCTCCACAACTAGTTCACACTGCTGCTTCTACGGCTGCACGACGCTCCCCTACCCATCCACACTCAAAAGTGTGAATGCCGCGGCTTCGGCGGTGTACTTGAGCCCCGCTACATTGTCGGCGCCCAGCCACTAGACCAGTGAGCTATTACGCACTCTTTCAAGGGTGGCTGCTTCTAAGCCAACCTCCTGGTTGTCTTCGCGACCGGACATCCTTTTCCACTTAGTACACGCTTAGGGGCCTTAGCCGGCGATCTGGGCTGTTTCCCTCTCGACTACGAAGCTTATCCCCCGCAGTCTCACTGCCACGCTCTCACTTACCGGCATTCGGAGTTTGGCTGACGTCAGTAACCTGTGAGGGCCCATCGGCCATCCAGTAGCTCTACCTCCGGCAAGAAACACGCGACGCTGCACCTAAATGCATTTCGGGGAGAACCAGCTATCACGGAGTTTGATTGGCCTTTCACCCCTACCCACAGCTCATCCCCTCAGTTTTCAACCTAAGTGGGTTCGGGCCTCCACAACATCTTACTGCTGCTTCACCCTGGCCATGGGTAGATCACTCCGCTTCGGGTCCAGACCCGGCGACTCAAACGCCCTATTCGGACTCGCTTTCGCTACGGCTACCCCACAACGGGTT